>NZ_PYAV01000001.1 GCF_003014715.1 Salsuginibacillus halophilus
GCCAGGAGCATCGCTGGGTAGCTACGTGCGGCCGGGATAAGTGCTGAAAGCATCTAAGCATGAAGCCCCCCTCGAGATGAAATTTCCCATCACGTTAAGTGAGTAAGATCCCTCGAAGATGACGAGGTTGATAGGTCGGAAGTGGACGTGTGGTGACACATGGAGCTGACCGATACTAATCGATCGAGGGCTTATCCTATAGACACATTTATGAACCAAGACGCAGATCATTGTGGAAGCAGTTGTCGGTTATCCAGTTTTGAGCGAACGACGCTCAATCAGCTTGGTGATGACGGCGAAGAGGTCACACCCGTTCCCATGCCGAACACGGAAGTTAAGTTCTTCAGCGCCGATGGTAATGAAGGGGCAACCCTTTGTGAGCGTAGGACGTCGCCAAGCAAACCAGCCCTCCGGCTAAACAGCCGGAGGGCTTTTTTTGTTCAAACGCTTTACTTTTTAATCATAAGAGGTCAGCAGGGTAAAAACCGGTGACCTTCACTTCAGACGGACGCTTTCCCGAGGGCTTGGCTTCAGCTAACTTGTTCGAATATAAATCATTCGAACAAGTGGATCTTCAGCCTGCGCTTAATCCTCTGGGAGTCGCCGTCTTTCGTTTCGGTCACTCTTCAATTTACAGATGATCATCATTTCCAACGGATATGGTTCGCTTAATCGTTTATGATGCATCATGATGAAACAGATTCATGTAGATATTGCTTGATAAAAATCCCTCTGCCGATTATGTTCATCAAATAACGCAAGGCTGACAAGCATCGGCGGCGACGCCTTCGGGAACAGTACGAGCCGAAAATCCCGCAGGTAGTGATTTTCTACCGAGGAAGTTGAGGCCGTACCCGTGGCAAGCGTCCGCCGAAAAGCGATGTCAGCCATCATTCATTTTAACGGTTTGTCTACACGCTGAAACAGCTGGAAACTCCGGCTGTTTTTTTACGAGGTTTCGTTCTCTTTTTTCGTGTTGTTTTTCAACTGCTGGATTTCAGCAGAATCAGGTGTAACAAAGATTGTTTTTTGATTGTCGTATGTGACAAAGCCGGGCTTTGCCCCTTTTGGTTTGCGTACGTGCCGGATGAGCGTGTAGTCCACCGGAACTGAGCTGGATTCACGCGCTTTTGAGAAATAAGCAGCAAGCACAGCTGCTTCTTGTAAGGTTTCTTCTGAAAAATCTTCGGCGCGGATTAAAACGTGCGATCCTGGGATATCTTTTGTGTGCAGCCACGTATCGCTTTGCCGCGCGTATCGCATCGATAAATATTCGTTCTGCTTATTATTTTTTCCCACAAACAGCTGAATACCTTCGGAAGATTCATAAGCATCAAGTACAGGTGCTTTTTGTTTCTTCCGCTTTTTCTTCGCCGTTTTTTGCTTAACATAGCCTTCTTCTTCAAGTTCTTCACGAATTTCTGCTACATCTTCCGGAGAGGCAGCATCAAGTTGCTGCAGCAGGCGTTCTAAATAAGCAGACTCTGCTTTTGTTGCTTCGATTTGTTCGGCGGTGTAGCGCTCGGAGTTTTTTGCTTTCGTATACTTAGAGAAATATGACTGTGCGTTTTCTGACGGTGTTTTAGCTTCATCAAGGGCGATCTTGATATAAGGAGATTCTTCGTCGTAATAATCCATCACTTCTACTTCAGTCATCCCCTGCTGGATTAAGTGCATGTGCGCAGTTAAAAGCTCACCGTACTTTTGCGCTTCTTTCGTTGCCTCTGCCTGTTTTTGTGTCTCTTCTAACTTTGTAATTTTACGCTCATTTTTCTCCCACTCATTTTTTAATAAGCGTTCTAAGTCGTGTGCTCGCTGCTTCACCCGGTCCCGTTCAGCTTTGCCGGAATAAAATTTGTCAAGCAGCCGGCTGATTGATTCAGCATCTGCAGCGTCTTTACCGTAGCGGGTAAGAAGGACAGCTGAAAAGTATTCTTTCCCATCATTTTCAGCAATACACGGGTTGTACGTATGGGCTTGAATCTCTTGCATCATGTCCAAAAACGTTTCGGCGGTACGTTCGATCCGCCCCAGGCCGGCGCGGTGCGTAATTTCACCAGCAACGAGTGGGGAGATCCCCGAAAAATTATGAACGAGCTGTCGGTCAATCCGGCCTTGGTTGGCATCGAGTTTACGTAGAATATCATCTTTTGCTACTGTAAGCGGGTTTAATTTATCCTGTGCTGGCGGTCCGATGTACGGCTGCCCGGGAAGGATCGTACGAAAGCTGTTGACCGAAGGCGGTAAATGTTTAATTGCATCAAGGATACGGTTCTCTGATGGATCTACGAGCAGAATATTGGCGTGCTTGCCCATAATTTCAATATGAACGTGTTTTTCCGCTGGGTCACCTAAATCATTTCGTCCATCAATTACAAGAGTTAACATCCGCTCCATGCCAGCTTGTTCAACGCGGCGCAGAAAAGCTCCGTCTAAATGCTTACGCAGCATCATGCAGAACATTGGCGGCTCAGCCGGTTGTTCATATGAATCCTCGGTCAAATGAACGCGGGCAAACTGAGAGTTCACAGATAAGAGCAGCGTATGATTTACCCGCCCCGCCCGGATGGTTAGGGTCATATCTTGTTTTGTCGGCTGGCGGACCTTTGTAATCCGACCGCCGGCAATCGTTTCGTTTAATTCGTGTGCCACCGCATGGGTGACAATGCCGTCAAATGCCATCAGACATCACTCCTTTATGTTCCGTCTGCAAGTATAGCATGTTTATCCCATTCACTGAATACGATGGGACAAGATGCAAAAAGAGAGCGGGGGACGTCTGTGAACTGGCATACGTTAAGTAAAGACGAAACGGTGAAACAACTAAAAACTTCACACACCCAAGGTTTGACAAACGTTGAAGCCGTGCGGCGGGCTGAATCTTGCGGACGAAATGTGATGGATGAAGCACCGCCTGTGAACGCGCTCCTCTTGTTTTTGGCGCAGTTCCGCGATTTTATGGTGTTAATCCTGCTTGCAGCAACCCTTGTATCCGGATTGCTCGGCGAGTATGTTGATGCACTAACGATCATGTTTATCGTGCTTTTAAATGGTGTTCTTGGTTTTTTCCAGGAACGTAAAGCCGAACGGTCACTTGAGGCATTAAAAAAATATCAAGCGCACACGGTCACGTTACTTCGCGATGGCCGGTGGATGGATGTAGAAGCAGGGGATGTGGTACCCGGAGACATTGTACACGTAAAAGCTGGGACGCGTGTGTGTGCTGACGCCAGGATGCTTAAAGCTTCAGGATTGTACGCGGAAGAAGCGCCTCTAACTGGAGAAAGCCGTCCGGTAGCAAAAATCGATGAAGATCAATTGGATCAAGATGCGCCGATCGCTGAGCGTACAACGATGATATATAGCGGCACATCGATTGTGAAAGGTGAAGGACTTGCCGTTGTAACTGAGACAGGCATGAAAACCGAGATGGGCCGGATTGCGCATTTACTGCAGCATACCGAACAGGTGCTCACGCCACTGCAGAAGCGGCTCGATCACCTTGGAAAAGTGCTCGTCGCTTCGGCATTATTGTTAACCTTATTTGTCGTCCTTGCTGGTGTTTGGCAAGGACAGGATGTATATCAAATGATCTTTGCCGGCGTATCTCTTGCAGTTGCAGCAATTCCGGAAGGCCTGCCTGCGATTGTGACGGTGGCGCTTGCACTTGGTGTGCAGCGAATGATTAAGGAAAAAGCGATTGTACGGCGGCTCCCTGCGGTGGAAACGCTCGGTTGTGCGTCGGTTATTTGTTCGGATAAAACTGGAACACTCACAAAAAATGAAATGAGCCTGCAGCGTATGTGGTGCTGGGGAACTGATATCAGTGCGGCTGAAATTGATAAAGGTCAAGTACCGAAGCCGGCGATGCAATTACTTACAACTGCTGCTGCCGGGCTGGAAAAAGGCGGCGGAGATCCAATGGAAGAAGCAGTGACTGCCTGTGCCGCTCGTATTTTGCCAGATTCTTCTGCATGGCGCGTCATTGAAACGTACCCGTTTGACAGCACTAGAAAACGGGCAGGGGTGTTAATGGAGAACGAAACAAAAGAGCGGATGCTCATTGTGCGCGGTGCACCGGACATTTTAGTGGAGCGGAGCACGAGGGTGCACCAAGGTGGTAAAGAAGTGCCACTTTCGCCAATGCATACAATGACGTGGCAAAAAGCAGTAGCTTCTCTTGCCGATCGGGCACTGCGCACGCTAGCTGTTGCGTATAAACATGTGAGCCCAGGAGAAAAGCCGACAGAAGACAATTTAGTACTCACCGGTATGCTCGGGTTTATGGATCCACCACGCCCTGAAGCAAAAGAAGCGATTGCTGAGTGCCGCAGTGCCGGTGTCAAAACGGTGATGATTACTGGCGATCATCCAAAAACAGCAGCGGCTGTTGCTAGAGAGCTTGATATGATGCCGCCGCACGGCCGGGTGATCACAGGTGCAGAATGGGAGAAATTAAATGAAGCTGAGGCAAAAGAAGCGCTGCGGACCGCTTACGTCTTTTCCCGTGTGACGCCGGAGCATAAGCTTGAACTCGTTCAAGGACTGCAGCAAAATGGTCACATTGTAGCGATGACCGGTGATGGGGTGAATGATGCGCCGGCATTAAAAGCAGCAGATATTGGTGTGGCGATGGGAAAAACCGGCACCGGTGTTGCAAAAGAAGCGGCCGCCCTCATCTTGGGTGATGATAACTTTGCTACCTTGAAGCAGGCGGTGAAAGAAGGACGGAATATTTACGATAACATTCGTAAGTTTATCCGCTACATGCTTGCTTCAAATGTTGGTGAGATTCTTGTCATGTTATTCGCTATGCTTCTCGGTCTGCCGCTGCCGCTTGCTGCGATTCAAATTTTATGGATTAATTTAGTCACGGATGGGCTTCCGGCACTTGCCCTTGGGGTGGATCGGGCAGAAAAAGACGCCATGAAGCGTGGACCGCGAGCGCCGAATGAAAGTATTTTTGCAAGGGGTCTTGGGTTTAAAGTAATCACTCGAGGTTTTTTAATCGGTATTGTCACTTTAATTGCTTTTGTTACAAGCCTTGCACTAGAGCCGGATAACTTAACGAAAGCCCAAACCATTGCGTTTGCAACTTTAATTACAGCACAACTCATTCATGTTTTTGACTGCAGAAGTGAAACTTCTATATTTAGTCGCAATCCATTGTCTAACATGTGGCTTGTAGGTGCGGTGATCTCCTCTGTTGCGCTAATGCTTGTTGTCATTTATGCCCCGCTTTTGCAACCGATCTTTCATACAACGGCACTGCCGGCGGTTGACTGGCTGCTTATTACAGCCCTGGCTGCCCTTCCGACGGTGTTGTTTGCCTTTCCACGTAAGTAAATGACAAAAATAAAGCCTGCGCCTATTGAATATATGCGCAGGCTTACTTGTAACGTTGTTGACTGTTGTTCGTTTAGCTTAAAAGACGGTGACCCGATTAACTTGCTTTATCTTTTTTACGCGACTCCCGCGTAGTTTGAAAAATTCGAATGACGAGTGCGGCAGCAAACATGCCGAGACTAATTTGTAGAAGCTGTGCACGTTCATCTCCGTGATTTAAAAAAGCGGCTCCGGCGATGATGCCAAAAGCAATTAAAATAATCATCATAGCTTGATTGCGAGTGTAAGGGAACAATTTAGCTAACACAAAAATAATCGCATTCAAGATCAATCCAGCTGTAAAAGCCATGATCACTTCCTCCTCAAACAATAACTGCTTCGAAAGTATAGCATACGCGAATATTCGTGTCCTTCCATTTGTGAAAGCTATGTTAAGCTTGAAAAAAGTTGTTTAAAAGGAGGCTGAAAAATGAAGAGTGAAGTGACCATTTCACCTGCGCTAGAGACGGATGTCCAAGGGATTCAAAAGGTCGCGCAGACAACATGGCACGATACATACGAAGGCTTAATTCCAAGAAACATTCAAGATGCATTTTTAGCACGTGCATATGCAACAGAAATGCTTCAGAAAAAAATCACGCACACGCTTATGTTCGTTGTAAGGCATAAAGATCAGGTGGTAGGCTTTGCAAATGCCTTCATCAAAGACCCGGAACGATTTGAGCTTGCTGCAATTTATCTTCTGCCGGCATATCAAGGACAGGGAGTAGGTGCGGAGTTGTTTAAAGCTCTGCAGACAGAGCTTCCAGCTGACGCCTCGATTGATGTAGAAGTGGAAAAAGGAAATGCCCGTGCTGAGCAGTTTTATATCGCTAAAGGTTTTGAAGTCGTTGAAGTTTTTAATGAGGACTTCTTTGGCTGTACACTCCAAACCGTTAGAATGGTAAAAAAACGCTAATATATACATGACCCTGCCTTTTCGGTTCGAAAAGCAGGGTCACCACAGCTTAAGAAGACATGATCATACCGCCGTTTACGTGAATACACTGTCCGGTAATATATGCGCCGTCATCTGAAGCAAGGAGCACATATGCGCCGGCATGATCCGCCGGCTGTCCCGGGCGGCCGAGTGGGGTGTTCGTACCAAACTGGCTGACGGTGTCTTCATCAAAGGTCGAAGGAATTAACGGGGTCCATACCGGTCCTGGCGCGACCATGTTGACCCGGATTTTTCGTTCTGCAACGTTTTGGGCGAGACTCCGTGTAAAAGCAACGATCGCGCCTTTTGTCGCGGTGTAATCCATAAGCTCTGGATTGCCGGTATATGGATTGACTGATGTTGTATTAATAATCGCATCGCCTTTTGTTAAATGGGGGATGGCCGCTTTGCTCATGTAAAAGACGCTGTGAATGTTCGTTTGAAATGTCTTTTCCCACTGTTCTGCAGAAATTTGTTCAATATCAGCGGTCGGAAATTGAATGGCTGCATTGTTCACTAAAATATTTAATCCGCCAAGTTGTGTAACGCACTCATTGATCAAAGATATGCAGACACTTTCATCTGACACATCACCTGGCAGCTGCAGGCAGCGCTGTCCTTCATGTTCGATCAAAGTTGTCGTTTCATCAGCATCAGACTGTTCTTCAGGCAGGTAATTGATCGCAATATCTGCTCCTTCTTTCGCATAAGCCAAGGCGACAGCTCTTCCGATGCCGCTGTCCCCACCGGTAATGAGTGCTGTTTTTCCTTGCAGCTTCCCACTGCCTGTATAATACTCCGGCTGTACAGGGCGCGGGTTCATGTCTGATTCGATCCCGGGTTGTGCGGGCTGCGTCTGCTTCGGCTGACCGTTCTGCTGCATCTCGTAAATGTCCAAACGACTGACCTCCTGCCATGTTTTGGTTATTTGCCGGTGTATTGCCGAAAACGCTTCATGCTAAACATGTAAAGCAGGCGTTGATCATTTCAAGGTGTAGGAAAATACTGCTTTCTAATGAGACGTTTCATTATCTTTTGAAGCGATATGGTCGTAAAATAAATGGGCGACAACGTCGGTGCTTCCGTCAGAGAGAGGACGCATTTGTTCAATTTCTCCGCGTTCTGGATTGTATTGAATAATATATAAGTTGTCATTATACTCCGCTTTATACATGTCGTAACCGTAACGGGACTCGATTTTTGTAAACACTGTCATCACCTCTGTCATGTAGTATGGCAGAAGTTTTTTCTCCTATGTATTCATACAAAGACCGGGCTGCTAATGAATAAGCATGCCCGGTCTTTTAGACGGATTTCTGTTCTGTTTTAGGTGGAACTTTGCCGCGCTTACGATCCCGGTGTAAAATGAACCCAGCGATAAACCAAATACCGCCGATCATCATGGCAAGGCCGAGGAAAAATTGCAGGCTGAGCCAAGGGATTGGTGCGTGCAGGACGCCGAAAAATACATCGCGCATCCATTTAATACCGACACCGGCTAAAATACCGGGGATCACTAAGATTAAAAACGCAATAATGCGCATAAAATGACCTCCTTCACGTTACGTCGCTATTGTAAACGAAGCGGCCTGTTTAGGCAAACGACAAGTTCGTGACGGAGAAACCGGGAGGGTGCATGTTGAAAAAAACAATTATTATAGGTGCAGGCCGGGGAGGGCAAGCACTTTTAGAGCAGCTTGAAAAAAGCGGGCGCTTCAATGTTGTCGGCGTTGCAGATGCTGACTTGAATGCACCTGGCATGATGCAGGCAGAAGCGCGCGGCATCGAAACAGCAAAAGATTATGTGTCGCTCATCCAAAAGGTATTACCAGATGTTGTTATTGAGGCAACAGGGGCTTCAGAAGTGAGCCAGCGTGCCGGAGAAGTGCTCCCTGAAGGTGCCGCTTTAATTCCTGCCTCAGTTGCGAGTGTCATGTATGCTTTAATTGAAGAAAAAGAAGAGTTACTTAAACAGCAGCAGGCCCATGACCGCTTTCGTGAAACGATTTTACAATCAACCCACGATGGTATGATTGCGATTAATCAAAACGAACAAATAATTTTATACAATCGTCAGGCAGAGCTCATTACCGGTGTCACAAACGAACAAGCGCTCGGAGCTTGGATTTATGATATTTTACCGCAAAGCAAGCTGCCGGATGTATTAAAACACCAACACATTGAAGCGAATCAACAGCAAACGTTTGCTAATGGCAGAAATATTGTTACGACCCGGGTTCCGCTTTGGCGTGGAGAAGAGATGCTCGGCGCACTGGCTGTGTTTCAAGATGTGACAGATGTACAGAATATGGCTGAAGAAGTGACCAATTTAAAAAGTATACAACAAATGCTTGAAGCAATTATTCAATCGTCAGAAGAAGCCATTTCGGTTGTAGATGAAAACGGCAACGGACTATTAATTAACCCTGCATACACCCGGCTTACCGGCTTAACTGCAGATGAAGTTGTCGGTCAACCGGCAACAGCAGACATTTCTGAAGGAGAAAGTATGCATTTTGCGGTGCTTCGTACCGAGCAGCCTGTACGGGGCGCACGAATGAAAGTCGGACCGAACCGTAAAGATGTGCTTGTGAATGCAGCGCCGATCCTCGTCGATGGCACATTAAAAGGAAGCGTCGGGGTGATTCAAGACGTTTCAGAAATCCGGGCATTAACTGAAGAACTCGAGCGGGCACGGCAAATCATCCGGACGCTTGAAGCAAAGTATACATTCAGCGACATTATCGGTCAGTCTGAAGAAATGCAGGTCGCTGTAAATCAAGCCCAGGCGGCGGCAGCCACCCCGGTGAATGTCATGCTTAGAGGGGAATCAGGTACCGGTAAAGAATTGTTTGCTCACGCCATACATGATGCAAGTAAGCGCAAGTACCGCCCGTTTATCCGGGTGAATTGTGCGGCGTTGTCCGAGTCGCTTCTAGAAAGTGAACTTTTCGGTTATGAAGAGGGGGCGTTTTCCGGGGCGAAACGGGGTGGAAAGCGCGGCTTGTTTGAAGAAGCACATGAAGGCAGTCTATTTCTTGATGAAATCGGTGAAATGTCAGCTTCTACACAAGCGAAACTGCTCCGGGTGCTGCAGGAGAAAGAAATTGTGCGCGTTGGCGGTACAGCCTCGATTCCAGTAGATGTACGGGTGATTGCAGCAACGAACGTACAGCTCGAGCTTGCCATTCATGATGGTTCGTTCCGTGAGGATTTATATTACCGTTTGAATAAGCTTCCGATTCAAATTCCGCCGCTTGCGGAACGGCTTGAAGACTTAAATGAGTTATGTCAGCACTTATTGTACAAAATTAATCAAGAATATGGTCGCAATGTACAGCAGCTCTCCGCCGGTGCGCTGCAGGAGTTAAAGCAGTATCACTGGCCGGGCAATGTGCGTGAGCTTGAAAACGTGCTCGGCCGGGCAGTGATTCATATGCCGTTTCATGCAACAGAGATTGTGCCTGAGCATCTGCCCCCCTTAACAAAATCTGAAGAGCCGAAACCGTCCGTAGAAAAATATAGCGGCAGTCTGCAGGAGCGATTGGATGCTTTTGAACGGCAGCAGCTTTTAGAAGCATTGGCGATGTTTGAAGGTAATAAAACGAAAGCAGCTGAGCATCTTAAAATCTCGATTCGCAATTTATATTACAAGCTAGAAAAACATGGTTATGCAAAAACGAGCATGCAATAATTTTCAACCGTGCAATGATTTGCACGGTTGAAAATTTATATAACCTTGATTTGAAGCGGTTTCACAAAAATAATAACTTGGCATGAATGTTGCAATATACATAAGTGCCTGCAACGGGTACGTGAAACAACGACAGTCGTGCAGAAAATTGAACAAATGAATGCGATGAACAATATACAAAAAGAAAAGGAGCAACAAACGACGATGCTAAACACACTGCCAACAACGAATGGCCGTCCGGTAACGCTAGCCATTGCCGGGGCGGCTGACGATCATATGTTAGAAGTTGTCGAAGAACTGCTTCAAAATGAAGATATTTACGTCCGGTTATACGGAGAAGAAACAATGCTTGAAAAAGCAAAGGACGGATGGCATGAAGACTTGTCGGCGCGTGCGGTAATTATTCCAACACGTTCAGAACAAGAAGCGAGCCGCCTTGCAGTAATGGCCGTTTCTGATGGCAAAGCTTCTGTGCTTGTCAAAGGCATGGTGCAGACAGCAGCTTTAATGAAAGAAGTCGTCAACCGTGATTACGGATTGCGCCGGCCGGGGCGGACATTATCGCACGTGGCTCAATTTGCACTTCAAGACCGGAGCGAGCCGCTCTTTGTGACTGATGCCGGGATGAATGTCACACCGGACTTACAGACGAAAGTCCAGATTACTGAAAATGCTGTAGAAACTGCGCATCTTTTAGGTGTTGAATGTCCAAAAGTTGCAGCACTTGCTGCTGTAGAAACCATCAATCCAGAGATGCCGGCAACTGTTGATGCTGCATCACTTACGCAAATGAACCGGCGCGGCCAAATTACCGGCTGCATCATTGATGGGCCGCTTGCGCTTGATAATGCGGTTTCTAAAGCAGCTGCTGAAAAGAAAAAATTAAGCGGCGGCGTCGCTGGTGAAGCAGACATTCTGCTCGTGCCGCATATTGAAGTAGGGAATGTTTTATATAAATCGCTTGTTCACTTCGGCGGTGCACAAGTTGGTGGCGTGATTGCCGGAGCAGCGGCCCCGATCGTTGTAACTTCACGCAGCGACTCACTTACAAATAAGCTTCATGCAGCAGCCTTAGGTATTCAAATGCATGAAACAGCTCAACAAAGGAGGTATAATCATGAAACTATTTAAAGAGATGGAAAGTGCAGATTATGAACAGGTGGTCGTTTGTCAAGACCGTGCCTCTGGTTTAAAAGCAATTATTGCGATTCACGATACGACCCTCGGACCGGCCCTTGGCGGAACGCGGATGTGGACGTACAAAAGCGAAGAAGAAGCTTTTGAAGATGCGCTCCGGCTCGCCCGTGGCATGACTTACAAAAACGCAGCAGCCGGATTAAATCTTGGCGGTGGTAAAACGGTCATCATGGGGGATCCTCGTACGGAAAAAAATGAAGAAATGTTCCGTGCGTTCGGCCGTTATATTCAAGGTTTAAACGGCCGCTATATCACAGCCGAAGATGTAGGGACTACCGTGCATGATATGGATATGATCCGCCAGGAGACCGACTTTGTTACCGGGGTGTCTCCAGCGTTTGGTTCAAGCGGAAATCCGTCTCCTGTGACAGGTTATGGTGTATACGTTGGAATGAAAGCTGCAGCCAAGGAAGCGTTTGGAACGGATGATTTAAGCGGACGGACAGTAGCTGTGCAAGGTGTCGGCAATGTTGCTTACAATTTGTGCAAACACTTGGATGAAGAAGGTGCCTCACTGATTGTGACGGATATTCATAAAGCGTCAGTTGACCGGGCGGTGCAGGATTTTGATGCCAAAGCCGTTGCCCCTGAAGATATTTATGATCAGGAAGCTGATATTTTTGCGCCATGTGCACTAGGTGCCGTACTTAACGATGAAACCATTCCGCGTTTAAAAGCTCGCGTTGTAGCTGGTGCTGCCAACAATCAATTAAAAGAAGCCCGTCACGGCGACTGGTTGTTTGAAAGCGGGATTGTTTATGCACCGGATTACGTCATTAATTCCGGCGGTGTGATTAACGTTGCAGATGAATTGAACGGTTACAACAAAGACCGGGCGATGAAAAAAGTAGAAACCATTTATGACAGTATTGAACGCGTGTTTGAAATTGCTTCACGCGATAACATTTCTTCACAAACAGCGGCTGATCGGATGGCTGAAGAGCGGATTGAAAACATGCGCTATTCACGGAAACAGTTTTTACAAAACAGTCATCACGTGTTGAGCCGTCGTTAACGTTTGTTCATAATTTAATTCAACAGCAGGTGATGATCATGAAAACATCGAAGAAAGCTTACCGGGTGCTTACGTTAAATCCTGGTTCAACGTCAACGAAAATTGGTTTATATGAAGGTGGCCGTTGTTTATTTGAAAAAAACATCCGGCATGATGTTGAAGCTTTAAAGCAGCATGCAGATCTTAAAGCAGAAACAGCTTGGAGAAAAGACGCAGTGATTGCAGCAGTTGACCAGGAAGGTGTGCGGCTCGATCATGTTGATGCGATTTCTGCCCGGGGTGGACTGCTTCATCCGCTTGAAAGCGGCACATATGTGATTAATGATGCGATGCTTAAGGACTTGCAAGCTGGTGCTTATGGCAGTCATGCCTCAAATGGCGGGGCTTTAATTGCGAGCGAATTAGCAGAGCTTCTTCATATTCCGGCATATATTGTGGATCCTGTCGTTGTAGATGAAATGGACTCAGTCGCCAAAGTAACTGGATTAAAAGGTGTTGAGCGCACAAGCATTTTTCATGCCTTAAATCAAAAAGCCGCAGCCAGAAAAGCCGCAGCTGCGCGAGGACTCGCTTATGAAGAGAGCCGTCTGATTGTTGCGCATCTTGGCGGTGGTATTACAGTTGGTGCCCACAATTGCGGCCGGGTTGTTGATGTGAATGACGGCCTGCACGGTGACGGGCCGTTCTCGCCGGAGCGTGCCGGCGGTCTGCCGGTGGATGAGACAGCAGCCCTTCTGCTTGAAGAAGAGTTAAACCGGAATGAGCTGCGACGGAAGGTCTCAAAAGAAGGCGGGTTGATGAGTCACTTTGGCACGCATGACGCCCAAGTTGTTGAAGCCCGTGCGCTTCATGGTGATGAAGAAGCGCTTCTCGTGTGGGACGCAATGGCGTACAATGTAGCTAAGGCCGTGGGCGCTAAAGCTTCAGTGCTCAAAGGACGTGTCGATGCAATTGTTTTAACAGGAGGTCTTGCTTACAGTGAGGACTTCACGACAAAAGTAAAAAACCGTACCGACTGGATTGCGCCAGTAGACATCCGGGCGGGTGAAGATGAACTTGAAGCTCTTTATGAAGGAGCGCTTCGTGTATTAGAGGGAGAAGAAAACGCTAAAACCTATGCCGCAGCCGTGCGCTGATCGGCTGGAGGAGGAATCAATATGTCGGAAGCAGAAGAACTTGACCTCGTCGTGCTCGGGGCGGGCACCGGTGGTTATGTCGCAGCGGTTAGAGCCGCACAGCTTGGAAAAAAAGTGGCGGTTATTGAAGAAGGAAAACTCGGCGGCACCTGCTTACATAAAGGCTGTATCCCGAGTAAGGCACTGCTTAGAAGTGCAGAAGTATATGCTGAAGCTAAAGACGGCGAAGCTTTCGGGGTGGAGACAAACGGTGTAACATTGAACTTTGATAAGGTGCAGGCACGAAAAGAAAGCGTCATTAACAAGCTGCACCAAGGTGTACAGTATTTAATGAAAAAAGGAAACATCCAAGTGTATGAAGGACGCGGCAGAATTCTTGGTCCATCCATTTTTTCACCTAGTGCCGGCGCCATTTCTGTCGAGCGAAGCGATGGCGAAGAAAACGATATTTTAATCCCGAAACAGGTACTTATCGCCACCGGATCCAAACCGAATGTGCTTCCGGGCTTAAAACCTGATGGGGAGCGCGTGTTCACTTCAGATGAAGCGCTTGACATGGAGGCTCTGCCGGCATCAATGGTCATTATCGGCGGCGGTGTCATCGGGATTGAATGGGCGTCCATGCTTGTGGACTTTGATGTTGAGGTCACTGTGATTGAAGCAGCCCCGCGCATTTTGCCGTTTGATGATCCGGACGTATCCAAAGAAATGAAGTCCCGTCTTGAAAAGCGGGGGGTTACGTTTTATGAAGGCGCGGCGGTTGATGCCGAAAAGGTGACTACAGCTGAAAGCGTAACAGTGCCGTTTACTCAAAACGAACAAGACATGCAGGTTGAAGCTGAAGCTGTTTTACAGTCTGTTGGACGTCGTGCAAATATTAAAGATATCGGCTTAGAGAATACAGATATTGAAACGGACCGCGGCGTTATTGTTGTTAATGAATTCGGTCAGACGAAAGAAAGTCATATGTATGCGATCGGCGATGTCGTCGGGGGCTTGCAGCTGGCGCACGCTGCTTCTCATGAAGGGATCACGGCAGTCGAGCACATGTTTAACGAGAACCCGGACCCGAATGATGAATCACTCATCCCGCGTTGCACGTACAGCCGGCCGGAAGCTGCGAGCATCGGTTTAAATGAAGAAGAGGCTGAGGCACACGGTTACAGTGTCAAAACGGGTAAATTCTCATTTCAAGCTGTTGGTAAAGCGCTCGTCCACGGAGATGCTGAAGGGTTTTGTAAAGTGATTATTAATGAAGCAAATGATGACCTTCTCGGCGTGCATATCGTTGGTGCGAAGGCGACCGAACTTATTTCAGAAGCAGCCCTTGCAAAGCTGCTTGACGCCTCAGGCCTTGAACTTGCTTCAACGATTCATCCGCACCCGACTTTGTCTGAAGTTATTGGCGAAGCGGCGCTGGCGGTTGATGGAAGACAAATCCACTCATAATATGGATCAAACTTTACGTAATGTAGATCGTTTCGACTGCTTTTTTGAAAGCGTCGGATCATTTTAAAGGAGGGAATGTTTTTGAGTTCAAATCGACATGAAGCGCTTGGATTGTCGGATCAAGACGTTTTGGACATGTATGAAGTCATGCTGACTGCACGTAAATTAGACGAGCGGATGTGGCTTTTAAACCGGGCAGGTAAAATTCCGTTTGTGATTTCCTGTCAAGGCCAGGAAGCGGCGCAGGTCGGGGCATCATTTGCCTTAAACCGAAAAGAGGACTATGCACTTCCTTATTACCGCGACATGGGGGTTGTTCTGTCGTTTGGCATGACGGTTCGCGACTTAATGATGTCAGGCTTTGCTAAAGCTGAAGATCCAAATTCCGCCGGCCGGCAGATGCCGGGGCATTTCGGACAGAAGAAAAACCGTATTGTGACAGGTTCTTCACCTGTAACAACACAAGTGCCGCACGCTGTTGGAATTGCGTTAGGCGGCAAAATGAAAGGTGAAGATTTTGTTGCGATTACAACCTTTGGTGAAGGTTCTTCCAACCAAGGTGACTTTCATGAAGGGGCAAACTTTGCCGGCGTGCATAAACTTCCGGTCATCTTTCTTTGTGAAAACAATAAATACGCCATTTCAGTTCCACTAGAGAAACAGCTGGCTTGTGAAAGTGTTGCTGACCGGGCACCGGGCTACGGCATGCCGGGTAAAAGTGTCGACGGTAATGATCCGTTAGCTGTGTATGAAGCGGTAAAAGAAGCAGCAGACCGCGGGCGCCGCGGTGAAGGTCCGTCGCTCATTGAAACTGTATCCTACCGTTTAACACCGCACTCAAGCGACGATGATGATCGCTCCTACCGGACGCGTGAAGAAGTAGAGGAAGCGAAGAAGCTCGACGCACTCTACACATTTGCGACGTACTTGCGCGAGCAGGAAATTTTAACGGACGAAGTGGAAACAAAGCTGAACGAAAAAATTGATGCTGAAGTGGATGAAGCGACTGAGGCGGCGGAAAATGCGCCTTATGATGATGCAGAAGCGGCGCTTCGCCACGTATACGAAGAAGTGTAGAAAGGGGAGAGTTGATGGCAGTCCGCACGTACATTCAAGCAGTGACTGAAGCGCTGCGCGAAGAAATGGAACTTGATGACAACGTGTTCGTTCTCGGAGAAGATGTCGGTGCCCGCGGGGGTGTGTTTCGGGCGACTGACGGATTGTATGAACAGTTTGGGGAAGCACGTGTACTTGATACACCGCTTGCTGAATCGGCCATTGCCGGTGTTGGGATCGGCGCGGCAATGTATGGCATGCGGCCGGTAGCAGAAATGCAGTTTGCCGATTTTATTATGCCGGCGGTCAATCAGATTGTTTCGGAAGCAGCAAAGATCCGCTACCGTTCGAATAACGACTGGGATTGTCCAATTACGATTCGTGCGCCATATGGCGGTGGTGTGCACGGTGCACTTTATCACTCGCAGTCTGTTGAAGCAATGTTTGCAAATACACCAGGTTTAAAAATTGTTATGCCGAGTACGCCGTATGATGTAAAAGGGCTGCTCAAAGCAGCGATCCGCTCGAACGACCCGGTCCTCTTTTTTGAGCATAAGCGGGCGTACCGCCTTGTAAAAGGAGAAGTCCCTGAAGAAGACTACACCTTGCCGCTAGGGAAAGCAGATGTCAAGCGTGAAGGTGATGATTTAACAGTCATCACGTACGGCTTAAGCGTTCAGTTTGCCCTGCAGGCAGCAGATAAGCTTGAAAAAGAAGGCGTAAACGCACACATCCTTGACTTACGTACCGTTTACCCGCTTGATCGCGAGGCGGTCGTTGAAGCGGCGAAAAAGACAGGGAAAGTGTTATTAATTACTGAAGATAATAAAGAAGGCAGTATCATGAGTGAAGTATCCGCAATCATTGCTGAAGAATGCTTGTTTGAATTAGATGCACCTATTCAGCGGCTGGCCGGTCCAGACGTACCAGCGATGCCGTATGCACCGCCAATGGAAAAATACTTCATGATCAATCCTGATAAAGTTGAGCAGGCGATGCGCGACTTAGCGGAATTTTAACGAAGGGGGACCCGCCGCTTATGGCAAAAGAAATTCATATGCCCCAGCTCGGGGAAAGTGTAACTGAAGGTACCATTAGTAAGTGGCTCGTCGCTCCAGGCGACAGCGTTAAAAAATATGATCCGATCGCTGAAGTTATGACCGATAAAGTAAACGCAGAAGTCCCGTCTTCTTATACCGGCACGGTTCAAGAGCTTGTTGCTAGTGAAGATGAAACGGTTCAAGTCGGGGATTTAATCTGCTATATGGAAGTTGAAGGTGAAGCTGAAGAAGAAGCGCCTGTTGAAGAAAAAGCAGCGCAGGCACCAGCTCCTGAAACCGATGAAGCAGATTCAGGTATGAAAAAGCGCTATTCACCGGCTGTTTTAAAGCTGGCCCAGGAAAACGGCATCAATTTAGATCACGTGAACGGCAGCGGCCGCGGCGGGCGCATTACTCGTAAAGATGTGGAAAGCTATATCGCTTCCGGCGGGGCTGAAGTAGCGGAGAAGACATCAACAACACCAGCTTCACAAGCGGCTGAGGAAGCACTCGTTGCCCCGGCTGGACCAACTTACAGCACGAAGCCGGCTGAAGCAGTACAAAGTGAAGCAGGAGATGTAGAAATCCCAGTCTCCGGTGTGCGTAAAGCGATTGCAGACAACATGTTGAAGTCCAAACATGAAATTCCTCACGCTTGGACCATGATCGAAGTAGATGTAACGAACCTTGTGAAGCTGCGCGAGAAGCATAAAGAAGCATTTAAAGCGCGTAACGGCTATTCGTTAACATTTATGCCGTTTTTCATTGAAGCAGTTGTCCAAGGTTTGAAAAAATACCCGCGTTTAAACAGCACCTGGGCCGGCGATAAGATTATTCAAAAGCAGGCTGTGAACATGTCTATGGCAGCTGCAACTGAAGAAGCCTTGTACGTACCGGTCATTAAGCACGCAGATGAACAAAACATTCAAGGTCTTGCGCGCCAAGTCCAAGAACTTGCCGGTAAAGTAAGAAATGGCACCCTTGCTTCAAGCGAGATGCAAGGGGGGACATTTACGATTAACAATACCGGTTCCTTTGGTTCTGTGCAGTCGATGCCAATTATTAATCATCCGCAAGCTGCCATTTTATCGGTGGAGTCCATTGTAAAGCGCCCTGTCATCATGCAAGATGATATGATCGCTGTGCGGCACATGGTCAACTTATGCTTGTCACTAGACCACCGTGTTCTCGATGGCCTTGTTGCCGGACAGTTTTTACAGTATGTGAAGGATTACTTGGAAAATATCGACCCTGAGCGCAGCATTTAAATGAATGAATGAGCTAAAAACTTGCGGTGAGTTTCATGACCGCAAGTTTTTTACGTTTATGACGGTTGAACTGCACGTGTGGGGGGTAGTGTGCGCGAGCACGAAACCTGGGCACAAATGCTGCATAAAACGATCGTTAAAAATTATAATTCACCTGTTTACAAAGCGTAACCATTACGGTATTATACATGTTGTACTTAATGAAAAACGTAATCGTTACGAAAGGTGAGGTTTGAGTATGAAAAAGTTTTCCGTGCTTGCTTCAGTTGCGATCAGTACATCTCTTGTGCTTAATGCTTGCGGCGATGAAGAAGAAGCTTCGAACGATACAGAAGATGACGCTGAAGAATCTGCAAGCGAAAATGAAACAGAAGATGATGATGATGAAGATGATGAAAGCGACGAAGAAGCAGTCGAGGATCCATTACAAGTATACACGACATTGTACGCTTGGGAGGACTTTGCCAACCGGATCGGTGGAGATGCAGTTGAAGTTGAAAATATCGTTCCGGTAGGTGCTGATGCGCACACTTATGAACCAAGCCCGCAAGAAATGACTGAAATCGCTGATGCTGATATCTTTCTTTATAACGGTGCGAGCATGGAAGGATTCGCAGATGCTGTGAAGGACGTTGTTGAAGGTGAAGGCGTAGAAGTTGTACAAGCTGTAGAAGGTCTCGATTTAATCGACTACGCTCACGATCACGAAGATGATCATGACCATGAAGATGACCATGAAGATGATCACGACCATGAAGATGATCACGACCATGAAGATGATCACGACCATGAAGATGATCACGACCATGAAGATGATCATGACCATGAAGATGACCATGACCATGAAGATGATCACGACCACGACCATGGCGATGAAGATCCGCACGTATGGCTTGACCCTGTCAAATCTTCAGAGGCAGCTGAACATTTAAAAGACCATTTTGCTGAAGCGATGCCTGAACAAGAGGAGCGTTTTGCTGAAAATCTTGAAGAGCTGCAATCTGATCTTGAAGAACTAGATGAGAAGTTTACTGACATGGCAGATAACGCTGAATTGGATACGTTCGTCGTTTCTCATGAAGGTTACGGCTACTGGGAGGAGCGTTACGGCATTCACCAACTCGGTGTTACCGGCCTATCCCCGGAAAATGAACCTTCTCAGCAGGAGCTTGAAAGCTTAATTGCTATTGTTGAAGATGAAGGGATCAACTACTTCATGTATGAGCAAAACATTCCGGTCGCAACGGCAGAAGTCGTACAAGAAGAAGTTGGCGCAGACAAATTGCAGCTTCATAACTTAGAAGCCCTTGTTGAAGAAGATGTGGAAAATGACGAAGATTACATGAGCTTAATGGAGCGTAATATCGAAAACCTTGGCACCGCACTTGAAAGTAGTGAAGATTAAGGCTCTCTTTTGATTGTTTCATATAGAAATGAAGGCTGCTGCATCTCGGCAGTCTTCATTTAAGCGTTGAATTTCGCTATTTATCCATCTGTTGTAAGCCGGATAATTGCGAATCTGTCGCTGACACGATAAAATACAAGTGGAACAATTTATAGGGAGGTCGATGACGTGGAATTTAACTTTTTCATAAATGATGTGGTGCAGACCGCTCGCGATGAGATGGAGAAAGCTGGATATGAAGGTTTGGAAACACCAGAAGATGTGGATCAAGTTCTTAAAGAAGATGGGACAACCTTAGTCATGGTGAACTCTGTATGTGGTTGTGCCGGTGGTATTGCACGCCCGGCCGCTGCGTATATGAAAAACTATGATACGAAGCCGGATCGGTTTGTCACAGTATTTGCTGGTCAGGATAAAGAAGCGGTTGAACAAGCACGGTCTTACTTCACTGGTTATCCGCCGTCCTCGCCGTCGTTTGCTTTACTAAAAAATGGCGAGATTCAAACAATGATTGAGCGCCACGAAATTGAAGGCCATGAACCGATCGAAGTTGTGCAAAAGCTTGAACAAGCATTTGACGCGCACTGCAGCTAATGGAATCTTCAATGATGCCCCTGTTTGCGTTAAGCTGCAGGGGCTTTTTAGCGTTGATTGACGATAAACCGTAAAGTTTTGTATAATGCATGAGATAAATGACAAACAAAGAAGGGGTTTGGACATGGAAGAGTTTTATCAGCGTGTACAAGTTTATTTGAACATGGAAGAAGAGATCGACTTTGACGAGTTTGAAGCTTTTTATAAAGAAGTCATGAAAGAACTTGATGCCAATGGTTTAGAGCTTGAAGAAGAGGATCTTTGGAAAGCGCTCTTTATTGTTGAGAGTTTAACATCAAATGCAAAAAGCCGGATCAAAGAAGATAAGAAAAAGCAGAAACGTAAAAAGTATAAAAAAATGCATGAACGTACGAAGGTATGGGCACAAAACTTTACGCTCCGTCTCCACCGTGCCGGCTATAATGAAGACCAAATCAATCAACGCTTTGAAGCGATGCTCGCTGAAGATCCGACAAAGGAGCAGGCGTAAAATAAGGCCCGTGCTGAAAGAAATGACTCTTTTTGCGCGGGCGAAAAATTTATTGACACTGCTGTGTTGCTCTGATAATATAATTTATGTCGCAAACGAAATAGATGCGCCTATGGTGAAATGGATATCACGCGAGATTCCGGTTCTCGTATTTCAGGTTCGAATCCTGATAGGCGCGCCAAATGATGAAAACGACCCTCAGTTGCTATGCAGCTGAGGTTTTTTAATCTTGAATCAGGAGGATGACCTCATGTTTCCGATTGGTTATCGGACCATTAAAACAGCTTTGGGGGCTGCACTTGCTGTCTTTCTTGCACAGCAGCTCAATTTAGATTTTTACGCTTCGGCAGGAATTATCACGATTTTATGTATCTCTGTTACAAAAAAAGATTCGTTGAAAGCATCATGGGAACGGGTCGTGGCGTGCTTAGCCGGAATGCTTTATGCCGGCGTATTGTTTGAGCTTTTTGGCTATGAACCATGGGTGCTTGCGTTATTGATTTTATTATTTATCCCAAGCATGGTGAAAATTGATGCGAAAAAAGGGATCGTTACAAGTGCGGTCATTATGCTTCACATTTACACCTTCGGGATGATCACCCCGGCCGTTGTGCTCAATGAACTGCTCTTAATTGCGATCGGGATTAGCGTAGCACTTGTGATGAACTTATACATGCCAAGTGTTGAGCACAACCTGCTTGAAGATCAAGTTCGGATTGAAGAAACGTTTGCTTCGGTCTGGAAAGAGTACGCTCGTTTTATTCGTGAGCAGGAGACCGATTGGGACGGAAAAGAGTTGGCGGAAGCACCTGTTTTCATTGAAGATGGGAAAACGAAAGCACTGCAGAGCATTGAAAATCACGTCTTTCGCTATGATGATTACTTTTACCGTTATTTTCATATGCGGGAAAAACAGCTTGAAGTACTCGAACGAACACTGCCGTTTGTGTCGACCCTCGACCGCTCGGTTTGGCAGGGGGAAAGGATCGCAGCTTATATGGATCGGTTAGGCAAAGGGGTACACCCTGGCAACACTTCAAAAGAAATGCTTCAGGAGCTTGCAGATGTGAAAGAAGAACTTCAGCAAAGTGAGCTGCCGCAAACGCGCGAAGAATTTGAAGTTCGCTCGGCGCTGTATTATATCCTGCATGAGATGGAACAATACTTAAATATTAAGCGGCGCTTTAAGCCGGATGATGAGCGGACGGAGACCGCGAACCAGGAGAAGCAGACGCGCCGGCAGCGCCGAAAAGAAAAGTTAGCAGCGCGGCAGCAGCGTTAGCGCTAAGAGCAGGAGGCAGTGATATGTCAGTGCTTTTGACAGCAGTTTTATCGTTTGCAGCGGTGGTGCCACTTTGGCCGCTCGATCTTCCCGCGTGGCCGGGAGAGGAAGAGCTCGTGATTAACACAGCTGAGCAGGAACTTGGGGTAATTGTAGAAGAACAGCTTGAAGACGTTTATCCAGTCGCAAGCGGCACGCCGCAAACCCCTACACCGCCGGGGGTGTATCAAGTCATAGTGAAAGCTGAAAAGCCTTATTACCGTGCGGAAAACATTGAAGGCGGCGATCCGGATAATCCGCTTGGCTCTCATTGGATTGGCTTAGATGTTCCGGGAAGCGATGGACGCACATACGGAATTCATGGAACAAATGAACCGGAAAAGATAGGGGAGGCGGTATCCAACGGCTGCGTTCGCATGTATAATGAAGATGTAACTGATTTATACGAACAGATTGATTACGGAACGCGTGTCACCGTCGTTCATGAGCCCGGTCAGTCGATGGAGCACTTAGCGTATGAAGCGCTTACAAACGCTGGTTTGCATTAAAAAAAGACCGCGGCTTTGAAAGCTGCGGTCTTAAAACTTGCTTAAATCATCGCAAGGCCGGTTAAAAGGCTGCCGAGCACGAGCGTAATAATTAAAAAGTATATAATTATTGTTTGAAATTTGCGTGGCATAGAAGATCCCTCCAAATGTAATGGACTTTGATTTCTATTGTACGAAAAAACGAGGATAGGCTCAAGGTGTCACAGCAAGTTCATCATAAAGAAGATGAAAAAAGGGGGCGGTGTTATGTTAGGAGAAGCACCTGAAAAAATTGATCACCTCGGTCTGGCCGTTCATTCACTTCAAGAGCATCTGCCGTTTTATACGGATGTGCTCGGTTTAACCCATGAAAAAACAGAGGAAGTACAGGCGCAAGGCGTTAAAGTTGCTTTTTTAACAATTGGTGAAGCAAAATTTGAATTATTAGAGCCAGTATCAGCAGAAAGCCCGATTGCAGGCTTTTTAAACAAACGCGGTGAAGGTATTCATCACGTTGCCCTCCGCGTTACAAATATTGAAGCCCGCATGGAAGAAATGAAACAAGCCGGGATCCGGACGCTGCAGGATCAACCTGTCACCGGGGCCGGCGGAGCACTTGTTGCTTTTTTGCATCCGAAAGATACAAAAGGCGTGTTGTATGAATTGTGCGAAAAACAAGACAGAAAGGATGTACATAACGATGATCAATGAAGAACGGTTGCTTGACGAATTTTTAGAACTTGTCCAGGTGGATTCAGAAACAAAAAAAGAAGGAAAAATTGCCCGGCTGCTTAAAGCAAAATTTGAAGAGCTCGGTGTAACTGTGGAAGAAGATGATGCAGCTGAAACCACTGAGCATGAAGCGAACAATTTAATCTGCACGCTAGCAGGAACAAATGACGCAGCAAAGACCGTTTATTTCACGTCGCATATGGATACGGTCGCCCCAGGTGAAGGGGTTAAGCCGACCGTTGAAGATGGATATGTGAAAACAGATGGAACAACAGTACTCGGGGCAGATGATAAAGCCGGGCTTGCAGCGATGCTTGAAGCGATTAAAGTGCTGAAAGAGCAGCAGCTCGACCGCGGAACGGTTCAGTTTATTATTACCGTAGGTGAAGAATCAGGACTTGTCGGAGCAAAAGCTTTAGACGAATCAAAACTAAAAACTGACTTTGGTTATGCGCTCGATAGTGATGGCCCGGTCGGTCACCTTATTACAGCTGCACCAACGCAGGCAAAATTTAATGTAACGGTTCACGGAAAAACAGCCCATGCCGGTGTAGCGCCGGAAAAAGGGGTTTCAGCAATTACTGTAGCTTCTCGTGCAGTTAGTGCCATGCCGCTCGGCCGGATCGATGAGGAAACGACAGCTAATATCGGGCGTTTTGAAGGTGGAGGCGCAACGAACGTTGTGTGTGATCAAGTGACGATTACAGCTGAAGCCCGCTCGCTCGTTCGCGAAAAACTCGATCAACAAGTAGAAACGATGACGAAGGCATTTCAAGAAGCTGCTGAAAAAGCCGGCGCAAGCGCTGATGTTAATGTTGAAATCATTTACCCAGGCTATAAGCTGTCAGAAGAAGATGAAGTTGTCGCTAAAGCAATCGCAGCAGCGAAATCACTCGGTCGTGAACCTAAACAGCTGCAAAGCGGTGGAGGAAGTGACGGTAATATTATTTCCGGCTACGGGGTGCCAACGATTAATTTAGGCATTGGTTACGAAGACATTCATACAACGAATGAAAAAATGTCCATCGCTGAACTAACGAAAGCAGCAGAAATGGTCATTGCAATTATTCAAGAAACCGCCGGTACAAATCAATAAGAACAGTACATGCATAACAGGAGGATGAAAGTTTGGAAGCCATGGAGTTTCATAAGTATTTAAATATGTTTCGCGGTGCTTACAAAGTGCTCGAGGAAGACTGGCAGCGTTCAGCACGTGAAATTGGGCTGACGCTTGCAGAGCAGCATACCCTTTGGATCATTCAAATTGAAGGGAAAGCAACGATGTCACGGGTGGCAGAGGTAGGTCTTTGGGATTTATCCACCGTGATGCAGATGATGAAGCGGCTGAAAGAAAAAGGTTTAGTACAAACATCGAAAAACGAAGAAGATTTACGCGTTTCGTATGTTGTGCTTACAACGCTTGGTGAGGAAAAAGTGGAAGCTTCAAAAGGTTTTACGCATCGTTTAGAAAATTTTTTGGATAACTGTGAAGCTAATGAAGAAGACCTTACCTATATTTATGAATTTTTGCGCCGGATTAACCAGACCTACCACGGTGATGGTTTTATAAACTGGGTGGAAAGCGGTGCAGAAAATGGGTCTTCTGAATAAAAAAGGCGCACCGGCAGCAGCCGGGCGCCTTTTCTAACGTGATTAACATTTATAAAGATGACGGAGATACGGGCGGGGCAGTTTCTGCGTTTATAGCCGGACCGTACTCCATAGCTTCTAGAATGAGTTCTTCTGTTCGTCCAAGCGCAAGCGAGAGTTGTGTAATTGAAGGTGAGTGTCCGGTATTTGTACGGATCACATGTGCGACAGTTTCTGTTTCCTGCATAATAACTGTGAAATTTGGTTGACAGTTGTTCGGGTGAATATCCATGACATCACCTGCTTTCTCCTAGATAAATTAATGATAACATAGATAAAACTAATAATGATACCTAATTTATGAAGATAATGCAATAAGATTTCTTGTATTGAAAGTTATGAAATTTTAAGGAGGGATGAACGTGGCAAACAAGGCGTCAAAAAAGCATCCAGTTTTGTTTCATGTAGATATGAACAGCTTTTATGCGTCCGTCGAATTATTGTACCGCCCTGAGCTTCGCGGCAAACCGGTGGCAATCGCCGGCAATCCGAAAGAGCGCCGGGGAATTGTCGTAACTTCGAGCTATGAAGCTCGTGCTTACGGCGTTAAGACAACAATGCCCGTCTGGGAAGCGCGCCGGAAATGTCCTGATCTAATCATTATCCCTCCGAATTTTGATCGTTACCGAGAAATGTCACAACTCATGTTTGCTAAGCTTACTGAATTTACGCCGCTTGTTGAGCCGGTATCGATTGATGAAGGTTATATGGATGTGACAGATGAGGCGTTAACAAACGATGCCTTAAATCTTGCCAACCTCGTACAGCAAGCTGTTTTTGGTGAGCTTGGGCTCCCGTGCAGTATCGGTGTGGCGCCAAATAAATTTTTAGCGAAAATGGCAAGTGACATGGAGAAGCCAAACGGTCTCACAGTGTTACGTAAGCGGGACATTCAAGAAAAACTTTGGCCGCTGCCTTTAATTGAAATGCACGGCGTAGGTGCAAAAACGAACGAACGCCTTAACCGCGCCGGCTTAAAAACGATCGGTGACCTTGCTGAAGCTGATGCTCTCTGGTTGAAAGCGGAATTCGGCATTAAAGGAGAAAAAATGTATGAGCGGGCTCACGGGATTGATGAACGCCAGGTGGACCCGGAAGCTGCCGGCGATCGGAAGTCTGTCGGCCGCTCGACGACCTTGCGGGAGAATACAAACGATGATGCAGAGCTTCTGCGGCAGCTTGAACGCCTGTCAGAGCTAGTTGCTGTCCGGCTGAAACATCATCATCTATGTTCCAATAATATTCAGCTTATGCTCCGCAACCGGAATCATGAAACGATGACCCGCAGTCAAACGTCTGTGAATCCGAAAATGGAAGCAGATGATATTTTTGAGGCCGCAAAAGCTTTGTTTTTAAAATATTATGATGGTGAGGACATCCGTCTTGTCGGTGTAACAGCCCTTGATGTGTACTCGCGGGACGAAGCATTTCACCAGCTCGATTTATTTCGTTACGCCGAAGAAGTTGCAAAAGCTGAACGAAAACGAGAGGAATAAGCAAATTTCGCCGGCAGACTCAATGTTTTGCGTTTTGATGTCGATATAAATCATAGATATGAAACGTTTGGAGGAAGTTTTATGCAGGTGAACCAGCAAACCTCAGCCCAGGCACAGACGAACGGTTCTCAAGTGCGTGAAGGCGATCTTGTAAAAGCCCGGATTACAGAACGGGTTTCGGATACAGAAGCAAAAGTGAAAATCCGCGGCCGTGAGATGACGGCTACCTTCGAAAGTGGTGTACCTAAAGGCGACCGGGCCACCGTACAAGTACAAGGGAAAAGCGATAATAACGTGCAGCTTCGTACCGTGGAAACAAAAAGCGGCGGCAGTGAAGGGCGTAATTTTGATCAGGCACTGAAAAAGTTAAACGGCGGCCGGGAAGTTTCATCTGAAGTGAGACAGGCGGTACGTTCACTCGTTGATGGTGGTTCACCTGTGACGCGCGAGACTGTGCAGGCGGTGCAGCAGCATTTGCAGTCTGCCTCCGGCAGTCCATCAGCACGAATGGAGACGGTACAGGCAGTAGCATCAAAGCGGCTCCCGGCTACGCCGCAGCACTTGCAGGCGGTGCACCAAGCCTTGCATCACGGCGGCACGATGCCGCAGGCTGCACAGGCAGCGGCAGCACAAGCTGGAGGTGGCGAAGCATTACCAGTTGAAGCACGAAGTGTGGAGGCAGCAGTCCGTGAAGCTGTGCAGGATTTACGCCAGGCCGTTGAGCGCGGACAGGACCCACTACAGGCCGCCCGGCAGATGCAGCAGATGCAGCAGCAGAGCGGGATGCCCCCGGCGGCCCAGGCAGCGCTGCAGCAGGTGGTCAGCCAAGCGGCGCAGCTGTTAAACGATGGGCAAGGCAGTGCTGCGCGTGATCAGCTCTTACAAGGCTTGAATCAAACGGAGCGCCAGCTTGCCAATATGATGCAGCTTCAGCCTGCCCAAAGCTCCGCGCCAAACATAGGGGAGCAGGCACTGACTGAAGCGCGGACGATGCTCTCGCGCGAACCGGATGCTTCCAGGGTGATTGAGCATATCCGGCAGAACGTTTTGCCGCAGACACCGCCGAGCCAGCAGGAGACGCTCGCTCAAGATCTTCGCCAAGCCGAAGAACGACTGCAGGCCGGCCGGGAAATGACCGCCCGCCAGCTCATGGGTGCGGTGCTTGAACGGGCGCAGCCGCAGCAGGCAGCTGCTGCGCATACGTATACGGCTCAAGCCGATTTTCAAACGCAGCAGCCATTTGAAACGCGCGTCCTTGTAGAGGACCGGGTGACGGAGCGGCTGCAGCGGATGACCGGCGAATTTGCGAATATGAAAAAAGATATGAACCGTCAGCTCGACCAATCGGCCCGGCTGCTCGCTCAAAACCAGCAGCAAAATGCACCAACCGCCCAGCAAATCTTAGAAAATACGATAAAAACGCTCGATCGGACGATTATGCGAAGTGACATGATGCAGGTCGCAGACATGAAAACCGAACGCCAGCTCATGCAGGCCAGCTCCTCACTCGCTGAAGCAAAAAAGCAGCTGCAGCGCGGTAACCACCAGGAAGCCGCCCGAATTGTGCGTGAAGTGCAGTCCCAAGTTGAAGCGACCCGCTTTGAACCGTCCGAGAAAAAAGTAAAACAATTTGTGACACATGACCGGCAGACAAGCGCCGCCCGCACGCCTGCACAAACAGTGCAAGGCCAGCCGCAGCCAGTACAAGCTCAAACCGCCCAGCAGCCATCGGCCCAGAGCCAGCCGCAGGGACAGCCGTCAGCACCGAGCCAGCCGCAAGGGCAGCCTGCAGCACAAGGTCAGCAGGCGCAGATGAGTGCTGCAACGGAAAGTGCGCGTCCGCAAACAAACATCATGTTCTCCACCCAGCAGGCACAGGCACCGCAGTCGCCGGCTCAGCAGGTGGTACAGGCGTGGCAGCAGGTACAGCACATGGCAGCCTCACAGGACGGGAGCGCCCGGCAGGCGTTTGAATTCATGCGGAGCGTCGGCTTAAACCGGGAACCGGAAGCGGCGCAGTATTTAGCGGCAAACCGGGAAACGGCAGCTTCATCAACGAGCAGTGATGATCAGCGCCGGCAAAATTTAAAGCACGCGTTACTGCAGATGGCAAAAGATGAAGGAAAAGAGGCGAATCAAGACATTGAGGCTTCATTAAATGATTTAACCGGCCAGCAGTTATTAAGCAAAGAAGATCAAGGGGCGATGCAGCATTTATTTTTCAGCCTGCCAATGATGCTTGAAAATAAGACAGAAAACCTGGAAGTTTATGTGAACGGCAGAAAGCAGAATGAGCAGGTGGACTGGGAAAACTGTGATTTATATTTTCATATTGAAACACCGAAGCTCGGAGAAACTGGAATTTCCGTTGAAGCAAACGACCGGCAGTTAAACGTGAAACTGCAAAATGATCACCCTGATTTTGAACGCCGGCTCACCCCTGTCGTTGACCGGACCGCTTCGATGCTTGAAGGGATCGGCTACAATGTCAATAAAATTACGTGGGAGCCGTTTACTGATAACCAGCCGGCTGCGCCAGAAAATAAAGGCAGTGAAGCGTCGGAGACACAACGCCCGATTTTTTCAGAGAAAGGGTTTGATTATAAAGTATGAAGCAGTATCAATACGTAAACAGCGTAAACCGGAAGCTGAAAAACGGACCGACGGCAGCGGTACTGCAGTATGATGACGGTGACGCACCTAAAGTTGTCGCGCACGGCAAAGGTGCGGTGGCCCAGCAAATTTTAGAACTAGCTGAAGAAAATGATATTCATATGCAGGAAGATCCGATGCTTGTACAAAACTTACTTGATATGGATCTCGGCGAAAACGTACCGCCGCAGCTATACTCGGTCATTGCAGAAATTCTGCTTTTAATTGAAGAAATGGAGCGCAACTATTAAGGAATTCGACTTTGAAGCCGATAAAAGAATTAGCATAAATGAGGGAGGACGCCGCGGATGAATTTTATGACTGAAGCGTGGCTGCACCAAAAAAGTCCTGAAGAACTAACGGCGTTACTGTATGAAGCGTTAGAGCGGAATTTACTTGAAGCTAAAACAGCGGTACACGATCAAGCTTATATGGATGCCAATGCGAAACTGCAAAAAGCCAATGATATTATTCACCGGCTTGGTGCCGGACTGAACTTTGAAGCAGGCATTATCGCAGATCAGCTTGAAGCATTATACAACTATATGGCTGAGCAGGTGATTATGGCAAACCGGACGAAAACGACAGCGCCGATTGATGAGGTGCTGCGTATACTTAACGATATTGATACTGCGTGGCAGACCGCACAGCAGACGAAAAAAGACCAAGCGAGCGCCGGCAGAAAAATGCAGGCGAATGCTTATGAAAAGCAGATGATGTTTGATTAAGGAAAAATAAAGGAGCGATCAACGTGAAGATTAACAATAACATTCAAGCGTTAAACGCATACCGCAACTTAAACCAGACCCAGCAGGAAACTTCCGGCAACTTAGAACGTCTCTCGTCCGGTCTGCGCATTAACCGGGCGGCTGATGATGCAGCCGGCCTTGCCATCTCGGAAAAAATGCGTTCACAAATCCGCGGTCTTGACCAAGCCGAGCGCAACGCGATGGACGGCATCTCGCTCATTCAAACAGCAGAAGGCGGCATGGAAGAAGTACAGGCGATGACCCAGCGCATCCGCGAACTGGCTGTACAGGCAGCAAGTGACACAAACACTGACGATGACCGTGAAGAAATTCAACGCGAAGTAGATGAACTGCTCGAAGAAATCGATGAAATCTCCGACAAAACGGAATTCAACACAAAAAAGCTGTTGAACGGGGATAATGCTCTCGGTTCAAATTTATCTGGCGAAGATGATCTTGATTTAGGAGAAGCACCGCGCATTTCGAATAATGACTTGGAAAGCGGGATGTATGAATTAAGCCTTAAGGGTGATGGTAATGACTCTCCTGACTTAATTAAAGAAATTTTATCAGGCGGGTCGATCGTTGATGGAGAGGCAGATGATCTTGTAAATGAAGATGATTTCAAAGGCAGTGGTTTATCTCTTGGCAAATTTGAGATTGAGGTATCGAATTATGATGACAGTGAAGATGAAGCGGACATCACCGTTTATCAACCGGACGGCTCGGAGCTGGGCACCGAAGTAGGGGCTGACGTAAGTGATGAGGTAGAAATCACCGATGATTTTAAAATTGGTGGAGGTAAAATTGATGGTAACGGCACGATCGAAGTAAGCATGGAAGCGGATATCAACGGTCAGATTGAAGCTGATGACGGGGCGGATTTCAATTACGACTCCGGTGAGTTTACGAAAACGACAGAAAACGGTGTCCTTGAAGTCGACGGTATGGAATTTCAATTCGACAGTGGTGTATTAGAAAAAGACGGTGATGATTCCACTAAATTCGAAGTCTTCAACAACTCCCTCAATTTCCAGATCGGCGCAAATTCCGGACAGAATGTGCTCGTTGATATTGATGAGCTTGGCACGGATAATTTAGGAATTGAAGGGTTAAGTGTCTCCACACAGGAAGATGCAAATGAAGCGATCGGTAAAATTGATGGCGCCCTTGAGCAAGTATCAAGCATCCGCTCCAACTTAGGGGCCACCCAAAACCGGCTGGAGCATACCGTAGACAACCTGCAGGTAACCCACGAAAACTTAACGGCGTCTGAATCGCGTATCCGTGATGCGGACATGGCAGAAGAAATGACGGAGTTTACGAGAAACAACATATTAAACCAATCCGGTACGGCAATGCTTGCCCAGGCGAACCAGCTCCCGCAAGGCGTACTTGAATTATTACAGTAAGTTCATCGATAATGTAAAAGCTCCGGCCGTTGATCACACGGCCGGAGCTTTTTTAGGCAGTTCAAACCTAAGTTCCACGCACAGCTTACTGCCCCGAGCTCCGGGCGCTGTTCCATAAGAGATATTTGAAATGATAGGCACGGGGAAGTATACTCGCTCGCACCAATGGCATAAGTGCGACATCGACTCGATCAGCACTTACGCTTGATTTTGTCGTGTCTGCTTTGCCGCCGGGTAGCTTATCAGCGTGCGCGTGAAAAAACGCTCATTGCAGGGGTTCGATTGCTGCTATTCTTAGGGGATAAGTAAATATAATAGGGTACAGCCTAGAACGTTTCGTACGTAAAGGTAATCGCGCTTTAAGTTACTTATGTTACTGTTGTATTGAGGGTTAAAAACGCCCTATCTTCGTAAAAAGAGTAAGCTTAAGACTTTCAAGTTTTCACATATGTGAGCCAATGTCATCATGACGCTTCATGAGTAATTAAACGAATAATGTATTGACAATGATTGATGATCTGTAAACTTAAAAGTAACCGAAACGAAAGACGGCGACTCCCAGAGGATCGAGCGCAGCTTGAAGATCCACTTGTTCGAATGGTTTATATTCGAACAAGTTAGCTGAAAGCAAGCCCTCGGGAAAGCGCCTGTCTGAAGTGAAGGTTACGTTCATTGTTTGGATTTATAGTTTAAAGTGTTTCGTTTTTTGCTGAAGTTGTGCGCTTAAGTCATTTAGCTTCTCAGAGGATTCACCGACTGATGCTACAGACTTCGCTTGTTCATCAGCTGAAGCAGATACTTCTTCTGCGGTCGCTGCGGCATGTTCAGAAACTTCAGCAATGGTCGTCATAGATGTCGTAATATCGTCTTTATGCTGTTTAACTTGATGAAGGTCTTCGCCAAGCCCGGTAATGGCGCTGCTTAATTGATCAACGGAAGTGATAATGGACTGTAAAGCGGTGTGCGTATCTTGTACAGACTGCTGCTGCACGTGCTGCACGCCGGCGGCTTGCTGCATCGACGCCTCCACCTGCTTCGTTTCAGTCGTTACTTCCTGCAAAGTATTGTGAATTTGTTCTGTTGCCTGAATTGATTGTTCGGCAAGTTTGCGCACCTCTTCAGCAACAACGGCAAAGCCTTTTCCGTGCTCGCCGGCCCGCGCAGCTTCAATGCTTGCGTTTAAAGCGAGCAGGTTCGTTTGATCAGCAAATGCTGAAATCGTATCAACAACATTGGTGACAGCCTCAACTTTTTCAGAAAGTTGTTCGACTGCTGTATGAACGTGTGAGAAGACTTCAGCCGCTTCAGTTGTGTTTGCTTCAAGGGTTTGAAGTCTTTCGCTGCCTTGATCGTTTGCTTGGCGCATCTCGCTTGATAATCCCGTCATTTTTTCGGTCTGCTGTTCAGCTTCATCTACGCTTGTTGACAGCTCTTTCACCTTTTCATTAACATTTTCAATTTCCCCGGCCTGCCGCGAAGCTCCTTGTGCAACATCATTTACCGCGTTGGACATGTCGTCGCTTGTTGCGGCCGTTTCTTCAGAGACAGCACTTAAATCTTCAGCCATGGTGCGGGTGTCATCGGCTGAATGCTGGATGGAGCCGATTAGTCCGCGCAGTTCGTTTGTCATCGTCTGCAGTGCTGTACCGAGCTCACCAATTTCATCCCGGCTTTGCACGTGAACTTCACGGTTTAAGTCACCGTCAGCGAGCTGCTGTACGTGATTTCGCATCTCACGTACCGGACGGGTGAACCTCCCGGCTGCAGCATAAGCTCCGGCGATGCCTATGAGTACGGCAATGATTGAGACGATGATAAATGTGTAGCGTACTGTGGCTAAATCTTGATAAAGAATGTCATCATCGTAGTTTGCAAGAATCGTCCAGCCGAAACCGTCGACGGTTTGGTAATACGCTGTCTGGCCTTCGCCCTCAACGCTTCCCTGCTCATCAGCGGAAACGGCATTTGCCAAGTAAGAACTATCCGCCACTTCGTCACCGATTTGCGCTTCATTCGTATGAGCAATATACACGCCTTCTTCATCGATCAGTGCAAGCTCCCCCTCGTAGCCGGTATCAGCTGTTTCAAGAGCACTAACCATGGCATCTAATGAAATATCAATCGCTTTAACGCCGCCGGTTTCAATCGTGCGGGCAGCTGTAATAATAAGCTCATCGGTTTCAATATCAATATAAGGAGACGTCCAGACAGTTTCGCCGGGATTGGCTTCAGCGGCTGTATACCAAGGTCGTTCTGTTGCATCAAAATCTTCCGGCACATCAATTTCAGGGGTAGACGTAATTGCGCCGTCAGCTTCCCCGATGTACATGAGCTGAATGCCGGACTCACGGTCTAGGTAAGCTTCGTGTGTGGAACGAATCCCTTCCCAAGCATCATCACGATCAGTATCAGCCGTAAAGTTTTCTGCACGTGGATCCTCGCTTAACGTATGTACAGTAAGTGCATACTTGTCCATAAATTCTTGAATGTAGCGTTCAGTATCTTCTGTCACAGCCGAGGCATTTTCCTCAACAGTGGCCTCGATCCCGTCGGCAAGTTGATAGTAAATCACAAGTGAGGTTATCAACATGGTACCCACAAGCATGATAGCAGCTGCGGCGACAAACTTTGCTTTCATAGATTGGCGCATCGAATCCCGTCCTTTCATGAAACTTTTAAAACCTAAGTATGAATTTGGTTTATTCTAACCGAGAAACGGACCGTGCAGTAAGGGACTTTTGAATGATATTTAGTTCTTTGGTAGGTTATTACTTACTTATATTGAAATCATTGACGTTCGAGCTGCAATTCTCCCCCGAGGATTGTTTGCAACCGGTTCTTGGGCAGGTGTCTAAGTTATGATAAGATGAATGTAATAAATTTACGCATAAAGGCGGGAAGCCAAGCATGGATATTCAAAAAGTCGGCCGTACCGATGCAGCGAAGCGGACAGAAGCGAAAAAGCCGGCTGGCGGCGACCAAGTGAAATTTACAGAGTTGATGGATCAGCGTCGGAATGATCGTAATCATGAGCGGATGAATCAGCTCATGCAGAAAATTGATGATCAAGGAAAAGTGCTGGCAGAAAGCCGTACGGTAGATGAACTGCGCAAGTATAAAGATCTCGTGAAAAGCTTTATGAATGAAGCGGTGGAAAACGGTCTCAGTCTTGAAGAAAAACGGGGATTCAACCGGCGCGGCCGGACGAAAGTGTATAAAATTGTTGAAGAAGTGGATCGTAAACTGCTTGATTTAACGAACGACGTGATCAACAAAGAAAAGCGCGGCCTTGATATTTTAGATAAAGTCGGCGAAGTACGCGGCCTGCTTGTAAATATGTATGCCTGAACAAAAAGCTGCCTTAGTTGGGCAGCTTTTTGTCATTCTATTCACTTTTTCGGCTGGCGATCGCTTGAACGAAATAAGCAGTAGGCAGCAGTATACCTAACCCTGCTTGTATCACAGCGAACAAGCGGGCATGATTTACTGGAACGAAATCACCGTAACCAATTGAGAGCATTGTAACTCCGCTGAAGTATAAGTAAGTTAGAAAGGATGGATCTACCGCTTCTCCAAGCGGATCTCCAACGCGAATAACAACTTCGAAATAAGAGAGAAAGTAATACAAGCAGGCAAACCCGAGAATAAGTGCACTTAAGACGATAATTAATTTGTACAGAAGAGTTGTGTTTAAGTAGCTTTCTTCCTGCTCCCGCTTTATGAAAAAATAAATAAGGTTTATAGCAATAAATATTAAGCTAACTGCGATTAACAAACTAGGAAGCATTGTTCATCATCCTTTTGTGATTAGCAAATGATGTATAACTATTCCCGTAGATAAAGCTAAACAAACCGTGTATAATAAATAGCAATGCATCTTTTGTAAGGAGGAAAAGCTAGTGATACGTGTACTATTTGTTTGTTTAGGCAATATTTGCCGCTCGCCGATGGCTGAAGCAGTATTCCGTCATAAAGTAGAAGCAGCCGGACTTCATAATTACATAGAGATTGATTCAGCCGGTACAGGGAGCTGGCACATTGGAAATCCGCCGCATCCTGGTACGGAGGCAGTGCTTACTGAAAACAGCATTAAAACTGATGGTCTAAAGGCGCGCCAATTAAAAGCTGAAGATACAGAAACGTTTGACTATATCGTAACGATGGACAGTGACAACTTAACGGACACAGCAGCGGTTAAAACGAATCAGGCACAAACTGAAATCAGCCGTCTGCTTGAGTTTCACCCGGACCTTAGTGAAACTGATGTAGAAGATCCTTATTTAACGGGGAATTTTACAAAAGTGTACAACATGGTGACAGAAAGCTGTGATTACTTACTCGAACATATCCGGGGGCGTGAAAACTTGTGAGCATGAACTTGGAAAAAGCGTTAACTGCTGTCGGTGCACCGGGAGAAGACGCACAAAAAGCCCGGCCGGTCGGCGGCGGGAGCATTTGTCAAAGTTTTTACGTTCCAGGCCGGGAGAACGCGTATTTTGTGAAACTTTTAAAAAACGCACCGGTCCATTTTTTTGATAAAGAAGCTTCCGGTTTGAAATTTTTAGCTGCTGCTGAGGCGCTTACTGTGCCTGAAGTTTACGGTGTAGGGGAAGAATACATTGTTTTAGAATGGGTCGAAGAAGGCCGGCAAAATGCCGCAGTTGAAGAAGAACTCGGCCGGGGGATTGCTTCACTTCACGCTGTTACAGCGGATGATTTTGGGCTGGCTGAAGATAATTTTATTGGCGAGCTCCCGCAGGAAAACACCTTTGATAATGATTGGGTTGACTTTTACCGGGAGCAGCGGCTGTACAAGCAGTTTGAGCTTGCACGCTCCATTGGCCGGCTCGGCGGGGACCGGGCGGCGAGAGCTTGGCAGCTGTTAGATCAACTCGATGACTTTCTGCCGCGAAAAACGGCAGCTTCAAAACTGCACGGCGACTTATGGAGCGGAAACTGGATGGCTGCAAGTAATGGTCGGCCGTATATCATTGACCCGGCGGTTTATTACGGACACCGCGAAGTTGAACTTGCATTTATGGAATTGTTTGGCGGGTTTTCGCCGCGCGTTTTTGCTGCTTATCAAGAGCAGATGCCTTTAGAAGCAGCATTTGAGGAGCGCAAACCGTTGTATCAGCTATATTACCTTTTAGTACATTTAAACATTTTCGGCGAAAGCTACGGCGCAGATGTGGACCGGATTTTACGGCGGTACACGAAGTAATCTCCTCCGTGTGATTGACGTAAACAACAAAAGAAATAAATCAAGGCCGCGCTTCGTAATGAAGGGCGGCTTCAGCTTGTAGACAAACGCTTGAAAATGCTAAGGCTGACGCTTAAAGTCACCGTGTCTTCTTAGCCCCGGTCACCGCCTCAATTTCCTCGGCAAACAACCGCTGCCTGCGGGATTTTCGGTTTGCGCTGTTCCTCGTGGCGTCGCCGCCGATACTCGTCAGCCTTGCATTATTTGAGGGTCATGAATTGTAGAGAGGTTTTTGATGAAGCAATAGATACATGAATCAATTTCATAACGACGCTTCATAAACAATCAAACGAACAATATCCATTGGAAATGATTGATGATCCGTAAATTTCAAAGTGACCGAAACGAAAGACGGCGACTTCCAAAGGATCAAGCGCAGGCTGAAGATCCACTTGTTCGAATGAACGATTCGAACAAGTTAGCTGAAGGCAAGCCCTCGGGAAAGCGTCCGTCTGAAGTGTAAGTTACGTTCATGTTTCGTTTTTTAACCTATTAAGATGGCAGCCCGCGGAGCTTAGAGCAGTAAGCAGTGTGTGAATGTTAGGTTTAGTACTTAGTCAACAGTCTGAAGCCGCGCTTCGTAATGAAGGGCGGTTTTTTTGTCGTGTACATACCGGTGGCTGACGTTTAGCCGCTGAAAGAAGCGGGAAGCTTTTTGTTAAGAAAGATAGGTGAGGCGGATGAATTATCATGTTCTAATTGTCGGTGGTGGTGTGGCAGGTTTAACCCTTGCCTTAAAACTCGTGCGCTGCGATGTCGACGTACTGCTTGTAGAAAAAGAACCTTCAGAAAGCCCGCTGTATAAAGGTGAACTTGTACAACCAAAAAGTTTAGAAATATTAGACAAAGTTGATATTTTGCAAGATATGTATGAATGGAGCTATCCGCTTGCGGATACCGTTTCAAAAGAAGTAGATACGTTTTTCGATCAGCAGCCAGTTGAACGGATGGAAACGCGGCTGTCTTATAAGCAGCTTGCAAAAACACCGTATAACGAAGCTCGGATGATCCGTCACGAGAAGCTGCGAGAACTATTATTTGCCAAGCTGTCTACATATGAGACGTTTCATCATATGCGCCCGGCAAAGTTTACAGGATTTACAAATGAAAACGATCCATTGAAACGACGGGCTGTGATTGAAACGAAAGACGGCACAGTCGAGCATGTGTTTGCGGATATTTATGTGGGTGCAGAAGGCAGAGCATCAAATGTTCGAAAATCAATGAACGTAGATATACGTGAAACGAAATATAACCACCAATTTTTAACCGTCTCATTTCCGAAGCCGCCTTCATTAACAGAAGCGGTCATGTATGCGTCACAATCGTCATTTTTAGGGTTGTTTCCCCTTCCTGATGGTGAAGTGCGCACCGTTTTGCTCGTTGAACAAGGGGAATGGAAAGCGATGAAACGTGAAGGGCCGGAAGCGTTCGCTCGTGCGGTGAAGCAATTCATGCCTGAAATGGAAGGTTATGTGGATCAGATTCCTTCATGGAAAGCGATCCAGTTAATGATACCGATCCGCTTTAATGTTTCTCATTATGTTGAAGACAACAAGGTTATCATCGGTGATACCGCTCACAGTGTTCACCCAATGGCCGGTGAGGGAATGAATTTAGCGATTCAAGATGCTGATGTATTGGGTGAATTGATTGGCTGGATGCACAAGCGCGGCGATATGGACCTTACGCATTTAAAGTGGTTTGAGCACGTACGCAAGCCCCGGGCGGAGTATTTGTCGAAACTAAGCCATCAATCAGCCCTCGTGTACGCGTTTTATCATCCGTTGTGGCGGAAATTGCGCATGCGTGCGCTATATCATATGGAAAATAACGCCCGCCTGCATTTTAAGCAGATGTTAAATGTATCAGGTCTTGGTCTTTGGAAATCTAATATTTTTGATTACATGATGCATATGGGTCTGCCGCCAGGACTGGCCCGCGGCCGGAAACTGCCGGCACGCAGGCAGCAAAAACACATTTTTACTGAAGCAGACGATTATCCTTGGCAGGCCGGGGGCGATCGTTCAAAGAGAGAGGGGATTTAACATGAATGAATGGAAGCAGCTTTATCATGCTCGCAAATGGATGAAAAACAATGAAACATTCCTGCCGACGTGGCATGCGTATGTCGGATATAAACTGTCGTTGTTTGAAGTGTTTGAAAAACCAATAACGGCCGCAAAAGCTGCAGAAAAGCATGCACTTGATGAAACACTTCTTATGCGCTGGGTGGAAGTCGGCGTGGCTGTTGGACATCTTGATGCAAAGCGCAGCGGGAAAGTGAAAAGTAAAAAAGAAGTGTTAAAGTATATTGCGCCATCAAGTTCAGCGTCTGTAGGCGCTCTTTTAAAAGAAATGATGGAGCTTCACATCCCAACGCTTTTAAATTATCCAGGTTTAATGACTGGAGAATCGCGTATGGATTATCAAGCAGTTGACTTTGGGGCAACGGTTGCAGAGACGTCAAGCTATTTAGAAAAGCTCGCGTTTCCGATGATGCTAAAGTATATGAAAAAGCAAAACGGCGGCACGGTGCTCGACATTGGCTGCGGCTACGGGGGTTACTTAGCGCGCATTCATGAAAAGCAGCCGCAGATGAACTTGATCGGCTTAGAAGTTCATGATGGAGTGATTCAGCAGGCTGAAGAACGGTTTGATGCAGATAATCAAAACGTCCGCTTTGTGCACGGTGATTTTACAGCGTACGGGGACGGGGCATTTCAAGCAGATTTTGTTATGATGAATAACTTATTATATTATTTTGAACCAAAAGACCGTGGAGAGCTGTTACAAAAGGCGGCAACCTGGGTTGAAAAAGGTGGGAAATTGTTTATTATTACACCACTTGGCGATGCTGAACACGGTAAAGCATTTGCAGCTGCCTTTAACAGCTTTATGTCTGCACACAGTAACCTTTATCCACTACCTACATCAAAGGAGCTGAAGCAGGATGGTAAAGCAGCCGGCTTAAAATTAAAACAACTCGATCCTGTCGTCAAAGAAGGCGGCTGGTATTTCATCGCCTTTGAGAAAAAGTAGTTACAGTTCACATCCACTCGGCCCCCGGCATATGCTGAAATGATATTCATTTTGGCGGAAGCCGGAAAAGGCGGGGTGGTTGTTTTGTGTGGAATTACCGGCTGGGTTGCGTTTGACGAAGGGAAGCGCCCAAAACGGCGCGATGTGCTTGCGATGACCGAAACGCTGCAGCACCGCGGCCCGGATGCAGCAGAAATTTGGGCGTCTCCGGAAGCGGTCTTTGGTCACACGAGATTAATTGTTATTGATGCAGATGGCGGCCGGCAGCCGATGACAAGAAGCTGGCGTGAAAAAACGTACACGCTTGTATACAATGGCGAGCTTTATAACACAGATGAACTGCGTGAGCGCTTAAAAGAGCTCGGGTGGGTGTTTCAAAGTTATTCAGATACAGAAGTGGTACTTGCAGCTGCTGCTGTGTGGCAAGAAGAAGCCCCTGCTTATATGAATGGCATTTTTGCATTTGCGCTTTGGACGCATGAAACAAAACAGCTGCTTCTCGGTCGTGACCGCTTCGGGGTGAAGCCGCTCTTTTATCAAGAGGTGGATAACGGCTTAATTTTTGCATCGGAAATCAAAGCACTCCTTGCACATCAAGACGCAAAAGCGGTGCTTGATGAAACCGGGGTACATGAGCTGATGGCACTTTCACCAATGCGCACGCCTGGAAGCGGCGTTTTTAAGAACGTTAAAGAAGTCCTTCCTGCACATACGTTAAACGTGGCAAAAGAGGGGATGAAGAGCAGGCGTTACTGGCAGTTTTCAAGTCAAGAGCATTTAAAGAGCCGTGAAGAAACCATCGAAAACGTTCGAGCTCACTTGTTTCGCATCGTTAATCAGCAGCTTGTAAGTGATGAGCCAATCGGTACCTTTCTGTCTGGTGGCGTGGATTCAAGCGCCTTAACTGCCATTGCTGCAACAAAACTTGATCAGCTACCGACATTTTCTGTTGATTATGAAGCAAACGACAAGCATTTTACATCTTCAAAATTTCAGCCGGCTTCGGATCAAGACTTTATCCCCCTCGTCTCGAATCAATACAAAACAGTACACCAAACATTTACGATGCCGATTCAAGCATTGAGCAGTCATCTAAAAGAGGCGATGATTGCAAGAGACCTCCCTGGCATGGCGGATATTGACGGTTCCCTTCTCTGGATGGCCGGTGAGGTAAAACCGCATGTAACAGCAGCGCTTTCAGGCGAATGTGCAGATGAAATTTTCGGCGGTTACCCTTGGTTTTACAAGCCGGAATTAATGGAGCGCGAAAACTTCCCGTGGATGTCGTCACATACACTCCGTCAGCAGCTTTTACATCCGTCGTATGAAAAGCATGCTGACCTTGCTCAATTTGCAAAAGAACGATTCGAAAAGACAAAAGCAGAAACACCGCTTGTCTCCGGTGAGAGCGAAGCAGCATCCCGGCGCCGGCAGCTATTTTACGTAAATGCCCACTGGTTTATGGCGACGCTTTTAGAGCGTAAAGACCGGATGACGATGAAGCGCAGTCTTGAAGTTAGGGTTCCGTTTGCTGATCATGAGTTAGCTGAATACGTGTGGAACATTCCTTGGTCATTAAAATTTGAAGGAAATGTGGAAAAAGCTGTACTGCGGCATGCGCTTAAAGGCGTACTTCCTGAGCAAGTGTTGTGGCGTAAAAAATCGCCGTATCCAAAAACCCATCACCCGGATTATACAAAAGCTGTTCAAGCGTTAGTTACAAATATCCTGCATGACAAAGATGCACCAATTCACGAATTGATTCATCGTAACACCTTACAAACTATCGTTTCCAAAGCTGCCGCAAATACGACTGAACCATTTTTCGGTCAGTTAATGGCTGGTCCGCAGCTGCTTGCGTATATGTATCAGTTGAATGAGTGGATGAAAGCATATGATGTGAAACTTGCCTAATGAAAGCTGAAATCTTCCTTTTTAAAGCGGTATGAAATTCAATAAAAAATTTTTATTCACGAAAAATTTCTTCTGCAATGCGCGTTTGATCAGCTTATATGTCAGGATATAACGCTAAAAGATTCCGTTGAAACATGTCGAATTTTTGCGAAAACCTAGGATGTAAGTGTATGCTTAACTTAAGTATAAAGCGTGAATATGACCTTTTTTCGTGCTTTACCGACGCATTTTGTAAAAAAGTTTGTTTAAGTTTTGTAACGGGTATAAAGAAGTGATTCCTACTTTTATCGTGCGTGAAGGTAAGTGCTGGAGGCTTAAGATGACAAAGCGTGAAATTGCAATTATCGGTGCTGGTCCAGGAGGGCTCGCAGCTGGCATGCTGCTGAGCTCATGGGGGTACGACGTTCAAGTTTATGAAAAGCAGCCGTTTGTCGGCGGGCGTACATCACAAAAGCAGGTGGGCCGCTATACGTTTGACCGCGGCCCGACTTTTTTTAGTATGCCGCATATTTTAGACCGGTTGTTTCAAGCAGCCGGACATTCCTTACATGAAGAGGTGCAGTTAAAAACGGTTGAACCAATGTACGAGCTTCAGTTTCCGGAAGTCTCGCTCTATCCATCAAATGATCAAGATGCAACGCGGGCGGAAATCGCACGTAAATTCCCTGGAGAAGAACTCGGGTTTGATCGTTATATGACCGAAACTGAACGAAAGTGGGAAAAACTGCTGCCGATGCTGCAAAGCGAACATGGCGCGCTGGTTGATTACCTCCGCCCGCAGACATTGAAAGCCTTGCCGCACTTATCGCTTGGACGGAGCCTTTACGGGGAGCTTGCAAGATTTTTCTATTCAGAAACATTACGGCTCGCTTTTACTTTTCAATCGAAATACTTAGGAATGTCTCCGTGGGAATGTCCTGGTGCGTTTAGTATTTTGTCCTTTATGGAGCATAAATACGGCATGTATCACCCTGTCGGTGGTATGCATCAGCTTTCTGAAGCGATGCGCCGCGTCATTGAAGCACACGGAGGCGTCGTGCACACCGATTGCGGCGTCGAACATATTGAAACGAAAAACAGTCAGATTCAAGTACTGCACTTTGCTGATGGCAGCACGGCTTCACCGGATCATGTAGTATTAAATGCCGATGCAGCCCATGCTTTTTCTAACTTGTTTGATCAACCAGTATCAAAAGCATGGCATCCGGATAAAGTAGCGGAAAAATCGTACTCTTGTTCAACGTTTATGATGTATGCAGGCGTGAAAAAAACATTCAACGAGCCGCACCATAAAATCGTGTTTTCGTCGAATTATAAAGAAAATGTTGAAGATATTGCTAAGCGAAAAGTACTTTCAGATGACCCCTCGATTTATATTCAAAATGGAGCTGTAACAGATGATACGTTGTCGCCTAAAGGGACAACACCGCTTTATATCTTAGCGCCTGTACCGAATAACGAAAGCGGGATTGACTGGGAAAATGAAGCGCCGGCGTTTCAAGAAAAGCTGTTTGATATGATTGCAAAAAAAACGACATACGGTGATTTGCGCCCGTATATTGAGGAGCTCGAAATTATCCACCCGGGAAACTGGGAAGCTGAACACTGGATTTATCAAGGTGCAACGTTCAGCCTTGGCCATCAGTTAAAACAAATGATGTACTTTAGGCCGCACAATGATTTTTCAGGGATCGGCAATTTATGGCTCACCGGTGGCGGGACGCATCCAGGGAGCGGCCTGCCAACGATTTTTGAATCGGCGCGTATTACTGCAGAAAAAATTGAGCAACGTCACGGCATTTGGAGGGAAACGTAATGAAAACGGTAATTGCCGGCGGCGGAATTGGCGGCTTAGTGACAGCTTTATATGCGACTCATCACGGTGATGAAGTCACTTTAATTGAGCAGCAGTCAAAGCTTGGCGGCCGGATGCAGTATGTAGAAAACGCTGGCTTCAAAATTGACGCAGGTCCTACGATTGTGCTGCTTCCAGATATGATCCAAGAGATTTTACAGGAAACCGGGTTCCCGGTGGAGTCTCTTGACTGGCAGCTTTGTGACCCATTGTATACGATGAATTATCCAGACGGTTCTTCGTTTCGCAAGTTTAATCATCCGGTGCGTCAAATGGATGAAATTGAGGCGATGTTTCCTGGAGAAGGGCCAAATTATGCCCGTTTTCTAGAAGAAATGAAAGTGCGATTTGAAGAAGGGCGGGCAGCCTTTTTGGAAAAAGCATTTTTAACGAAGCGGTCGTTTTTCACAGCTGAAAACATGAAAGCACTCTGGCGGATGAAAGCGTATAAAAGTGTACGGTCACTGGCGCGCACGTATTTTTCTAACCCGCGGCTGCAGGAGGCATTTTATTTTCAAACGTTGTATATCGGCGGGCAGCCGTCGAAAGCGCCAGCCATGTATTCGCTCGTCCCGTTCAGTGAGCAGCATCACGGGATCTGGTATTTAAAAGGTGGATATGCCGGTTTAATCGAAGCCATTGAAGCAGAGCTGCGGCGACGCGGTGTAACGATTCGCACCAACGAAGCAGTGACCGAGGTGACGCACGAATCAAATCGAGCGGTAGCATTGCAAACTGAAACAGGTGAAGTGGAGGGTGACCGGTTTATTATGAATGGTGATTTTCCGGTAACGAAAGAGCTGCTTAAAGAGCAGTCAAAAAAGCCAGGTCAAACTTATGAACCGTCTTCAGGTTGTTTACTCATTTATCTCGGTTTAAACCGGTTTTACGCTGATGCTGAAGTTCACCAGTTTTTTATGAATGATGCATTTGATGCACATATGACGGACGTATTTAAGTACCGCAGCTGGCATCCGGATCCATCATTTTATGTGTTTTACCCGAGCTTAATTGATGAAACCCTTGCACCTGCTGGAAAAAGTGTGATGTATATGCTCGTTCCTGTACCTGCTGGAAAGCCGGATACTGATGTGGAACGTTACGCTGAAGCAGTGATTGAAAAAGCAGAAGCGCGCGGTTTTTCCGGACTTTGTGAGGCGATCGAGTGGAAGGAGCTGCGCACGCCGCAGGATGCTGAAATGGACGGTTTGTTTGAAGGCGGCAGCTTCGGGCTTGCGCCGACCCTTATGCAGTCAGGTGCCTTTCGTCCCCAGTTGAAGCCGTACCGGAGTGAAAATGTGTATGCTGTCGGGGCATCAATTCACCCCGGTGGCGGGGTGCCGATTGTGATGCAGGGTGCAAAACTCCTTGCCCGTTACCTTTATGAAGACACGCAAGCGCCGGTGTCATCTGATGGAAAGGAAGTGGAATGATATGAAAGATGTACAAACAGCTTACGCCGATTGTAAAGCTGTGATCGACGCGCACAGTAAAACGTTTGCGAAAGCTTTCAGCCCTCTCCCGAAAGAAAAGCGTCAAGCAGTTTGGGCGGTTTATGCTTTTTGCCGCCAAGCTGATGATATTGTGGACGAAGGAAGTGAGCCGGAAGTAGAACTACTGCAGTTTCGTAAAGCGTTCCGCGACTTTCTTGAAGGTGATTACGACCGGTCATCAAGCTTGTGGATCGCATTAGCAGATGTGTTCGAACGTTTTCCGATGAGTGATGCTCCGTTTTGGGATATGATCCATGGTCAGGAAATGGACATTGAAGCCTCTGTGTACGGTACGCTTGAAGATGTTGAAACGTATGCCTACTTTGTGGCGAGCACCGTCGGCTTAATGCTCCTTCCAATTTTAGCTCCGGAACGCCGTGAGGAGCTCGCAGAAGGCGCGGTAGCACTTGGCAAGGCGATGCAGCTTACAAATATTCTGCGCGATGTTGGCGAGGATCTGGAAATGAACCGGATCTATGTGCCTGCAGAGTTGATTTCACGCCACGGTGCAGAAGAAGCTTTTCACCGGAAAGAGGCGACAGCTCCGTTTATTTTATGTTGGGAAGAAGTTGCAGAAAGAGCTGAAGTTTTGTATCAAAAGGCTTTTGAAACGATGCATTTATACCCGCGTGAGGCCCGGATTCCGGTTAAAGGATCCGCATATATGTACCGGGCGATTTTAAACTCTGTTCGTAAAAATGAATACGATGTTTTTCACAAGCGTGCGCACGTAAGTTTAGATGAAAAAGAAGAAATTATTCAGAAGCTTTCAAGCAGCTGAAGTTTGCACAGGCTCAAAGGAAAAAGCAGTGTTTGTTTGTCTGCATTTTCAACTTTGAGCCTGTCGTTTATCTCAGGTTCTTTGCAGCTTGTTAAATCAATACAGCCAGCTACTTGTTGCCTGCGGAAAAATTGTTTAAAATATAATGTAGCGAGTGCGTACGACAAAAGAACAAAAGCGGTAAATTGTACAATCGTTTGATGACATTGAAATGAGGGATGGACAGTGAGCATTAAATTAATTAATATCGGTTTTGGCAATATTGTATCAGCCAACCGGATGATTTCCATCGTCAGTCCGGAATCAGCCCCGATTAAGCGGATTATTCAAGAAGGGCGCGATCGCAATATGCTAATCGATGCTACATACGGCCGCCGTACTCGCGCGGTAATTGTGATGGATAGCGATCACGTCATTTTATCGGCCGTGCAGCCGGAAACGGTGGCGCAGCGTCTGCATACAAAAGACGATAATGAAGACGAATAGTTTGAGGAAAGTAGGCGAAAGTGATTATGAAACAAGATAAAGGGTTGCTGCTCGTTTTATCCGGGCCCGCGGGTGTCGGCAAAGGCACGGTGTGCAGCACGCTCCGCGAAAGTGATGCAAATATCACTTACTCTGTATCCGCAACGACACGCGCACCGCGTGAAGGTGAAGTGGACGGAGTAAACTATTACTTTAAAACACGTCAAGCGTTTGAGGACATGATTGCAAAAGGTGAGCTTTTAGAGTGGGCACAATACGTCAACAATTATTACGGAACACCGCTTCCCTACGTTGAAAAATCGCTTGAAAGCGGCAACGACATCATGTTGGAAATTGAAGTCCAAGGGGCAGAGAAGGTTAAAGAACGCTACCCGGACGGGGTGTTTATTTTCTTGATGCCACCGAGCCTTGAAGAACTCAAAAACCGAATCGTTAACCGTGGTACAGAATCAATGGATACCATTCACGAACGGATGACGGTGGCTAAAGATGAACTCGACACGATGGACATGTATGATTATGTCGTTGTGAATGACGAAGTAGAAAGCGCTGTTGAACGGATCCGTGCCATTTTAACTGCAGAACACTGCCGCAAAGACCGGCTGATTGAAAAATATAAAGAGCAATTGGAGGCTGAAAACTAATGCTACATCCATCCATTGATGAACTAATGCGTACGATTGACTCCAAGTATACGTTGGTTACAATTTCTGCCCAGCGCGCCCGGGAGTTTCAAGAAATGGAAGAAGTAACGCCAAACGTCGAAAAATCAACATCTAACAAATATGTAGGTATGGCGCTTGAAGAAATTCAAGCAGGTACGCTGACTTACCAGCACTCAAAATAACGTACGGCCGAAGTGGAGCCTTCCGATCAGGGAGGGCTCCCTTTTACTATGTCATTAAAATACGCAACAAATGTTGCTTTGCGGTGGACACTTGGACCCGACGGGCACTAGTGCCACCTGTGAAAGCGAGTATATTTTCAAAACCTATCATTTAAGGTGTACTTTATATGATAACCATAAATTAAAGGAGGCCGTGTCATGAGTGTTCAAGGAAAGCGGGTTGTACTTGCTGTTACCGGCGGCATCGCAGCATTTAAGTCAGCATCACTTGCAAGTCAACTCACTCAGGCAGGTGCAAAAGTGCAGGTAATGATGACAAAAGCAGCAAAAGAGTTTATTGCGCCGCTTACATTTCAAGCATTGACCCGCTCCCGTGTATATGATGATACATTTCGCGAAGAAAACCCTGAAGAAATCGCCCATATTGATGTCGCAGATGAAGCTGATGTCATTGTGGTAGCCCCGGCAACAGCAGATGCGATTGCCCGGATGGCGCAAGGTCATGCAGATGATATGGTGACGACAACGTTACTAGCGACAAAGGCACCTGTGTTTGTTTCACCGGCAATGAATGTAAATATGTACCATCATCCGGCTGTTCAAAAAAACTTACAAACCTTGGCTGACCGCGGGGTAAAAATGCTTGAAGCAGGTGACGGTTATCTTGCCTGCGGCTGGGTTGGTAAAGGCCGTATGGCTGAACCTGTCGAAATTCAAAATGCACTGGAAGCGTTTTTTACTAAACCGCTTACCCTCCAAGGTGTACACGTACTTGTCACAGCCGGCCCGACCCGGGAGATGGCTGATCCTGTACGATTTCTTTCTAATCCATCTTCAGGACGGATGGGGTTTGCGATTGCTGAGGAAGCAGCCAGGCGCGGAGCAGAGGTTACGTTAATTGCCGGACCTGTAGAGTTATCAACACCTCCAGAGGTTCACCGGGTGAATGTTGTATCAGCTGAAGAAATGTATAACGCTGTAACAAAGCATCTTTCAGCCGAAGCAATCGTTGTAAAAACAGCTGCTGTCAGTGACTACCGGCCGAAAACGTACCAGGCGCAAAAAGCAAAAAAAGAAGATGGTGAAACTGTACTTGAACTTGAACGAACCCCGGACATTTTAAAAATGCTCGGCGAACAAAAAGAAGCACAGTTTTTAGTCGGCTTTGCTGCTGAAACGGATGAAGTTGAAACTTATGCGAAAGACAAACTCGAGCGTAAAAATCTCGATATGGTTGTTGCAAATGATATTACTGCAGACGGCGCAGGTTTTGCCGGCGATACAAACGAAGTGATGATTATGACGAAAGAAGAAACACACCGGCTGCCCGCCTTAACGAAACGAGAAACGAGCGTTCAGATCTGGGATGCTGTCGAGCAAAATCGTTGCAAGGGGCAGGGGTAGCCTATGTATGCCCGCGTTTATATAGATGTGTTAAGCGGTTCTGTCGACAGGCCGTTTGATTACCGGATTCCACCGGAGCTTACCGGGGTCGTGCAGCCTGGTGTGCGTGTGCAGGTGCCATTTGGTCCGCGTCAAATTACCGGCATTGTCATCTCATGTACAGAAGAAAGTGATGTTACAAAGGTGAAGCCAATTCATCAAGTGCTTGACGAACAACCTGTATTAACACCGGAGCTGTTAATGCTTGGGCAGACGCTTGCCCGTGAAACGCTCTGCTTACAAATGACAGCGTATCAAGCGATGCTGCCGGCGGCTTTACGTGGGAAAGTTGTAAAAACGCTCGAGCGAAACGTGCCGCTTGCCGAGCTGCCGCCGGAACTCGCTGCGTTATTTCAAAGCAGGCGCCGGGTGTCTTGGATCGATGCGCAAAAATCAGGGACAGCGATGGGTGTCGTACGTGAGGCAGTTGATCAAGGGCTGCTCACCATAGAAGAAGTTGTCAAAGATCAATCCGCTGGTCGGACCCTGCAAGGGGTGCAGCTGCGTGGAAGCTATTCTGCCGAAGAGCGGTTAGAACTTGTAGGGAACCGGGCGGTCAAACAAAAAGAGCTTCTAGACGTTTTAGAAACGAGCGAGCGTCCGATGCTTGTAAAAACGCTAGCTGAAGATTACGGAATTTCAAATGCGGCAGTAAATGGTTTAATTGATAAAGGATTAGCAGAAAAAGTGGATGTTGAAAAGCGCCGCGATCCTTACGGTGCCAGGGATTTTGAAACTTCAACCCCGCTTGCGCTCACAAAGGAGCAAACCCATGTTTTAACATCGATTAAAAAGGTCCAAGCAGCCGGCCATGACACGCTTCTTTTACAAGGTGTTACCGGAAGCGGAAAAACAGAAGTTTATTTGCAGGCCATTGAAGATGTATTAAATCAAGGTAGCGAAGCGATTGTGCTCGTACCGGAGATTTCTTTAACGCCGCAGATGGTGGAACGTTTTAAGTCACGGTTTGGCGAAGCCGTAGCTGTATTACACAGTGCGCTTTCTGCCGGAGAAAAGTATGATGAATGGCGGCGGATCCACCGTGGTGAAGTATCTGTCGTTGTCGGTGCAAGATCAGCGGTTTTTGCACCATTTACAAAGCTCGGCTTAATTATTATTGATGAAGAACATGAAGGCAGTTATAAGCAGGAAGACCAGCCCCGCTATCATGCCCGTGATATTGCGATTCAGCGGGGGGAATATCACAACTGTCCTGTGCTTCTCGGCAGTGCCACCCCTTCGATCGAGTCTTACGCCCGTGCAAGAAAAGGGGTGTACACATTGTTACAGCTTACCGAACGGGTGAACCAAAAGGCGATGCCGGAAGTGAAGATGGTTGATATGCGTGAAGAGTTGAAAGAAGGTAACCGCTCGCCATTATCTACAGTTATGCTAGAAGAGCTCGAAAAACGTCTCGAACGCGGTGAGCAGAGCGTGCTATTTTTAAACCGGCGCGGATTTTCCACGTTTATTATGTGCCGCAGCTGTGGGTTTACGAGCCAGTGCCCGCATTGTGAAATTTCGCTAACTTATCATAAACGCCATCACCAGCTGAAATGTCATTACTGCGGCTTTGAAGAAACGGCACCTGCAGCGTGTCCGGAATGCGGCAGTGAACATATCCGGTTTTTTGGAACCGGCACCCAAAAAGTCGAGCAGGAGCTAAACCGGCTGCTGCCAGAAGCGCGCATCATCCGGATGGACGTTGACACGACGTCCCGCAAAGGTGCGCATGAAGCGTTGCTTCAACAATTTGGCGAGCAGAAAGCTGATATTTTACTCGGCACACAGATGATCGCAAAAGGGCTCGATTTTCCGAATATTACCTTAGCCGGCGTTCTTGCAGCGGATGCCCTTTTAAAAATTCCGGACTTTCGTGCCGCCGAGCGTACGTTTCAGCTGTTAACACAAGTGAGCGGCCGTGCCGGTAGAGATGAGCGCGCAGGTGAAGTCGTGATTCAAAGTTATGATACGGAACATTACAGCCTCCTCCATGCGCAAAACTATGATTTTGAACGGTTTGTGCAGACGGAAATGCAGGAGCGTAAGCGGGCGCAGTATCCACCGTACACGTATATGGTGTTAATTACTGTATCTCACCAGGACCTAACCCGTGTTATTAAAACGGCGAATGAAGTTGCTCATAAAATTGAGCAGCATAAACAACCGTCTACGGCGCTGCTTGGTCCTGTTCCATCCCCGATTGCCCGTATCAAAGATAGATATCGCTATCAATGCATGATAAAATATAAGGATGAACCTGACATGGCACTTTTGCTGCAGCAAGCTGTAGCACCTTATATGAAAGAGATGTCAAAAGATGATTTATACATTGCTGTTGATCGTCACCCGCAGATGTTTATGTAACAGCCGGGTGGCGTTTGCGTGAGAAAGAGGGATACGAATGAACGTTGTATTTATGGGGACGCCGGCTTTTGCGGTGCCGGTGCTTGAAGCAATTTTAAATGAAGGCTACACCGTTTCCGGGGTGGTCACTCAGCCGGACCGGCCAAAAGGGAGAAAAAAACAGCTCACCCTACCGCCGGTGAAAGAAACAGCACTGGCGCATGATCTGCCTGTGCTGCAGCCTGAAACGTTAAAAGATGACGCAGCAAGAGCGGACATCCTCAACCTGGCACCGGATGTCATTATTACGTGTGCTTACGGTCAGCTGCTGCCGGAAGCGATTCTTAACGCGCCGGTGCATGGCTGTATTAACGTGCACGCCTCCTTGCTTCCAAAATACCGCGGTGGTGCCCCGATCCACCGCGCCATAATGAACGGTGAAAACGAGACTGGTGTAACGATTATGTACATGGTGAAAAAACTCGACGCCGGAGATATGTTGAAAAAAGAAAGCCTCTCGATTACTGCAGAAGATACAACAGGCACACTGCACGATCGGTTGAGCACCCTTGGCGCCCGTCTTTTACTTGAAACACTTACAGATATTCAAAAAGGTACGCTTACGCCGGAGGCACAGGTTGAAGCTGACGCAACGTTTGCGCCGAACTTGGAGCGCGGCGAAGAAAAAATTGCTTGGACAATGTCTTGTGAAGCTGTGCTGAATCATATCCGCGGCATGAACCCGTGGCCGGTTGCGTACACGACATGGCAAGGTGAAACATTAAAAGTATGGCAGGCACGTCCTGCTGCTCGCTTTGAAAGCAAGGCAGAAGCAGGAACAGTGCTGCGTGCAGGAGAGGAAGGCTTAATTGTACAAACCGGGGGTCAACCGGTTCAGTTAACAGAAGTACAGCCTGCCGGCAAAAAAGCAATGGCAGCTGAAGATTTCCTGCGCGGACGCGGCCAGACGTTAACAGAGGGTGAGGTGCTCGGCACATGACGACAAAAAATGTACGAGCCCATGCGTACGATATTTTAGAGCGGGTGCGAGACGGCGCCTACAGTCATCTGCTTGTTAACGATGTGATTGAAAAGCAGCGCTTGTCCGCTGAAGATGCCGGGTTATTGACGGAGCTCGTATACGGTGTGTTAAAACAGCGTCCGGCCCTTGATTTTTATATGACGCCCTTTTTAAAGCAAAAACCTTCTGCTCTTGACCGCCGCATTCAAACGATTCTCCAGTTATCACTGTATCAAATGGCTTTTCTTGACCGGATTCCAAACCGGGCAGCGATCCATGAAGGGGTTAATCTTGCTAAAGCGAACGGGCGAAAAGGTCTATCCGGTATGGTGAACGGCGTGCTGCGTAATGCGGACCGTAAAGGCCTACCCGACCCTGAAACGATCCAGGATGAATGGCGTCGTAAAGAAGTACAGACCGGTCATCCGGTATGGCTTTTACAGTTATGGGCAAACATGTTCGGTAAAGAAACAGCTTTTGAGGCGGCTTACTGCAATTTAAAAAAAGCGCCTGTAACACTGCGGACCAATACCCTTCAACAAAGCCGGGAAGCCCTGCAGGAGATCTTAAATGAAGAAGGGGTGGCCACATCTTTTGGCAAGCTCGCCCCTGAAGCCTTAATTACAGCAAGTGGTCAGCCTGCAAAAACTGAAGCATTTGCAAGTGGACGGTTTTCGATCCAGGATGAGGCATCAATGCTTTGTGCCCGCGCGCTTGATCCAAAACCGGGCATGCAAGTACTTGATGCTTGTGCGGCACCGGGGGGGAAAGCGCTCCATTTAATGGAGTGGATGCAGGATGAAGGTTTCGTTACCGCAAGTGACCTCCATGCTACGAAGCTGCCGCTCATTCATGAACAAGCTGAACGCCTCGGTTTAACGAGCTTCGCCCTGCTGCCGCGGGATGCCCGGCAGTTGTCAAATGACTTTGCGGAAGGTGCGTTTGACCGCGTGCTTGTTGATGCGCCGTGTAGTGGTCTCGGGGTGATTCGCCGTAAGCCGGAAATTAAAGCTTATCCAGACAGCTCACATTTAAAAGAGTTCCCGCCGCTGCAGGAGGAGATTCTGCACGAAGCAGCTAAACTTGTGAAACCCGGCGGTCGCCTCGTCTACAGTACGTGCACATTAAACTCGGAAGAAAATGAAGCAGTCGTCAAAAAGTTTCTTCATGAAGCACCCGGCTGGAAACTTGAAGAAGACCTGGCCGAAAAACTCGGCTTGCAAGCTGATGCAAAGAAGCGTACGATGGCAGGAGCAGTCACGATCTTACCACAAGATGCAGGGAGCGATGGCTTCTTTATCGCTTCACTGTTCAAAGAATAAAAGTTGAAAGAGAGGGTTCCAGTTTGGAACAATTGAAAGAGAAAGTCGCAGCGGAACAAAAAGGTTTAAAGCCGCTGTTATCGATGGAGTATCATGAACTAGAAGCTTGGTTGAAAGAAGAAGGAGAGCCTGCTTTCCGTGCAAAGCAGATCTTTGAATGGGTATATCAAAAGCGGGTTGAACGTTTTGAAGATATGACAAACTTATCGAAAGCGCTACGGGAAAAGCTCGCTTCACACTTTTCACTGCGCGTACTTTCAGAGATTGTTATGCAGGAGTCAACTGACGGGACAATGAAGTTTTTATATGAGCTGCCGGATGGCTATTCGATTGAAACTGTTCTTATGAATCATGAATACGGCAACAGTGTTTGTGTAACTACGCAAGTTGGCTGCCGTCTTGGCTGTACGTTTTGCGCTTCGACGCTCGGTGGCTTAAAGCGTAACTTGACAGCTGGTGAAATTGTTGCGCAAGTGCTTGAAGTTCAGCGCCGGCTTGATGAAAAGGGCGAACGCGTGGATTCGGTTGTTATTATGGGAATTGGCGAACCGTTCGACAATTATGATGAATTAATGCCGTTTCTCCGCTTAATTAATCATGATCAAGCGTTAAACATCGGTGCCCGTCATATTACCGTATCAACGAGCGGGGTTGTACCACGTATTTATGAGTTTGCTGATGAAAAGACGCAGATTAACTTTGCTGTGTCACTGCACGCGCCGACAACAGAAATCCGCAGCCGTTTAATGCCTGTCAACCGGGCTTGGCCGCTTGAAAAGCTGATGGATTCAATCCGTTACTATCAAGAAAAAACGAACCGTCGAATCACTTTTGAATACGGTTTGTTTGGCGGGGTGAATGATCAAGTAGAACACGCGCATCAACTTGCGGATTTAATTCACGGGTTAAAGTGCCACGTCAATTTAATCCCAGTAAACGATGTGCCGGAACGCGATTATGTTCGAACGTCTCGTGATGATATCTTTGCCTTTGAAAAAACATTAAAAGATCGTGGTGTGAACGTAACGATCCGCCGCGAGCAAGGACATGACATTGATGCCGCGTGCGGTCAGCTGCGCGCGAAGGAGCGTTCTGAAGAAACGGAGTGAGATTTCTATTGAAAACTGCGTTTTTAACTGATAAGGGCCAAAAAAGGCCGCATAATGAAGACCAAGGATTCTGCCGTGAAGAAGAAGACAAGGCACTGGCTGTCGTTTGTGATGGTATGGGCGGGCATAATGCCGGTGATGTAGCAAGCCTCATGGCAGCTGAAACTGTAGAAGCCGCCTGGAATGATCCAGGAGAAGTAGACCCTGTACAACATGCAGCAACGTGGCTTACGGAAGTGATTGCGGCAGCAAACCACCGGATTTACGAAAAAGCAAATGAAGTTTCTGCTTACCGCGGGATGGGGACGACCCTCATTTCAGCTGTCGCCGATCAGGAGAAGGTAGTCATCGGACATGTCGGGGACAGCCGGGCCTATCATTACCATCAGGAAGGCCTAACTCAGGTGAGCCGGGATCAATCGCTTGTCAATGAATTGGTGGACCAAGGCGAGATCAGCGAAGCTGAAGCTGAAGTGCATCCGCGTAAAAATGTATTAACACAGGCACTAGGTACAGAAACCACAGTTACCCCGGAAGTCGTTGAAGCGGCTTGGGCGCCGGGGGACTTGGTTTTGTTATGTTCAGACGGTCTGACAGATAAAGTCGCAGACGAAAGCATTCATGATATGCTAACCCGGCACCCGCTTTCAGAGGCAGCCCGGACGTTGATCGATGCCGCCAATGAAGCCGGCGGTGACGATAATATTACGGTCGCGCTCATTCAGTATCCGGCCGTTGAAACAGCCGAAAGGTGATTCATTATGATTGGACAACGCATCAACGAACGATATGACATCACTGCAGCAATCGGCGGCGGCGGGATGGCGTATGTATACAAAGCAGAGGATCGAATTCTTGACCGGACGGTGGCTTTAAAAGTACTGCAGCCGCAGCACGCCGAAGAAGGAGCGTTTATTGAACGTTTCCGTCGCGAAGCAGAAGCAGCAGCAAGCCTCGGTCATCAAAATGTCGTTGAGATTTATGATATTGGCGATGAAGATGAGGTTTATTACATCGTTATGGAGTATGTCGAAGGTGAGACGTTGAAGTCACATATTCAGCGGCGTGGTCCACTTCCGCTTGAAGAAGTGGTGGAGCTGTTCAATCAGATAGCCTCTGCAATTGCGCATGCGCACCAGTTCGGCATTGTGCACCGGGATGTCAAACCGCATAATATTTTGCTTGACGAAAGTGGCAATGCGAAAGTGACAGACTTTGGGATTGCCCGGGCGACTAGCGGGGGACAGACGTTAACCCAAACTGAGTCTATTATGGGAACGGCCAACTATTTATCACCGGAGCAGGCACGCGGCGGCGTTGTGACAGAGCGGTCTGATACGTACTCGCTCGGGATTGTGCTTTATGAGATGGTGACAGGTGAACTCCCATTTGGTGGTGACTCTGCTGTATCTGTTGCTTTGCAGCACGTGCAGCGGCCACTTCCTGATCCTGCAGTAAAGCGTGAAAGTCTGCCGCAGCCATTAATCAATGCCATATTGTATGCAACAGCAAAAGACCCTGCCCAAAGATATGCTTCTGTGCAGGATTTTCAGCAAGATGTTAAAACTTGTCTCTCGCTTGAGCGGCGCAGTGAAGCACCTGCGTTAATGGATGAGGTAGATGATGAAGCAACGATTGAAATGCCGGCAGTTTCTCAAAACGATTATGCAGACGTAAAAGAAGAACAACCGGCGCCTGCTGACCCGCCTCCAAAGAAAAAGAAGCGTTTCCTGCTTCCTTTGTTTGCGGCATTTATCGTGTTTTTCGGTGGCTTACTTGCTGCTTTTACGATTGTGCCGATGATGTTTGGTCTTGATGATGTTGACGTACCTGACGTTGAAGAACTTACAATTGATGAAGCGGAAGAAGAGCTCGAGGCGGCAGATTTAAGCGCTGATATTGAACGTGAGTATAACGATGAATTGGAAGAAGACACCGTGATCCGACAAAATCCTGGTGCAGGCAGGACTGTTAAAGAAGGTTCAGATATTCAATTGTTTGTAAGTGACGGACCAGAAACAGAAGAAATGCCGGATGTCATAGACTTGCCGCTGTCATCTGCTGAAGAAGAGCTTGCTGCTTTTGAAGATGTTGAAACCGAAAGTGAAGAAGTGAGCGGGCTAGAAGAAGATACAGTGATTGACCAAAGTCCAGAAGCGGGTGAGCGCATCGTTGTTCAAGAAGAAACGGTGGTACTCACAGTAAGTGAACGGCCTGAAGTGACACTTGATAATCTTCAAGGAGAAAGCGAAGACGTTGTACGTAGTTATGTAAGTTCCCACAACTTAGCGCACAATTTTGCTGAAGCTCATCATGATTCAGTCGAAGCAGGCCGCGTCATTGAGCAGCAACCCGGTCCATATGAAACGGTTCGTGAAGGAAGTGAAGTAAGTTTTACGCTTTCGCTTGGTCCTGAAGAAACCGAAGAAGAGGAGGAGGAAGAGCCTCCATTTGAAACGGTAGAAGCCGTTGTTCCAGTTGATATTGCTGATGAAGAGAGTGATCATGCTTATGAAGTACTGATCACTTATGAAGACGCTGAAAGCGAAGGGGAAGCAACTTACATTGAAGAAGAAATCAATGCTTCAACAACGTATCACGTGCCGCTTATTGTGACACCGGAAACAGATGGTCAGTACACGTTGTATATTGATGGAGAAGAAATGCAGGCGAACGAATTTTCATATGACGGTTAAACAGGAGGATATATGGCTGAAGGACGGATTATGACATCTATTGGCGGGTTTTATGACGTTGAAGACGAAACCGGGCGCTATCAGTGCCGGGCCCGTGGACGGTTTCGCAAAGATAATGTTAAGCCGATTGTCGGGGACTGGGTTTCTTTTTCTAAAGACGGGGCTTACATTACTGAGGTACATGAACGTGATAATATGCTGCTCCGTCCGCCAGTAGCAAATGTGGATCAAGCGTATATCATTTGTGCCGCAAAAGACCCTGATTTTTCTTCGTACTTTCTTGATCGTGTACTCGTTCATGCTGAAGCAGAAGACATTGAGCCGGTCATTGTTATTACAAAGCTTGATCAAGTGAGTGATGATGATTTGGAACTTTTAAACGTTTATAAACGGCTTTATGAAGATGTCGGTTATGACGTTTATTTTACCCGTCTGCTTGAGGAAGGGCCGCCACCGGCGTTAACAGCAGAGCTGGATCAGCGGATCACTGTTCTAAGTGGTCCATCCGGTGCTGGTAAATCAACGCTTTTAAATGTGCTTGCCCCTGAAGCTCAAGTTGAGACAGGTGAAGTTTCTGCTCAGCTTGGACGCGGCCGTCATACCACCCGTCACGTTGAACTTTGGAACGTAAATGGGGGCCGGATTGCTGACACGCCAGGCTTTAGTTCACTTGAGTTTCACGGGATCGAAGCTAAAGATTTAACGCTTTATTTTCCGGAGATGCGTGAACGGTTGCCAGACTGCAAGTTCCGCGGGTGTGCTCACAAAAATGAACCTGGTTGTGCAGTGAAGGCAGCTGTATCTGAAGGAGAAGTTGCAGAAGAGCGTTATCAGCATTATCTTTCGTTTTATGATGAAATTCAATCTCGGAGGTTGTATTAATGACAAAAATTGCGCCATCGATATTAGCCGCAGATTTCAGCCGGCTGCAGGACGAAGTTGAACGTGCCGAAGCAGCTGGGGCAGATTTTATACACGTCGATGTGATGGATGGTCACTTCGTACCAAATATTACGATGGGGCCGAATGTTGTAGAAGCAATTCAGCCTCATACATCGCTACCACTTGATGTGCATTTAATGATTGAAAACCCGGATCAATACATTCCGGCGTTTCGACAAGCAGGGGCCTCAATCATTTCAGTCCACGCTGAAACTTGTCCGCACCTGCACCGGACCATAAGCTTAATCCATGCTGAAGGTGCAAAGAGCGGCGTCGTATTAAATCCGCATACGCCGGTGGACATGATCAAACATGTGATTGCTGATGTTGATTTAGTGTTATTAATGACGGTTAACCCGGGTTTTGGCGGTCAGTCGTTTATCCCGGAAGCTGTAGAAAAGATTCGTGAAGTGGCTCACTTGGCTGCAGAAAAAAATCCTGAACTTTTGATTGAAATTGACGGTGGAATTAATGAAGAAACAGCGGCTGCCTGCCGCGATGCAGGTGCGAATGTATTAGTCGCAGGTTCATCCATTTATAAAGCTGAAAATATGGCAGAGGCCGTTAAAAGCATCCGGGGCTAGAAGGCTCCGGATGTTTTTTACGTCTTTATACCAGACATCTTAGAGGTTTTTCCAGGGGATGAGAATTAAAGCTGATTTGTCATACATAAGATGCTTTATATTAAAAGGTTATTGAGCGTATTTGTTACTTTTTTAAGGGCGGACTGTACAAACGTTCAAAACGTGTGCTAGGCATTCACTGTAAAATAAGTTGTATGACCTTTGTGCCCTTTAAAAATTTTGGGTTAGCGTGTATGTAATACAGTAAAGCTTACATAAATCAACCGAAGTATTGACGTGAAGGCCAAAACATAAAGCCTATAGATAGATAAATCGCACGCAAAAAGAGGAAGCTAGATAAATTTTTATATAAAAGTTTTTGTTCACACCAAGCTGAAAAAAAGGTCGTCTGAGATTTTTTCTTAAAAATGATGTACTATCTGTACGTTCTTGAATATATATGAAAAAGAGGCTAAAGAAGACGGCTGGTGCCGCTGCACGAGCAGGGCTGGAGTTACCTTGAGGGAAAGGGGCCGATTGCATGAAGTTTTATACGATTAAATTACCGAAGTTTCTCGGAGGTTTTGTGCGGGCTGTACTGCATTCTGTACGACGTGAAGATTAATTCATAAAAAACACCTGGCAGCTCAGCCAGGTGTTTTTTATGAATTATACACGCGTAACTTTGCCAGCTTTTAGCGCCTTTGTGGAGACGTATACGCGCTTTGGCTTACCGTCAACGAGGATGCGGACTTTTTGTACGTTCGCGTTCCAGCGGCGCTTCGTGGAGTTGTTCGCGTGGGAACGGTTGTTGCCCGATTTTGGGCCTTTTCCGGTTACGTAGCATTTACGAGCCATGTCATGCACCTCCTATCAGCATCGTTTAAAATCTCAACGATTTCATACTGACTTATCGTAGCACATATGTTTCTAGTTTTGCAACATAAGGATTGGTAATTTCTACGTCTGTCCTAATTCCGGGGGGAATCTTCCTTTGAAAAACACGTCCGGTATAGTAAAATAGCGTTAGCTGAACGAGCAGTCCGCTAAAGGAGGATGGATTTCATGGCTATTGAAATGAATTCACAATTAGGATCCATTGATGTATCGCGCGAGGTTGTAGCAACAATCGCTGGAGGAGCAGCTGTCGACTGCTACGGCATCGTCGGAATGGCTTCGCAAAAGCAGATTAAAGACGGCTTAAGCGAACTCGTGAAACGAGAGAACTTTACCCGCGGGGTTGTGATCCGTGAAGTTGAAGAAGAGATTCATATTGATATGTACATTATCGTCAGTTACGGAACAAAAATTTCCGAAGTGGCGTATAACGTTCAGACGAAAGTAAAATATCAACTAGAGCAGATGCTCGGCCTCTCTGTTGACGCAGTGAACATTTTTGTTCAAGGGGTGCGGGTTGCCAATTCATAGGCTGAGGCTTGAGGAGGAACGATGGAGATGAAAGTAGTGAATGGCAAAACATTGGCAGCGATGTTCGTTGAAGGTGCACATCGCCTGAAAGCGAACGCTGCACGTGTTGATGCGTTAAATGTTTTCCCGGTGCCTGATGGTGATACCGGAACGAATATGAACTTAACAATGAGCTCCGGCGTGAAAGAAATTGAGCACGCCGGGCTGAGTCATGCAGGTGCGGCGGCAAAAACGTTTTCTAAAGGCTTGTTAATGGGCGCGCGTGGGAATTCCGGCGTCATATTATCGCAGTTGTTCCGTGGTTTTGCAAAAGGCGTGGAACTAGAAGACGAGCTTAACGGTGAAAATACAGCAAAAGCTCTTCAGTCCGGGGTGGATATGGCTTACCAAGCTGTGATGAAGCCGGTAGAAGGTACAATTTTAACCGTAGCAAAAGATGCAGCGAAGGCAGCGAAAAAAGCAGCTTCAAACAGCAGCGGAGTAGAAGGTGTATTGAACGCAGCTTATGAAGAAAGCCAGGCAGCGCTTGAGCGTACCCAGGACCAGCTCCCCGCTTTAAAAGAAGCAGGGGTTGTAGATTCCGGTGGACAGGGCCTTGTTTATATATATCAAGGAATGCTTGCGTATTTACGCGGCGAAGAGCGCCCGGAAATTGATGAAGGACAAGTACTAGAGAGTGAAGAAAACTTTGATGCAGCGCACCAGAACCTTCATGACCAGCTCGATCCTGCGGATATTGAGTACGGCTATTGTACAGAGTTTATGGTACGTCTTTCTGAGGACAGTCAGCCTTTTGATGAGCATGTATTCCGCCGCGATATCGGTCGTTTCGGTGACTCGCTTCTAGTTGTCAGCGATGAAGATTTAGTAAAAGTACATATCCATGCGGAGCACCCAGGAGAAGCAATGACTTTAGCTCAAAAGCACGGTAGTTTAATGAACATTAAAATTGAAAATATGCGTGAACAGCATGCTGCCTTAAACCACCGGGAAAACCAAGAGGAACAGCCCGCTGAAGCTCCGGTCGTGCCTGAAGGTGCCTACGGTATTGTAACGGTCTCTATGGGCGATGGCATTAAAGCTTTGTTCCAAAGTCTTGGTGCCACACAAGTCATTGAAGGCGGTCAGACGATGAATCCGAGCACAGAAGATATTGTGGCGGCAATTGAAGCTTCAACTTCTGAAACCGTCTTTGTGTTTCCAAACAATTCAAATATCGTAATGACAGCTGAACAGGCAGCCGAGGTGGCGGATAAAGATGTGCGTGTGATTCCATCGAAGTCTGTACCTCAAGGGATGGCGGCACTGTTTGTTTATGATAGCACGCTAGCAGCAGATGAACTTGAATCAACGATGAATGAAAGCCTAAAGGAAGTTCGAACCGGGCAGGTCACATGGGCTGTTCGAGATACATCGCTTAACGGTCGTGAGATTAATGAAGGTGATTTTATGGCAATGGTCGAAAAAGATATTGCAGCAACAAGCCCTTCACTTGAAACCGCTGTGCTTGAATTTCTACCGCAGTTGATTTCAGAAGATGTTGAAATTGTGACAGTGCTCGCTGGGGCTGATGCTGATTCAGCTGTAACTGAAGCCATTAAAACTTACATTGAGGAAAACTATCGTGATGTTGAGCTTGAAGTGCATGAAGGTGGTCAGCCGATTTATCCGTATATTTTTGCGGCAGAGTAATGAATTGGAACTCGGAAAGGGGCAATTGATATGAGTCGTGTAAAGATTGTAACCGATAGTACCGCAGACCTGCCGAAAGAACTTATTGAAGAGCTTGATATTACCGTTGTTCCGCTTCGGGTGACTTTCCCGGACGGCACCACGTATCAAGATGGTGTAGATTTAACGGCAGAAGCGTTTTATGAAAAACTGCAAACGGCAGACGGGGTGCCGAAAACGTCGCAGCCGACCCCGCATGAGTTTGAAACGGTGTATAAGCAGGTGAAAGAAACGTATGGTGAAGATACGACGGTGCTTTCTCTTCATCTATCAAGCCGTTTAAGCGGGACGTATCAAGCAGCAACAATCGCGAAAGAAGAAGTTGAAGGGCTTCATATTGATGTTGTGGATACAAAACGGGCAAGCATGGCCTTTGGCTTAATTGTGCTCGAGCTCGCCCGCTTTGCACAAAGCGGTGCTGATGCACAAGCCTGCCGCGAGCGGTTGGACGATTTACTCAAAAAATCCCGGGTCTTTTTCGTTGTAGATACGCTTGAGTATTTACAGAAAAATGGACGTATCGGCAAAGCATCAGCTATGCTCGGGTCTTTATTAAAAATGAAGCCGATCTTGTCATTAACGAATGAAGGTGAAGTTTATGCTGCCGATAAAGTACGCGGTAAGAAAAAAGCGCTCCTTCGTATGAATGATTTGTTAGCTGATGAATTTAAGTCAAAGCCAGTTCAAGTGAGTGTTTGTATCGCAGGCCCTCATGAATCGTCTGAAGAAGTTCTTGATATGCTCAAAGGTACATTTGACGTGCAGCAAGTGTTTGAATCAAGTATCGGTCCAGTCATCGGCGCTCACGTAGGCCCGGGGACAATTGCTGTTGCAGTAGCACCGATGTACAATGATGCCTGAAAACAACCGAGTCGGTCATTTGTTTTTCCGTGCCTGCGGAAGGTACGGCAGCAAATGGCCGTTTTTTAAAATCAAGCTGTTAAATTATGAAAGCGCTATCTTAATGAGGTAGGAGGAAGAATGAATGAAGTATCGCAGCGTATTTGATATTATAGGACCGGTCATGATTGGTCCGTCGAGTTCTCATACTGCCGGTGCAGCCCGGATTGGAAGGCTTGCACGTTTGCTGTTTGGTGAGGCGCCAACAGAGGTGCAGATCCATTTGTACGGCTCGTTTGCAAAAACATACCGGGGGCACGGAACAGATGTTGCTTTGGCCGGCGGTCTGCTTGATTTTGATACATTTGATGAACGCCTGCCTGAATCCATTCAACTTGCTGAAGATCAAGGAATTCAACTGCGCTGGTTTGAAGAGCATGCCGTTACGGATCACCCAAATACTGTCCGTCTCCGTCTGAAAAAAGGTGAACGCGAAATGGAGATTGTCGGCATTTCCATCGGCGGAGGAAAAGTGGAAATTACGGAACTGAACGGCTTTGACCTGCGCTTGTCCGGTCATCATCCTGCAATTTTTATCGTGCATCAAGACCGGTACGGTGTCATTGCTGAAGTTTCTAATCAACTGGCAGAACGGGAAATGAACATTGGTCATATGGAAGTTTCACGCAGAGATAAAGGTGAAGAAGCTTTAATGGTGATTGAAGTTGACCAGCCGGTAGATGCGGCTGTATTAACAGATTTGGAGAAACTTGATCACGTGATTCAAGTCGCTAAAATTCAAGATTAAGGAGGGATCGCGGTGTTTAAAAATGCAGCTGAACTGATTGAGCGTGCAGTCATGAAAGAAGGATCCATTGCAGAGGTTATGATTCAACAAGAAATTCACGAAAAAGGAAAAACGCGTGACGAAGTATTGCAGACGATGGAAGAACGTCTCGATATTATGGAGCAGGCAGTAGACCGCGGCATTAACGAGGATGTTGAGTCAGTCTCAGGACTTACAGGAGGCGACGGCAAGCGGCTTGCAGCCTATGCCGCGAAACAAAACACATTATCCGGGCCCGTACTTCTCGATGCGGTAGCAAAAGCGATGGCGACAAATGAAGTAAATGCCGCGATGGGAACCATTTGTGCCACACCGACTGCCGGTTCTGCCGGCGTAGTTCCGGGTACATTATTTGCTGTGAAAGATCAGCTCAATCCAACGCGCGAAGATATGGTCAAGTTTTTGTTTACCTCTGGTGCATTCGGCATGGTTGTGGCCAATAATGCCTCCATCTCAGGTGCCGCTGGCGGGTGTCAGGCAGAAGTAGGGTCAGCCGCCGGAATGGCTGCTGCTGCAATCACAGAACTTGCCGGGGGGACACCGGAGCAGAGTGGTCATGCCATGGCGATGACGCTCAAAAATATGCTCGGGCTCGTTTGTGACCCTGTCGCCGGGCTTGTGGAAGTGCCATGCGTAAAGCGAAACGCTGCCGGTGCTTCGATTGCTTTAATGGCGGCGGACATGGCCCTTGCCGGCATTGAAAGCCGGATTCCGGTCGATGAAGTCATTACAGCAATGTATAAAATTGGGGAAAATATGTCGGATGACTTAAAAGAAACAGCCCGGGGAGGCCTAGCTGCAACACCAACCGGCCGCCGTCTCGAGACTGAAATTTTTAATATTTCCCTTGATCGCTCATGAACGCTGAAAGTGCACCGCCGGTGACCGCTGTCAGTGGTGTTGGCGACAAATCAGCAGCACATTTGGCAAAGCTCGGTATTCAAACGGTATTTGATTTAATTAATCATGTACCGTTTCGTTATGAAGACTACGAGCCGCGCCGTGTTGAAGACTTAACCCATGATGAACGGGCTACCTTGATCGGCCGGGTGCAGTCTGAACCATCGGTTAGGTATTTCGGCAAGAAAAAAACGCGCTTAACATTTCGGATCGAAACAGGCGGTGTACTCGTGACTGTTACCGTATTTAACCGTGCTTTTTTAAAGCGTCAAATTACGCAGGGGGCATTGGTTACAGTGAGCGGTAAGTTTGATAAACACCGGCTGCAGCTGACCGCCCAGCAGGTGTACAAGGGTGAGCCATCGGAAAGCGGCAAACTTGCGCCGGTATATTCTGTCACAAGCGATATTAACATGACTCAATTGAAAAAGTGGATCCAGGAAGGGTTGAAAGCTTATGGAGAAGAAGTCCCTGAGCTGCTTCCTGCTCCGCTGTTGGAGAGATACCGGCTGCCAACCCGGGCTGAAGCTTTGTTTGAAATTCACCGCCCAAGTTCGCGTGAAGCGTTAAAGCACGCCCGCCGCCGCATCGTTTATGAAGAATTCTTTTTATTTCAGTTAAAGCTCTTAGCTTATAAGCAGTATCAACGCCGGGGGGAGGATAAAACACCACTCGTCTTTGATCGTGATCAAGTTGACCAGTTTATGGCTTCTCTTCCATTTACGTTAACGAAAGCGCAGCACCGCGTGATTCAAGAAGTGCTGCAGGACATGAGCTCCGATTTGCGGATGAACCGGCTTTTGCAAGGAGATGTAGGCTCAGGTAAAACACTTGTAGCATTGATCGCTGTTTATGCTGCTGTAACTGCCGGCAAACAGGCGGCGCTTATGGTACCGACAGAAATTTTAGCTGAACAGCACGCTGAAGAAGCTGAAAAATGGCTCGCTTCATTTGGTGTGAAGTGTGCGCTGCTCACAGGCTCAATGACAGCAAAAGAAAAGCGGAAGCGTTACGAAGCACTTGAAGCTCATCAATTGGATTTAGTTATCGGAACCCATGCTTTAATTCAACCGGATGTTCCATTTCACGACTTAGGGTTGGTGATTACGGATGAACAGCACCGCTTTGGCGTTCGGCAACGCCGCGTATTGAAGGAAAAGGGCGCATCACCAGATGTGTTATTTATGACGGCGACCCCGATTCCGCGAACCATGTCGATTACGTCATTTGGCGATATGGACGTCTCATCCATTGATGAACTCCCTGCGGGACGAAAACCGATTGAAACGTATTGGGCAAAGCCTGATATGCTTGAACGAGTCGTCGGTTTCATGAAAAAAGAGCTTGCTGCTGGACGTCAGGCATATGTTATCTGTCCGTTAATTGAGGAATCAGAGCAGCTTGATGTACAAAACGCTGTTGATGTTCATCAAATGATGCAGGAGTTGTTACCGACACATCAGATCGGTTTAATGCACGGCCGGCTGCCGGCAGAAGAAAAAGAAGGTGTGATGGCTTCGTTCGCTGCAGGTGAAGCGCATGTGCTCGTTTCTACAACGGTCGTGGAAGTCGGCGTGAACGTGCCAAACGCGACAATGATGCTCATTTATGATGCGGACCGGTTTGGCCTGGCCCAGCTGCACCAACTGCGCGGCCGTGTCGGGCGCGGAGAGCACCAGTCCTATTGTATTCTCCTTGCCGAACCGTCGTCTGAAAATGGGCAAGAGCGGATGCGGATTATGACCGAAACGAATGATGGGTTTGTGCTTTCCGAACGTGACTTAGAGCTGCGGGGGCCCGGCGATTTTTTCGGTGATAAACAAAGCGGGCTTCCTGATTTTCAAATGGCGGATCCTGTCCACGATAAACGAGCCCTTGAAACGGCACGGGCAGATGTTGCCGCACTTACGTCGTCTGAAGAATTCTGGTCCGCTGGAGCTTACCCGAAACTGTGGGCTTATTTAGAAGATGCAGGGGTGTTTCAAGAGGAAAAGCTCGATTAGCTGTTGAAAGCAGCCGGGAACCATTATATACTACCATTAGTACCTAGTCATAAAAGTGGGTGATCAACCGGTGGCGAAGCGTCCGAAAGCAGAACGGCAGCAAGAGCTGCAGGAAATGGTGGATAAAAACCCATTTACAACAGATGAGGCGTTGAGCGAAGCTTTTGAAGTGAGCGTGCAGACGATTCGGCTTGACCGGATGGCTTTAGGCATACCGGAACTGCGCGAACGCATCAAACATGTTGCCCGCCGGCGGTTTGATGAAGTGAAAGCACTCGGTGAAGATGAAGTTATTGGAGAAATTGTTGATTTAACGCTTGATCATACGGCGATTTCGGTTTTAGATATTCAAAAGGAACATGTTTTTTCTCGCACCGGCATTGCCCGCGGGCATCATTTATTTGCGCAGGCAAACTCGCTTGCTGTGGCGATTATTGATGAGGCGCTCGCACTTACTGCTTCGAGCGAAGTGCAGTTTATCCGTCAGGTGAAAGAAGGCGAGCGGGTTGTCGCAAAAGCGGTTGTAAAAGATCAAACGCCTGCCCGGACGGTTGTTGGTGTGGAGAGCTATGTAGGTTCGGACCATGTCTTCTCCGGAACTTTCCGGATGTACCGGACAGGGGAAGAACTTGAAGGGGGCAAAACAGCAAATGAAACTAGCAATTGATGTTATGGGCGGCGATAACGCACCGAAAGCGCAAATTGCCGGAGCTATTGCAGCTGTAAAAACATTCGAAGACCTTGAAGTGCTGCTTGTCGGAAAAGAAGAAATGATTCGTGAACATATGAGTGATCAGCCGCGGATCACAATCATTCACGCTGAAGAAACGATCGAAGGCGACGACAACCCGACGCGGGCTGTTCGGCGTAAAAAAGACGCTTCGCTCGTTGTCGCCATGCGTTTAGTACGTGAAGGTGAGGCAGATGCGTGCGTATCAGCAGGCAATACTGGTGCACTGATGACAGCAGGTCTGCTCCATATCGGCCGGCTTGACGGGATTGACCGTCCGGCACTTGCACCAATGCTTCCGACCGTTGATGGACAAGGCTTTTTACTGCTTGATGTCGGGGCAAACGTTGATGCAAAAGCCGAGCATTTAGCCCAGTATGCCCGTATGGGACGCGTTTATATGGAAAAAGTGCAAAAACGAGAAGCGCCATCTGTCGGTCTTTTAAACGTCGGTAGTGAAACAGGAAAAGGAAACGAGTTAACAAAATCGGCTTATGAGCTGCTCGAGGGGCAGTCGCACAATTTCGCCGGCAATGTAGAAGCCCGCGAACTGCTTGAAGGGGCGGCAGATGTTGTTGTCGCTGACGGGTTCTCTGGGAATCTCGTTTTGAAATCAATTGAAGGCACAGCCGGCGCACTTTTTTCGATTTTAAAGCAGGAACTGACGTCTTCAGTGAAAAATAAGCTGGCTGCCGGGGTGTTGAAGCCGAGCTTTCAAACGATCCGCGATCAAATGAACTATGCCCAGTACGGGGGTGCAGGTTTGTTCGGTTTACAGGCCCCGGTTGTGAAAGCCCACGGTTCCTCGGATCATACCGCGGTTTATCACGCGCTTCGCCAAGCACGTGAAATGGTGCTTGAAGATGTGTGCGGGGTGCTCAAGCGTGAAATTGAAAATGATGAATTGAAGGAGACAGATGCGTAATGGGGAAGCTTGCGTTTTTATTTCCAGGGCAAGGCTCACAAGCGGTCGGCATGGCCCAGGAGCTGATGCAAAACCGTCAAGAAGCAGCAGACATTGGCAAAGCCGCAGATGAAGCGGTCGGCTACAACTTAACGCATCTTATGGCTGAAGGTCCTGAAGATACATTGACGAAAACGGAAAATGCACAGCCTGCACTTGTTACAGCCTCGTGTGCATTCCTGCCAGCCATTGAAGCTGCCGGCATCCGGCCGGATTTCACAGCCGGTCACAGCCTTGGAGAGTATGCTGCACTCGTTGCAGCCGGTGTGTTATCGTTTGCTGAAGCTGTAGAAGCTGTGCATGCCCGCGGTCGTTTAATGGAAGAAGCGGTACCGGCAGGCGAAGGAACGATGGCCGCAGTTATGGGCATGGCTCGTGAAGATTTAGAAACTGTCCTTGAAGCTGTCCAGGCTGAAGGAGAGGCTGTAGAAGCAGCGAATATGAATGCACCGGGTCAAATCGTTATTTCCGGATCAGCAAGCGGCGTTGCACGCGCCGGCGAGAAGCTGAAAGAAGAAGGGGCTAAGCGGGTCGTACCGTTAAATGTAAGCGGACCGTTTCATTCTTCGTTAATGCAGCCGGCAGCAGATGGTTTAACGGAGGTACTTGATGGTTTAAGTTTCACGGATGCCCAGATTCCTGTCGTTCAAAACGTCAATGCAAAGCCGACCACAGATGCACAAGCCTTAAAGGACGGACTTGTATCGCAGGTGACATCCCCGGTTTTGTGGGAAGATACCGTTCGCACACTTCTTGATGAAGGCGTGGACACATTTGTCGAGATCGGCAGCAAAAATGTACTCTCGAGCCTCGTCCGCAAGATTCAGCGTAAAGATATTACAGTACTTGCGGTTGAAGATGAAGCATCACTTGAACAACTACTTAACCTTGAAAGGGGCGACGGCTAATGCTTTCTGGAAAAAACGCACTCGTTACAGGCGCTTCACGCGGGATCGGCCGAGCAATCGCAGTTGAACTTGCAAAATCCGGTGCCAATGTTGTCATTAATTTTGCAGGCAGCCGCGATAAAGCAGAAGAAACGAAAGCAGCTTGTGAAGCAGAAGGCGCAGAAACACTGCTTGTGCAGGCGGATGTAGCAAAAGAGGAAGAAGTGAAACGGCTTTTTAAAGAAGCAGCTGAAGCATTCGGCACACTTGATATCGTCGTCAATAATGCCGGCATTACCCGTGATAACCTTGTTATGCGTATGAAAGAGGAAGACTGGGATGCTGTGATGGATACGAACTTAAAAGGCACGTTTAACGTTGCGAAAACGGCGGCTCGTCCAATGATGAAAAACCGCGGCGGTACGATCATTAATATTGCTTCAGTCGTAGGGGTGCTTGGCAATGCCGGACAAGCGAATTACGTCGCTGCAAAATCCGGCGTCATTGGTTTAACGAAGTCGCTTGCCCGCGAGTTTGCCCCGCGAGGCATCAGGGTAAATGCAGTAGCACCTGGTTTCATCGCTACAGATATGACCGATGAGCTCGGTGAAGATGTAAAAGAAGAGCTGCTGAAACAAATTCCACTTGCAGAGCTCGGAGCTCCAGAACAAGTGGCTCGTACCGTACGGTTTCTCGCTTCAGAAGACAGCAGCTACATGACCGGTCAAACCCTTCATGTCGACGGCGGGATGGCGATGTAGGAAAGAAAGCTCTGGCATTCTTTTGCGGTTTATCCTATAATAGCCGTAGTTTATGGGAATGATTAGTTTTAGAGGAGGTGAACTAAAAATGGCAGATACACTTAATCGCATTAAAAAGATCGTAGTGGATCGTCTCGGTGTTGATGAAGAAGAAGTCAAGCCGGAAGCGACGTTTAAAGAGGACCTCGGTGCAGACTCACTAGACGTTGTTGAGCTTGTCATGGAGCTTGAAGATGAGTTTGATCTTGAAATTTCCGACGAAGAAGCTGAACAAATCACTACGGTTGCTGACGTTGTAAATTACATAGAAGGTCAGCAGTCTTAATGAATTGAAAAGCCCCGAGTCGTTTAAACGGCTTGGGGCTTCCTATCATGGTCAAGAAAGGAGGCGTATGAAATGAGTGAATCTCCACAGCTGCCGGTACAAGGAAGTGAGCGCAAAGTTTTTCAAACGTTGTTGAAAGAGCTAAACCTGCCGTATGGAAACGATGCGTTATTTATTCAAGCGTTTACGCACTCATCTTATGTAAATGAACACCGGATGAATGATGTGTATGATAATGAACGTTTGGAGTTTTTAGGCGATGCGGTGCTTGAGATTGCGGTCTCGGAATATTTGTATTTACAGTTTCCTGAGATGAGTGAAGGGGAAATGACGAAGTTGCGTGCGGCTGTCGTGTGTGAACCTTCGCTTGCGGAAATGGCAGAGGAACTTGGGTTTGGCAGTTATGTGCTGCTCGGTAAAGGTGAAGAAATGACCGGCGGGCGTGATCGTCCGGCACTGCTTGCAGATGTGTTTGAGTCATTTGTAGGTGCCCTTTATTTAGATGGTGGTTTGGCCTCGGTATATGCGTTTATGAAAATGTCGGCTTATAAACGGATTGACCGTGGCGAGTTCACCCATCTATTAGATTTTAAAACGCAGCTGCAGGAATCGGTGCAGCGCGACGGACTAGGCAGCCTCTCGTATGCAATTGCAGACCAAAAAGGTCCGGCGCACAGCCGTGAGTTCGTTTCAGAAGTTTCGTTAAAAGGAGAGGTTGTCGGAACTGGCACCGGCCGCTCGAAAAAAGAAGCAGAGCAGGCAGCCGCCCAGGATGCGCTCGCAAAACTCGGCATGAACGACTGGCGCTCATTTGAACAAAAGTAAGCCCTGCTTTTGCGAGGTTTACACGTTGAGACAAGCTTTCACGAATAATAATGAAAGCTGACGTCGCTTTTCAGCGGACAATAGCACCCGGAGGGCACAAGTGTGACATCGGTTTGATCTGCGCTCACGCTTGAAGTCACCTTGTCTGCTTAGCCCACGTCACGGCCTCAACTTCCTCGGCAGAAAGTCATTGCCTGCGGGATTTTCGGCTCGCGCTGTTTTTGGTGGCGTCGCAGCCGATGTTCGACAGCCTTGCTTAGTTTGAAGGTCATCAATTGTAAAGATCGTTGTGATGAAGCAATATCTACATGAATACAATTCATAACGATGCTTCATAAGCGTTGATCAAACGAACGACATCAATTGGATATTATTTAACATCTTTAAATAACAAGTAACCGAAACAAAAGACGGCGACTCCCAGAGGATTAAGCGCAGGCTGAAGATCCACTTGTTCGAATGGTTTATATTCGAACAAGTTAGCTGAAGCCAAGCCCTCGGGAAAGCGTCCGTCTGAAAGTGAAGGTTACGTTCATGGTTCGGTTTTTCCTCTTCATAGGACAGCCCGCGGCTCAGAGCAGTAAGCTGTGCGTGAATGATAGGTTTTTAACTTTGTCGACAGTCTGAGCCCCGCTTATGCGGGGCTCACTTTTGCATATTAAATGCAGCCCTATGAGTCAGGGCTGCATTTATAAAGCTTTAAGGTTATTTCTGCAAGTTGCGAAGTTCTTGAACGATCGCTTCCATCTCACTGACAGAAACTAAGTCTTTTGATGAAACAAAGTCGTACAACTCTTTCACATCATCGTATTTTTCAATGGCAAAGCGTTCAACCTGCAACGCAGATTCATTTACAAGCTGTAGCTGTTCTGTGATGCTTCGCAGCATAAAGGCTAAGTTTTCTTCAGATTTCACTTCAAGTCCGATAACTAACATCCCTTTCCGAAATGGCTTAACTTTTATTGTAACGCTCGCATGCGTAATGTACAACGGTGAGTTTAGCGTTTATCGAGGGAGATTAACGGGCGGTTTTTCGCTTAAACCTTGGTGATCCCCTTCTTTGGGCCACAGTGATATGATAAAATTGTAAAGCTTCACACCGAGAAAATAGAGGAGGAAAACCCGGCATGTTCCTCAAACGCATGGAAATGAAAGGGTTTAAGTCATTTGCTGACCCGTTACATATTGAAATAGAGCCTGGTATTACCGTCGTTGTCGGACCAAATGGAAGTGGAAAAAGCAATATTGCCGACGGCATCCGCTGGGTGCTCGGCGAGCAGTCAGCCAAGTCGCTCCGCGGTAGTAAAATGGCGGATGTTATTTTCGCCGGCAGTGACGAGCGCCGGCGGGTGAATATGGCTGAAGTGACGCTTGTACTTGATAATGAAAGTGGATTTCTTCCCTTATCTTATACTGAAATCAGCCTGACGCGGCGGTTGTACCGCTCCGGTGAAAGTGAATATTTACTTAACCGACAGCCGTGCCGCCGTAAAGACATTATCGACGTTATGATGGATTCTGGTCTTGGCCGTGAAGCTTATTCCATCATTGGCCAGGGCCAGGTAGAACAAGTGCTTTCCAGTAAACCAGAAGACCGGCGCGTCATTTTTGAAGAAGCGGCCGGTGTTGTTAAATATCAATCGCGTAAACGTGAATCAGAGCGTAAGCTTGCGGACACAAACGATAACCTTGCTCGCGTACAAGACATTTTACATGAGCTTGAACAACAGCTTGAGCCGTTAGAAATTCAAGCAGCTGAGGCTCGGGACTATAAAGCGAAAAAAGCAGAGCTGGAAAACGTTGCAATCGCATTGACTGTTTATGACATTGAAGAAGCTCATAAACGCTGGTCTGAGTTGAAAACAAAAGCGGCCAGTCTGGAAAAAGCAAAACAAACGGCAGAAATGAATGTTTCTGAACTTGAAAGTGAAGCAGAACGCGTACGCGTCAAGTTGGCCGAAGTGTCTGAAGCTTTAGCTGCAGCCCGGAGCCGCCGCATGACCGCCGGCGAGTCTCTCGAAAAGCAGGAAGGGCAGAAAGAGTTGTTAGAAGAGCGGAGTCGCCATGCTGCTGAGCGCTTAGAAGAACTTGAAAAACGCCAAAGCGAGTTAAGCAGTGCTGTCAGTGAAGCAGATGAACACTTGAAGGCAGAAACAAAAAAGCTAAAAGAAAAAGAAGCAGAACTTGAGCAACTTGAAACAGAGCGAAAAACCGTCGCTGGCGAGCTCCAGGGAGGAAACCGGAACGTCGGTGAAGAACTTGAAAAGTTGAAAGCTGATTATATTGAAGCGTTAAATGAGCAAGCTGCCAGGCGCAATGAGTTAAATTCTTTAGCCGAACAAAAATCCCGTGCTCAAGCTAAACTTGACCGCTTGTTTCAAGAAAATGAAGCGTGGTTAAAAGAACGTGATGAAGCAGAGGCTGCTGTTAATGAGACAAAAGCGGCTTTGTCACATCAAGAAGCAGAGCTCGAGCAGGCAAAAACAGATTTAGCTGAACAGGAAAATGCACAAAACCGAATGAACCGCGAGCTTGAAACAGATGAAAGTAAATTGTATGAAGCTTACGGGCATATTCAAGAAGCAAGATCAAAGAAGCACGTACTTGATGAGATGGAAACGGCTTACACCGGTTTTTATCAAGGGCCAAAAGAAATTTTAAAAGCACGTGAACGGCTGAGCGGGGTTTACGGTGCAGTAATTGAAAAGCTGCAAGTACCAAAGCAGTATGAAACCGCAGTCGAAACCGCCCTCGGAGCTGCACAGCAAAATATTATCGTCGATACAGAGCAAAATGCCCGCAAAGCCATTCAGCTTTTGAAATCTGAAAAAAAGGGGCGTGCTACGTTCCTGCCACTTGAGAGTGTGCAAGCGAAGTCCGCTTCTATAGATGTAACAGAGCGGTTGACACGTGATGAAGGATATCACGGTACAGCGGACCAACTTGTCACGACCGAACAGCAATTTCAGCCGGTCATTGCTTCACTACTTGGCCGGACATTCATCGCTTCGGACCTTGAAAGTGCGAACCGGATCGCTAAAATCAGCAGCTACAAGTACCGGGTCATTACACTTGATGGAGATATTGTTGCTCCAGGCGGCGCGATGACCGGAGGCAGTCAAAAGCAGGGCGGGGCGCAGCTGTTGAGCCGGCAGCGTGAACGTGAAGAACTAGCTGAAAAAATTAAACATATGGAGCAGAAAACAGCAACTTTTGAAGCGCAGGTACAGGAGAAAAAAGAAAAGCGCCGTGAACTTGAAGAAAAGCGTAAACAGCTTGAAAGCAGTTTAGAAGCGAGCCGAGAAGCAGCTGAAACGATGCGGCAAAAATATGAGAAAGCAAAGCAGCACCAAGCGCACCTTGCTTCACGCATGCAGCTATTTGAACGGGAGAAAGCTCAGCTGGAATCGGAGATGGCTGATTTTGACGAACGAAAAGAGACAGCAGCAGCAGAAGCAGCCTCCCTTGAGACTTCACTGCAAGCCCTTCAGAAAGAAATGGATCAGCTCGAAAATGAGCAGCAGGCGAGACAGTCAAAAAGTGAGTCGTTAAAAGAGAAGCAAAACGACTTAGATGTCCGCCGCGCCGCCGCAAGAGAGCAAACGGCTTACCAAAAAGAGCGCGTCCGTGAGCTGAAGCAGGATATGCAGGAGAATGAACGTTTAAAAACGGAAGTGGATCAAGAATTGAACGATTTAAAAGCAAGGGTCACCGAAGTTCAAGGGGGTTCAAGTACGCTGCAGGGGGATGTAGAATCGGCCCGTGCGGAAAAAGAAGCTGCTGCAGCAGAACTTGAGGCAAAACAGCAGGAAGAGACAGAAATGAAAAAGCAGCAAGCTGATGTCAATGCCCGGCTGAAAGCTGCGCAGACGAAATTGCAAGAAACGTCGAATGAACATCATGAAGTTGAAGTGTCACTTACCCGTATTGATGTAGAGCTTGATCAAAAGTTGAATGAGCTCTCTGAAGAATATAACTTAACGTTTGAGCGGGCCAAAGCGGCATATGAACTGCACGTTTCTGAAGCTGAAGCGCGCGAGCAGGTGAAGTTGATTCGGCGGAGCCTTGAGGAACTCGGGGAGGTCAATCTCGGTTCGATTGAAGAATACGAGCGGGTAAAAGCGCGCGCTGAGTTCTTGCAAGGGCAGCAGGAAGACTTGCTCGAAGCCCGGGATACGCTGCAGTCAGTGATACAAGAAATGGATGAAGAAATGACCCGCCGTTTTCAGGAGACGTTTCATGAAGTGCGGACCCATTTTCGTTCAGTATTTCAAGAGTTGTTCGGCGGCGGTGAAGCAGACTTAACATTAACAAATGAAATAGATTTGCTTGATACGGGCGTAGAGATTGAAGCCCGTCCACCCGGCAAGAAAAAACAAGTGCTTTCGCTGCTCTCCGGCGGGGAAAAAGCGATGACAGCGATCGCTCTTTTATTTGCGATCCTGCGCGTAAAACCTGTGCCGTTTTGTGTCCTTGATGAAGTAGAAGCAGCGCTTGATGAAGCGAATTTAACGCGGTTTGCCGGTTATTTAAAGCGAATGAAACATGATACACAATTTATCGTCGTCAGCCACCGGAAAGCAACCATGGAAGAGGCTGATGCGCTTTACGGTATTACAATGGAAGAGTCAGGTGTAAGCCGGGCGATCTCTGTCAAAATTGATGAAGCTTCCGGCTATACGACGCCCCAAGCTGAAACCGTGGAATGAACGAAAGGAGATATAGCAGATGAGTTTTTTCAAAAAATTAAAAGACCGTGTGTCAGGCCAGACAGATACGGTTACCGAAAAGTTTAAAGACGGGCTTGCAAAAACGCGGGATTCGTTTGCGGGAAAAATGAATGATTTAATGGCGCGCTACCGTAAAGTTGATGAGGATTTCTTTGAAGAACTTGAAGAATTACTGATCGGAGCTGACGTCGGCGTTGAAACGGTGATGGAGCTCATTGATGAATTAAAAACCGAAGCGAAGCGGCAAAATATTAAAGATACGTCTGAACTTGCGCCGTTAATTAGTGAAAAACTTGCGGATAAGCTCGATAAAAGTGGTGAAGATAACACAATTCAACATGCTGCAGACGGTATGACTGTCATATTATTTGTCGGCGTAAACGGGGTTGGTAAAACGACGACAATTGGAAAAGTAGCACAGAAATATAAAGAAGAAGGCAGTCGTGTCGTTATGGCCGCCGGCGATACCTTTCGTGCCGGGGCGATCGAACAGCTCGAAGAATGGGGCAACCAGGTGGGTGTCGATGTCGTCAAACAGCAGGCTGGTTCAGACCCGGCGGCGGTGATGTACGATGCGATTCAATCCGCTCGTTCTAAAGGAGCAAATGTACTGCTTTGTGATACGGCCGGCCGGCTGCAGAATAAAGTGAACCTAATGAAGGAACTCGAAAAAGTAAAACGGGTCATTCAGCGTGAAATCCCAGAGGCGCCGCATGAAGTTTTACTCGTTTTAGATGCGACGACAGGACAAAACGCGATGAGCCAGGCGAAGACGTTCCAAGAAGCAACGGATGTTAGCGGAATTGTACTTACAAAACTTGATGGAACAGCAAAAGGCGGTATCGTTTTAGCGGTGCGTAATGAGCTTGATATCCCGGTCAAGTTTGTCGGGCTTGGTGAGCGGGCTGAAGATTTGCAGCCGTTTGATTCCAATCAATTTGTGTACAGCTTATTTAAAGAAATTATGGAAGCAGAAGAAGAAAACGAAACGGATGAAAGCTGAGGGTGACCGGAGCATTGAAAACCGTGTAAAATGATAAACTTGACACGTTCGGCTGCATGCTGTATATTGCAGTGATGTAAAGGTAATTCACTTAACAAGGGGTCGTCATATGCTGGAAAAAACGATGCGGATGAATGCGTTGTTTGACTTTTATCAGCCGCTGTTAACAAAAAAGCAGCAAAAATATGTACAGCTTTATTTCCTCGACGACTACTCGCTCGGCGAAATTGCCGACACGTTTGATGTGAGCAGGCAGGCGGTGTACGATAACATCCGCCGTACAGAGCAGATGCTTGAAGAATATGAAGCAAAGCTCGGACTTTATTATAAATATATGGAGCGTCACAATTTGTATCAACAACTGCGCGGTGAACTTGAAGCCGGTGATTCACAGCGGCTGAGCGCAGTTGTGACGCGTTTAGAGCATTTAGAAGAGGAGGGGACAGAATAATGGCCTTTGAAGGTCTCGCTGAACGATTGCAAGGAACCCTCGATAAAATTAAAGGTAAAGGTAAAGTTACGGAGGCGGACGTTGACGAAATGATGCGCGAAGTCCGCTTGGCGCTCTTAGAAGCGGACGTAAACTTTAAAGTTGTTAAAAAGTTTATTAAGCAGGTCAAAGAGCGCGCTGTCGGTCAGGAAGTGCTGAAAAGCTTAACCCCGGGACAGCAGGTTATTAAAGTCGTAAACGAAGAACTGCAGGAGTTGATGGGCGGCGAGCAGAGTAAAATTGCTCACGCTGATAAGCCGCCGACTGTCGTTATGATGGTCGGTCTGCAAGGCGCTGGTAAAACGACGACCGTTGCAAAACTTGCCAATCATCTGCGCAAAGAGCATAACCGCCAGCCACTTTTAGCAGCTGCAGATATTTATCGTCCGGCTGCGATTGATCAGCTTGAAACCCTCGGTAAACAGCTCGATATGCCGGTGTACTCTCTCGGAAATCAAGCGGACCCGGTTGATATTGCCAAAGGGGCTGTTGCGCAGGCAAAAGATGAACACCGGGACTACGTCTTAATTGACACCGCAGGACGGCTGCATGTTGATGAAGATCTCATGGGTGAGCTGCAGCGTATTAAAGAAGCTGTTCAACCGGAAGAAATTTTACTTGTTGTCGATGCCATGACAGGTCAAGACGCTGTCAATGTTGCAGAGAGCTTTAATGAGCAGCTTGATGTTAACGGAGCTGTACTTACAAAGCTCGATGGTGATACCCGCGGCGGTGCTGCGATTTCTGTCAAAGCTGTGACTGGTATGCCGGTAAAGTTTGCCGGCATGGGTGAAAAGATTGATCAGCTCGAGCCGTTCCATCCGGAGCGGATGGCTTCACGTATTCTCGGCATGGGCGACGTGCTCTCTTTAATTGAGAAAGCGCAAACTGACGTTGATGAAGACCGGGCGAAAGAGCTTGAGAAAAAGATGCGCCAGGCGGATTTAACGTTTGATGACTTTTTAGAGCAGCTGCAGCAAGTGAAAAAGATGGGTCCGATTGATGAAGTATTGTCAATGATGCCGGGAGCCAATAAAATGAAGGGCTTAAAAAATGCCCAGGTGGATGACAGCCAGATTACGCAGGTTGAAGCAATTATCCGCTCAATGACCCGTGCGGAAAAAGAGGATCCATCGCTCATTAATGCGAGTCGTAAAAAGCGGATTGCAAAAGGCAGTGGTACGGCTGTAAAAGATGTTAACCGCTTATTGAAACAGTTTGAGGATATGCAGAAAATGATGAAACAGATGTCATCAATGCAAAAAGGTAAAGGGAAGAAAAAAGGAAAAAATCCAATGCAGTTTCCTTTCATGCAATAGTGAAAAGGAAAACCCCTTTACAGCATCAAATGTTTTCTTTATAATGTGCAATTGTGCGAAATTCTACTTGGAGGTGACAAAGCATGGCAACCAAAATTCGTTTGAAGCGTATGGGTTCGAAAAAGCAGCCGTATTACCGCGTCGTTGTAGCTGACTCTAAAGCACCACGTGACGGTCGTTTTATCGAAGAACTCGGTACGTACAATCCACTCCAGCAGCCTTCTGCATTCTCTGTGAATGAAGAGAAAGCTGTACAATGGCTGCTTGAAGGTGCACAGCCGTCTGACACGGTTCGTAACCTCTTCTCTGATGCTGGGATTATGACACGCGTTCATAACGCGAAAAAAGAACAGTAATACGCTGTTGATAGAAAGCGGGGCTTCTGCATGGAGCAGTTAGTGCAAGCGATGGTTTCGCCCATCGTGGACCATCCGGATGAGGTCACGGTTCGCACCAATCAAGGGAGAAACGGCGAAGATGTGTTCATGCTCAGCGTACACGCTGAGGACACAGGGCAGGTGATCGGGAAGCACGGCCGTAACATTAAGGCTGTGCGTACCATCCTGCAAGCAGCCGCTTCCGGTACCGGGGCTCGTCCCCGCCTCGACATTGAAGAATAGCAGCGGAAAAAGGGGAGGGGGATACCTCTCCTTTTTTGCACCGCGCAAAAGAACGAGGTGACACGGTGAAAATTAAAAAGCAGGCAGTTGTAAAGCAGGTGCTGACACCGTCCTACCGGGAAAAACTCAATGAAGAGCTTGAAACGAAACGCCGACGTCTGCAGACTGAGATTGAACAGCTTGAGTTTCAGCTGCAGCAGCGGATCAAAGAGAATAGTGATCCAAAGCGCCGGCGGTTTTTAAAAGAGAAGTACGAGAAAGAAATGAAAGAGCGTAAAGAGAAAATTGAACGCTCCTCGTTTCAAGCGAGCCGGATTGAAGCACTGCCGGATGACACGGAACTGCCGGTAGATCGTGTGGATGTTGAGGCGCACGTTGAAGTTGGCGATGTGTGGGATGATGTTTATCAAGAAGATGAAATCATTGTAGAAGACGGCCGCGTGAAAGCCATTCGAAAGCGGGGCGAGACGTAATGCCAGGTAAGCGGTATAACGTAGGTAAAATTGTGAACACGCATGGCGTGCGTGGAGAAGTACGCGTAATTGCGACAACAGATTTTCCTGAAGAGCGGTTTGTCGCCGGCGGTCAGCTGTATGCGGAGATTGAAGCAAGCCAGGAAGTTGTACCACTGACGGTAAAGTCGCACCGGAAGCATAAGCAGTTCGATCTTTTAATGTTTGAAGAGGTTAACGGCGCTGATGAAGCTGAGCGGCTCAAACCGAGTCTTTTGCAGGTTGCAGAAGAAGATATGGCGCCGCTTGAAGCTGAAGATGAATATTACTACCATGAAATCATCGGCTGCCGCGTCGTTTCAGATGAAGGTGAAGACGTCGGAGTGATTAAAGAAATCATTTCACCAGGAGCGAATGATGTATGGGTGATTAAACGAGCGCATGGAAAAAAAGATGCGCTTTTGCCGTACATTGATGATGTCGTTCAATCGATTGATGTTCATGAAGGGGTTGTCACCGTACATTTATTAGAAGGACTGCTGCCTGATGAAAATTGATTTTTTAACGCTTTTTCCGGAAATGTTCACAGGGGTGTTGTCGTCTTCAATTCTTGGACAGGCGCAAGCAGATGGTCGTATCACGTTTCAAGTGACGGACTTTCGCAGCTATACAGAGAACAAACATAACAAGGTAGATGACTACCCTTATGGCGGCGGAGCGGGCATGGTGCTTACGCCGCAGCCGTTGTTTGATGCTGTGGATGATATTAAGCAGGCTGATGAGCCGCGTGTCATTTTAATGTGCCCGCAAGGTGAGCCGCTCACACAGTCAAAAGCAGAAGAGCTTTCGACAGAAGATCAGCTTATTTTTGTGTGCGGTCATTATGAAGGTTATGATGAGCGGATCCGCACGCACCTTGTAACAGATGAGCTCTCGATTGGTGATTTTGTACTTACCGGCGGTGAGCTCCCGGCCATGGTGACTGCCGACAGTGTCACACGCCTTCTTCCTGGGGTGCTGGGCAATGAAGCTTCTGCTGTTGAAGACTCCTTTTCGACCGGGCTGCTTGAACACCCTCACTATACACGGCCGGCCGATTTTCGAGGCATGGAAGTTCCGGAAGTGCTCCGTTCCGGTCACCATGCCCGGATTGAAGCCTGGCGCCGGGAAGAAGCGATTAAACGGACAGCCGAGCGGCGCCCTGAGTTGTTAGAAAGCGCAGCGTTAAGCGAGCATGAGCGTACATGGGCAGCGGATTACCTTGAAAAAATCCGTGCTGAAAAAAATGAATAAAGGCATTGCTACAGCGATGGTGCTGTGATACGATAATCGTTGTGGCGAAAGCCTTGAATCCGATGTTCCGCTGCATCTTAAATGAGCAAGAACATCCGAGAAGGAAGGAGGGAACAGTCTATGAACGATATCGTTCGTGACGTGACAAAAGAGCAGTTGAAAACGGACCTACCGAATTTTCGTCCGGGTGACACGGTTAACGTACACGTTAAAGTCGTTGAGGGATCCCGTGAGCGGATTCAGCAGTTCCAAGGTGTTGTTTTGAAGCGCCGTGGTTCTGGGATCAGCGAAACTTTTACTGTACGTAAAGTTTCGTTTGGCGTTGGTATTGAGCGTACTTTTCCAGTACATTCACCGCGCATCGACAAAATCGAAGTGAAGCGCCGCGGTAAAGTCCGTCAGGCACGCTTGTACTACTTGCGTGGACTGCAGGGCAAAGCTGCGAAAGTTAAAGAGCTTCGCTAAAACGAATGAAGCAAGAAAGGAGCTGGGGCAACCAAGCTCCTTTTTTTCGTATATCATAGTATAAAAGGGTGAGAATATGACGATTCAATGGTTTCCAGGACACATGGCAAAAGCGAACCGTGAACTAAAAGAAAACCTCGGAAAAATAGATGTTGTTATTGAACTTGTAGATGCCCGGTTGCCGCAGGCTTCGCGCAATCCCATGCTGAATGAAACGGCTGCAGGAAAGCCGCGGGTGATTGCAATGATGAAAACGGACCTAGCTGACCCTGAAGTAACAAAAGCCTGGCACGCTTTTTTTGAAGAGCGTGGGGAAACGGTTGTAAATGTGAATGCCAAGCACGGTAAAGGTTTAAAAGACTTATTAAATACTGCCGTTGAGGTTGGTAAGCAAACGCAGGCTCGTCTTATTGAAAAAGGTGTTTCACCGCGGGCGCCGCGGGCAATGGTGATTGGTGTACCAAACGTTGGGAAGTCGACATTAATCAATCAGCTGATCAATAAAAAGACGGCAAATATTGGAGACACACCAGGGGTGACGAGACAGCAGCAGTGGTTAAAAGTAAACCAAAACTTAGATTTGCTCGACACGCCTGGTATTTTATGGCCGAAGTTTGAATATGAAGATGTCGGCAATAAGCTCGCTTTAGTGAAAGCGATCAAAGAAGAGCGGTTTATTGCTCAGGATGTGGCTTTATTTCTCATTAACATCTTAAAAGAACGTTACCCGGAGCTGTTAAAAGACCGGTACAAGCTTGATGAAATCCCAGAAGATGGCGTGGAACTCTTTGAGGCGATCGGCTTAAAGCGAGGCTGCTTAATTCGTAAAGGTGACGTTGATTTTGAAAAAGCAGCAGGGGTTGTATTAACGGATTTTCGAAATGAGAAGCTCGGCAAGATTAGTTTGGAAACGCCAAATGATTGGAAAGAGCGACTCACTGAAGAAAGTGAAGCATAAATGGGGGAGCAAGCTGAATCATTTACCAGTTTTAAATTGTGAATGGCAGTAAAATTTCTATGCTGAGAAACCGATAAAAAAAGTGAGGAAGAAATGATGACAACGCGCTGGTCAGTGAAAGAGATTGAAGCGTATTTAAAAAACACCGATCCTGCTCAAATTCCGGAAGCAGCTGAAGCATTCCGAGCTGATGAAAGAAAAGGTGCCCAGGCGGCTGTTGCCCGCTTTGAGCAAAGAAAAAAAGCGGAAGAGGCAAAAGCAGCTGACTTTTTAGAAAAGCAGGCGTTTGATCAACAAATGGCTCCTGAAGCAGCTTTCATTGCCGGGATCGATGAAGTTGGCCGTGGGCCGCTTGCCGGTCCGGTTATGGCTGCAGCTGTAATTCTTCCGAGTGAAAAAATATTTGCAGGCATTACAGATTCTAAAAAGTTATCTGAAGCCAAGCGGCGGGAATATTTGAAAGAGATTGAAGCTTGTGCAGATGTCGGCATAGGTGAAGCAAGTGCTGAAGAAATTGATCAATACAACATTTATCAAGCGACAAGGCTTGCAATGAAACGGGCGGTATCTCATTTAGAGAGATCGCCCGGGCATTTAATTGTGGATGCAATGCATGTGCCGGTACAGCTGCCGCAGACAAGCATTGTCCAAGGTGATGAGAAAAGTGCGGCGGTTGCTGCTGCTTCGATCGCTGCGAAAGTGACGCGCGACGAAAAAATGGCTCAATTAAGCCGGGAGTATCCAGGCTACGGGTTTGAGAGTAACAGCGGCTACGGAACGAAAGCGCATTTAGAAGCACTAGAGACGTACGGCGTAACGCCTGTACACCGCCGCTCATTTGCACCGGTGCGAAACTTAGTGCAGCCAGGGGATGTTCAATGATTCGTTGAGGAGGGGACCGTTATGCAGGGGCTGCCAATGAATCCTGCCCAGCAGATGCAGGCGCAGCAGGCAGGAACACAACAACTGAATGCCGGGCAGGGAGCTAAAAGTCTTCAGTTGAAAAAAGGGCAAGTGTTCCAAGGGCATGTCGTTAAGCTGTTTCCGCAAAGCTTAGCAGCATTGCAGCTTCAAGGTCAGACGGTTACGGCCCGGCTTGAAGCCGCTTTAACAGCTGGCGAACGTTATACCTTTCAAGTACAGCAGGCTGATGGAATCCCTCGTCTGCAAGTGCTTGATGCAAACACCGAGCGCCCGGCAGAACAACGCAGCCCGCAAGGAGCACCTGCCCAAGGGAGCAGCAGTGATGCACAGCAGCTGCTCCGCCAGTTGGCTGTATCAGACTCAAGAGCCCATCAAGAGCTGTTGCAGCATATGCAGCGCGAGCAGCAGCCATTTACCCGTGAGCAGCTGCAGGCAGGCGGTCAGCTGCTCCGCCAGATGAACGATACATCAGCTAGTGCAATGCAGCAGGTGCAGACGATGATGATGCGGAATATGCCGATGACAGAGACGGTCTTTCGTTCTGTGCAGGCATTGAATACAAACGAGTCACTCTCCCAACAGCTGCAGCAGTTGCAGCAGCAGGCAGCAGGTGAACTGCAAAACAGCCGGGCGACAACGCAGCAGCAGCAGGCACTGCAGCAGCTGCTCGAAGGTTTACAAGCCGCTCGTCGTGAAGGTGCAGCAGTTGTGCAGCAAGGTGCACCAACACCTGCTTCAGAAAGCGAGCGCCTCACAACTCTCATGCAGCAGATGGCTTCTTCCGGACGTGAACAAGCAGGAGCTGAAGATTTACTTCGCCGGCTCGGAGCGGTGCCGCAGGGCATGAGCCGCGATGAGATGTTTGCCCAGTTTAAGCAAAATGTTTTAAGCCGGGATAATGAAGCCGTTGTTCGCCAGCTGTGGCCGTTTTTGTCAAATTCAAGCCAAGGCACACCGCTTGCTCGTATGGAGCCTCAGCAGCTGTTTCAATTTCTCATGCAGAATATGGCGCAGGATTCAGGGCGTGAAGGTGAGCAGCTCAGGCTGCTGCAGCAGCTCCTTCCAAGCGGAGCAAATGTTACGCAGGCCGCGCAAAACTTAACGAACGCCCTGCAGCAGAACGCAGCATTTAGTGAGGGTGAACAGCGGGCATTGCAGCAGATGTTAACCCAGCAAGGGGGCGCAGGGCGTCAAGAAGGAAGTTTTACCCCGGGGCAGCTTCTCTCCCGTGCGTTTGAGCAGCTCGGGCTCCGCCATGAACAGCAAATCAGCCAAGGGATGGAGCAGGGCGGAGGCCGCCTCCAGGCAGGTGGACAGGAGGGACAGCAGCAGTTAAAGCCGGCACTGTTAGCACAGCTTGCTTCACTACCAGATCACATTCGTCCGCAGGCAGAGCAGCTTGTACACAGGTTAACCGGAGCGCAGTTGTTCGGGCAGGATCAGCAGGGACCGCTGTCGCATACCGCGCTGCAGCTGCCGGTAGGGTTTGGTGATTTTTATACAGATGTATCCATGCAATGGGAAGGGCGCCGGCAGTCAAATGGTCAGATTGATCCGGATCATGCCCGGGTTCTCTTTTATTTAAATCTTGAGCAGCTCGGCTCAACCATGGTTGATGTACAGATTCAAAATCGTATCGTTTCAATCCAGGTGATGAATGATACACCAGAACCGGCTGCGCTAACAAAAGCATTGAAACCTCATGTAAAAAGCCGACTTGAAGCGATGGGCTACACCCTTTCAGGCATCCACTGGCGCGAATCTGCTATTGAAAAAGCAGAACCAGCGCCGCAGTCTTATCCGCAGTCATCCTTTTATGAAGGGTTTGATGTCCGCGTATGACAAACAAAGATGAACAAGAAATTTGGAAAAAGCGTGCCGTTGCTTTAGGTTACCATGAAAACGAACATGCCGCACCGCTTGTCAAAGCAACAGGTAAAGGATACCGGGCTGAAGACATTATTGCCCAGGCAGAGGCTTCTAACATTCCCATTCAAGAAGATCCTTCGCTTGTTGAGCTGCTCAGCCAGCTCGAGTTGAATGAAGAGATCCCGGAAGATTTATATGAAGTTGTAGCTGAAGTCTTTGCTTTTATTTACCGTGTTGATAAGCATATGAAGTGAAGTTACGCTGCGTGCAAGTTGCTCTGTGGTTCACACGCAAAGTAATTACCGTTGTAACCGTCTGTAAATAGCGAAGTCAACTATAGATTAAATCAATGCTGATCGTTTGGTATTTTTGTCAATAGAATTTATTTCCATACAGTTGTTTTTCGGAAAGTCGTCTAGAATTGTTGAAATACCTTTCATTTTTTTATAGGATTAAAGGTGGCAGAAGTTTTACACGAATCCAATCGTGAAATCGCTGCCACATAATTGCCGTGCAGTTTAGGCTGCATGAGACCATGAACGGTACCGTTAGGAGGATGGGGAATAACATGAATATTCATGAATATCAGGGGAAAGAGCTCCTTAGACAGTATGGCGTTGCCGTACCGAATGGCAAAGTTGCTTTTTCTGCTGATGAAGCAGAGCAGGCTGCCAAAGAACTTGGCGGAGACGTTAACGTAGTAAAAGCCCAAATCCACGCAGGTGGCCGCGGCAAAGCCGGCGGCGTTAAAGTGGCGAAGAGCCTCGAAGACGTGCGTACATATGCTGATGAGATTTTGGGTAAGCAGCTTGTAACGCACCAGACCGGACCTGAAGGTAAAGAAGTGAAGCGCCTTTTAGTTGAAGAAGGCTGCGACATTCAAAGTGAATACTACATCGGTCTTGTACTCGATCGTGAAAGCTCCCGCATTGTATTAATGGGGTCTGAAGAAGGCGGTACAGAGATCGAGCAGGTAGCGGAAGAAACACCAGAGAAAATTTTCAAAGAATTCATTGATCCGGCAGTGGGTCTGCAAGGCTATCAAGCGCGTCGTCTTGCATTTAACATCAACATCCCGCCGGAGCTTCTAGGTCAGGCTGTGAAATTTATGAGCGGCTTGTACAACGCATTTGTTGACAAAGACTGTTCCGTTGCAGAAATTAACCCGCTTGTTACAACTGGTGACGGTGCGGTACAAGCATTGGATGCAAAGTTGAACTTTGACGCTAACGCACTTTATCGTCAAAAAGATGTTATGGAATTCCGCGATCTTGATGAAGAGGATCCAAAAGAAATTGAAGCTTCAAAGCATGACTTAAGCTACATTGCACTTGATGGTAACATCGGCTGCATGGTTAACGGTGCAGGTCTTGCAATGGCAACAATGGACACAATTAAGCACTTTAACGGCGAACCGGCGAACTTCCTTGATGTTGGCGGCGGTGCAAGCGCTGAAAAAGTAACCGAAGCATTCAAGATTATTCTTGCTGACGAAACTGTCAAAGGCATTTTTGTTAACATCTTCGGCGGCATCATGAAGTGTGACGTTATTGCTGAAGGTGTTGTTACAGCAACGCGCGAAGTTGGGCTTGAGCTCCCGCTTGTTGTCCGTCTTGAAGGTACAAATGTTGAGCGCGGTAAAGAAATTCTTGAAGAGTCCGGCTTGAACATTGCAGCAGCGGACACAATGGCAGATGGCGCACAAAAAATCGTAGAATTAGTAAAATAGAAAGGCGGGACAAAGACCTATGAGTATCATGATTGATAAGGATACAAAGGTAATTGTTCAAGGGATCACCGGTGCAACCGGGCTGTTCCACACACAGCAGGCCCTTGAATACGGTACGAACATTGTCGGCGGTGTAACCCCGAAAAAAGGCGGCGAAACAATCGAAGGCATCCCGGTTTTCGATACTGTTGAAGATGCGGTGAAAGAAACAGGTGCAACGGCGTCTGTCATTTACGTTCCACCAGCTTTTGCAGCTGATGCAATTATGGAAGCTGTCGACGCTGAACTTGATCTTGCCATCTGTATTACAGAAGGTATTCCAGTGATGGATATGATCAAAGTGAAACGTTTCATGGAAGGCAAGAAAACGCGCCTTGTCGGCCCGAACTGCCCAGGCGTGATCACGCCGGATGAGTGTAAAATCGGCATCATGCCGGGCTACATCCATAAGCCTGGCCACGTCGGTGTTGTTTCCCGCTCTGGTACATTAACGTACGAAGCGGTAGATCAGCTTTCCACTGCAGGTGTCGGTCAGTCCACAGCTGTAGGTATTGGCGGCGACCCGGTCAACGGAACAAACTTTATCGACACATTGAAAATGTTCAATGAAGACCCGGATACAAAAGCAGTCGTTATGATCGGTGAAATCGGCGGCACAGCAGAAGAAGAGGCAGCCGAGTGGATTAACGACAACATGGATAAGCCGGTTGTTGGCTTTATCGGCGGACGTACAGCCCCTCCAGGAAAGCGTATGGGCCATGCCGGTGCGATCATCTCTGGTGGTAAAGGTACGGCTGATGAAAAGATTAAAACGCTTGAAGCTTGTGGCGTACGCACAGCAGACACGCCTGCTGACATTGGCGAAACGCTCATCCAAGCGCTCAAAGATAACAACATTTACGAAGCGTGCCTCACGCACGAACCGAAAAAGGCATAGTTCGCGAAACCCCGGCGAAAGCCGGGGTTTTTAAACTTTCGACAAAGTACAAAACCAAATATTCACGGACTGCTTACTGCGCTGAACCGCGGGCTGCCGCATGAAGAGGATAAAAACCGAATCATGGACGTAACCTTCACGCCAGACGGACGCTTTCCCGAGGGCTTGGCTTCAGCTAACTTGTTCGAAGGAAGAGCCTTCGAACAAGTGGATCTTCAGCCTGCGCTTGATCCTCTGGGAGTCGCCGTCTTTCGTTTCGGTCACTTTTACATTTGTCTTTTTTGTATGGATCGCTTGATGGTTTATAAAGCATCATGATGAAACTGATTCATTTAGCTATTGCTTGATCAAAAAGATCTTTACAATTCATAACGATCAAATAACCTAAGGCTGACGAGCCTCGGCGGCGACGCCTTCGCAGAACAACGAGTGAGAAAATCCCGCAAGCAGTGGTTTTCTGCCGAGGAAGTTGAGGAGGTACAAGAGGCTAAGAAGACACGATGCGATCAAGCGTTAGCGAAGATCAAACCGATGTCGCACTTGTGCCCTCCGGGTGCAAGCGTCCGCCGAAAAGCGACGTCAGCCCTCCCTTTTCTAAAAAGTTTGTCTACACGCTGGCAACCCCGGCGAAAGCCGGGGTTTTATCTATGATTACAAGGATCCCTCCTGCCAGCTGCCTAAACAGCTATATTCAACTTCGAAATTATCTTTTCTCTTTGTTTTAAATCCCTCAAAATTAAAGGATGATGTTATGAACCATCGCGATGAGCTTCTCATTCATCTACACGCTTCTCTAGGCCCTCGCAATCGATTGTTTCAAGCCATGTATGACTATGACCCTTCCTTTCAAAAAATGATCAATCTGCCGCCGTCACACCTTGAGAAAGAGTTTTCCCTCCCCCGTGGTACACTGCAGCATGTGCACGCACCGCGCTACACACCACCGCGCACTGTTAACAGCTTTCCTTTAACTGTCTTAACGCGTTTTTCTCCTTTATTTCCACCACGGCTTCAATATATGCCTGACCCGCCTTGGGTGCTGTACATGCTTGGCGAACCCCGGATTACTTTCAATCCAGCTATGCTAGGTGTCGTTGGCACACGTAACAGCACCGTTTACGGAGAACGTGTGCTTAAGCACTTTATTCCTCCGCTCGTTCAACAAGGAGTCGTCATTGCAAGTGGTCTTGCTGCAGGCACGGACAGTACTGCACACCGTCTTGCCATTCAAAAAGGAAAAACCATCGGTATTCTCGGTCACGGCTTTCACCATATGTATCCTGCTTGGAACACTTCTTTGCGCGACATGATTGCAGGTCATCATCTGCTCATTTCTGAATATCCGTTAAACACCCCGCCGCGTAAATGGCAGTTTCCTCACCGTAACCGCATCATCAGCGCGTTAAGTGATGCACTTTTTATTCCTGAAGCAAAACTACGCTCCGGTACAATGACGACCGTACGCGCTGCCTTAGAACAAGGGCGTCCCGTTTACACCGTTCCGGGGCCGATTTTTCAACCCGAGGCGGCTGGTACAAACAAAATCATTCAAGAAGGTGCAGGCGTTGTGCTCGGTCCTAACGACCTTAGTGAAGTTCTGCAATTATTTTAGGACGATTAAAAGCAGGAAAAAGCGGGAAGCAAAACGAACAGCCCTGAAATACAGGCACAAAAATCCGGCTGAAACTGAATTTTTCTAGCTGCAAATGTTTGGTTCTATTTGACAAAGCATGATGCCGTATTTAATAATGGGGAAGATTTTAAAATACCTGAAGGGGGAGGAAACTTCCGAGATGGCAGATTATTTAGTAATCGTTGAATCTCCCGCTAAAGCAAAAACCATCGGAAAATATTTAGGTAAAAAGTATACAGTGAAGGCATCGATGGGCCATATCATCGATTTACCGAAAAGCCAGATGGGTGTGGATACCGAAAACGATTATCAACCAAAATACATTACAATCCGCGGCAAAGGCCCGGTATTAAAAGAATTAAAAACAGCAGCGAAAAAGGCGAAGAAAGTGTATCTCGCTGCCGACCCGGACCGTGAAGGTGAGGCAATTGCGTGGCATTTGGCACATAAGCTTGATATTGAAGAAGACACAAAATGCCGCGTTGTTTTTAACGAAATTACAAAAAGTGCAATTAAAGAATCATTTAAGCATCCCCGCACTGTAAACACGGATCTTGTGAACGCGCAGCAGGCACGGCGTGTGCTTGACCGGCTTGTCGGCTACAACATAAGTCCACTGCTGTGGAAAAAAGTGAAAAAAGGCTTGAGTGCCGGCCGCGTGCAGTCGATTGCTGTGAAGATGATCATTGACCGTGAACGGGAAATTCAAAATTTCACCCCGGAAGAATACTGGAGCATCCCTAGTGTATTTAAGCACGGAGAAGAAACGTTTGAAGCGAAATTTCACAGTTTAAACGGTGAAAAAACGGAGCTGAAAACTGAAGAAGACGTGAATGCTGTGCTTGAGAATCTTGATGGAGATGCCTTCAATATTGATGAAGTGAAACAAAAAGAACGTAAGCGCAACCCAGTAAACCCGTTTACAACTTCTTCACTTCAGCAGGAAGCCGCTCGTAAGCTTAATTTCCGGGCGAAGAAAACGATGCTCGTTGCGCAGCAGCTGTACGAAGGCATTGAGCTTGGCAGTGAAGGGACGGTCGGTTTAATTACGTATATGCGTACCGACTCGACACGGATCTCAAACACAGCCAAGCAGGAAGCTAAAGAGTACATTGAAGCCAATTACGGCGAATCTTATACGCGAAAAACGGAACGTTCCGAAAAGCAGGACGCCAATTCTCAGGATGCACACGAAGCGGTGCGTCCGACAGCGATTTTTAAAGATCCAAAGTTTATTAAGTCGTATTTAAGCCGCGATCAATACCGGTTGTATAAGTTGATCTGGGAGCGGATGGTAGCTAGTGAAATGGCACCTGCGATTATGGATACGATGACAGTTGATTTAAGTCAAAACGGTGTGAACTTCCGGGCAACAGGTTCAAAAGTGAAGTTTTCCGGTTTTATGAAAGTGTATGTCGAAGGCTCAGATGAAAAGAAAAATGATGAAAATAAGTTTTTACCGGATATGAAAGAAGGCGAAACGGTACACAAAGAAGAGATCACACCGAAGCAGCACTTTACCCAGCCGCCGCCGCGCTATACTGAAGCACGGCTCGTCCGGACAATGGAAGAACTCGGGATCGGCCGGCCTTCTACATTTGCGCCAACGCTTGATACCATTCAGCGCCGCAATTATGTTGCGCTTGAAGATAAACGCTTTGTACCGACCGAACTCGGTGAAATTGTACTAGAGCAGATCGTTGAGTTTTTCCCGGAAATCTTAAATGTTGAGTTTACCGCACAGATGGAGAACGACCTTGATAAAATTGAAGAAGGTAGTGCCGACTGGGTGGAAATCATCGACGACTTTTATCAAGGGTTTGAAAAACGCCTGCAAGTTGCAGAAGAAGAAATGAAAGAAGTAGAGATCCGCGATGAACCAGCTGGCGTTGACTGTGAAGAGTGCGGTCATGAAATGGTTTATAAAATGGGCCGCTACGGTAAATTTATGGCGTGTTCGAACTTTCCGGACTGCCGCAACACAAAACCGATCTTAAAAGAGATCGGGGTGGATTGCCCGAAATGTGAAGACGGCTCAATTGTTGAACGTAAAAGTAAAAAGAACCGTACTTTCTTCGGCTGTGATCAATACCCTGAATGTGATTTCATTTCCTGGGACAAGCCGATTGCCCGGCCTTGTCCAAAATGCAGCAGTCTGCTTGTTGAAAAGAAATCGAAAAAAGGGGTACACGTCCAGTGCACTTCATGCGATTATAAAGAAGAGCCAAACTAACCGAACGACTAAAGCAAGAAAGCCCCTTTCCGCATAAAGGGGTTTTCGCATGCGCTTAATAAGAAAGGAGAATGTTTCATGTCTCAAACAACAGTTCATGTGATTGGTGCCGGTCTGGCTGGAAGTGAAGCAACGTGGCAACTGGCAAAAGAAGGCCATCACGTTCACTTATACGAAATGCGGCCAAACCGGCAGACACCGGCGCACCATACGGATAAATTTGCAGAACTCGTCTGCAGTAACTCGCTCCGTGCCAACGCACTTTCCAATGCGGTAGGGGTGTTAAAAGAGGAAATGCGCCACCTTGATTCAATTATTATTCAAGCTGCTGATCAAGCTTCTGTACCGGCCGGGGGAGCTCTGGCAGTGGATCGTCATGAGTTTGCTGCCTATGTTACCGAACACGTTAAAAACCACCCGAATGTTACGGTTCACAATGAAGAAATAACAGAGATTCCAGAAGAACCAACTATTATCGCAACCGGACCGTTAACGACAGATGGTTTATCCGGTGCGATTCGTGAAATGACCGGAGAAGAGTATTTATACTTTTACGATGCTGCGGCACCGATCATTGAAACAGACAGCATCGATATGAACCGGGCGTATTTAAAGTCGCGTTATGATAAAGGAGAAGCGGCTTATATTAATTGTCCAATGACGAAAGAAGAATTTGATAACTTTTATGACGCCTTAATGGAAGCTGAGCGTGTACCAATGAAAGAATTTGAAAAGGATATCTTCTTTGAAGGATGCATGCCTGTTGAAGTTATGGCTGAACGCGGCCGCAAGACGCTTTTGTTCGGTCCTATGAAACCTGTCGGCCTTGAACATCCGGAAACAGGTGAAACCCCTTATGCTGTTGTGCAGCTCCGCCAAGATAATCAGGCAGGTACACTTTATAACATTGTCGGTTTTCAAACCCATATGAAATGGGGGCCGCAAAAAGAAGTCGTACGGATAATTCCAGGTCTTGAAAATGCCGATATTGTCCGCTACGGGGTAATGCATCGTAATACATTCATCAATTCACCGCGCCTTTTAGAGCCGACGTATCAATCCAAGCAGAAAAGCAATGTCTTTTTTGCCGGACAGATTACCGGGGTGGAAGGTTATGTGGAATCAGCGGCTGCCGGTTTGATGGCAGGAATAAACGCCGGGCGCTATGCGAGTGGTGAACCGTTAACGGTCTTTCCGGAAGAAACGATGCACGGCGCGATTGCCAACTATATTACAACAGCAAACCCGGATAACTTTCAGCCGATGAATGTCAACTTCGGTCTGCTGCCTCGTCTTGAAGAAAAAATTAAAAATAAAAAAGAGCGTAATGAAAAGCTTGCGGAGCGGGCGATTGCATCATTAGAAACGTTCACTCGTGCGACGTATGCCTAGTTGTTGAAACGAGCCACTCTATGGTAAAATCTAATCACTTTTGCGAGGTGAGCGTTTTGACTAGACCGATGCAGCCGGATGTTGATCAGTTTCTTGCAGCTTTACAGCTGGAGCAGAACGCTTCACCTTATACGATTGAAGCGTACCGCCATGTTTTAGAGCTTTGGGAAGTTTTTCTCGAGGTGCAGGTGATTGCTGCAGCTGAAGATGTTACAGTGGATGACGTCCGGCTTGCATTGTCTGAGTGGTCGGCAGCCGGGCTGGCCCGCAGCACCGTGGGGCAGCGGCTCTCGATTCTGCGCAGTTTTTACAATTGGCTGGAGCGACAAGGCCGCGTCTCGTATAATCCGTTTTCTGCAATGCGCGGACCGAAACAGGCACGACAGCTGCCGAAGTTTTTGTATGAAAAAGAGCTTGAAGCTTTGCTTGAATCCCTTACCGGTCGAAACGAGCCTTTGGCGCTAAGAGACTTGGCTATGATTGAATTAATGTATGCTGGCGGCCTGCGTGTTGGTGAACTAACATCATTAAGTGCCGATGATATTGATACGGTGCTTGAAACGGTATTTATAAGAGGGAAAGGTGCGAAAGACCGTTACGTGCCGATTGGCTCCTTTGCACTTGATGCGTGTGCAGCTTATGTACGTGAGGCACGGCCGAAGCTGCTTGAAAAACAAGTGCAGGAAACAACAGCGTTATTTTTAAACCACCGGGGGACGCCGCTTACCGCCCGCGGGGTTCGCTACATTTTAACGAAGCGGATGAAAGAAGTATCACATACGCTGCACATTTCCCCGCACATGCTCCGCCACTCGTTTGCCACTCATCTTTTAGACCGGGGCGCGGATTTAAGGGCGGTACAGGAACTTTTAGGTCACGAGCATTTGTCAACAACACAGCTTTATACACACGTATCCAAAGAACGGCTCCGCAGCGTCTATCATCACACGCATCCGCGGGCTTAGAAAGTGAGGACACGGTATGACAGAACAACTGCACGCAACGACAATTTTTGCAGTTCAACATAATGGGCGTCAGGCAATGGCCGGCGATGGGCAGGTAACGATGGGGCAGGCTGTTGTCATGAAGCATTCCGCCCGTAAAGTGCGCCGGCTTTATCATAATCAAGTGGTTGCAGGTTTTGCCGGATCAGTGGCTGATGCTTTTACGTTGTTTGAAAAATTTGAGGGTAAACTTCAGGAACATAGCGGTGACCTGGCCCGGGCAGCTGTTGAGGTGGCAAAAGAATGGCGTAGTGATAAGGTGCTCCGCCGGCTTGAAGCAATGCTCATTGTGATGGATCAACATACGCTCCTTTTAGTTTCCGGTACAGGTGAAGTCATTGAGCCGGACGACGGCATTGTAGCCATTGGCTCGGGCGGAAATTATGCGCTCGCAGCCGGCCGGGCCATTAAAAAGAATGCCCCGGATATGCAGGCACCTGACATTGCCAGAGCAGCACTTGAGGAAGCGGCATCGTTATGTGTTTATACAAACGATAACATTACCGTTGAAGAGTTGGATTAATTCCCGGCAAAAGCAGAAAGGTGGATGCGACATATGAACGCATGGACCCCGAAACAAATTGTAGAACAGCTGGATCAGTACATCGTTGGCCAACAAGAGGCGAAGCGCTCGGTGGCTGTCGCGCTGCGTAATCGTTACCGTCGTTCGCAGCTTGATGAAGCACTGCAGCAGGAAGTAACCCCGAAAAACATATTAATGATCGGACCTACAGGGGTGGGGAAAACTGAAATTGCCCGCCGTATTGCAACACTTGTTGGAGCACCGTTTATTAAAGTGGAGGCAACGAAGTTTACCGAAGTCGGTTACGTCGGACGTGATGTGGAGTCAATGGTGCGCGACTTAGTTGAAGAAGCTTACCGACTTGTCCAAAAAGAACGGATGGCTGCTGTGCGCCAAGAAGCAAAAGCAAAAGCAGAAGAGCGCCTCGTACAATACTTGGTACCTAAAGCAGAGAAGCAAAGCAGTCAGATGAAGAATCCGTTTGAGATGATTTTTCAACAGCAGGAGCAAGAGGAAGAAGAACCCCAGGATGACAGCTTAAAAGAACAGCGGCGGCGGATGGCCCATCAACTTGCCCTCGGTGAAATTGAAGATCGGCTCGTTACGATTGAAGTTGAAGAAAGTCAAGGTCTTTCCGACATGTTTCAAGGCTCTGGTATGGAACAGATGGGGATGAATATGCAGCAGATGTTCGGCCAGATGATGCCGAAAAAAAAGAAAACGAAGCGTCTGTCGGTAGCTAAAGCACGCAACCTGCTTACAGATGAAGAAGCAAGACATATGGTCGATGAAGATGAGATTAGTCAGGAAGCTGTTTCACGCACCGAACAGCTGGGTATAGTTTTCTTAGATGAAATCGACAAAGTTACCGGTTCAAACAAAAATAATGCAGACGTTTCGCGCGAAGGTGTGCAGCGTGATATTCTTCCTATTGTGGAAGGTGCGGCTGTGAACACGAAATACGGCGTTGTTCGTACGGATCATATGCTCTTTATCGCCGCCGGTGCATTTCATATGTCGAAGCCTTCTGACTTAATTCCGGAGCTGCAAGGGCGTTTCCCGGTGCGGGTTGAGCTTGAAAGTTTATCTTCAGCTGATTTCTCCCGTATTTTAAAAGAGCCGGATAACGCGCTTTTAAAACAATATACGGCGCTTCTTGCAACCGAAGGTATAGAGGTGGAATTTTCTGACGAAGCTGTCACTAAGCTAGCTGAACTTGCAGCTGATGTGAATCAAGCAACGGATAATATTGGTGCGCGCCGCCTGCACACGTTGCTCGAGCGTCTGCTTGAAGAACTTTCCTTTGAGGCGCCGGACATCAATATGTCGAAAATTCCGATTACACCGGAATATGTGGAGGAAAAACTTGCTTCAATTACGAAAGATAAAGATATGAGCCAATTTATACTATAATAATGGAGGATGGAGATCATGGATTTATTATCAAAAACCCGAAAGATTAACGACATGTTGCAAAAGTCAGCAGGTCAGCACGTAGACTTCAAAGATATGGCGGAAACATTGCGCGATGTGATTGGTGCAAATGTATTTGTGGTCAGCCGTCGCGGTAAAATTCTCGGCTACGGCATTAAGCAGGAGATCGAAAACGAGCGGATGAAACAAATGCTAGAAGAGCGACAGTTCCCACAGGAGTACACCGCCGGCTTGTTTAAAATCGAGGAAACCTCGGCCAACCTAGATATTGATAGTGAATTTACAGCTTTTCCAGTAGAAAACCGCGAGCTTTTCAAAAGCGGCTTAACAACCTTGGTTCCGATTAACGGCGGCGGTCAGCGCCTCGGTACACTTGTGCTCGGCCGTTTGAATGACTCATTTGATAACGACGACCTTTTATTAGCTGAATATGGCTCTACGGTTGTCGGCATGGAGATTCTCCACGAGAAAACGCAGGAAATTGAAGATGAAGCTCGCAGTAAAGCTGTTGTACAAATGGCGATCAGCTCTCTTTCTTACAGCGAACTTGAAGCTGTTGAACACATCTTTGAAGAACTCGAAGGAAACGAAGGGCTGCTCGTTGCAAGTAAAATTGCAGACCGTGTCGGCATCACCCGTTCCGTGATTGTAAACGCGCTCCGTAAACTCGAGTCCGCCGGCGTCATTGAATCTCGTTCACTCGGGATGAAAGGAACTTATATTAAAGTCATGAATGATAAGTTTCTTAATGAACTTGATAAATTAAAAGAAGAATAATTAAAAAACCGGTCCTTACTTGAAGGGCCGGTTTTTTAATGCATCTTGTGAGCTTTATTGATGCTGTGAAATGCTTTGGAATCAAAAAATGTAAACGCTGTTTTGATAAAACGACAAAATATCGAGGTTTTCAGATAAAAAAAACCATGTTATAACAATGTATGGCGGAAATTTCAAAAGCGATTAAAAAACGGCCCAGTAACGTTACAAACACTGGTAATTCACTCATTGATTGTCGTCTTTTTACTACAGGCGATCATTGTTTGAAAGTTTCAATCGATTAAGTTTGTCAAATCTTTAGATGTTGGCATATGTCGATATAGCTCAAAAGACCTCTATGAAAAAAAGTTCCTAGGTACATTTCCGTAATTAACGGAAAAGGTAACAGGTAAAATAGACATTTGTTTGATATTTTAATACAATTTAAGATAAGTAATGTAACGATTAGCAAAATGTTGACAAAAAAGGGGGAGACGAATGTTTTCATCCACATCGCTTCAAGCAGCTATGCACGGACTTGATGGGGCTGCAGCCCGACAAAATTCGATTTCAAACAATATCTCGAATGTCGACACACCAAATTACAGTCGAGAAGTCACGTCATTTAAAGATACCCTGAATCAAGCTGTTCAAAACGGCAATTTAGAAGCTCACCAAACAAATGATGAACATATTGCTTTTGGGACTCAGGAAGTAGGCCCGAAGACAACGAAAGATACATCCTCAATGTACAACCATAACGGCAACAACGTGGATATGGACCGGGAAATGGCAAACATGGCCCAAAACCAGATTTATTACAACGCTTTAGCTGACCGGGCCGGAGGTCAGTTCACGAAAATTAAAACAGCGCTTCAGGGAGGTTAAAATTTATGTCTTTGTTTCATGGTTTAGAAACATCAGCTTCAGCTTTAACATCCCAGCGGCTGCGTATGGATGTTGTCTCCTCAAACATGGCAAACCAAAATTCAACGCGGGCAACGATGAATGAAGATGGCGATTGGGAGCCGTACCGCCGGCGGATGACATCAATGTCGCCGAACGAATCAAATTTTCAAAACCATTTTAACCACGCCCTCGGACGCGCAACAGAAACCGGCCAAGGTGTACGGGTGGACGGCATCGTTGAAGACGAGACACCGTTTCAAGAAGTTTACCGTCCGGAACATCCTGATGCTGATGAAGATGGTTACGTGCAAATGCCTAATGTGGATCCATTAAAAGAAATGATTGATTTAATGAGTGCGACCCGTTCATATGAGGCGAACGTAACAGCGATGGATGCGAACAAAAACATGATGCTGAAAGGTTTAGAAATCGGTCAGCAGTAATGAGCTAAACTTTTAAGCAGTTAAAATCTCTCTATCTTTTAGGAAGGGGGCAGTTACTAGTGGAAATGCAGGGCATTCAAGCAGGAGCTATCCAAAACGGTGCAGTGCAGGATCGCGAAGCACGAAGCGAATTAATTGAAGGGCAGAACTCGTTTGCTTCAGAGCTCGGTCAAGCTATTGAAAATTTAAACGGGCTGCAGGAGCAGTCGTCGGTGATGACTGAACGCCTTGCACGTGGTGAGGCAGAAAATATGCACGATGTAACGATCGCAAGTGAAATGGCAAGCACGGCGCTGCAGACGGGCGTAGAAATCCGTAACCGGGCCGTTGAGTCTTACCAACGAGTCATGCAGATGCAAATTTAAATCTTAGATCTATTGTTTCATAGCGAAGGCGGGCAGGAGGACCAATGAAAGAGACAGTTATACAATACAAAGACCGCATAGTTGAATATTGGCAGGGGCGTTCAACCTTCCAAAAAGGGGTCCTCATTGGCACAGTTTTGTTACTTGCTGTCATTATTGCAGCTACCATTTATTTAAGTACGAGAACGCAGTACGAACCGCTTTACGCAAATTTATCGCAGCAGGAGGCAGGCGAGGTTGTTGATATGCTCAATGACCGCGGAATTTCCGCAGAGGTAGGTGACGGCGGGTCTACCGTCAGCGTGCCTGAACAGCATGTCGATGAATTAAAAGTAGACCTTGCAGCTGAAGGTATACCGCAAAGCGGCTCGATCGATTACAGCGTCTTTGAAGATCAAATGGGTTTTGGTATGACCGACAATGAGTTCTCGGTCATGGAACGAGCTGCGATGCAGACAGAACTAGGAAATCTCTTAAGAAATATCGACGGGATTAATAGCGCTGATGTCATGATTACCTTACCGGAGGAAACGATGTATGTCGGTGAAGAGGCCGGCGAAGCATCAGCTTCAGTTGTTTTAGAGACGACGACAGGCTACAACCCGAATGAAGGACAAGTTGAGGCCCTTTATCATTTAGTTTCACGTAGTGTTCCGGACTTATCTGTTAATAATATCGTCATAATGAACCATATGTTTGAGCATTACGATTACGGAAGCAGCGGTGTTGATTCAACAGCTGATATTTATGAACAGCAGCGCGGCATCCAGCAGGATATTGAGCAGGGGATTCAAAGAGAAATTCAGCAGATGCTCGGTACAATGATCGGCCAGGACAAAGTGGTAGCTTCAGTTACAACGGACATGGACTTCACCCAGGAAAGCCGAGAGGAGCATCTTGTCGAACCGGTTGATGAAGACGCCGTGGAAGGTATCGCTGTCAGCGTTGAAAACATTGAAGAAACATACGAAACAGAAGGCGCTGGAGAAGGCGGCATTGTTGGCGCCGGCGAAGATGATATTCCTGCGTTCAACGCGCCTGTCGGGCAGGGTGACAGTGAGTACGACCGGACGGAGGAACGAGTGAATTACGAAGTGAACAGAATTTACAGCGAAATTCAAGAAAGTCCGTACCGCGTTCGTGACCTTGGGCTTGAAGTAATGGTTGAGCCGCCGGACCCAGAAGATGAAGACACTCTTCCTGATGAAGTGCTCGCTGATATTGAAGACATCTTAGACACGATTGTACGGACAAGCATTGATGCTGAGTACTTAGCCGAACTTGATGATGATGACATCGAAGATCGGATCGGCGTTGGCTCGATGGTGTTTAGCGGTCAGCCGGACTTTGAAGAAGAAGCAGAAGCCGGGATTCCGGCATGGGCATACGGCGTTGGCGTGGCACTGCTAGCGGCAGTCCTTGTGTTAAGCACGATGGCAATCCGCCGTCGCCGTGCAGGAGAAGAAGACGAAGAACAAAGTATTACAGAATACCAGCCGGAGGATGTACCTGATATTCCGGAAGATGACTCTGAAGAAGCACAGCGCCGGAAGCAGCTGGAGAAGCTTGCTGAAGACAAGCCGGAAGAGTTCTCCAAACTGCTCAGGTCATGGCTTTCTGAAGATTAAGGAGGAACATGAGATCAATGGCAAAAGAAGTACCTCGATCAAAAGACGAGCTAAGCGGCAAACAAAAGGCAGCCATGCTTCTCATTTCCCTCGGTCCGGATGTTTCAGCACAGGTTTATAAACATTTATCCGAAGAAGAGATTGAGAAGTTGACGCTCGAAATTGCGAATGTGCAAAAAGTGGACCAAGCGACGAAAGACGCTGTTCTTGAAGAGTTTCACCAAATTGCAATGGCTCAGGATTATATTTCGCAAGGTGGTATTTCGTACGCAAAAAGTGTGCTTGAAAAAGCACTCGGAGCCGATGAGGCGATGGATGTTATTAACCGCCTCACGTCCACCCTGCAAGTGCGCCCGTTTGATTTTGCTCGTAAAGCTGATCCGACCCAGATTTTAAACTTTATTCAAAATGAACACCCGCAAACAATTGCGCTCATCTTGTCTTATCTTGATGCGACCCAGTCCGGCCAGATTTTATCAGAGCTTCCTGAAGAGCTGCAGTCCGATGTTGCAAGGCGGATTGCGACGATGGATGCGACATCACCGGATATTGTAAATGAAGTAGAAACGCTGCTTGAGCAGAAGTTAAGTGCAACCGCAGCACAGGATCATACAGAGGCAGGCGGCATTGAAGCTGTCGTTGAGGTGTTAAACAGCGTTGACCGAAGCACGGAACGGACAATTCTTGACAGTCTTGAAGTGCAGGACCCTGAACTTGCTGAAGAAATTAAGAAACGGATGTTCGTTTTCGAAGATATCGTCACGCTCGACAATCGTTCCATTCAGCGCGTCATTCGCGATGTAGAAAACGAAGACTTACAGTTGTCGCTTAAAGTGGCCAGTGAAGAAGTCCAGGAGATTATCTTTAACAACATGTCACAGCGTATGGCGGATACTTTCCGAGATGAGATGGAGTTTATGGGGCCAGTCCGTCTAAGAGACGTAGAAGAATCGCAAACCCGGATTGTATCGACGATCCGACGCCTTGAGGAAGCAGGTGAAATTGTAATCGCCCGCGGCGGAGGTGACGACATCATTGTCTAATTTAATTAAAGCAGGCTTAACGAAACCGGCAAAAAAGGGAGAAGTAGAAATCGGTATCCGCGCTTTTCCAAAAGCAGAACCTGCTCATGAAGAAGCCCCTGCCGAAACTGTGGAAGAAGATGAAGCTGCAGTCCAGGAAGAGGTCAATGAAACTTCGGCTGAAGAACTGCTTGAACAAGCAAAACATGAAGCAGAAAAGATCAAACAAAAAGCAGAAGAAGAAGCCGAAAATGTCCGAAAACAGGCGGCCATGGAAGAAGAGAATGCCAAGCAGCAGTTGAACGAGCTGTTTGAACAAGCGAAAGAAAACGGCTACGCCGAAGGCTATGAAGAAGGACAAAAAGCTGGTGAGAAGGCATTTAAAAAGAAAGTGAAAAAGGCTGAAGAAACCATTAAAACAGCTGAAAGCGAGCGGAAGCAGTATTTGGAAGAGTCGGAGCCGGTTATTATTGAACTTGCAAGTGCTGTTGCCAACCGCGTCATTAAAGATGGTTTACAAGCTGATGAAACGGTGTGGCAGCAGGCGCTTGCCCAGGCGTTGTTTGAAGTGCAGGAGCAGGAAGAAGTGAAAGTGTATGTAAGCGCCGAACGTTACAATGAAACAGTGAAACATAAAGATGAGCTCGTTTCACTATTAAGTTACAGCCAGGAGTTGTTCATTTACCCGGATGCGAACTTGAACGAAAATGACTGCATTATTGAAACGCCGTTCGGTCGAATGGATGCCTCAATTGACAATCAGCTTGAAGAATTAAAGACAAAACTGCTTGAAAGGCTGAAAGAAGATGCCGATGCGCGCAGCTGATTTAATTCATGAAGTAGACCGCTTAACACCGTATAAAATGTATGGCCGGGTGACACAGGTTGTCGGTTTAACCATTGAAGCAAAAGGTCCGCAGGCGGCGGTCGGAGAGCTGTGCTACATTCATTCCGACACAAACAGTGAGACGCTGCAGGCTGAAGTTGTCGGTTTCCGCGGCGAACACGTCCTGCTTATGCCTTTAAATGCTGCAGTGGACATTGCACCGGGCAGTCTTGTTGAAGCGAGCCGGCGGCCGCTTGAAATTAAAGTAGGCACTGGATTGATCGGCAAAGTTATTGACGGGCTCGGCCGGCCGATGGACGGGAGTACACTGCCGGAAGGCTTAACGCCGCAGCCAATTGATAATGAACCACCTAATCCACTGATGCGGCCGCGCATCGAAGAACCGCTCTCACTCGGGGTGAAAGCAGTAGATGGCTGTATGACAGTCGGAAAGGGTCAGCGTGTCGGAATTTTTGCCGGAAGCGGTGTCGGTAAAAGTACGCTGCTTGCCATGTTTACAAAACACTCCGACGCTGACATTAACGTCATTGCCTTAATCGGAGAACGCGGGCGTGAAGTGAAAGAGTTTATTGAGCGTGACCTCGGAAAAAGCGGGATGAAAAATACAATTCTCGTTGTTGCTACCTCTGATCAGCCGGCGTTAATGCGCATTAAAGGAGCGATGACGGCTACAGCGGTTGCCGAATATTTCCGTGAGCAGGGAAAAGATGTAAATTTGTTAATGGATTCTGTCACCCGCTTTGCGATGGCCCAGCGTGAAATCGGGCTTGCGATCGGTGAGCCGCCGACAACAAAAGGTTATACACCAAGTGTGTTTGCTCTGCTCCCGCGGTTACTTGAACGTTCAGGAACGAGTGAAAACGGAACTGTCACTGCGTTTTACACTGTGCTTGTCGATGGGGATGACATGAACGAGCCGGTAGCAGATGCTGTGCGCGGCATCTTAGACGGCCACCTCGTCTTGAGCCGCGAACTGGCTAACAAAGGTCATTATCCGGCGATTCACGTGCTGCAAAGTGTGAGCCGTGTTATGGGTGACATCGTTTCTAAAACGCATATCAATGCAGCTGAACAACTGCGCCGGCTCTTATCAACGTATGAAGAGTCTGAAGATTTAATTCAGATCGGTGCTTATAAGCGCGGTTCATCAAAAGAAGTCGACCGGGCTGTGAAAGCTTATCCAAAGATTCAACAATTTTTACAGCAGTCGATGGATGAACCAGTTCCATTTCAAGAAACGGTTGATCAACTTGAGAAAATGTTCGGCAAAGGAGAGTAATTGCGCATGTCCTTTCAGTATTCGCTGCAAAAACTGCTTGATTTAAAACAAAAAGAAAAAGATGCAGCAGAACAAGATTATCAAGCGTCCATGGATGCTTTTGAAGAAACAGCAACCCGGCTTTATGAATATTTAAAAGCAAAAGAAAATGTTGAGGCAGACCACGAACAAATGCTGCAGCAAGGGGTTGCTGTGATGGACCTGCAAATGACAGAAACGAATTTACATCGGTTAAAGCAGGAAATTTTAAAACTTCAATCAGAAACGGATGCCGCTCGTGATCACATGCATAAAAAACACGAATCAATGCAAGAGGCTCATATCGAATACAAAAAATACGAGCGCATGAAAGCGATGGAGCAGGAGAAACACCGGCACTTCCTGAAAAAACGGGAAGAGCAGGAGATGGATGAGATCGCCTCGCAGCGGTTTGCGCTTCGTACCATTTAGGTGAAAGTCATGGCTAATAAAGAAAAAGAACAACAAAAAAAACCAGGTGTGATTCAGCTTGCCTTCTATATTGTCATTATTCCAGGCATGTTTGCCCTTATGCTTGCGGCAGTGATTTTATATTTTCTAGATATCAACCCACTTGAAATCGCAGAAGATGTCCCGGTTGTCGGAGAGTGGATTGCTGATGACGGCGAAGAAGCTGGTGATGCTGCCGGACAAACGGAAGGGCCGAGCCGCGAAGAGCTGCTTGCAACCATTGAAAGTCAGGAAAGTGAGATTGACAGCTTAGAAAGTGAAGTGGAAAGCCAGGAAGAAACGATTGCCGAGCTGAATGATGAAGTTGAAGAGTTAACGTTTGAGTCTGAAGATGACGCGGCGCTTGAAGAAGAAACCCAGGAAGAGATTGCCCGCCTCGCCCGCGTTTATGAAAATATGTCAGCAGATGATGCAGCAGCGATTCTTACAGAAATGTCAACAGAAGAAATATTGCTGCACATGTCAGAAATGACCGATGACGGCCGGGCTGATATTTTATCAGAAATGGAGTCCGATTTAGCCGCTGAAATTATGAGCCAGTTTGCTGAATAGTGCATGAACCTTTTGAAAGGAGGTGAAAAAACGTGCAGATGATGCAGATGATGATGACGCAAAGCCAGTCAGGGATGCAAATGTTAAATGGAAATGCACTTAAAGGCGAACCGAAAGAAGGCGGCGGTTTTCTTGAAATGCTTTCCACCACGCTTTCAAAACACGGTGAAGCAAAGGTTGATGAACAAACAAGTGAAAGTGATATGCTCATGCAGTTATTTGCCGAACTAGACGTTGAAGATGGAGAAGCACTTCTTGAGTCACTAGAGGAAGCTTTTAGCTTTGATCGTGAAGTTGTATCAGAAGAGCTGTTTCAAGACGGGCAGTTTAATGTTGAAGCTTTACAGTCATTTTTCAGTGAACAATTAAGTGAACTTAGTGAAGCGGCTATTCAACAGCTTGAAGAAGGACTGCAAAAGTTACAGTCGGATGGCTTCTCTGCAGAAGATGAAGCAGCTCTTCTCGCTTCACTTGAAGAACTTGCAGGCGATGACGGTTATTTCGATGCTTCCTGGCTTGAAACAGAAGAAGTGCAGCAGCTTTTAAATGCACTGCCGGAAGAAGAGGCTGAAACTTTAACAAAACTTATTGAAGAAGAAGCTCCGGTAGAAGCGCTTTTAAATGATGAAGGCTCTTCGCTTTTACAGTTTAGTGGCTTAAGTGTGTTTGCTGAACAAAGTGAAGCAGAGGAATTCCCGGAAGAGAGCATTGAAGAAGCACTCACAAAGCTTGAAGCGCAAGCAAAGCAGGACGCTGACACAAGTGAACAAAAGGAAGCCCTTGAGGCACTGGCTGATGCCGGATTTTTACAATTTGATACGTCTTCTTCTCAAGCGCAGCAGTTGTTCTCTTCAAGTGCACTTACGTCAGCTAATTTACAACGCTCATTAGGACTTGAGCGATTTGCAAATCAACGCCAGGATGGAAATGCAAAGCCTGCTGAAACAGCCCGGAGCGGCGGTGAGCGGACAGTTGCAAATGGCAGTCAGTACATGCAGGAGCTCATGAATCAAGCGGCACAGCGAATGGAGCAGAATGTTGGTTCAAGTGCAGGTGCTTTTTTCCAATCTGGTGATACGCAGCAGTCTTTATCGAACACCCAGCAGCTCTCGATTCATTTAGGGGAAGCCCGGTCAACAGAAGCGCAGCAGAAGCAGTTTCTACGTCAGTTTGAAAACGCCATGCAGCGCAGCCAGTTTACGCAAAACGGTGGGAATCAGCAGCTTTCAATTAAGCTTTATCCAGAAAGCCTCGGCCGGTTAGATATTCAATTAACCCGGACGACTGAAGGTATGACTGCCCGGTTAATGACAAGCTCACAGGCGGCACGCGACCTTGTTGAAAGTCAGTTGAATCAACTTCGGCAGGCGTTTCAGCAGCAAAATATAAACGTGGACCGGATTGAAGTGCAGCAGCCGTATTCCCAAACACCGCAGGATGAACAGGACGGCCGGAAACAGCAGGAGCAGCAGCGTGAACAAAGCCGCATGCCGGTAGATGAAGAAGAACTTGAGGAAACAATTGACTTTGATGAACTGCTTGATGAATTAACCTTTGAAGAGAAAGTGTAGGTGAGTGTTGTGGTTGACAGCATTCATGAAACGTACGGACTGCCGCGGGAACGCCAGGCAGAAGTCGTCAGTCAAGAAGAAGCGAGCATGATGGGCCGCGATGACTTTTTAAAGATTTTAATCGCGCAGATGCAAAACCAAGACCCGCTTGACCCGATGGATGATGAACAGTTTGTGGCGCAAATGGCAACGTTCTCCCAACTAGAGCAGGTGATGAATATGAGCGAGTCGATTCAAAGTTTCGTTGAAGCAAACGAAAGCGGCGCGTTCGTACAGCACGCGGATTTAATCGGCCAGCAGATTACTTGGGAAGAGCCGGTTGAAGGTGCTGAACCAGGAGAGCCGCAAGTGATTGAACACGAAAGTGAAGTCGTGTCTGTCAAGCGGACGAGCGACGGCAGCATCCAAATGCTGTTAAACGATGAAAACGAAACATGGATCACCCAGGACCAGCTCGTACAAGTAGCCGCGGCTGATGCTGATATGAGTGCCATGCCGGAAGCGGACGCTGTAAGTAACGAACAAAGCGAGACGGAACAAATACAAGACAATGTACCGGAAGCACCGAACGCAAATGAACCTGACGCAGCTGATCAGCTGGCACCGGACATGATGAATAGTCCGTTCGGCTTTTAATTTTAAATAGAGATGAGGCACAGCGATGAATCCGAATATTACGAATCACAGTCTGGATTCCCTGCTTCATAACACCGCAAACCACAAACCGAAACCAAAAGAAAAAACAGAAGGCGGTCCTTCGTTTCAAGCGGTACTAGAGGCCCGCGTTGCTGATGAACCGCTGAAAGTGAGTAAACACGCAGCCGACCGGATCGCCGACAGAGGCATAGACATTTCTGATGCCGACTGGGACCGGATTCACGAAAAAGTAAGTGAAGCCAAAGATAAAGGTGTCACCGACTCGCTCGTGTTAACTGAAGATGCAGCGCTTGTCGTTAGTGCAAAAAATGAAACGGTCATTACCGCAATGAACCGGGCGGAAGCAGAGAGTCAAATATTCACAAACATTAACGGCACGATTGTGCTTGAATAAACCCGGCTGGACCTGACACGGAAGCCGGCGCATCTGCTGACCGATTGAGGCAGGTGCACAACTTAAATTTATAGGAGGCGGATGCAGCAATGCTTCGTTCAATGTATTCCGGAATTTCCGGACTCGATAATCACCAACAGAAAATGGATGTCATCGGTAACAACTTAGCGAACGTGAATACCCACGGTTTTAAAAAAGGCCGGGCGATGTTTAAAGATATGGTGAGCCAGCAGACCCAAGGTGCCACCGGCCCGACAGAAACACAAGGTGGTACAAACGCCATGCAGGTCGGCCTCGGTGCGCAGATGGGCTCGATTGATAACATTCACGAGCAGGGCAGCCTGCAAAACACCGGTCGGCAGCTCGATCTCGGCATCTCCGGCGACGGTTTCTTCGCTGTCGGAGAGTTGGAAGATGATTCAGATTGGGACATTGCTGATGATGATATTGATGAAGAAGATGGGGGAATTGATGGTGTGAATGTCAGCTATTCCCGCGCCGGCAACTTTTATATGGATGAAGAGGGCTACGTTGTGAACCAGGACGGGCAGTATCTTTTAGGGGCTTCGGCAGATCCAGGTAACAACGTAGATCTAGATGATGATATTGATCCCGCGGACTTTTTCCCTACCGATTTAGAAGAATTTTATGATGATGGTGCTTTTGGTGATATTGGTGCAATAGAAGATAACGCCTCGGGTGATGCAGGCTTTGGCCGCATCCGCATCCCGACCGAAGCGGAGAGTTTCAGCGTCGGTAGTGACGGCTCGATCAGCTTCGTGTTAGACGGGGATAATCATTTCGCCGGGCAGCTGCAAATGGCACAATTCGCAAACCCGGAAGGCATGGAAAAAGTGGGCGACAACTTGTTCCAGCCGACGGATAACTCCGGTATTCCAGAGTGGAGTACACCAGGTGCCGGCGGTGCTGGTGAAATTGTTGCCGGGACGCTTGAAATGTCCAACGTCGATATGAGTGAAGAGTTTACAGAAATGATCACCGCCCAGCGCGGTCTGCAGGCAAACACCCGGATCATTACAACGTCTGATGAAATTCTGCAGGAACTTGTGAACATGAAGCAGTAATTTTTTCCACGTAAGGAGGGAGGAGGCAGCCTGCTTATGGCTGCCTCCTGATACATATGATTGAATTAACCCGGTTGAACGGCGCCCGCTTTCTCGTCAATGTGATGTTGATCGAACAGGCGCAGGCGAACCCGGATACAACGATTACACTTACGAACGGACGAACCGTGTTTGTGAAAGAATCGCTTAATGAATTAAAAGAAGCGGTGAACAGCTGCTACCACTCATACGGTTTGGTAGGACTGGCAGGGCAGGCGCTGCGTGAGGAGGAGAAATAACTGATGTTTAAAAACCGGCTTGTTACTATTATGCTTATTATCATTATCGCACTTACCCTCATCGGTGTCGTGACGCTCGTTTTAATTAATCAGTTCGCCGGCGGCAGTTCGCCGGATGGTGAGCCGACGATTGATGAGATTATTGAGCAGTCGTGGGAGACAGAAGAAATTACGACAAACCTTGACGGAAATGAATTTATCCGGGCCCGCTTTCGGATTCATGTGGACTCAACTGATGCCCGCGAAGAGCTAGAACAACGCGACTTTCAAGTGAATAACGTCATTATCCGCGAGCTTGCAGATAAGTCACCTCAGGAATTAACGTCAGGTGAAGGGATCGACGAACTTGAAAGCCAGGTGCGTCTCCGGCTAAATGAACTTTTAGATGAAGGCTCGGTGATCCGCGTCTATACAACAGAACGAATGATTCAATAACACGGTAAAATCTTTTTAAAAGCGAGGTGAGATATATGGGTGATGTGTTAAGTCAGGGTGAAATTGATGCGCTTTTATCTGCGCTTTCCACCGGTGAAATGGATGCGGATGAATTAAAGCAGGAAGATGACGAGCGGAAAGTGAAAACGTATGATTTTAAAAGAGCACTTCGGTTTTCTAAAGACCAGATCCGCTCCATTTCCCGGATTCACGATAATTTCGCCCGCATTTTAACGACCACCCTCTCCGCCCAGCTGCGCACGTTCGTGCAGATCTCTGTCGCCTCGGTTGATCAGCTGCCGTATGACGAATTCATTCGTTCCATTCCGAAGATGACGCTTTTGAATGTGTTTGAGGCACTGCCGCTAGAAGGCCGGCTCTTGATTGAAACGAACCCGAACATTGCTTATGCGATGCTCGATCGTATGCTTGGCGGTAAAGGTGAGAGCTACAATAAAGTTGATAATTTAACGGAACTTGAAACCCGGATTATGAGCCAGCTGTTTCAACGCATGTTAAACAGTTTTGAAGAAGCGTGGAGTTCAATCATTGAGATTGAGCCGGAAATGGAGCAGCTTGAAGTCAACCCGCAGTTTTTACAGATGGTCTCACCGAACGAAACGGTGGTTGTCATTTCCCTTTCAACGACGATTGGTGAGACGACCGGGATGATTAACATCTGCCTGCCGCACGTCGTGTTAGAGAGTGTACTGCCGAACTTAAGCGTGCACTACTGGATGCAGTCGAAAAAGAAAGAGCGGGCGCCTGGTGAAGAAGAACAGCTCGCAAAAACAGTACGCGGTGCGCCGCTTGATGTGAAAGCTGTCTTAGGTGAATCACAAATTACGGTGCAGGAGTTGTTGAATTTATCTAGGCAGGATGTGATCCAGCTTGACCGTACCATTGATGATCCGCTCCGCGTGGATGTTGGCGAAGAACCGAAATTTTACGCCCAGCCCGGCAAGTTGAAAAACCATCTCGCTGTGCAGGTGACAGACGAGATTAAGGGGGAGGACGAAGGCGATGAATGATAACGACAACATGCTGTCGCAGGATGAAATTAATGAACTGCTTAAAGGCATTGATAACGATGATGATAATGATGCAAATAATAATGAAGAAGCAGGAAATGAAGAAGCAGGCGGTGACGAAACAAATGAAGGCTATCCGCCGCCGGCAAGTGATGCAGAGCTGAATGTAAGCGACTATTTATCCGAGATTGAACAAGATGCCCTCGGTGAGATCGGTAATATTTCTTTCGGCAGTGCAGCGACGGCTTTATCCCAGCTATTAAACCATAAAACAGAAATTACGACACCGGTTGTAAGCGCCGTTCGTTCCGATTTAATTGCTGAAGAGTTTCCACAGCCGCGCGTATCTGTGCACGTACAGTACACAGAAGGCTTTGAAGGCAGTAATGTGCTCGTCATTCAAAAACGCGACGCAGCAATTATTGCCGATTTAATGCTCGGTGGTGACGGGACGAACCCGGCTGAAGATTTAACAGAAATGCATACAAGCGCGGTTGAAGAAGCGATGAATCAAATGATGGGCAGTGCCTCCACGTCAATGTCGACGGTCTTCAATAAGAAAGTAGACATTTCCCCGCCTGGGATTGGTGAAGTCGACCCGAGTGATGAAGCAACGATGCAGACACTGCCGGAGGAAAATATTTTAATTAAAATTTCGTTCCGGCTGCAGATTGGCGACCTTGTTGATTCAGCATTAATGCAATTTGTAACGGTCGGTTTTGCAAAACAGCTTGTTGAAGATTTAATGAACCCTGGTGGTGGAGAGGAAGCGGCTGCAACAGCAGAACCGGCTCAAGAGCCACAACCGCAGCAGGCACCGCCACAGCCGGAGCCGCAACCGCAGCAACAACAGGCGCCGCCGCAGCCGGAACCACAACCGCAGCAACAGCAACAGCCACAGCAGCCGGCTGCAGGCTACAGTCAGCCGCAGTATCAACAGCCACCGCCGCAGCCGCAGCAGCTCGGTGTGGATCAGCGGGCGGCAGACGTTCAGCCGGCAGCATTTGCAAGTTTTGATCCGCCGGAGCTGAATCAATCGGAAACGAAAAACTTAAATATGTTGATGGATATTCCGCTTGAAGTTTCTGTAGAACTCGGACGCACGAAGCGTTCCATTCGCGATATTTTAGAGTTCACTCAAGGTTCGATTATTGAACTTGATAAACTTGCCGGTGAACCGGTGGATATTTTAGTGAACCAGAAGCTGATCGCTAAAGGCGAAGTCGTTGTCATTGATGAAAACTTCGGTGTGCGTGTGACAGACATTATTAGCCCGGAAGACCGGCTGAAAAACTTAAATAAATAGAAATGTAGGGGGAACTAACCATGGCACAATCTGTACTCATCGTTGACGACGCAGCATTTATGCGCATGATGATTAAAGATATTTTAGTAAAAAACAATTATGAAATTGCCGCAGAAGCAGAAAACGGTGTGCAGGCAGTGGAATTGTATAAAGAGCATTCACCAGACCTTGTCACAATGGATATTACGATGCCGGAAAAAGACGGCATTGAAGCTTTGAAAGAAATTAAAAGCTTTGACCCGGAAGCAAAAATTTTAATGTGTTCAGCGATGGGACAGCAGTCAATGGTCATTGATGCGATTCAAGCAGGTGCGAAAGATTTTATTGTAAAACCATTCCAGGCCGACCGCGTGATTGAAGCCATTCAAAAAACGCTCGGTTAAAGGCAGGGGAAAAATGTGAAACTTCGTTGGATGATCGGGCTGATAGCAGCACTTTGCATAACCCTCTTAGGGCCGCTTGCAGCCTTTGCCGAGGATGAAGACAGCTCCGTGCTCGATTCGCTCGAAGAAAGTGAAGAAGACGAAGGAGAAGAAGCGGACGAAGAAGATGAAGATGAAGCCCCGGTCGGGACCGCCCCGATGGCGGATCAAAGCTTAGCGAGTCAATTTTTGCAGATGATCGGCGGGCTGCTTGTCGTCGTTGCCATTTTATACGGCTTCTTAATCATTGTGCGCCGCCGCACCCAGAAGTTTCAAGCCAACCGTACGATGCAGAATCTTGGCGGGGTGGCCCTTGGCGGCAATAAAAGTGTACAAGTAGTAAAAATCGGCAGCCGCGTTTATGTCGTTGGTGTCGGTGAGAATGTACAGTATTTAGAAGAAATCAGCGACGATGAGGAGCTGGCGGCGTTAACGAACGGTCCGGACATGCAGGGGCAGTGGGTGAACAAAGCTGCCGGCTGGATGCAGGAGCGGATGAAAAAACCAAGCCCTCAAGGTGTAGAAGAAGAGGCACATGAAACGTTAAAAGACACAGCTGCAGATGAAATGCAAGACGTGCAAAGCCGGCACAATGACTGGCATCAAGCAATAAGGGAGCGTCGTGAGTAATGGAGGATTTTCCACTCAATGAAATAGGTGAACTTTTCGGCGAAGGTGCCGATGGTTTAGCGACATCCGTGCAGCTTTTGCTGCTGTTAACTGTGCTGTCGCTCGCTCCTTCAATTTTAATTTTAATGACTTGTTTTACCCGGATCATTGTCATTTTGTCATTTGTCCGGCAGGGGATTGCAACCCAGCAGTCACCGCCTAACCAAGTTTTGATTGGTCTTGCGCTTTTCTTAACATTTTTCATTATGGCGCCGGTACTTACAGAAGTAAATGAGCAGGCGCTTACGCCGCTTTTAAACGGAGAGATCGATCAAGCTGAAGCGTTTGACGCTGCAGCCCTTCCGATGAAAGAGTTTATGGCACAGCATACCCGGCAGCAGGATTTAGCCTTGTTTATGGATTACGCCGGCTTGGAAAACCCGGACACGATTGAAGACATTCCGCTTACGGCACTTGTGCCTGCATTTGTGATCAGCGAATTAAAAACGGCGTTTCAAATCGGATTTTTAATTTTCGTGCCGTTTCTTGTCATCGACATGATTGTAGCGAGCGTTTTAATGTCTATGGGTATGATGATGCTTCCGCCGGTTATGATTTCACTACCTTTTAAAATTTTACTGTTTGTGCTTGTTGACGGCTGGTACTTAATTATAGAGTCAATACTTGTAAGTTATTAGAAAGGTGATGGTGCATGGGACCGGACACAGTGCTTAACTTGGCGGAAAATGCTGTCCTTACGATCCTGCTTGTGGCCGGGCCGCTTTTGATTGCAGCCGTTGCCCTCGGTTTAATGGTAGCGATCTTTCAGGCGACAACCCAGATTCAAGAACAAACGCTTGCGTTTATCCCGAAAATTGTTGGTGTACTTGCTGCCTTAATTGCGTTCGGGCCGTGGATGCTGAGCCAGGTAACAAACTTTGGCTACCAAGTGCTCAGCAATCTTCATAACTTCATCGGTTAGAACGGAGGCTGGCAATGGATTTAGAATGGTTAAATTATCTGCCGGCATGGTTTTTAATTTTTTTCCGGGTGCTGGCGTTTTTCATGACGCTGCCGCTTTTTTCGTACGGAACAATTCCAAACATGGTGAAAATCGGTTTAGGCGCTTATATGGCATGGGTGATGTTTTTTATTGTTGACCCGGAACCGGTGCCTTTTGATGCAATGTATCCATTGTTTGTTATGAAAGAAGTGATGCTCGGTTTATTTGTCGGGATAGCAGCAAACATGATTGTAAGTGCTGTTCAGACTGCCGGAGCGTTTATTGACTATAAAATGGGTTTTCTCGTAGCAAACGTCATTGACCCGCAAACCGGCGCGCAGACACCGCTTACCGGTGGCTTTTTAAACGCTTTTGCGGTGCTGCTTTTGTTCGCCATTGATGGTCATCACTTAATGATTGAAGGGATTTTTTACAGCTACGAATACGTCCCGCTTGATCAAATGTTTTTACCTTTCAGCGATGGCGGCATTACTTATTTTGTCGTTGAAACATTTTCAACAGTATTCTACATTGCTTTTCAGATTGCGTTTCCAATCGTTGGTATCTTGTTTCTCGTCGATGTGGCGCTCGGGATGATGAGTCGTGCCGTGCCACAGATGAACGTGTTTGTTGTTGGTCTGCCGGTAAAAATCTTTCTCGGTCTGCCAATTATGATGTTGATGATGCCCGGCTTTTTAGAAACGATTAGTGAACTGGCCGTTCGGATCGGTGAAACGATGGTGTCTTTGTTACAACTATTCGGGGGCGCTTAACATGTATATGAAGCTCGATTTACAATTTTTCAACCAGGAGAAAACTGAAAAAGCGTCACCAAAAAAACGTGATGATACGAAGAAAAAAGGGCAGGTCGCCAAAAGTAATGACGTCAATACGTCAATGATTCTTCTTCTCGTCTTTTTATTTATGTTTTTATATTCTGCAGTTGTTGGTGAATACATGTTCACGATGGCAGAACACGTTTTTTCAGAGTATATGCGCTGGGAGATTACCGCCCAGACACTGCCTGCCATCTTTCAGGAACTTGCGGTTGAAACAGCCCTTGTGATCGCCCCAATTATGCTGATTGCTGTTGCAGGCGGCGTTATGGGAAACATGGTCCAGGTTGGGGTCATGTTTGCCCCGGAAGCAATTAAACCGAAATTCAGCAAGTTAAACCCGATTAAAGGCTTGAAGCGAATTTTTTCGGCCCGGGCTTTAGTTGAGCTTGCCAAATCTTTTACAAAAATCATCCTTGTAACGGTTGTGAGCTTTACAATTATATGGATGCATGCAGACGATTTATTAAAGCTGTCACGAAAAAGTGTCACTGAAGGATTTATGGAGGTTGCTTATGTTACGGGGCTCATCGGTGTAGCGGTTGCTTTTTTACTCCTTCTGCTTGCTATTCCCGATTACGTTTATCAAAAACATGATCACGAAAAGCAGATTAAAATGAGTAAGCAGGACGTCAAAGATGAACATAAGAAATCCGAGGGTGACCCGAAAATTAAGTCGAAGCGCCGGCAGAAGCAGCAGGAAATGGCGACCCAGCGGATGATGCAGGAAGTCCCAAAAGCAGATGTCGTCGTAACCAACCCGACCCACTTTGCCGTGGCGCTGAAGTATGATGAAGCAAACATGGATGCGCCTGTAATTACAGCAAAAGGGGCAGATCACGTTGCCCTGCGTATTAAGCAGCGGGCAAAGCGTCACGAAGTGATTACGGTTGAAGATAAGCCGCTCGCCCGCGGTTTATATGAACAGGCAGACATCGGTGACGAAATACCTGAAGATATGTTTAAAGCAGTAGCAGAGCTGCTTGCCTACGTCTACCGGCTGCAGAAAAATGTGACGTAAGCCGGCTAAATCAACAGAGGAGTTTTCAATCATGGGATTAAGAGATCTGTCGGTTTTACTCGGTGTGATTATGATCGTCATCATGCTGATTATCCCGCTTCCGACACAAATACTCGATATCTTAATCATTACAAATATAACGCTTGCGCTCATTATCATTCTTGTGGCAATGAACACAAAAGAAGCTTTGGAGTTTTCAATTTTTCCAACGCTCCTTTTGTTAGTGACATTGTTCAGGCTTGGTTTGAACGTTTCTACGACGCGTTCTATTCTCGGAAATGCTGAGGCAGGTAACGTTATTGATACGTTCGGTTCATTTGTGATCGGCGGCAATCCACTCGTCGGCTTTGTCGTCTTCTTAATTCTTGTCATCATTCAGTTTGTCGTCATCGTTAAAGGTGCTGAACGTGTGTCTGAAGTAGGCGCTCGTTTTACCTTGGATGCGATGCCGGGTAAGCAGATGAGCATTGATGCCGATTTAAATGCCGGAATGATTTCTGAACAGGAAGCAAAAGAACGCCGGGAAAAAATTGAGCAGGAGGCTGACTTTTACGGCTCCATGGACGGGGCGAGTAAGTTTGTCAAAGGGGATGCGATCGCCGGGATTGTGATTGTCATTATTAATATTATTTTCGGCCTTGTGATCGGCATGATGCAGCACGGCATGGACCTTGCCACCGCTGCAGAAACGTATACCCTGCTCACGGTTGGAGACGGGCTTGTCAGTCAGATTCCGGCGCTTCTTGTAGCTACAGCAACAGGTATTGTTGTCACTAGAGCCAATTCAGAAGGAAATCTTGGACAGGACGTATCACGTGAGCTTCTAAGGTATCCGAAACTGTTGTATGTCGCCGGCGGAACCATTTTAATGCTCGGGGTGTTTACGCCGATTAATATAGTTTTAACAGGTGTGATCGCAGCGATTCTTGGCGTATCCGGGTATTTACTTGACCGGAGCGAGCCGGCAGCTGATAAAACTGAAACAGAGGCACCTGCGGAAGAAGCAGCCGAAGAAGATGATATGAAATCTCCGGAAAATGTTGTCAGCCTTTTAAATGTCGACCCGATCGAATTTGAGTTTGGCTACGGCTTAATTCCGCTTGCAGATGCGAATCAAGGCGGAGATTTATTAGACCGGGTTGTGATGATCCGCCGTCAGCTTGCGTTAGAGCTTGGTATGATTGTGCCGGTCATTCGCATTCGCGATAACATTCAGCTGCAGCCAAACGAATATACAATTAAAATTAAAGGCGGCGAAGTTGCCAAAGGTGAATTGCTGCTTGACCATTACATGGCGATGAGCCCCGGGGTTGAAGATGAAAGCATCACCGGGATTGAAACGACTGAGCCTGCTTTTGGACTTCCGGCGCTTTGGATTGGTGAAGATATGAAAGAACAGGCGGAGCTTTCAGGTTATACTGTCGTTGATCCGCCGTCGGTAGTTTCAACGCATTTAACTGAAGTTGTGAAAGGTCACGCCCACGAGCTGCTCGGGCGTGAAGAAACGAAACAGCTCGTTGATAATTTGAAAGAAACGTACCCGACACTCGTTGAAGAGGTAACGCCGAACCCGGTAAACCTTGGTGAAATACAAAAAGTGCTCGGGAAGTTGTTAAAAGAAAAAGTCTCCATCCGCAACTTGCCGACCATTTTTGAAACGTTAGCAGCCTACGCCCCGATGACCCGGGATATGGAGCTTGTTACAGAGTACGTACGCCAGGCGCTTTCACGTCAAATTACAAAGCAGTATGCGCCAAACGGTGAAACGCTTTATGTTGTAACGCTCGGCGGAGAGACAGAGAAAAAAATCTCCGAACATGTGCAGCAGACAGAGCACGGCCAATTTCTTGCGCTTAATCCGCAGGAATCACAAAAAATTGTCGAATCGATCGCAAAAGAAGCCGAGCGGCTCTCGGAGATGGGGGCCACCCCAATCGTTCTTTGTTCACCGGCGGTGCGCATGCATGTCCGCCAGCTGGTAGAGCGCCACTTCCCGCAAGTGCCGGTGCTCTCCTACAATGAATTAGAGCCGACAATTGAAGTTCAGAGTGTAGGGGTGGTGAGCGTAGCATGAAGGTAAAAAAGTTCACAGCAAAAACAATGCCGGAAGCAATGAAAAAAGTGCGCGAAGAACTTGGTGACGATGCGGTTATTTTAAACTCAAAACGTGTCGAAAACGGCGGGTTTCTCGGGATGTTTAAAAAGAAAATGATCGAAGTTATTGCAGCAGTAGATCCAGCTGCAAATCAAGCTGAGCGAAAGGAGCAGCCTCCTCCGGCCGCTCCTTTAAGCACTCCGCCTGCTCCGCAGCAGACCTTTTCCAATGCACCGGCTGAAGGTGAAGCTCATAAAACGTCAAAAGATGAGCAGCACGAGGGGCTTTACGAAGAAGTTAAGCAGTTAAAAAAAATGGTGCGCTCAATTTCAAATGAAAATTCAGATTTACCCGAAGAACTTGAGCAGTTAAAACAACGTCTTGAAAACCACGAAGTTGATGAAACACTGCGTCTTGATATTACCCGGCACTTGCTTGAAAACTGGCAGGCTGCACAAGAGGCGGATGCTTCTGCAATTGAGCGCTGGTTAAGTGATTACGGCCGTTCGCTTGCCGGGCAAGCCCCGCTCGGCGGCCTTCCAAAAAACCGGCGCTTCGTTAACGTTGTTGGACCAACCGGGGTTGGAAAGACGACAACAGTAGCAAAAATGGCAGCGTATTTTCAGTTAAAAAAGCAGTATTCCGTTGCTTTAATTACAACAGATACGTACCGGATTGCCGCTGTGGATCAATTAAAAACGTACGCACGAATTTTAAATGTACCGTTATCTGTTGCTTACTCCATTGACGACTTTCGTGAAGCAAAAGAAGCGTATGCGGATTACGATTTAGTGCTTGTCGATTCAGCAGGCCGGAATTTCACAAATCCGCTCTATGTTGATGAGCTTAAGCGTGTGATGGATTTTGAAACAGAGATGGTAACGTACCTCGTTTTAGCTTTAACTTCAAAGTATCAAGATATGAAACGGATTTACGAACAGTTTCAGCTGATCTCAATTGATAAGTTGATATTTACAAAGCTTGATGAAACAGAAAGTTACGGTGCGGTATGGAACTTTCTTGCCACATATCAAGCCGGCCCTGCTTATTTCACAAATGGGCAGAATGTACCGGATGATATATTTGAAGCAGATGCTGAGGCGGTTGCAAAATTGTTGAATAAGGATGAACATCATGAATGATCAAGCGAACAGCCTTCGAAAACGGATGGAGGCCGAGCAGCGCGGTGCCGGTGATGCCCGGGTCATCTCGGTCGTAAGTGGAAAAGGCGGTGTCGGTAAAAGTAACGTGACGGTCAATTTCGCACTTTCTCTTGCCGAACTGAACAAAAAAGTTGTCGTCTTTGATTTAGATATCGGTATGGCAAATGTTGATATTCTGCTTGGTGAAACCCCGCGTCACAGCATCGTTGATATGGTTGAAAATCAACTAACGATCTGGGATATTATTGAAACCGGCCCGCAAGGTCTGCAGTTTATTGCCGGTGGCAGCGGGCTTTCCGAAATGTTTTCAATGAATGAAGCAAAACGTGATCGTTTCCTTGAACAACTAGAAGCATTGACCGCCCACGTAGATATCATTTTGTTCGATATGGGCGCAGGCGCAACGGCAGATACGATGCAGTTTATTTTAGCAGCAGATGAGGTATTACTTGTCACAACCCCGGAGCCGACAGCGATTACAGACGCATATGGCATGTTTAAGTGGATGCACTTAGAAAATGCTGACCTTCCATGCAGTTTAGTCGTTAACCGGGCACAGACAGAACGCGAAGGGGATCAAACGGCCGAGAACGTCAAAACCGTTGCTGAACGCTTTTTATCCCGGACGCTTGCCAAAGCTGCGGTGATTCCAGAAGATCAAGCGGTTATGAAAGCGGTTCGGAGCCAAAAACCATTTGTGCTTCATAACCCAAAATCAAAAGCAAGCCGCGCCGTTATAAATATGGCAGCTGCTTTTGCAGGAAAAGCCTCAAATAAGAACGCACCTGCTTCGTTTGTCAGCAAGCTCCGAACGTGGTTGAAACCGAAAGGAGATGTATCCTCGTGATTCAAGTGCTTGTTGTTGATGATTCTGCCTTCATGCGCAAGTTGATCAGCGATTTTATAGCGCAGGCACCGGATATGGAAGTGAGTGCTACCGCGCGTAACGGCGAAGATGCGTTAAAAAAAGCTGCCGACACCCAGTTTGATGTGATGACGCTTGATGTAGAAATGCCGGTCATGGATGGATTTGAAACACTGCAGCAAGTGATGACGAAGCAGCCGCTGCCGGTCGTTATGCTTAGTAGCACAACACTTGAAGGTACACATCACACGATTCGCGCCCTTGAATACGGTGCTGTAGATGTTGTTGCTAAACCTTCAGGCTCGATTTCACTTGATTTAGCCAAAGTGAAAGATGAGTTGATTCATAAAATTCGAGCGGCCTCAGTCAGCCGGATCAGTAAAAAAACAGCGAAACCTGAGGTTGTACCCCCTCCTGCCCCTAAACCGGAAAGTCTTGGCAGTGCTCAACCCTCATTTGTAACGATCAGCACATCAACCGGTGGCCCGCGGGCGCTGCAGACAGTGCTGAAAGGTTTACCCGGCAGTTTAGAGGCACCGATTGTTATTGTGCAGCATATGCCGCCGAGGTTTACAAAGTCGCTCGCCGAAAGGCTCGATACGTTAACAGAACTTACAGTTAAAGAAGCTGAAGACGGTGAACCGGCGCAAAAGGGGACGGCCTATATTGTGCCGGGAGATCGTCATATCACATTTACAGAACAAGGTGGGAATGTGATCTTAAAGTTAACAAAAGATGCCCCAGTCGGCGGTCATCGTCCTTCGGCAGATTATATGCTTGAAGGTGCCAGCTTGTTGACGTCTTATCAACATACCTCTGTCGTTATGACCGGCATGGGTTATGACGGAAGCCGCGGTCTGCAAAAGTTAAAAGAGCGTTGTAAATGTTATGTGATCGCTGAACACCCGTCGACCGCAGTCGTTTACGGGATGCCAAAAGCAGCGGTTGAGCGGGTCGGGGCTGATGAACAACTTCCGGTTGAACATATTGCCGCAAGTATTGTGCAAGCCGTTTCACAGTCCCGCCATTGATTTCATAAATAGGCTTACTTCTAGCCTTCGTCATGGTACAATCGAAGTAGAATAATAAATGGTAAGTGAGACACAAAAAAACAGGGTGGAACGTCATGGATATTATTGAAGAAATCAGCGATCATCATCTTGATGTTTTAAAAGAAATTGGCAACATCGGCGCCGGTAATGCAGCTACATCACTCTCGCAACTTTTAGCGCAGCAGATCGAGATGACAGTACCTTCGGTGCGGCCGATCAAGTTTCAAGAAATTCCAGAAGCTGCCGGGGGTGCAGAACAAATTGTTGCAGCAACATTTCTTCGGATTCTCGGAGATGCACCTGGCAGCATGTTTTTTATCGTTCCTGAAGAAGACGCTGCACCACTCGTTGCTTCAATGACCGGTATGGAGCATTTAACCGTTGATTCAGAGCTTGGTAGTTCGGCACTGCAGGAATTAGGCAACATTTTGTCCGGCAGTTATTTATCAGCGCTTGCTGACTTCACCCGGCTGAATCTTCAGCCCTCTCCACCGTCACTTGCTGTTGATATGGCAGGAGCGGTCGTAGAAGAAGGACTGTTTGAGCTTTCTTTAGCCAGCGACCACGCTTTAATTATTGATACAGTCATTTATGAGCATGGCACCGAAACGAAATCGCGCGGGCAGTTTTTCTTACTGCCGGACCCTGATTCGTTTTCAACGATTTTTACGTCACTGGGAGTTGGCTTTCATGAGTGAAACTGCAGCAAATGAAATTGTTAAAGTCGGGATGGCCGAATTAAGTATTGCAACCATTCCTCAAGTGCTCCGCACGTCTGGTCTTGGTTCGTGTGTCGGGATTGTTTTGTACATGGCAGGAGCAAAAACAGCTGGCATGGCACACGTGATGCTCCCGGACTCTTCAATGGCGCGGGAGAAGGCAATTAACCGTGCAAAATACGCAGATACAGCAATTGAAGATTTAATTGAGCTTTTAAAAGGAAGCGGGATGAAAGAAAAGCAGTTAAAAGCAAAAATTGCCGGCGGTGCAGAAATGTTTAAGTTTTCCTCAAATTCCAATACAATGAAAGTAGGTCCGCGCAATGTGGAAGCTGTTAAACATGAATTGAAGTCCCGCGGGATTGAAGTTACAGCAGAAGACACCGGTGGAAGCAGCGGTCGTACCATTGAGTTTTATATTGGGGAGAACGGTTTAAAGATCCGCACGGTAAATCAAGGAGAAGCGGTGATTTAATGGCTGGAACATGGCGTACAAATGCGCTTGCAGCAGCTTGCGGGCTCGTCATTGTTTATCTGCTCGCTTTAACAGCGGTGCCGCCGGAGCGTGCGTTTATGCGGGCTTTAGTGACGATGGCACTTTATTTTATGCTCGCCTTTATCTTTCGTAAAGCCTTTGAAGCTTTACGCAGGGAACAAAGTTTTCCAGAAGAGGCTGATACGGACAACGATGCTGCTGCAGAAACTGCTGCAGCAGAAGAAACTGAAGCTCCTTCCACAAATGAGGCAGAAGACGACACCGTCGACGGTGAAGAAACCGCCCGCTTTGTGAAGCAGTTAATTAACGAATAAGAGAGGAGATATCATGCAGCGTGCCACAAGGGAGAACCTCGATGAATCCTGGGCAGCCTGGACGAAGGAAAAGTCGGTTGAGGCGGCGAATGAAATCATTGCAGCCTACCTCCCGCTTGTGCATTATCATGCGCAGCGTATCTCTGTCGGGCTTCCGAAAAACGTCGATAAAGAAGATTTGATCAGCCACGGGATGGTCGGTTTGTACGATGCCTTGGAAAAGTTTGAAACGAGCCGTGAACTAAAGTTTGATACGTATGCATCCTTTCGTGTACGGGGGGCAATCATTGATGGTCTGCGCCGCGAGGACTGGATGCCCCGCTCGCTCCGGGAAAAGGCAAAAAAAATTGATGAAGCTTCTGAACAGCTTGAACAGCAGCTCGGACGTCATCCTTACGAGGAGGAAATTGGCGCACACCTTGGGATGAGCGCTGATGACGTTGCCAAAGTTAGTGCTGAAGCATTTGTTGCAAATCTTCTTTCTATTGATGAAGAGGCGCCGGAATCTGATCGCGATGAAAGCTACAAGTCGTCTCTTCAAGACCACAAAGCGCTGCAGCCGGATGAAGAGCTGCTTCGAGAAGCCGAGTGGACAGAACTTGCCGGTCACATTGAAAAATTGAACGAAAAAGAAAAACTCGTTATTAGTCTATTTTACTATGAAGAACTTACTTTAACTGAAATTGGTCACGTCCTGGACTTATCAACATCACGAATATCCCAAATCCATTCAAAAGCGCTCTTTCGGTTACGACAGGCGTTAAATCGCCAAGTCCAGAGCGAATCGTCGTAATTTTCATTTTAAGCAGAGGATAGGTGGTGTTCCGCTATGGAGCTCAGCAATTTTTTGCGTGTCAAAGTTTCCGCTGACCGGCTTGCTGCAGAATTGCAGCAAATGAAGCCATTTGATGAAGAAACTTTGCCGAATATGGAGGATTTAACAAAGTTTGTACAAGAGGAGAACGGCCTTGCCTTTGGTGTTCAAGAGGGGGTGCTCCGGGATATTGCAGAAGCACCTGAAGAAGCGAAGTTTCCGGTCCAACTTGCAGCCGGACAAGCCCCGGGCGAAGGCCGGGATGCATACCTTGAAATCGCCAGTTTACAGCAGCAGGATGATAACGCACCTGAGGATACGTCGCGCGTTGATTTAAAAAAAGTGTTGGAAATTCCCATGGTGAAACAAGGGGAAAAAGTTGGGTGGAAAGTGCCGGCAACAAAAGGTGAAGACGGGACTGACGTTTATGGTGAGCCGGTTGAAGGTAAGTTCGGGCGTGATTTCAAACTGCGCGCCGGCAAAAACACGCGCCTGACTGATGATGAGCTTGAATTGTATGCGGTCGTTGACGGGCAGGTGAGTGCTGATACAAAGCAGATTCATGTATATCCGGTGTATGAAGTTCAAGGGGACCTGGACTTAAAAACAGGTAATATTGATTTTGTAGGTAATGTAACGATCCATGGAAGTGTGCCTGCTGGCTTTGAAGTGAAAGCAAAAGGTGATATCCGCGTCAAAGGAACGGTAGATGCGGCTTATTTAGAGGCGCAAGGTGCAGTAGTCGTCGGTGAAGGTATTGTCGGGCAAGGTGAAGGCAAAGTGACTGCCGGGAGCACGGTGCATACTACATATATCAACCAAGGGAATGTGGAAGCCGAAGCTGATATTTATGTAAAACAGGCCGTTTTACACAGCCGTGTCGAAACTGCAGGCTCGATTTACTGCACAGAGAATAAAGGCATGATTGTCGGCGGTAATGTGTCTGCTGTTGGCAGAATCGAAGCTAATGATATTGGTAACGAAATGAATACGCCGACCGAGCTGTACCTTGGACAAAGCCAAAAGTTTGTTAACAAGCAGGAAGAAATGGAACAAACGCTTGAACACGCAAAAGCTGAGCTTGAAAATGTGCGGAAATTAAATGAAGCGTTTAAACAAAAAGAAGACAGCGGCGTTGAATTAACGTCTAAAGAGCGTATTATGAAGCTGCGCGTGCGCAGTACAGAAACGTTAATGCAGGAAAAGAAGGAACTGGCTGAAGAAGGGTTAAATGAACTGAAAGCGTCACAAACGGATGCAGAAGCAGGCGAAGTGCGCGTGTACCGCCGGATTTATCCGAATACGACTTTAAACTTCGGCAAGTACCGAAAAAAAGTGCATAAGCCGCATGAATATATGCGGTTCCGGCTTGAGCAGTCGGAGATTAAAACAGAGCCGCTGTAAATCACGGAGGGGTAAAAATGACAGCGTTTGCTGTAGCGAGTTTTCTGCTGCATGTCGGAAGCATTTTGGCGATTGTTCTGCTGCTGCAGAAAATCCGGCGGCTTGAAAATGGCCGGGACTTTGACGATGCAAAGCGAGAAATTGAAGATGTACTTATGACTTATACTGAAGAAATGAAAGATGACAACCGTCGTTTACTGCAGGAATTAAATCAAAAAGAGGTCAAACCTGAAGCCGTATACACGAAGCAGCCGGCACCACCTCAAACCACAGAGCATAAACAAGCAGAAACTCGTGAGGAAAAGGCTCCGACATCGTTTCAGTCGCTTTTAAAAACACATGCACAAGCGACGTATCAAGCGCCTGCTTCTTCTGACCATGAAACAGAGCGCGAAGTCGATCCGCCAGAACCGAAGCAGGCTGATGCGTTTGAACAAAGCCCTCAATCCGCCGTGTATACGCTTGCGGAACAAGGTTATGAAGCGGTAGATATTGCAAGAAAGCTCGACATGGGCCGGGGCGAAGTGGAACTGCTGTTAAAATTCCGCCAGTAATTGCTAAAAAGGCTTGCACACCTTACAAACGTGTGCTAATATTACTGACGGTGTGAAAAACACACGCATTTGGATGCAGGCAAAGGTGCCGCGCATAGCGGTTTTGTTTGTTCGAAAAATGCGGAGGAAACAACCTTAAGGAGGATTTATTCATGGCAGTTATTTCAATGAAACAGTTGCTAGAAGCAGGGGTTCACTTCGGTCACCAAACACGCCGCTGGAACCCGAAAATGGGCCGCTACATCTTTACGGAGCGTAACGGCATCTACATCATCGATCTGCAAAAGACGGTGAAGAAAGTAGAAGAAGCGTACAATTACGTGCGCGACATTGCAGGCGAAGGCAAGAAAATCTTGTTCGTCGGCACAAAAAAGCAGGCACAAGATTCTGTACGCGAAGAAGCTGAACGTTGTGGCATGTACTACATTAACCAGCGCTGGCTCGGCGGTACGCTGACCAACTTCCAAACCATCCAAAAGCGGATTGCACGTTTGAAAGATTTGGAGCGTATGCAGGAAGACGGTACATTTGATGTACTACCGAAAAAAGAAGTTATCCTGCTTCAGAAAGAAATGGAACGTCTTGAGAAGTTTCTCGGCGGAATTAAGAACATGAAAGGCCTGCCGGATGCGATCTTTATTATCGATCCTCGCAAAGAGCGCCTTGCTGTATCTGAAGCGTTGAAGCTTGAGATCCCAACAATCGGCATTGTTGACACGAACTGCGACCCAGACGAGATCGATCATGTTATCCCTGGTAACGACGATGCGATCCGCGCGGTACGTCTGTTAACTTCAAAAATGGCTGATGCAGTGATCGAAGCAACTTCTGCAAATGCTGAAGAAGACGCTGAAGGCGGCGAAGAAACAGAAGAAACACCAGTTTCCTAATTGCTGGTGCATCTATAGCGCGAACCACAGAGGGTGATGAAGGGGCTGACCCTTGATCACCCTTTTTCATCGCATGAATATTCATACAACCGCATATTGCGGAAAACTTAAGTTTGTTAAAGGAGGCTGCCATTATGGCAATTACAGCTAGCATGGTAAAAGAACTGCGCGAAAAAACAGGTGCAGGAATGATGGATTGCAAAAAAGCATTGAATGAAACTGAAGGTGACATGGAAGCTGCAATGACTTACCTTCGCGAAAAAGGAATCGCTAAAGCACAGAAGAAAGCGGACCGTATTGCAGCTGAAGGTTTGACAGCTGTTGAAGTTGACGGTGACAAAGCGGCGATTGTTGAAGTAAACGCTGAAACGGACTTCGTTGCGAAAAACGAAAACTTTAAAGCGCTCGTCTCTGACATTGCAAAGCACGTGCTTGCAAATGAGCCGGCAACAGTAGAAGATGCTTTCAATCAAAATATGGCAGACGGCACAACGCTTGAAACGTATATTAACGACCAGATTGCAAAGATTGGAGAAAAAATCTCCTTCCGTCGTTTCGAAGTCTTGAAAAAAGGTGAAAACGCAGCATTTGGTGCATATCTTCATATGGGTGGTAAAATCGGTGTTTTGACACTGCTTGAAGGTACAACAGATGAAGCGCCTGCAAAAGATATCGCGATGCACGCAGCAGCGATCAGCCCGAAATATGTTGATCGTAATGAAGTACCTGAAGAAGAAGTGAACAACGAGCGTGAAGCATTGAAAAATGAAGCGCTTAACGAAGGCAAGCCGGAAAATATCGTCGAGAAGATGGTAGAAGGCCGTCTGAAAAAGTACTTTGAACAAGTATGCCTTCTAGATCAGGAGTTTGTAAAAGACTCCGAGCAGACGGTACGTGAGTTCGCTCAAAGCCAAGGTGCTGAAGTGAAGACGTTCATCCGTTATGAAGTCGGCGAAGGCATGGAAAAACGGGAAGAAAACTTCGCTGAAGAAGTTATGTCCCAAGTCAATAATTAATAACCGGGTAGGGGACACGAAAGTGTTCCCTACTTTCGCGCGAAAAGGCTTTATGCTTAAAACAAAGGCGGTCGGACCGCAGACGCATCAATAGCATACCTGTATTTTCGCGTTGAAGAAAAAAGAGGACAGGTGTGTGTTCATTGACCTGATCAAAAGCTGGGTTCAGGTAAGTGATGCCCAAATAATAACATATATCGTGAATTTGAATTGGATTTAAAAACGTGGAGGTTCTCATGACGAAATATCAACGCGTGGTTTTAAAATTAAGTGGCGAAGCTCTAGCCGGCGAAGCAGGTTACGGCATTGATGCAAATGTACTACAGTCTGTTGCTTCACAAATCAAAGAAGTCATTGAGCTTGGCACCGAAGTAGCTGTCGTTGTCGGCGGGGGTAACATTTGGCGCGGCATGGCCGGCAGCTCACAAGGCATGGACCGGGCAACGGCAGATTATATGGGGATGCTTGCAACTGTCATGAACTCCCTTGCGCTGCAGGACAGCCTTGAGTCAAATGACGTGGAAACACGTGTGCAGACCTCGATTGAAATGCGCCAGGTTGCAGAGCCTTACATCCGGCGCAAAGCGATTCGTCATTTAGAAAAAAAGCGGGTTGTTTTATTTTCTGCAGGGACAGGCAATCCGTATTTTTCAACAGATACAACCGCAGCTCTGCGTGCAGCTGAGATTGAAGCTGACGTTATATTAATGGCGAAAAACAAAGTGGATGGTGTGTATGATGCCGATCCTTCTGTCGATGCAAATGCAAAAAAATATGATGAACTGTCGTATTTTGATGTTTTAAAAGACGGTTTAGGTGTCATGGATTCAACGGCTTCATCCTTATGTATGGACAATGATATTCCACTTCTTGTATTCTCGTTAATGGAACAAGGCAATATTAAACGCGCAGTCCTAGGTGAAGACTTAGGTACCATTGTGAGGGGGAATCGGTCATGACGACAAAAGAAGTAATTCAAAATGCAGATGAGCGAATGGCAAAAGCAGTAGAAGCTGCCAAGCGGGAAATGGCAACGTTGCGTACGGGACGGGCCAATCCATCCATGCTTGATCGGGTCATGGTCACATATTACGGTATGGAAACACCATTGCAGCAGCTGGCAACGATTAATGTGCCAGAAGCACGTACGTTAATTATTACACCGTTTGATAAGTCCTCGATTGGTGAAATCGAAAAAGGGATCCAAAAAGCAGACCTCGGCCTATCGCCATCCAACGATGGAGATGTGATCCGCATCGCAGTTCCTGCATTAACAGATGAGCGTCGCAAAGAGATGACGAAGCTTTTGAAAAAATATGCAGAAGACGGCCGGGTAGCCGTACGTAATGTTCGTCGTGACGCAAACGATGAAATTAAAAAGCAGGAAAAGAACAGCGAAGTGACAGAAGACGACTCAAAGCGGTCGCAGGATGAAATCCAGAAGTTAACTGATAAGCACATCGCTGTGATTGACGAAGCTGCTGAAAATAAAGAGCAAGAAATTATGGAAGTCTGATCAATTTCAATGTAAAATGGAATTAGTAAAAACCCTCTGTTTTTAGGGGGTTTTTTTAGCGGATGTGCCGCGCTTCGGTGTACACCGCAAATTCCTAGTGAGGCTGGTGCCGCGCATGTTGGATAAATTTAAAAAACAAGATTATGAAGAGGAAGATGAAATACATACCGTACCGGCGCATATTGCAATCATTATGGATGGCAACGGCCGGTGGGCGAAAAAGAAAGGACTGCCACGTGTAGCCGGCCACCGGGAAGGCATGAAAGTCATTCACAGCATTGCTTCGCAGGCAAAAGCCCGCGGGGTCGGATATATCACATTATATGCGTTCTCAACCGAGAACTGGAAGCGTCCAAAAAATGAAGTAGATTTCCTCCTCCGTCTTCCGGAACGGTTTTTAAACGCTGAACTGCCGAAGCTGCAGGAGAAAAATGTGTGTGTGAAGATTATGGGCTCAAGTGAAGATTTGCCTGCACACACACAGCGCGCTGTGGAGCGGGCTGTAGAAGAAACGAAAACAAATGATGGTTTAGTGTTAAACTTTGCGTTGAATTACGGAGCGCATTATGAGTTAACTGCTGCTGCCCAAACGCTTGCACAAAGAGTGAAAAACGGCGAGCTTGAACCAAAAGATATTACTGAAAAAATGCTAGAGGCTGAGCTTATGAGCACGCACGTGCCTGCCCCTGATTTATTAATCCGCACAAGCGGTGAAAAACGGTTGAGCAATTTCATGCTCTGGCAGGCAGCCTACAGTGAATTTTGGTTTACTGATGTGTTGTGGCCGGACTTTACAGAAGGCCACCTCGATGAAGCAATCCGTGCTTACAGCAGCCGGAAGCGCCGTTACGGCGGAGTATAGGAGGCTGAACATGAAACAGCGAATCATTACAGGCGTCATCGGTGCTGTCGGCTTTATAGCAGCAGTCATTGCCGGAGGCTCTATCTTTGCCGCACTCGTCACGGCGATGACCATTACCGGCGCGATCGAAATCGCACGCATGTTGAAGCTGCCTGCGTTGTCAGCAGCGGGTGTGCTCGGTATAGCTGTTAGTTTAATTACATTTTTACCGCCATCTTGGGCAGACGCACTTGGCTTAAGCCTTGAAAGCCGTGTACTTGCATTTATCGCAGCTGCCTGGCTTTTGATGCTTGTGCCGGTGGCAACGAAAAACCGCGTCAGTTTTGCTGTCTGCGGTCTCCTCATTTTTGGGGCATTTTACGTTGGTGCAGGTTTCCACTTTTTTGTACATGCCCGTGAGAGTGAAGGGGCGTTGTTTTTATTTCTAGCCTTGTTTGCCATTTGGGCGACAGATACCGGTGCTTACTTTGCTGGTCGCTCATTCGGCCGGCGTAAGCTTTGGCCGGCGATCAGTCCTAAAAAGACAATTGAAGGTTCTCTCGGCGGGATCGTACTCGCTGTTATTGTTGGTGTGACATTTCAGCTCATGTTTACAGTATTTGAATCTTGGGCCGTTTTGTTTGTCTTTTTGCTTGTCGTCTCAACGGCTGGCCAGCTCGGCGATTTAGTCGCTTCGGCGATGAAGCGTCAATACGATATTAAAGACTTCGGTCGTATTCTGCCCGGACATGGCGGCATTTTAGACCGGTTTGACAGCTTATTATTTGTTATGCCGGTATTGTACGTGCTTCAGTTCTTTTAAGTTCACTTGATGATTTGTCAAATTCATGAAAGAAGAGAGGGTTTTTGTTGAAGCGTATTGCACTGCTAGGTTCGACAGGATCGATCGGTACACAAACGCTTGAAGTTGTACGTGCCCATCCGTCGTCCTTTACAATTGAAGCGCTCGCGGCCGGTCAAAACGCCGAAAAAATTGCGGCGCAGGTAGCGGAGTTTCAACCAAAAGTTATCAGCGTTGCTGATGACAAAACCCGCGAAAAGCTGAAGCAGCTGCTTGATCAACCACCTGAAATTTTCACGGGAGCTGAAGGGTTAACAGCTGTAAGTACAGCGCCTGATGCGGATTTTGTGATGAATGCGGTGATCGGAAGTGTCGGTTTAGCGCCGACACTTGAGGCGATGAAGTGCGGGAAAACGATCGGGATTGCCAATAAAGAAACGCTCGTTACTGCCGGGCATTTAGTCATGGAAGCTGCTCGGACGTACAACGTAGATCTCCTTCCGGTTGACAGCGAACATTCTGCCATTTTTCAATGTTTACAAGGCAGTAGCGCAAGTGATGTAAGCCGCTTAATTTTAACGGCTTCCGGCGGAACATTTCGTGATAAAGCCCGCGCTGATTTAGAAGGTGTCACGGTTGAAGATGCATTAAAACACCCAAACTGGTCGATGGGTGCAAAAATTACGATTGATTCGGCGACAATGATGAATAAGGGTTTGGAAGTCATTGAAGCGCACTGGTTGTTTGACATTCCTTATGACCAGATTGATGTCGTATTACACCGTGAAAGCATTGTTCACTCCTTTGTCGAATATAAAGATGGCAGTATGATTTGTGAACTTGGGCATCCGGATATGCGGCAGCCGATTCAATATGCACTGACTTATCCGAAGAGACTTGAATTTGCGGAAAAGAAAAAGTTAAACTTATGGGAAACAGGTGCACTGCACTTTGAAAAAATGGATCAGCATCGATTCCATGCGTTAAAGCTTGCGTATGATGCCGGACGTGAAGGTGGATCAATGCCGACCGTTTTAAATGCAGCAAATGAAGCGGCTGTTGCGATGTTTCTCGATGGGCGCATTTCGTTTTTAGCCATTGAAGAAGCCATTGAAGCTGCATTAAATCGCCATGAGCGTATTACCGCACCGGACCTTGCGACAATTCAAGCAGTTGATGAAGAAACCCGGGCGTATGTGAATCGACTAATGAAGTGAGGGTGAACGATACGTGCAGACGTTAATAGCGGTCATTTTAATTTTCAGCCTGCTGGTAGCAGTACATGAGTGGGGCCATTTGTTCTTTGCAAAACGGGCAGGGATTTTATGCCGGGAGTTTGCGATCGGCTTTGGTCCGAAAATGTTCTCATTCAAACGTAATGAAACGGTGTATACTTTTCGGATGCTGCCACTTGGAGGCTTTGTTCGTATGGCCGGTGAAGATCCGGAAACGGTGACGATCAAGCCCGGCTTTGAACTTGGTTTAATCATGAATAATGCTGGTCTTGTGGAGAAAATGATCGTCAATAACAAAGCGAAACACCCAGAGGCGAAGATCGTCTCGGTAGAACGAATTGACCTTGAACACCAATTAAAGATTGAAGCTTACACTGAAGAATCGGAACAGCTTGAAACGTTTCAAGTACATGAACAGGCGGTGATTGTTCAAGACGAACAAGAAACACAAATTGCCCCGTGGCATCGACAGTTTGGTTCAAAGTCACCAGGGAAAAAGGCAGTTGCCATTTTTGCTGGACCGGCAATGAACTTTGTGCTCGCTTTTATCTTGTTTGTTATTTTTGCTTTAGTTCAAGGTGTACCGATGAATGATGCGGTCATTGGTGAACCGCTTGATGACAGTCCGGCGGCTGAAGCCGGTTTGAGCGCAGGAGATGAAGTTGAAGCCGTTGACGGCGTATCAGTATCTACATGGCAGGATATGACCCAGCAAATTCAACAGCATCCGAACGAAGAAATCACGTTTACAATTGCTGAAAATGGAAGTACTCGGGATGTGGTTGTACATACCGACAGCCGCTTTAACGAAGTTGAAGAAGTTGAGGAAGGCTTTATCGGTGCCGGGCAGGCGACAGAGCAATCACCGCTGCTTGCCGTACAGTACGGGGCGGAGCAGGTGTATATGGTATCAAGTTTAATATTTGAAGTCCTTGGTATGATTGTGACCGGCTCGTTTTCCCTAGATTATCTCGCCGGCCCTGTTGGCATTTATGATTACACAGGTGAAGTGGCTGATATGGGAACGTTCGTTTTGATCAGCTGGGCTGCGATGCTTAGTGTGAACCTTGGTATCGTCAACTTGCTGCCGCTTCCAGCGCTCGACGGCGGTCGCTTAATGTTCATCTTTCTTGAAGCTGTACGCGGCAAACCGCTTGATCCGCAAAAAGAGGGGATTGTTCATTTTGTCGGGTTTGCATTGTTAATGCTGCTCGTTTTAGCTGTCACATGGAACGATATTAACCGCTTATTTATGTAGCAATTCAAGGAGTGAGATTTGATGAAGCAGCAATGGTTATTCAGCCCGACCCTGCGCGATGTTCCGGCAGGGGCGGATATCCCGAGCCACCAGTTGATGCTGCGGGCCGGTTTAATTAAACAAAACGCAGCTGGGATTTATTCTTATCTGCCGCTTGCAAAACGTGTATTAAACGCGATTGAAACGGTTGTTCGTGAAGAAATGAATCAAGCAAATGGCCAGGAAGTACTAATGCCGGCGGCACAACCGGCTGAACTTTGGCAGGAGTCCGGCCGTTACGAAGATTATGGGCCGGAGCTGATCCGCTTAAAAGACCGTCATGAGCGTGACTTTGTGCTCGGTCCGACGCACGAGGAAGTGGTCACTAGTCTTGTGAAAGATGAGTTAAACTCATATAAAAAACTGCCGGCCTTGTTGTACCAAATCCAGACGAAATACCGCGACGAGCGCCGGCCCCGCTTTGGTGTTATGCGCTCGCGGGAGTTTTCAATGAAAGACGCGTACTCGTTTGACAAGGACGAAGCGGGCTTAAATGAAAGTTATAACCGGATGTATGAAGCTTATGAAAACATCTTCCGCCGGCTTGGACTGGACTTCCGGGCGGTTGAAGCAGATTCTGGTGCAATTGGCGGCACCGATACCCACGAGTTTATGGTACTCTCCGACGTAGGAGAAGATACCATCGCCTACTCGAATGCTTCTAATTATGCTGCGAATTTAGAAATCGCAGCGATTCCAGATCATTACGAAGCACCAAAAGCTACAGAAGCATTACTTAAAAAGACGGCTACACCAGGGGTTAAAACGATTGAAGATGTGGCTGAGCACTTTCAAGCACCGCTAGAAAAGTTATTTAAGTCCGTGTTGTTTATCATTGATGAAACGCCTGTGCTTGCAGTTTGTCTAGGCGGCCATGAAATTAATGACGTAAAGTTGAGCAACTTGTATAACACGGTGCACGTCCGCACGGCGACTGCTGAAGAAACCCTTAAGCATCTAGGGGTGGAGCCTGGATTTATTGGACCGGTTCATGTAGGTGATCATGTTGAAGTGATTGCAGATTATGCGGTACGCTCTGTGACAGACGGCATAACCGGTGCAAATGAAGCTGACACCCATTATGAGCATGTTGATCCGCACCGCGATTTCTCCAGCTTCATATATCGTGACATTCGGCTGGTGCAGGCAGGAGATCCGGCACCGGATGGGCAAGGGACGTATCAATTTGCAAAGGGTATTGAAGTTGGTCATGTTTTCAAGCTCGGTACGAAATACTCTGAAAAGCTCGGCGCCAACTTCCTTGATGAAAATGGAAAGAGCCAACCGCTTGTTATGGGCTGCTACGGCATCGGCGTAACCCGGTTGCTTGCAGCAATTATCGAGCAGCACCATGATGAAAACGGAATTATTTGGCCGAAAAAAGCAGCGCCGTTTGATCTTCATTTAGTCACAATCAATCCGAAAAACGAAGCGCAGTATGATTTAGGAGAAACACTGTATAAACTACTGCTTGAGGCAGGTTATGATGTGCTTCACGATAACCGGAAAGAACGCCCGGGTGTGAAATTTAACGACAGTGATTTATATGGCCTTCCGGTTCGCATCAGCTGCGGAAAAAGATCAGATGAAGGTATTGTAGAAGTTAAGCCCCGAAATGAAGATACAGTTCATGAGATTCATCAAAACGAGCTGTTAGCTTTTTTAGAAGCGAACTTAAATGGATAAAACCGGAGGGAGAAGAGCCATCGTGATACGCGGTGGCTTTCTCTGTCCGCATGTAAGGGAAGGGATTCAACGATGCCGGGAGATACCGAGATTCGTGAGGAGCGATTTCAGCTTCTGCTTGATCAAATACAGCTGCCGGAAGAACCGCGTAAAGCGTATTTTTCAACAGGAGCGATCGAGAAGCTCACTATTCACAAACAAGAAAAACGCTGGCACTTTACACTTCGGTTGACGACGTACGTCCCGGCAGAAGTCTTTCAACTTTTAGAAGGGCGCATGCAGGAAACATTTCGTGAGATTGCCGAAGTTACGTTAAGCGTCCTGTATGAAACACCACTTGATTCAACGCACATTGCAAGTTACTGGCCGGTCATTACCGGGCGGCTCCAAGGACTTGCTCCCCACGCCCGCCAGCGTTTGAATGGGACCGTGCCCCAAGCAGCAAACGGTTGGATTACAGTGCATGCCTCGAACGAGGCAGAAGCAGCCTCGCTCAGCCGGAAGCTGCAGGAGCCTTTAAATGAAGTGCTCGCTTCACTTGGTTTCATTAAGCATCAAGTGCAGGTTACGGTACAGGATGAAAACGAAGAAGCAAGAGAAAAGTTTCAAGAGCAGATTAAGCAGGAAGATCATTCGAAAATGATCGAAGCGCTGATGGAAAAACAGAAGCAGCAGGAAAACGATAGTCAAGAAGCAAAAAACGTTCCGCTTGAGATTGGATATCCGATTAAAGATGAACCTTTGCAGCTGCAGGAAATCGTCGATGAAGAGCGGCGCATTACAGCGCAAGGTTATGTGTTTGAAGCAGAAACCCGCGAATTGCGGAGCGGCCGGACGCTGCTTACGTTTAAGATCACAGATTATACTGATTCAATCCTTGTTAAAATGTTCTCACGGGATAAAGAGGATGTGCCGCAGCTTGAAGCTGTGAAAAAAGGCATGTGGTTAAAGGTGCGCGGAGGTATCCAGAATGATACCTTTGTTCGTGACTTAGTCATGATCGCAAATGACGTACAGGAAATCGCGCCGAAAAATCGTGTTGATGAAGCAGATGATGAACAAACGCGGGTGGAACTGCACTTGCACTCAAACATGAGTCAAATGGACGGGATCGCCGGCGTGGGTGATTACGTTAAGCAGGCTGCAGAGTGGGGGCATCCTGCTGTCGCTGTCACTGACCACGGTGTAGCGCAGGCGTTTCCGGAAGCTTACAACGCTGCTCAAAAACACGGCATTAAAATGCTATACGGCTTAGAAGCGAATTTGGTGGATGACGGTGTGCCTGTCGCCTACAATGAAGCGGATCGTTCGTTAAAAGAAGATACGTTTGTCGTATTTGACGTTGAGACGACCGGTTTATCTGCGGTTTATGACACAATCATCGAGCTTGCAGCGGTAAAAGTAAAAGACGGAGAAATTATTGACCGGTTTGAATCGTTTGCCAACCCGCACGAGGCTTTGTCCGCCACAATTATTGAATTAACCGGGATCACCGATGACATGGTTAAAGATGCACCAGAACCGAAAGAAGTTGTACGAGATTTTCTTCATTTCAGTGAAGGTTCCATTCTAGTTGCGCATAACGCAAGCTTTGATATGGGCTTTATCCATGCAGCTTGTAAAGCTTATGAGCTTTCTGAGGCCACTCATCCGGTCGTTGATACGTTAGAGCTCGGCCGGCTGTTGTACCCAAAAATGAAAAACCACCGGCTGAATACGTTATGTAAAGCTTTCGATATCGAGCTTGTCAGTCACCACCGGGCCATTTATGATGCTGAAGCTACCGGCTACCTCCTCTGGAAGATGGTGCAGGATGCAGAGGCTGCGGGCATGCATACCCATGTTTCTTTAAACAGTAGTATGGGTGAAGGAGATTTCCACCGGGTCCGGCCGTCGCATTGTACAATTCTTGCAGTGACACATGAAGGGTTGAAAAACTTGTACCGGCTGATTACAATGTCGCACCTTCATTATTTTTACCGGACGCCTCGCATTCCGCGTTCGGAACTTGTGAAGCACCGGCAAGGTCTGCTCATCGGCTCAGGGTGTGAAAAAGGGGAAGTTTTTGAAGCGATGCTGCAAAAGTCAGAAGAAGAGGCGGAAAGAGCCGCCGAGTTTTACGACTTTATTGAAGTGCAGCCGCCGGTTGTGAATCAGCATCTTGTTGAAAAAGAAATTGCCCGGAGTGAAGAGGCGCTCGAAGAAATTACTTTAAAACTCGTTCAGCTTGGAGAGCGGTTGAACAAGCCGGTAGCTGCAACAGGGAACGCCCATTACGTTCATCCTGAAGATCACATTTACCGGAAAGTGTTAATCGCTTCACAAGGGGGAGCGAACCCATTAAATAAACAGACACTGCCGCCTGTTCATTTACGTACGACAAAAGAGATGCTAGATGCTTTTCACTTTTTAGGTGAAGATCAAGCAAAGCAGGTTGTGGTTGATACGCCGAGAAAGATCGCTGAAGAAGCAGAAGATATTCAGCCAATCCCAGACGATTTATACACCCCAAACATTGAAGGGGCAGATGATGAAATCCGGGACATGTGTTATACGAAGGCAAAAAGCATTTACGGGGATCCGATTCCTGAAATCGTTGAACAACGGCTTGAACGCGAATTGACAAGCATCATTAACAACGGGTTTTCTGTCATTTATCTCATCTCCCAAAAACTTGTTGTTAAATCGCTTGGTGATGGTTATCTTGTCGGGTCGCGCGGGTCTGTCGGGTCATCTTTTGTAGCAACCATGATGGATATTACAGAAGTGAACCCGCTTCCACCGCACTACGTGTGCCCGTCGTGTCAACACCATGAATTCTTCGATGACGGAAGTGTCGCCTCTGGTTATGACCTGCCGGATGCAGCGTGCCCGTCATGTGAAGCAACAATGATCGCAGATGGTCATGACATTCCGTTTGAAACGTTTCTTGGATTTAAAGGTGATAAAGTACCGGATATTGATTTGAACTTCTCCGGTGAGTATCAACCGATTGCTCACCACTATACAAAAGAACTTTTCGGTGAAGAAAATGTTTACCGTGCCGGCACAATTGGAACAGTAGCCGAAAAAACGGCTTATGGCTTTGTCCGCGGCTATCAAGATGATCATGAGCTGCATTTACGCGGTGCTGAAATTGACCGGCTCGTCAGTGGTTGTACCGGTGTAAAACGTACAACTGGACAGCATCCGGGAGGTATCATCGTTGTGCCGGACGATTATGATATTCATGATTTCTGTCCGGTGCAGTTTCCGGCAGATGATAAAACGAGCGAGTGGAAAACGACCCATTTTGACTTCCATTCGATTCACGATAATTTGTTAAAGCTTGATATTCTCGGCCACGATGATCCAACAGTGATCCGGATGCTGCAGGATTTAAGCGGAATGGACCCAAAGCAGATTCCGGTTGATGACCCGGAAGTGATGAAAATCTTTGAAGGACCGGAAGTACTCGGAGTCACACCTGATCAAATTTTATGTAAAACCGGAACGTACGGGATTCCGGAGTTTGGCACCCGGTTTGTACGGCAGATGCTTGAGGAAACGAAACCAAGCACTTTTTCTGAACTGGTGCAGATCTCTGGTTTATCCCACGGTGCGGATGTTTGGGTAGGTAACGCTGAAGAACTCATTCGCAATGGCATTTGTGAATTAAAAGATGTGATTGGCTGCCGTGATGACATTATGGTGTATTTAATCTATAAAGGGGTTGAACACTCCCTTGCTTTTAAAATTATGGAGTATGTCCGTAAAGGGCGCGGTCTTGCAGATGAATGGATTGAAGAGATGAAAAATAACGGTGTGCCGGACTGGTACATTGAATCTTGCTTAAAAATTAAATATATGTTCCCGAAAGCCCACGCGGCAGCTTACGTCTTAATGGCTGTTCGGATTGCGTATTTTAAAGTTCATGAACCAATCATGTTTTACGCTGCGTACTTTACCGTGCGTGCTGATGACTTTGACTTGGATACAATGCAAAAAGGCGGCACAGCCATACGCGAAAAAATTCTTGATATCCAAAATAAAGGTTTCGACGCATCACCGAAAGAAAAAAGTCTTGTGACCGTCTTAGAGCTTGCACTTGAGATGGTTGAGCGCGGCTACCGTTTTCAAAGCGTTGATTTATACCGGTCCGAGGCGAACGAATTTGTCGTGGATGGTGACACATTAATCCCGCCATTTAACGCCCTCGACGGTGTCGGCACAAATGCGGCACTGAATATCGTGAAAGCGCGCAAAGATGGAGAGTTTTTATCAAAAGAAGACTTGCAGCAGCGCTCAAAAGTGACAAAAACTGTGCTTGAATTACTCGATACGAGTGGCTGTCTAGAAGGGCTTCCGGATTCAAATCAGCTGTCGCTCTTTTAACCGTCGGCGGTTGCAATTTCAGGCGCTGTGTGGTATTTTTTACTTGGTGAAATCAGCATATGTTCGGTTGAAAGAGTGGGGCCCGCCCCACTCTTTCGTTTGCATCATAGGAGGAAGCGGTCCGTTTCTGGAAAGGAGGAAAATGATGCCAAAACCGATGACAGAGTTTGCAGCGGAGGTTGCAGAGCCGATTGTGGCTGACCTTGGCTTAGAACTTGTAGATGTAGAATATAAGCAAGAAGGTAAGCACTGGTTTCTTCGGCTGTTTATTGACAGTGAGACCGGGGTGGACCTTGATGACTGCCAGCGGGTTAGTGAACGCGTTAGTGAAAAATTAGATGCAGATGATCCAGTTAATGAAGCATATTATCTTGAAGTATCTTCACCTGGTGCAGAACGTCCGCTCTATAACGAAAAAGATATAACCCGTGCCATCGGGCGTAACGTTCATCTTACAACGCACCAACCGGTACACGGGGAGAATGTGATTGAAGGTGAATTAAGCGCTTTTGATGGTGAAACATTGACGGTACAAATGAAGCAAAAACATAAGGTTGTACCGTTTGAAGTTGAATACCAGAACATCGCCCATATCCGGTTAGCTGTTCTGTTTTAAAACCCATTGCCAATGATTGAAAGGGGGATACGTCATCCATGAATAATGATTTTATGGATGCGTTAAATACGCTAGAGGTTGATAAAGGAATCGATAAAGAGCTTGTGCTTGAAGCGATTGAATCAGCCTTGATTACTGCCTATAAGAAAAATTTCAGCCAGGCGCATAACGTTCGTGTTGATATTAACCGTGATAACGGTGCAATTCGTGTGTTTGCACAAAAAACGGTTGTTGAAGAAGTTTTTGATCTGCGCATGGAGATTGCACTCGATGCAGCGCGCGATATTGACCCACAGTATCAACTCGATGATATTGTTGAAATTGAAGTCACACCAAAAGATTTCGGCCGTATTGCCGCACAGACGGCAAAGCAGGTTGTTACCCAGCGTGTGCGTGAAGCTGAGCGCGGCTTAATTTATGATGAATTTATTGACCGCGAAGAAGACATTATGACCGGTATTGTACAACGCCAGGACCACCGCTTCATTTACGTGGACCTTGGTAAGGTAGAAGCCCTGCTGCCGCAAAGTGAACAGATGCCAAATGAGACGTACCGGCACAACGACCGGATCAAAGCCTTTATCACGAAAGTGGACCAAAAAAATAAAGGACCGCAAATCATGATTTCACGAACGCACCCAGGCTTGTTAAAGCGTCTTTTTGAACTTGAAGTGCCGGAAATTTATGACGGCACGGTTGAAATCATGTCTGTTGCACGTGAAGCTGGGGACCGTTCTAAAATTTCTGTTCACGCTGAAGACCCGGAAGTTGATCCAGTCGGTTCTTGTGTTGGTCCGAAGGGGCAGCGCGTCCAGACGATTGTAAACGAGCTAAAAGGTGAAAAGATCGACATTGTTGAATATTCAAAAGACCCTGTTGATTTTGTTTCAAATGCTTTAAGTCCATCGAAAGTGCTTGATGTGCAGGTTGATGTTGAAGATTTGAGTACGGTTGTGATTGTACCGGATTACCAACTGTCGCTTGCGATTGGTAAGCGTGGACAAAATGCCCGTCTGGCTGCAAAATTAACCGGTTGGAAAATCGATATTAAAAGCCAGTCTGAAGCTGAAGAGCTCGGCATGTACGATCCGGCAACAGCAGAACTGCCAGGCGAAGAACGCGATCTTTCTTTGTTCCGTCCGCAGTCAAAAGCATCAGAAGCAGAAGCAGAAGACGATGTGCTTTTTGATGAAGAGGAGTCTCATGAAGCGGAGGAACCCCTTTTACGTATAGAAGATGAAGATGAAGAAACGCCTGCCTGGCCGGCGGAAGAAACGCTTAAGACATCTGATGATGATGAACAATCCTGAGGAGGGTTGATCATGAAACAAAAGAAAGTACCTTTGCGAAAATGCATCGCTACTGGTGAAATGAAGCCGAAAAAAGAGCTCATTCGGATTGTAAGAGCCCCGGAAGGTGGTGTGTTTCTTGACCCGACGGGAAAGAAAAACGGCCGCGGTGCTTATTTAACAAACAGTGAAGATGCTTTTTCAGAGGCGAAAAAGAAAGACTTGATTTCTAAGCATTTGAAAGTGGAAGTCAAAGAAGAAGATTACGATCGTTTAATTGAAGAACGTGGCGAGGTGCGCTTTTCATGAGCAGCCCCTTAAACTTTTTAGGACTTACAGCCCGTGCCGGCTGCGTCATAAGCGGCGAAGAAGTTGTGCTGCGCGCCATGCAGCAGCACCGCGTGCATTTAGTGCTTCTGGCTGAAGATGCCTCGCCGAACACGAAAAAAAAGATGGGGGACAAATGCTCGACGTACAACGTGCCTCTCTGCGAGTCGGCTCCTCGGACGGAGCTTGGACGTGCGATCGGTAAAGAGCAGCGGGTGACCCTTGGGATTACTGACGCCGGGTTTGCTGCAAAGCTGAAGCAATTGCACGAACAATAGACTGTGGAGGTTATGCTTATGCAGAAAATGCGAGTGCACGAATTTGCAAAGTCAAAAAATAAATCGAGCAAAGAAGTACTGCAGGATTTAAAAGAATTAAATATCGATGTGACAAACCACATGGCGATGATTGAGGAAGATACTATTAAAAAACTAGAAGAGAAATACCAACCGAAAGCACAGGCAGACAAAGGGGGAGCAGGTTCTTCTGCAAATTCGAAGAACCAGGCGAAAGGCGGTCAAAAGCCGGCTCAAAAAGGCGGACAAGGCGGACAGCAAAAGCCGGGCCAAAAAGGTGGCCAGCAAAACCGTCCGCAAAAAGGCGGTAAAAAAGGCAAGAAGGGTGCCAAAAGCAAACAAAAATTGGAAACCCCTGAAGAGATCACCTTCTCCGGCAGTTTGACGGTGGCTGAGCTTGCTGAAAAGCTGCATAAAGAAAGCTCTGAGATCATTAAAACTTTGATGGGTCTTGGCACAATGGCAACGAAAAACGAAGAGCTTAGCAAAGATTCGATTGAAATCATTGCCGATGAGTTCGGGGTGAGTGTGAGAGAAGAAATCGAAGTTGATGAGCTTGATATTGATCAGTTTGCTGAAGCAGATGATCCGGAAAACTTAGCTGAGCGTCCGCCGATTGTTACGATCATGGGACACGTTGACCATGGTAAAACGACGCTTTTAGATGCGATTCGAAAAACGAAGGTTACGGATAGTGAAGCAGGCGGTATTACCCAGCACATCGGGGCTTACCAAGTTGAAGAAAACGACAAGAAAGTTACATTCCTTGATACACCGGGTCACGCAGCCTTTACAACGATGCGTGCACGCGGGGCACAGGTGACAGATATTACAATTCTTGTTGTTGCTGCAGATGACGGTGTCATGCCGCAGACTGAAGAAGCGATTAACCACGCGAAAGCCGCCGGCGTTCCATTGATCGTTGCCGTAAACAAAATCGATCGTGAAAACGCCAATCCGGACCGGGTGATGCAGGAACTTACAGAACATGAACTCGTACCGGAAGCCTGGGGCGGCGAGACGATCTTTGTTAACGTTTCAGCGGTTAAAGGAGAAGGCATCGACGAGTTAATCGAGATGATTTTACTCGTTTCTGAAGTAGAGCAGTTGCAGGCAAGTGCGAATAAGCGTGCCCGCGGTACAGTTGTTGAAGCTGAGCTCGACCGCGGCAAAGGCCCTAAAGCAACGCTGCTTGTACAAGAAGGTACATTAAACGTTGGCGATCCAGTTGTTGTCGGAAGCACGTTCGGCCGTGTTCGCGCAATGGTGAACGACCTAGGGAAAAATGTTAAAACAGCGGGGCCATCTACACCTGTAGAAATCATTGGTTTAGGTGATGTACCAAGCGCGGGTGATCAGTTTGTCGCCTTTGAAGATGAAAAGAAAGCCCGGTCGATTGGTGAATCACGTTCTGAACGTAAGAAAGAACAAGAGCGTGCGAAAACGAACAAAGTAACGCTTGATGACTTGTTTGAGCACATTCAGCAAGGCGATATGAAAGAAATTAACGTCATTGTTAAAGCAGATGTGCAAGGTTCTGTTGAAGCTGTACGCGGCTCGCTTGAAAAAATTGAAGTTGAAGGTGTGAAAGTGAACATCATTCATACAGGTGCTGGTGCAATTACAGAATCCGATATCATTTTAGCTTCAGCTTCGAACGCAATTGTTATTGGATTTAATGTTCGCCCGGATGTGAACGCAAAACGTGCAGCAGACCAGGAAAAAGTTGATGTGCGCCTGCATCGCGTCATTTATGATGCGATTGATGAAATCGAAAGTGCGATGAAAGGGATGCTTGATCCTGTGTATGAAGAAAAAATACTCGGGCAAGTTGAAGTACGCGAACTCTTTAAAGTATCCCGTATCGGCACCATCGCCGGCAGCTACGTAATGGAAGGTAAAATTTCTCGTGATTCCGGTGTTCGCGTCATTCGTGATGGTGTCGTAATTCATGAAGGCGAAGTGAATGCGTTGAAGCGCTTCAAAGATGATGCAAAAGAAGTGGCCAGCGGTTACGAGTGCGGCATTACGCTGAAAAACTTCCATGACATTCAAGAAGGCGACGTCCTCGAAGCGTACACAATGGTGGAAGTTAAGCGCACATGATTCACGCCGTGCATTGTGAGTTCGTCTTGTTTGAACCTTCCTCGCTGAAAGAGAAACGCTCAATCGTTAACAGCGCTAAGACCCGGCTCAAGCAAAAGTATAATGTAGCTGTAGCGGAAACCGACCATTTCGATTTATGGCAGCGTACAGCGTTATCAGTCGTAACGGTTGCAACCGATCAACAGCAGGCAGAAAAAGAACTGAGCCGGGCGCTTGCTTTTCTCGATTCATACGTTGCGATGGAGCGGACAACGACAACGTACGAACGGCTTTAAAACAATGCATAGAAAGGAGTGTGAAGCAATGAGCAACGTACGAGCAAACCGTGTCGGTGAACAGATGAAAAAAGAAATGGCCGGCATCTTAATGAGTGAAGTGAAAGACCCGCGTGTACAATTTGTGACGGTAACCGATGTGGAAGTTACCGGGGACTTGCAGCAGGCGACGGTATATATTACAGTGCTTGAGGATGAGCAGCGCGACGAAGCACTTTCCGCTTTGAAAAAAGCAAAAGGGTTTATCCGTTCGGAAATTGGCAAACGGATTCAGCTTCGCAAAACCCCGGACCTAACTTTTACGTTTGATAACGCAATTGAGCAAGGGAACCGGATCGAAAACTTGCTTCGTGATTTAAACGAGCGCGGTGAGTAAGCATAAAGGAAAATGAAGCATGCAAGAGGCGGGCAGGAGCAATCCGCCCGCTTTTTTCGCGTGTACGCATGAAGCTAAAGGGGGAAAAGCCTTATGACACTCACGGGGATTCTACCGCTTTATAAACCAAAAGGTGTAACCTCACATGATTGTGTAATGATGGCCCGCCGCTGGCTTCGGACAAAGAAAGTCGGTCATACAGGAACTCTCGACCCGGAGGTTACTGGTGTTCTTGTTCTTTGCACCGGTCGGGCGACGAAGGTAGCTGAAGAGCTTACCGGTTGGGATAAAACGTACGAGGCGGTTGTAGCTCTAGGGAAAAGTACAACAACAGAAGATGCTGAAGGAGAAGTCGTCGAAGAAAATCAAGAAGCGCTTCAACGAATTCGAGAGCAAGATATAGATGAAGCACTGCAAACGTTTACAGGTTTGATAGAACAAGTGCCGCCGATGTATTCAGCTGTTAAAGTTAACGGTCGGCGTCTTTATGAGTATGCTCGTGCTGGAGAAACGGTTGAACGACCTAAGCGTTCCGTAACGATTCAGAACATGGAGCGTTTAACGCCAGTCAGTGAAGATGAAAATGGCAAGTATTTTCGTATTCGCTTAACGTGTTCGAAAGGAACGTTTGTGCGGACGGTTGCGGTAGATATTGGGCGCTATCTTGGAGTGCCTGCGCACATGGCGCAGCTGGAGCGAACTGCTTCAGGTCCGTTTACCACGGCAGACTGCGTCACAACTGAAGATATGGATCAAACTGAAAAGCCTGGACAGCGGCTTCTTCCTGTGACCGATGCGCTTCAACACCTGCCGGCTGTAGCGTTAAACGAAACAACAGCAAAGCAGATTGGTCACGGTGCGGTACTTGATAAAGCCACATTGAATACAGATCAAGATAAAGTGTTGTTAACATACAAAGGTGAAGCAATGGCTGTATATGCGACCCATCCAAAGCAGCAGTCGCGCCTGAAACCGGCGATTATGATTGACCCTGAACTGCCGGGCAGGGCTTGACTGACAAGACATGAGGAAGGTGGATCGGATGGAAACCGAATTTTTATATCACCCCCACAATTACAACCGCACTGACCGGGCGCCTGCTGTTATGGCCCTCGGGTACTTTGACGGTGTGCATATAGGGCATCAGACGGTCATCCGCCGGGCGGTGGAAAAAGCAGAAGCACAAGGCGTAGAAGCGGTGGTTATGACGTTCCATCCGCATCCGAAAGCTGTGTTGTCCCCAGATGTATCTGAAGAAGATATGCGTTACATTACACCTTTGGCACATAAAGAAGCATTAATTCATGCACTTGGTGTTGATCGGCTCATTGTTATATCGTTTGACCGCACCTTGGCTTCTTTAACGCCACAGGCATTTGTTGATCATTACTTACTTGATTTACATGCTGTTGAAGTTGTAGCCGGTTTTGACTTTAGTTACGGCCATAAAGGAAGAGGAACAATGGAAACCTTGCCGTTTCACGCGCGCGGTATGCTTTTTCAAGAAACAATTGATCAATTTTCATATGATGGTGAAAAGGTGAGTTCGACACGGATTCGTGAACTGATTCGTGACGGCGCTGTTGGTGAGCTTCCGCCCCTTTTAAACCGGGACTTCTCGTTATATGGTGAAGTTGCTTCAGGGGAGCAGCGTGGCCGAACAATTGGTTTTCCTACAGCAAATATTTATTGCTCACAACCTTATTTACTGCCGGCGATCGGTGTATATGCCGTAACGCTTGAAACGGATGAAGCTCGCTATCAAGGGGTTGCAAATGTTGGCTATAAACCAACGTTTCACTCGATTCAAGAAGGAGATCCTACAGTTGAGGTGCACTTATTCGATTTTTCCGGTGACCTGTACGGGTGCGCGGTAAAAGTGACCTGGCACGACCGGATTCGCGGTGAAATCGCTTTTTCCGGGGTGGAAGAACTTAAAATGCAAATTGATGAAGACTGTCGCACAGCGAAAGCTTATTTTAACGAAAAAGGTTGAATTCCCCCCTTGCATTTTATAGTGAACAACGATATTCTATAGGATGTATGACAAGCCACTTCTTGGCCGTTTCGTTCCTCCGGCGGCGCGCTAGGAACTGGCAGTTAAAAATTTAGGAGGTGTCAAAGGATGGCTTTGACCGTAGAACGTAAACAAGAGCTTGTTGAACAGTACAAGCGTCACGAGAACGACACAGGTTCTCCAGAAGTGCAGGTTGCAATCCTAACTGAACAAATTAAGGATTTAAACGAGCACCTGCGTATGCATAAAAAAGACCATCACTCTCGTCGTGGTCTTTTGAAAATGGTAGGTAAACGCCGCAATTTGCTGACGTACCTGCGTAACAAAGACATTACGCGTTACCGTGATCTGATTCGCAGTCTCGGCCTACGCAGATAAATGGCAAAAAAGCGGGAGGTACTCCCGCTTTTTTGTACGTTTAAAATCTTGTACATTTCGCTCATGATAAAAGCAACGACCTTATTAGGAGGAAGATACATTGGCAAACGAACAAGTTCCACAAAAGTTCAGCATGGTATGGGCCGGCCGTGAATTAACGGTTGAAATCGGCCAGCTTGCAAAGCAGGCAAACGGCTCCGTGCTCGTCCGTTATGGTGATACGGCTGTGCTCTCAACAGCGACAGCTTCGAAACAAGCAAAAGACCTCCCATTCTTCCCGTTAACAGTTAATTATGAAGAACGTTTGTACGCAGCTGGTAAAATTCCTGGCGGCTTTATTAAACGTGAAGGTCGGCCAAGTGAAAAAGCTGTACTTGCAAGCCGTTTAATTGACCGTCCGCTTCGTCCGTTATTTCCTGACGGCTTCCGTAATGAAGTGCAGGTTGTCAGCACAGTCATGAGCGTTGATCAAAACTGCTCTTCAGAAATGGCTGCCATGCTCGGGTCTTCACTTGCATTGTCCATCTCTGATATTCCTTTTGACGGACCAATTGCAGGTGTAAGTGTTGGACGTATCGATAATGAATTTGTCATTAATCCACGTTCAGAAGAAATGGAAAAAAGCGATATGGAGTTAACGCTTGCCGGAACCGCTGATGCGATTAACATGGTTGAAGCAGGTGCAGAAGAAGTAAGCGAAGAAACAATGCTTGAAGCGCTTATGTTCGGCCATGAAGAAATTAAGCGGCTCGTTGCATTCCAACAGGAAATCGCGGATCAATTCGCTAAGCCGGACATGGAAGTTGAATTGAAGAAAGTAAACGATGACATAGCAAACCGGGTACGCGAGCACGCTGCCGGCCGCTTAAAAGAAGCTGTGCTTGTCAAAGATAAGCAGGAACGCGACGTAGCCATTGATGAAGTAAAGGCTGAAATCGCTGAAGCCTATGAAGAAGAAGAGCAGGCAGAAGTAAAAGAAGTATTAGATACACTTGTTAAAGAAGAATTCCGCCGCCTGCTGACGAAAGAAAACATTCGTCCGGATGGTCGTGAGCCAGGTGAGATCCGTCAGCTCGATTCTGAAGTGAAAATCCTGCCGCGTACGCACGGTTCCGGCTTGTTTACACGCGGCCAAACCCAGGCGCTCAGCGTATGTACATTAGGTGCCCTCGGTGATGTGCAGATTTTGGACGGACTTGACCTTGAAGAATCGAAGCGGTTTATGCATCATTACAACTTCCCATCCTTCAGCGTTGGTGAAACCGGTCCGATGCGTGGACCAGGCCGCCGGGAAATTGGCCATGGTGCATTAGGTGAACGGGCGCTTGAGGCTGTTATTCCATCAGAGAAAGATTTCCCATACACGATCCGACTCGTTTCAGAAGTTATTGAGTCCAACGGTTCCACTTCCCAGGCGAGCATTTGCGCAAGCACGCTTGCGATGATGGATGCAGGTGTGCCAATTAAGGCACCGGTTGCCGGTATTGCAATGGGTCTTGTGAAAGACGATGAAGATTATACAGTTTTGACAGACATTCAAGGTATGGAAGATGCTCTCGGAGATATGGACTTTAAAGTCGCCGGTACTGAAGAAGGCATTACAGCGCTGCAGATGGATATTAAAATTAACGGAATTACTCGTGAAATTATGGAGTATGCCCTTGAAGAAGCGCGTAAAGCTCGTCATGCCGTTCTTGAAAATATGCTTGCAACGATCAGCGCGACCCGTGAAGAGTTGTCCGAGTATGCACCAAAAATTATGACGATGAAGATTAAAGCTGATAAAATCCGTGATGTGATCGGTCCAAGCGGTAAAACAGTAAATCAAATTATCGATGATTATGGTGTGAAGGTTGATATTGAGCAGGATGGCACAATTTATATCTCTTCTTCAGATCATAAAGCCAATGTTAGTGCGAAAAAGGTTATTGAAGACTTAGTTCGTGAAGTTGAAGTCGGCGAAACATACGTCGGTACCGTAAAACGGATTGAAAAGTTCGGGGCTTTTGTGGAGCTCTTTAAAGGAAAAGACGGGCTGGTACACATTTCGCAGCTGGCTGAAGAGCGGGTTGAAAAGGTTGAAGACGTTGTCGCTATTGGCGACGAGGTACCGGTGAAAGTGACAGAAATCGACAACCAAGGTCGTGTGAACTTATCCCGTAAACAGGCATTGCGCGAACAACAAGGGGAAGCGCAGGCGTCAGAGACGTAAAGCTGTGTTTAACCGCCTGTTTTCTACGTTTAAAAACGGGCACTTGTTTAGAAAAGCAGTTGAAGTATTGACGTGCATCCCCCTCTCATACGTTAAGATGAGGGGGGATGTTTATGTTTGGACAACGTGTGCAAAAAATGGGATTACTTATCATCCTTTTTGCTGTCCTCGGTTGGACTGTGATTGATCATGGCTGGCCTAAAGGGCAGCAGTATGCCATGGTTGCCACAGAGGCGGTAACAAGTGAAACTGAGATGCACAAGCAAATTCAAGAGGCGGCAGAGAAGTACAATGAGCCGGCGGTAGATGCAGAGATTCACAACGTCTGGAAAGCACTTCCCGGCTACAATGGATATGAAGTGGACGAACAAGCGTCTTTTCAAGCCATGGCTGAACGTGGTCATTTTCATGAGCAGGACTTAGTTTTTCGCGAAACGAAACCGGATGTTCAGTTTCAAGATTTACCTGCAGCCCCGTTATTTCGAGGAAATGAGCAGAAATCCGCCGCTTCGTTATTGATCAATGTTGCCTGGGGAGAAGCTTATATTCCGGATATGCTGCAGACGTTAAGAGACTTTGATGTTAAAGCAACTTTTTTCCTTGATGGCTCATGGGTGAAAAGTCATCCAAAGTTAGCTACAATGATTAAGGAAGAAGGTCATGAAATTGGCAACCATGCGTACTCGCATCCGGACATGGCGCAATTGTCTGAAGCACGGGTCATTGAAGAATTAGAAGCCACACAGGAAGTGATTGAAGCAGTGCTCCATACGCGCCCGGTCTGGTTTGCCCCGCCGTCTGGCAGCTATCGCGATGTTGTTGTTGACTTAGCGCATGAACGAAATATGCGGACTGTCATGTGGACGGTAGACACGGTTGATTGGAAAGAACCTGCTGAAGCGGAGCTGCTCGACAGAGTTAAGCAAAATCTTCACCCGGGAGCAACGATACTCATGCATCCAACAGAAGTAACGAGCCAATCACTTCCGGCGTTAATTGAAGCAGTGGAAGCTGAGGGACTCGAACTTCAGCCGTTGTCGACTTTTGTATCAGAGAAACGCATTTCACAAGCCGTCGAAAATTGAAGCGAAGGAGGCTGCGAATTGATCGAACGCCACCAATTAAAAAATGGCCTGCGTGTCGTCAGTGAACACATTCCACACGTCCGTTCTGTCTCGATCGGAGTGTGGGTCGGCACCGGCTCGCGCTACGAAACATCGCAAAACAATGGAATTTCGCACTTTTTAGAGCACATGTTTTTTAAAGGTACAAACCGAAGAACGCCACAAGATATTGCAGAAGAGTTTGACCAAATCGGCGGTCATGTTAATGCGTTTACTTCAAAAGAAGCAACATGCTTTTATGCGAAGGTGTTAGATGAGCATGCCGGACAGGCGCTCGATATTTTGAGCGATATGTTTTTCAATTCAACCTTTGACCCGGAAGAGCTTGAAAAAGAACAAGGTGTTGTTTTAGAGGAAATTAAAATGGTTGAAGACATGCCAGATGATATTGTGCATGATTATTTAGGTGAAGCAGCTTACCGTAATCATGCACTCGGGCGGCCGATTCTCGGCGCCGAAGAAACGGTCCTTTCCTTTCAACAGCAGGATTTAATCAATTACCTTGAAGAGCATTACACGGCAGAAAATGTTGTCATTTCTGTCGCTGGTAACATTTCAAACGAGCTGCTTGAAGAGATTAAGCAAATCTTCAGTGCTGTGAAAACAAAAGGTTATCAAAAAGCACTTGCGCCTGCACCGTTTTACACGGATCAATCTGCTTACGCGAAGCAGACAGAACAAGCCCATATTTGCTTTGGATTCCCGGGGCTTGCGACCGGCAGTGACCGGATGTACAGCCTTGTTCTATTAAACAACTATATTGGCGGCAGTATGAGCAGCCGATTGTTTCAAGAGATTCGAGAGCAGCGTGGACTAGCATACTCTGTATTTTCTTATCACGCAGCGTTTCAAGACAGCGGGATGATGACCATTTATGCTGGTACAAACCCGGATCAGCTGAATGAAGTCGTCGAAGCTTCTCTGCAGACGATTGAAGATGTAAAAGCAGAAGGCATGACAGATGAGCAGCTTCGCAAAGGAAAAGAGCAGTTGAAAGGCAACTTAATGCTGAGCCTTGAAAGTACAAACAGCCGGATGAGCCGTAACGGTAAAAACGAACTGATGCTAGGGTTTCACCGTGACTATGAAACGATGCTCAGCTTAATTCAAGAAGTCACGCCGGCCGATGTGAAACAAATGGCCCGCGAGATCTTTCAAACGAATGAATTTCCGGCAGCCTTGATCAGCCCATCCGGTGAAATGCCTGACGCTTTAAGGCGGTAGAAAAACCGCAGCTGATCGATCAATAACACATTCACCGAAAAAAACGAGAACCGGTTTTTGCCGGTTCTTTTAGTGTGCCGACAAACTTTTTAGAAAAGCGTGGGCTGACATCGCTTTTCGGCGGACGCTTGCCTCGGGTACGGCCTCAACTTTCTTGGCAGAAAACCACTGCCTGCGGGATTTTCGCCACGTTGTTCTGCGAAGGCGTCGCCGCCGAGGCTCATCAGTCTTGCGTAATTTACTGGTCATGAATTGTAGAGATTCTTTTGGCCAAGCAATAGCTACATGAATCAGTTACATCATGATGCTTCATGAACAATCAAGTGAACCATACACAAAAGATAAATGTAAAAGTGGCCGAAACGAAAGACGGCGACTCCCAGAGGATTAAGCGCAGGCTGAAGATCCACTTGTTCGATTGGCAATCAAATCGAACAAGTTAGCTGAAGCCAAGCCCTCGGGAAAGCGTCCGTCTGAAAGTGAAGGTTACGTTCATGATTTGGTTTTTATCGTCTCCATGGGGCAGCCAGCGGATCGGAGCATTAAGCTGTCCGTGAATGTTTGGTTTTGTACTTTGTCTACACGCTGTGAGAACCGGTTTTTCCGGTTCTTTTTTTATAGATTGAAACATAAGTTGTAATACAAGGCTGAAGTGGTAAAGGAGGCGGCGATGCGACTTACAGAAATGCAGCAAAAAGAAATTATAGATTTTGAACACGGCGGTGTACTTGGTGTTCCCGGCCGGCTCGATGCATGTATTGATCCAGAAAGCGGGGCAGTGCACTGCCTCTTGTTACCCAATGGGAAAAAATTAATCGGTAAACGTCGCAATGACATGATGGAAATTCCTTGGGCGTCGTTAAAAACAGTCGGTGAAGACGCAGTCATTATTCATTGGTCTCCTTCATAAAATGTAAAAGAGCAAAATAGCGAGCGCAGAAGACAATCGTCTTCTGCGCTTTTTTAGGCATATGCTTGTTTTCGGATACAGGCCCTGTATGTTACACAGACATGGATTGAGCGGCATATTGTAATGACGAGATCGTTTATGTGATAAGCAAACAGAGAGGAGCAAAGCTGTGGCAACCGTAGGTCTTGCGGGTGGGGATGCCCGCTATATTGAAGTGATGACTTGTTTGCAAGATGCCGGATTTTCCGTGTACGCTGCAGGTTTCGAACAATTGAACCAAGTGCCGGCCCGCAGGATGTCATTAGAAGACCTGCCATGGGCGTCTTTAGATGGTCTTGTACTGCCGCTTGGCGGTATACTGCACCAGGGAGAAATCGAAAGTGTGTTTACAAAAGACACGTTGCAGTTAGAAGCGGAAGATGTAAAAAAAACACCGCCTTCCTGCCGGATATTTACTGGCGTTCCGGGACCTGACGGTGAGCGTTTTGCCCGCGAAGTTAATCGAAAGTTGATTCCGGTCATGTATAGAGACGATGCTGCGGTATACAATGCCATTCCGACGAGCGAAGGAATTCTTTATATATTGTTAAAGCATACCGATCGAACCATCCACAACGCAAATATTACTGTATTTGGATTTGGCCGGCTCGGTGTAACGCTGGTACGTTCACTGCTTGCTATAGGTGCAAATGTTAACGTTGTTGTTCACACGGACGCAGAGGCTGCTAGAGCGTATGAGATGAAAGCACACCCCTTTTTCAATAAAGAGGCAGCAAAAGCTGTTCAATCAGCGGATATGATCGTGAACACTGCACCAGCGCTTGTGCTTCCAAAAGAAGTAATCGCGCACGTTCCGGTACACACGTTCGTCATTGACGCAGCCTCAGCACCAGGTGGCATTGACTTTGCTGCAGCGAAAAAGCGTGGACTGCAAACGCTGCATGCACCCGGGCTGCCTGGTAAAGTTGCACCTAAAAGTGCCGGCCGTATTCTCGGCCGCCTGCTCGTAAAATTGTTGACAGAGCCGGAAGAAAGGAGATAGGTTCATGACACTCAAAGGGGCCAAAATTGGATTCGGCGTTACCGGGTCGCACTGCACCCTTGAAGAAGTGCTTCCGGAAATGAAAAAGTTAAAAGACGCTGGCGCAGAAGTTGTTCCGTTTATAACGCCAACGGTATTAAAAACAGACACGAAATTTGGTGCAAGCGAAAAGTGGCAGAAAGAAATAAAAAAAGCAACGGGCTGTGAACCAGTTTCAACCATCGTAGAAGCAGAGCCGTTCGGGCCGAAAACACCGCTTGATCTTATGGTCGTCGCTCCGTTAACAGGAAGTTCCTTAAGTAAATTTGCCAACGCTTTAACTGATTCAGCTGTGCTGATGGCAGCGAAAGCTACGTTACGTAATCAAAAACCGGTTGTTGTTGCTGTTTCGACAAATGATGCTATGGCGATGAATGGAGAAAATTTAATGAAATTGATGAACGCTCAAAATATTTTTATCGTTCCACTTGGTCAAGATGCACCAGATGTAAAACCAACCTCGTTAGTAGCAAGAATGGAAGCAATTCCCGCTACTGTTGAAGAAGCTTTACGTGGTCGCCAAATTCAGCCGGTTTTCATTGAAAAATTCAGAGATTGATAACTCACAGCTGTTGCGAAAAGGCCGTCTATCTTTTATGTTAAATAAAGGCGCCCTTTTCATACGCGCTGACTTCAAGCACTGGAAGGAGCAATACCATGGCAAATGAGCAAGGAATCAATGTAGCGGTCGTCGGTGCCACCGGCGCTGTTGGTGAACAAATTTTAGCAACATTAGAAGCAAAAGATTTTCCAATCTCCAAAATAAAGCTGCTTTCCTCTAAGCGTTCAGCTGGTAAAGAAATGACGTTTAAAGGTGAAACGGTAACGATTGAAGAAGCTGTGCCGGAAGCGTTTGAAAACGTCCAGCTTGCACTCTTTTCAGCTGGTGGCGGCGTTTCAAAACAACTGGCACCAGAAGCGGTAAAGCGCGGTGCTCTTGTCGTTGATAACACGAGTGCTTACCGGATGGACCCTGAAGTACCGCTTGTTGTACCTGAAGTGAACGAAGAAGATATTAAAAAGCACCAAGGCATTATTGCCAACCCGAATTGTTCAACCATTCAAATGGTTGTTGCACTTGAGCCGGTGCGAAAGAAGCTCGGCTTAAACAAAGTGATTGTTTCTACGTATCAAGCAGTCTCTGGTGCAGGTCTAGACGCTGTAGAAGAGATGCAGCAGCAAAGCCGCGATATTTTAGATGGTAAGGAAGTTACGCCGAAAGTTCTACCGGTCAGCGGCGATGAACGTCACTTTCAAATTGCATATAATGCAGTGCCGCAGATCGATAAGTTTGAAGAAAACGGCTACACTTTTGAAGAAATGAAGATGATTAATGAAACGAAAAAGATCATGCATGACGAACGTCTTCAAGTTGCGGCCACGTGTGTACGTTTACCGGTAGAAACAGGACATTCTGAATCGGTTTATATTGAAACCGACCAGCCGGCTGAAAGTGTTGCGGCAATGAAACAGCTGATCGCTGAAGGCGATGGCATTACCCTTCAGGATGACCCGTCCAATCAAGTTTATCCGCTAGCTGTAGACAGTGTAGGTTTACCGGATGTATTTGTCGGTCGAATTCGTCAAGATCTTGATACAGAAAACGGCTATCATCTTTGGGTCGTCTCAGACAATTTGGTTAAGGGTGCGGCTTACAACTCCGTTCAGATTGCAGAACGTGCACTTGCTTACGGCTTGTTGAAGTAATCACTTAATCCATAAGGGAGGGAAAGGCGGGGCCGGAAGATTGGTGTTCCGGCTCTGCCGTTTATACATGAGCATTGTTGTACAAAAGTTTGGTGGTACATCTGTACGTGACGAAGAAACGCGTCGTGCGGCAGCAGGTCACGTAAAAGCAGCTGTGAATGAAGGGAACCAAGTCGTCGTAGTCGTTTCTGCGATGGGGCGCAGCGGTGATCCTTATGCAACAGACACTTTACTTGACCTTGTCGGCAGCAATACTTCAAATGTCGGCCGGCGTGAGCGTGACCTGCTCGTTTCCTGCGGAGAAGTTATTTCTTCAGTTGTATTTGCAGAACTGCTTGCATCTGACAACCTTGCAGCGACAGCAATGACCGGCGCGCAGGCAGGTTTTCGAACGAATGAAGACTTCGAAGACGCAAAAATCGTTGAAATGAAGCCGCAGCGGATTAAGCAGGCGCTTGAGACGTATGATGTCGTTGTTGTTGCCGGTTTTCAAGGCCTTTCACGCAGTGGTGAGATTACAACGCTCGGCCGGGGTGGAAGTGACACGTCAGCTACGGCATTAGGTGCAGCGCTTTCTGCGTCCTGGGTGGACATTTTCACAGATGTTGAAGGTGTGATGACCGCAGATCCTCGGCTTGTAGACAAGGCGCGGCCGCTGAAACAAGTAACATACAATGAAATCTGCAATATGGCTTATCAAGGAGCAAAAGTGATTCATCCGCGGGCCGTAGAGATTGCCATGCAGGCAAAAGTACCGATCCGGATTCGCTCCACACAATCAGAAGCACCAGGAACATTAATCACGGCCATGAACGGACAGCAGCCCGGCCGCGATGTTGATGATCAACTCGTTACCGGTATTGCGCACATGAAAGACTTAACCCAGATTCATGTAAAAGCAAAAGGTGATGAGCGGAACTTGCAGTCTGATGTGTTTCAAACGATGGCTCAAGCTGGGATTAGCGTCGACTTTATTAACATCAGCCTTTCTGGTGTCGTCTATACCGTACCAGATCATACGAAAGATGAGGCTTTACGTCTGCTTCATGATAAAGGGTATGAGACTGAAACGGTATCTGGATGCGCGAAAGTTTCCGCTGTTGGTGCGGGCATGACCGGTGTGCCAGGTGTGGCCTCAAAAATCACGTCCGCGCTGTTCAGTGAAGAGATCCCAATTTTGCAGGCGGCGGATTCACACACAACCATCTGGGTCCTTGTACACGGAGACGATCTGCAAAAATCAGTTAATGCGCTTCACGACATGTTTTTACACGAATTAGAGCAATTCGCCACACAAGAACAAGTCGATGCGTAAACGCATAAAATATCGGGAATCGTGCAGGCGGGGGTGACAATCATCCCCGCCTGAACTTTTCGGAAGTATGACTTGTTGTTATACAACCGATAGAGAGGATGGTGTGGGTTTTGCACGCAAGGTTATGGACGGCAATGGTGACGCCGTTTCAAAAAAATGAAAGTTTAGATCTTGAAGCGTTTAAAAGTCTTGTTGATCATTTATGTGCTACTGGAAGTGAAGGGCTTGTCGTTGGTGGGACGACAGGAGAAGCGCCTGTGTTAACACTTGAGGAAAAAACAGCGATTGCAGAAGCAGCTGTTGAGCGCACCGGCGGTCGTGTACCGGTGTTTGCCGGCGCTGGTACGAATGCAACTGCAAGTTCAGTGCAGGCGGTAAAGCAGTTAACATCTACCGGGGTGGACGGGATTATGGCCGTTGTTCCGTATTATAATAAACCGAATCAGCGTGGTTTATATCAACATTTTAAGAAGATGGCAGAGGCGACCCATTTACCGTTAATGATTTACAATATTCCAGGGCGTACAAGTGTCAACTTAGCCCCAGAGACTGTTGTGGAGCTTGCAAAGGTTGAAAACATTACGTCTGTGAAAGAGGCAAGTGGTGACCTTGAACAATGTGCTTATATTATTGAAAATACACCGGATGATTTTCATTTATATGCTGGTGATGACAGTGCGACACTTCCAGTTATGGCAATTGGTGGGTTCGGGGTCGTATCAGTAGCGGCTCATGTGATCGGCACAGAAATGCATGAAATGGTTCATGCATTTGCCCGCGGTGAAGTTGCAAAAGCAGCAGCACTGCACCGCGAGCTTCTCGATCGGATGAAAATGTGTTTTTCTGCCCCTAACCCGGCTCCGGTCAAAGCGCTGCTGCATGAAGAAGGGCTGCTGGAAAATGTGCTCCGGCTTCCGCTTCTCCCGGTAGATGAAAAAGTAAACAGCGCACTTGTTCAAAGTTTTTCAAGAAAATAAATGATCATTTCACGCAGCTGCGCTGTCTTATCATTTCAGCAGTGCAGCTGTATAAAACACAATGCACAGTAAGCGATACATACAAAAATTCTCAGGCTCAGCATCTTAGGTAGGTAAAAATTTCTTTTTCTTCACATGATTCTAAGGATGACACTTGTTTTATAAAACGCGTGTGAGTTATACTTTTAACAAGTGATTGGTACGGGCGCATATGCTGAGTCATCATTTTCCACGTTTTCTTCGTGTCAGCTGCAATGTTACACCGAGTAACGGCAGCAGCCTGTGCAACGGATGAATGAACGGGATTGAAACGTAGCCTCAGCGGAAAACATAGCTTAATGAACAAAACGATCGATCGGTGTTTTTCTCTGAAGAATTCATCGTTATCAACCATTAACATAGCTGTTTCTTGAGTTAAACGCAACGGCGCAAATGTATTGTTATGGTGATTGGATAAAAAAGTTAAGTAAGCTGTCGGATGTTTTGGTGACAGCATTTTGCGGTGTGAAATGATAAGGAAAATCGAATAAGGGTTGAATGGATAAACAGAACGACTTAAGAGAAGCGTGGCAAAGTCATTAAAAGTTGGTCAAACCAAGTTTACATTCACCCTGTTGTGTTCGATGGGTTGCTCTAACGAATGCATTTTGTCAAAGATGTGCATCAAGCACTTCACTTATAGTGCTTTAAAAGTAAATGAGCCGGTGTTCCCTTCTAGGGCTGCTGCCATATACGAACGAGCTTCGCATCAACTGTAACTGTATGTTCTCGTTGACGAGCGTCAGTTTCACGATGAACTTGTTGTAAAAGAATTGATCGGTACAGGTAAAACATCATTATAATGACAGCCTGTTTATGCATGTCCTTTGTTTCCCGTACAACTAAAAGGATCTTAAAAGCATACGTCAAACAAGCTGTAGTAATAGTTAAAAGTCAAGACAGAATTAACAAATCACCGGGGAGAGTGCTTCAAAACAGCAGACGGTGCTGATGATGGACTTCACTGTTAATTAGGCAGTGCCGGGGAGGCTAAACCTCATAAAACGTTTAAAAATATTTGGGAGGAACAGACATTGGCAAATCAAATAGCAGAAAAAATTCGCGTGTTTTCATTAGGCGGTGTCGGTGAAGTCGGCAAAAATATGTATGCCGTCGAAATTGAAAACGACATTTTAGTTGTCGAAGCAGGATTAATGTTTCCTGAAGATGATATGCTTGGGGTAGACGTAGTGATCCCTGATACATCGTATTTAGAACAAAACAAAAGCCGGGTGCGGGGCATTATTGTAACGCACGGACACGAAGACCATATCGGCGCACTTCCGTATGTGTTAAAGAAAGTCAATGTGCCGGTTTATGGAACAAAGCTAACGCTTGGTTTAGTAGAGGATCATTTAAAAACCACTGGAATGCATAAAAAAGCAGACCTCCGTTTAGTGACAGCTGGTTCTACGGAAACGATCGGTGATGTACCCGTATCGTTTTTCCATACCAATCACAGCATTCCCGATTGTGTAGGGGTCAGCATTGAAACAGATCAAGGTTTAATCGTTTATACAGGCGACTTTAAATTTGATCAAACGCCGGTGGATGGAAAAATTACAGACTTCGGTACACTGCACAGCCTTGGAGAAAAAGGTGTGCTCTGTTTGCTGTCTGATTGCACAAACGCCGATCGTCCTGGTACAACACCATCAGAACTAGAGCCTGCCAAAGGCATTAACCGCGTGTTTCAGGAAGCAAACAGCCGTGTTGTCATTACAACATTTGCTTCGAATTTGTTCCGCATCCAGCAGATCATCGATGCTTCTGTAAAAACGAAGCGGAAAATTACAGTAGTAGGGGCATCCATTTACAAAACGATTCAAATTGCCCGCCGCCTCGGCTACTTGCGTGCGCCGAAAAATATTTTCGTGAAGCCTGAAGAAATCGGTAACTTTCCGGATGAGCAGGTAACAGTGCTATGCACCGGAAGTCAAGGTGAGCCGATGTCTGCGATCAGCCGGCTTGCAAAGGGTGCGGATCAAAAACTTTCGATCCAGTCAAATGATACGGTAATCATATCTGCAACGCCTTCACCTGGAACAGAAAAATCCGTCTCACAAATTGTTGACTTTTTATACAAAATTGGGTGTGAAGTGATCACCCCGGGTCAGGAAAAAGTTCATGTCTCAGGCCATGCAAGCCAAGAAGAGCTTCGTCTCATGCTTAACCTGCTTCAACCGAAGTATGTTGTTCCGGTTCACGGAGAATACCGGAAACAATTTGCTTTACAGCAAGTCGCTGCAGAGCAGAAAGTAAAACCTGAAAACACGTTCCTGATTGATAAAGGTGAAGTTGTTGAATTTGCAAAAGGCCAAGGCCGGGTTTCTGGTAAAGTACCAAGCGGCAATGTATTAATTGACGGCCTCGGCGTCGGCGATGTTGGTAACATTGTGCTGCGCGACCGCCGGCTGCTTAGTGAAGATGGGATTCTCGTTATTGTCGTCACGTTATCGAAAAAGACAGGGGCGATCGTTTCCGGACCGGATATCGTCTCTCGTGGTTTCGTGTACGTTCGCGAATCCGAAAAGTTGATGGAAGAAGCGAACAAAAAAGTGAACGATACGCTAGAGAAGTGCATGAGCGAAAACGTGAACGAATGGTCTTCTTTGAAAAGCAACGTGCGCGATGTTTTAAGCAAGTTTTTGTACGAAAAAACGAAGCGCCGGCCGATGATTCTGCCAATTATTATGGAAGTGTAAGTGCCGGCAGCACTGCAGTGAAAAGTCCGTTATGGTTTATCATGACGGGCTTTCCTATTGAAGAGTGAAGCAGTTCTGCTTGGTTTGGAGGGAAAATACTTGGCGAAGAAAAAACAGCAGAAAAAAAAGCAGGGGGCGAAAAACTGGAAACGCGAGCTCCGCTATGAAATCGGAGGTTTAGCAGTATTGGCGCTTGGTATCATTGCTTTATTCGGTTACGGTTTTGCTGGAAGCGTGATCGTGCAGTTTTTTCGGTTTTTCTTAGGTGAGTGGCACGTGCTGCTTGTTGGGGCCTTAATCAGCGGCGCCATTTATGCAATGATTAAACGTCAGCTGCCGCCGCTTTGGAACCGCCGTTTTGCTGGAGGTTACCTGTTCATTGCTGCAATTTTATTATTTTCACACCTTAGGTTATTTGAAAATTTAGGCGCTTCAGGAGAGTTTTCTGACCATTCAGTGCTTGTTAATACGTGGCATTTATTCTGGATTGAAGCAGGCGGAAGTTCAGCAGATATCGGTGGCGGTATGATCGGTGCGCTATTATTTGCAGTAAGCCACTTTTTGTTTGCTGCAAATGGCACGCGCATTATCTCCGTTTTGATGCTCGTCATTGCATTTTTGTTGTTAACGAATGTTTCGATAAGTGAAATGGGAAAAAAGGGTGCCGGCCGTTTGAAAATGCTTGCTGGTAGCCTGAAGGCCCGCCGAAAACAAGAAAAAGCTGAAAAAGAAAAGGCGATCAAAGAAAAGAAAGCAAAAAAGCCGGAGCAAGAAACCCCTGCAGCGCCGGCAGCCGCCCCTGATGAATCACCATCATCTGCTGGTACAGCTGCACCGGAGCCGGAACGGCCGGTGATTTACAACTTTACTGAACAAGCGCATGAGCTGAAGGCGCAGCCGAAAGAACAATCACGAAATGAACCGGAAACTGATGAGTCGAAGCCATCCGGCTCATTAATTAGTGAAACGACTGAAAACGTAGCCTATGAACTGCCGGGCTTTCAGTTGTTAAACCCGTCTAAAGGCGATGGTCAGGCGTACGAAAAGAGTCATATTTCATCAAACGCCAAAACGTTAGAAGCAACGCTTCAAAGTTTTGGGGTGCAGGCAAAAGTGCTTGAAGTTCATGTGGGCCCTGCGGTAACCAAGTATGAAGTGCAGCCGGATACAGGTGTGAAAGTAAGTAAAGTTGTCAACTTAAGTGACGATATCGCTCTGGCACTAGCTGCAAAAGATATCCGAATCGAAGCGCCAATACCCGGTAAAGCAGCGATTGGTATTGAAGTGCCGAACCAAGAAGTGTCGATGGTTACACTTCGTGAAGTGCTTGAAGCTGAAAGTGACCCGCATTTACTTACTGTCGCTCTCGGCCGTGATATTTCCGGCGAGCCGATCACTGCAGGCCTTCATAAAATGCCCCACCTGCTTGTCGCTGGTGCCACCGGCAGTGGTAAAAGTGTTTGTATCAACGGGATCATCACAAGTTTATTGTTAAAAGCAAAACCACATGAAGTGAAATTGATGATGATTGACCCAAAAATGGTGGAACTGAACGTATATAATGGCATTCCACATTTACTTTCACCTGTTGTAACCGAACCGAAAAAAGCAGCCCAGGCCTTAAAGAAAGTTGTTAGTGAAATGGAGCGACGCTATGATTTGTTCTCTCATAGTGGTACGCGCAATATTGAAGGGTATAATGAGTACATTAAGAAACATAATGAAAACAATGAAGAAAAGCAGCCGGAGCTCCCCTTTATCGTTGTCATTGTAGATGAGCTTGCAGACTTAATGATGGTTGCCTCAAGTGAGGTTGAAGATGCAATTACCCGGCTTGCGCAAATGGCCCGGGCAGCCGGCATTCATATGATTATTGCGACTCAGCGGCCGTCGGTGGACGTCATTACAGGTGTTATTAAAGCGAACATTCCATCGCGTATTGCTTTTGGTGTATCCAGTCAGACAGATTCACGTACAATTTTAGACAGCGGCGGTGCGGAAAAGCTGCTTGGCAAAGGAGATATGCTGTTTCTTCCGGTGGGGGCAAATAAAACGACCCGTGTTCAAGGGGCTTTTCTAGATGATGCTGAAGTCGAAAGTGTTGTGAATGCTGTAATTGCACAACAGAAAGCTTCGTATGAAGAGGAAATGATTCCGGAAGACACAGACGACCAAACCCATGATGAAGTACCTGATGAATTGTATCATGATGCGGTGCAAGTTATTGTTGATCAGCAGGCTGCGTCTGTGTCGATGCTGCAGCGCAAATTTCGGATCGGTTATACCCGGGCAGCAAGACTCGTTGATGAAATGGAAGCCCGTGGTGTCGTCGGGCCGTATGAAGGCCGCAAACCTCGCGAAGTGCTTGTAGCAAAAGGGTATGATGAAACAGGCAAGGATGAAAGGAGACCGGATATCCAATGAATGAACGCACAGAAATGATGAATGGTATGAACGTACATTACGTTCAAACGGACAAATTTAAAACAACAACCTTTGTACTCCACGCCCGGGCGCCGTTGTATAAAGAAACCGCAGCAGCACGAGCGCTGCTTGCAAACATTTTAAAAAGTGGAACAGAAAGTCACCCAGGCCGTAAAGAGATTAGGCAGTTTTTAGATGATTTGTACGGTGCTTCTTTTCAATCGGAAGTTACAAAAAAGGGTGAAGAACATGTGATGAGTTTCCGGATGGAGACAGCAGCCGATGCGTTTATCGCAGAGGGCGGCTCTGTTTTAAATGAGGCACTTACATTTTTAACAGAAGTTATGTTTGCCCCGTACATGCCTGAAGATAACTTTTCTCAAGATATTTTTGAGACTGAAAAAGCATCTTTACTGCAGAAAATTGAAGGTATCGAAGACGATAAAATCCGTTATGCCAACGTCCGTCTTCTTGAAGAAATGTGTGCAGATGAACCGTTTGGGCTGCATCCTTTCGGCGGAATGAAACAAGTCGAAAACTTGACGCGTGATGATGTATTAGCAGCTTATAAAGACATGCTGCAATCGAACCAATTTGACCTATATATCGTTGGCAGCTTTCATGAAGAAACGGCGGCAAAGCACTTAGCAGCAAATGTGCCGGCTGTAAGTGAAGCAGCGTCTGCAGCCGAGCGCCCGCAGCCGGTAACGCCTGCATCAATCCGTGAGGTCGTTGATGAGAAAGATGTGCAGCAGGCAAAGCTTCATTTAGGTTTTCGGATACCGGTGAAGGTTGAGGATGAATTGTATCCGGCTGCCGTTATCGCAAATGGCATTTTCGGCGGTTTTCCGCATTCGAAGTTATTTATCAACGTTCGTGAAAAAGCTTCACTTGCCTATTACGCAGCTTCGCGTTACGAAGGACATAAAGGGCTCGTACTCGCTATGGCCGGCGTGAATCCTTCTGATTTACAAGAAGCACGCAATATTATTGAGGATCAGCTCCATCAATTACAAAATGGAGAGTTTTCTGAAGAAGATGTAGAACAAACGAAGCTCTTAACCATGAATCAGCTTCGTGAACAGGCAGACTCACCTCGCGGCATGAGTGAAATGCTTTATAACGGAGAAGTGGCGGGGTTTAAACCGGGCTTTGAAGAGCGGATTGCTGCATTTCAAGCCGTCACAAAAGAAGAGGTTACAAATGCAGCAAACGAGATCGAGCTTGATACGGTATACATCTTAAAAGGGAAGGAGGCCGACTAATGGCTGAAGAAACGGTATATGACTTTTTACAAGAAACGTTAATTCATGAACAGCTTGATAATGGCTTATCGGTTTTTATTGTACCAAAGCCGAAATTTAATAAAACGTACGCAACTTTCACAACGAATTATGGATCTGTTGATAATCATTTCGTGCCGCTTGGTAAAGATGAAGCGCGTCAAGTTCCTGATGGGATTGCGCATTTTCTTGAACATAAAATGTTTGAAGATGAAGAAGGCGATGTGTTTCAAGTTTTTGGCGAAAACGGGGCGCAGGCGAATGCTTTTACAAGTTTCACACGTACAGCGTATTTGTTTTCAAGCACAGAAAATGCGATGACTCATATTGAAACGTTGTTAAACTTTGTTCAGCATCCGTATTTCACTGAAGAAAGTGTAGAAAAGGAAAAAGGAATTATTAACCAGGAAATCCGGATGTATGATGACAACCCGGATTGGCAACTGTTTTTTGGTCTGCTCCGAAGCATGTATGAACAGCACCCTGTGAAAGTAGATATTGCAGGTACAACAGATTCAATCGATGAAATCACAAAAGATGATTTATATGAATGTTACAAGACGTTTTATCACCCGAGTCAAATGGCGCTTGTAATCAGCGGCCCTGTTGATACAGAAGAAGTACTTGGGTTAATTCGCAACAATCAGGCGGAGAAAACATTTGCTCCTCCAGAAGATGTGCAGCGCTTTTATCCAGAAGAACCGGCCGCACCGGTCGAGCCTCATAAGGTAACCGAGATGAGCGTTGCTACACCGAAGTGTTTAATCGGTTTTAAAGAGAAAGACCCGGGCCGTCAAGGAGAAGCACTACTCAGGCGCGAAGCTTCATTACAGATTGCGCTCGACATGTTGTTTGGCCCAGGATCTGAAGCTTATGAGGCCTTATATGAAGAGGGCATTATTGATGACAGCTTTTCTACGGATTATACGGCGGAAAAAACATTCGGCTTTTCTGTGCTCGGCGGAGATACAAAACATCCTGAAACATTAAAGGACCGCGTTTTTAAAGTGTTTGAAACGATGCAACAAAAAGATTTTGATGCAGATGCTTTTGAGCGGGCGAAAAAGAAAAAAATCGGGCGCTTCTTAAAGCAGCTGAACAGTCCGGAGTTCATTGCCAATCAATATACCCGCTATCAATTTAATGAGATGGATTTATTTCAGACGCTGCCGGTACTTGAATCTTTAACACTTGAAGATGTAACAGAAGCAGCGCGCGATCACTTTGAACAAAAACAAGCCGCTGTGCATATCGTACAGCGTGAAGGTTCATAAAGATATGAAGCGCACACTTTTAACAGGGGCAAGCGGCGGCATCGGGCAGGCTGTGGCCCGCAGGCTTGCCGCTGAAGGCCGGCCTCTTTATTTGCACTACAACAGCAATCAAGCTGCAGTTGCTGCGCTTAAGAAAGAGTGCGAAGAAACGTACGGGGTTTCCTGTGACATGATTCAGGCAGATTTAAGTACACATGATGGTGCAGCTTGCTTAATTGAACAACTCAATGCTCCTGTGGATACGCTCATTCATAATGCTGGCCAAAGTCCGTATGGTATTTTCACGGATGTAACCCCAGAGGAGATGCAGCAGACGATGCAGCTGCATTTAACGAGTGCGATGCAGCTGACGCAGGCACTTTTACCAATGATGCTTCAATCAAGGTCCGGTCAGATTATTGTAATGTCAAGCGTCTGGGGAGAAGCTGGTGCATCGTGTGAGGTTCTTTACGCTACAGTGAAAGGTGGATTGAACACATTCGTTCGCTCCCTCGCCAAAGAGTGCGCTGTCTCAGGCATCAGGGTGAATGGGGTAGCGCCTGGTGTGATCGAAACGTCGATGATGGATCAGTTTAGTGCAGATGAACGCAGTATGCTGCAAGAAGAAATCCCTGCCGGCAGACTCGGTCGTCCGGAAGATGTAGCAGGGGCTGTGAAGTTTCTTCTTTCAGAGGACGCCGGCTATATTCATGGCCATATTTTACCTGTTTCAGGTGCATGGGTGGTGTAGTGCATAAACTTCTGCTTTTCGCACAGGCTAATGGTAAGCCGAGAGCAGGAGGTGGAAAAGCGTGTCCGTACTCGATAATTGGGAGAAATGGAAAGACTTTTTAGGTGATCGTCTCGACCAAGCTGAAGAAGAAGGGATGACCGACAAAGTTGTCTCTGATGTAGCTTATCAAGTGGGAGAGTATTTGTCTGAAAATGTCGAGCCGCAAAATGAACAGGAACGGGTGCTGCGTGACTTATGGAACGTTGCCGATGAAAAAGAGCAGCACGCCATCGCTCATATGATGGTTAAACTTGTGCACCGAAAACACGCTGAAGCTTAAAAAGCGCCGCAGATGACGCCGGAGAAAGACAGCTTTCTTCGGCTGATGCGGCGTTTTTTTACGGATCAAGGGATAGTGCAAAAGAAAGGCTGTTCAAATGACAGGTAATAGCGTAAAATGACTTATATAGTAATTTTATTGGAGAAGTAGAGTGGGGATACATATTTGTCGAAGTTGAAATGAAGATGAATCAACCGTAAGCATGTGCTTGACCCATACAGGAGGGGATATCTTATGGCAGATGTCAAAGAGTGGTACTTGGAATATGAAATTCACAAAAACCGGCCCGGACTGCTCGGGGATATAGCTTCACTGCTTGGGATGCTTTCCATAAATATTGTAACCATTAACGGTGTTGAAGACCAGCGCAGGGGTATGTTGATTCGCAGCAAAAGTGACGATCAAGTGAAACGCTTTCGCACCATTTTGGAAACCATTAGTAATATTACTGTCAAGAAGCTGCGCGAACCGAAACTGCGTGATCGCTTGGCTGTCATGCATGGACGTTACATCGAGCGCGATGCTGATGATAAAAAAACATTTCGTTTTGTTCGCGATGAGCTGGGTCTGCTCGTCGATTTTATGGCGGAACTTTTTAAGACAGATCAGCATTACCTTGTCGGGCTGCGCGGTATGCCCAGGGTAGGAAAAACGGAATCTGTAGTCGCAGCAAGTGTGTGCGCAAATAAGCGTTGGTCCTTTATCTCCTCAACCCTTTTACGGCAGACAGTGCGCAGTCAGCTGGCAGACGATGAACGAGGCGAGGACTTAATTTATATTTTAGACGGGATCGTAACGACCATGCGTGCGCCTGAGAAACATAGGACACTTGTAGATGAAATTTTGCGGCTGCCGGCTGTTAAAGTGATTGAACATCCAGATATTTTTGTTCGTGAAACCGGCTATACCTTGCAGGACTTTGATGTCATTATTGAACTTCGTAACAATGAAGATGAAGAGATTACATACGAAACTTTTGATTCAAGTTTTTCCTCGTTTGATATTAGTTAGTTGGTAGGTGTTGGTATTGGCAGAATTAGGAACTTTTTTAAAGCAGCATCGAGAAAATAAACAAATGACGCTTGAACAGCTCCAAGAGCGTACAAAGATTCAAAAACGTTATCTTGAGGCTATTGAGCAGGATGATTACAGTGCGCTTCCGGGGACGTTTTATGCCCGGGCATTTGTTAAAAGTTACAGTGAAGCGGTCGGTTTAAACCCAGACGATGTATTTGAACAATTTGGTCATGAGCTTCCACAGCCAAAATCTCAAGCAGACCAGATCCCTTCAAGGTCTGAGCGTATTAAAAAATCGGAAGTACAGCGAAAAAAGCCTAAATTTGCGCCATTTTTATCAGCTTTGGCTGTCTTAGCAGCCGTTCTCATTATTGCAGTTGCCATCTGGGTATTTAACATGAATGACGGCGGCGATGAAGCTGAAAATATGCCGGTAGAAGATGAAAATGGAAATGAAGAGTTTGAAACAAATGAAGGCGATGAATCCGCTGAAGAGGATGAAGAAGAAAACGCGCAAGAAGAAGGCAGCGATGAAGAAGCCGCAGAAGCTGATGCAGAAGCCGAAAATGATGAGGGCAGTGAAGACGAAGCGGCCACTGAAGAAGATGATGAAGACGAGGAAGAACAAGAAGAAGCAGGTCTTGAAGAAGCAAGTGTGGAAGGAACGCACGCCGAGTATTATGTGACCGGCAGCGAAGAAATTGAAATTGAACTCGAGTTTGAGGGGAACAGTTACGTTGGATTTCAAGATCAAAACCGGTCGATTTTAGAAGAAGCAAGCCCGGGAACTGAAGAAGCCGAGCAAACGTATGACTTTACCGATGAAGGATACGTCAGTATGAATATCGGTCATGCACCGAGCTTAACGGTTTATGTAAATGGTATTGAAGCAGCGTATGCAGCAGATACAGCGCAGTCAGATGTGCAGCGGATCACAGTTATGAGAGAGTAGCTTGCACCTTGCACATCGAACTGACTTAAAAAAAGATTCACAACACCCGGGAGCCGCACTTTTTTAGTTGTGGTTCCCTTTTTATTTTTGAAAATGTGTACGAACTTTTTTCAATTTCAGTGCGTTTCTGCTACAATGAACGTTGGCTGCATTTTAAAAGACAATGACAAACAGATGGAGGTTCGCCGTGAATCTGCCCAACCAAATTACGATCCTTCGCATTGCACTAATCCCTTTAATTTTAATTGTGCTTTTAGCTCCGCTTGACTGGGGCAGCTGGACTGTCGGTTCTGCGGAGATTCCGGTCCATCACGGTTTGGCAGCATTCATTTTTATTTTAGCTGCAGCAACCGACTGGGTGGACGGTTATGTCGCACGTAAACAGCAATTAATAACGAACCTTGGAAAATTCCTTGATCCCCTAGCGGATAAGTTACTTGTTACAGCAGCGCTCGTTGCTTTAGTAGAGCTGCAAATGCTGCCGGCATGGATGGCGGTTGTCATTTTATCGCGCGAGTTTGCCGTTACAGGTATGCGTCTAGTCGCAGCCGGTGACGGAGCAGTGATTGCTGCAAGTAGTCTCGGTAAATGGAAAACGATGTTTCAAATGGCGGGCCTTGCGGTTTTGATGCTGCACAACGCCCCATTTGGTGAAGGTGGGTTTCCGCTTGCTGATCTACTCATCTGGCTTGCGGTGATCTTTACGGTAATCTCCGGCTGGGACTATTTTTCAAAAAACCGTCACGTTTTTCAATCCGGTTAGTTGAATTTGGAGGTGCCGTATGAACGCAGAAGTGATCGCCGTTGGCTCAGAGTTGCTTTTAGGTCAAATTGCGAATACAAACGGTCAATATGTATCCCGGCGCTTAGCAGAAGCCGGTATTAGTGTATATCGGCATACGGTTGTCGGAGATAATGAAAACCGACTGCGCGAGGCAGCAGAAGAAGCTGGTCGCCGCGCGGACATTGTGATTTTCAGCGGCGGCCTCGGTCCAACTTCTGATGATTTAACGCGCGATGCGCTTGCCCGCGAGCTGAACCGTTCGTTAATCATTCATCCTCCTTCATTGGAGCAGATTGAGGCATTTATGAAGGATAAAGGAAAAACCGTTTCAGCTGCGAATGAGCGCCAAGCTTACATCCTTGAAGGGGCCGACCCCTTTGTCAATCGGGCAGGTCTTGCTTGTGGCATGGCAGTAACCGAGGGAGATACCTTGTATTTGCTGCTGCCGGGACCGCCGCACGAGCTGAAAAGGATGATTGATGCTGATGTGATTCCTTATCTTTCAGCCAAAGGATGGGCAGCGGGAAGCATTGTATCACGTGAGTTAAAGTTCTTTGGGATTGGTGAATCTGCTTTGCATGATTCATTAGCGGTAATGATTGAAGAGCAGAAAAACCCGACGGCCGCCCCGCTTGCTTCTGAAGGCGAAGTTGCGCTTCGCTTAACCGCCCGGGGGGATTCAGTTCTTCAAGCTGAACAAATGCTAGATGGTTTAGAAAGCAAGCTTCCGCCTGAGATGAAGAAGTTGATTTACGGAAAAAATGATGTGTCGCTTGCAGCCGCAGCCGTTGAGCGGTTAAAACAAACTGCATCTACCGTTGCAGTGGCTGAAAGTTTAACCGGGGGCGGGGTGCTTGAAGCTTTGACGAGCATTCCCGGTGCTTCAAGCGTTGTTAAAGGTGGCGCGGTAACGTATCAAACTGAAGCTAAACAAAACAACCTTGAAGTTTCCGAAGAAATCATTCACAAGCATGGTGTCATAAGTGCAGCTTGTGCCGAAGCGATGGCTGAAAATGTACGCAAGATGTACGGGGCATCGTTTGGAATTGCGCTTACAGGTGTGGCCGGTCCGACACCGCAGGAAGGTGAGCCGGCAGGTAAGTTTTATATCGGTGTTGCTTCTGCCGATGGTACCACTTCCACCCAATTTATGGAGCCCGGCAGTCGTGAAAGAGTCCGTTTAATGGCTACAAAGCACGCCTGCCATCAATTATTGAAAGTGTAGAAAAGGTGATGAATAGTATGAACGTATTTGATATGCCCGAAATTAACGATGCAATTAAGAAATCCATTAAGGAAATGGGATTTGAAGAACCGTCCCCAATCCAGGAAAAAGCAATCCCTGTAGCCCTCGAAGGTAACGATATGATCGGTCAGGCCCAAACAGGAACAGGTAAAACAGCAGCTTTTGGTATTCCACTAATGAACGAAATGAAGCAGGAGAAGCATGTTCAAGCTTTAGTGCTTACACCAACCCGTGAGCTTGCGATCCAGGTTGCCGGCGAGCTGCAGAAGCTTTCCAAGCACCAGCAGATCCGTACGCTGCCTGTTTATGGCGGTCAGTCGATCGGCCAGCAGATTAAAGCGCTAAAACGCGGTGTAGAAGTCGTTATTGGTACGCCTGGTCGTGTTCAAGACCACCTGCGCCGCAAAACGCTTAAGCTTGATCAAGTGAAAACGGTTGTACTTGACGAAGCAGATGAAATGCTTGACATGGGTTTTATCGAAGATATTGAAACCATTTTAAAGCAAGTAAACGAAGAACGTCAGACCCTGTTATTCTCGGCAACAATGCCGCCTCCGATCCAGAAGCTTTCGAAACGGTACATGACCAATCCAAAAACTGTATCGATTAGTAAAGGTGAAGTGGCTGCACCATCGATCGAGCAGCAGTATTATAAAGTACTTGAGCGCAACAAAATGGAAGCACTCAGCCGGATTATTGACAGCCGGGACCCGGATCTTGCCATTTTGTTCTGTCGGACGAAAAAAGGTGTGGCTGAGCTAACAGAATCTTTGCAGGCCCGCGGCTATATGGCGGAAGGTTTGCATGGCGATTTGACGCAGTCCCAACGTGATGCTGTTATGAAAAAGTTCCGTGACGGACATATTCAGTTCCTCGTTGCGACCGATGTGGCAGCCCGCGGGCTTGATGTAAACAACGTTACTCACGTTGTTAACTATGATATCCCACAGGATCCAGAAAGCTATGTACACCGGATCGGTCGTACAGGCCGCGCTGGTAATACAGGTGAAGCAATAACACTTGTCACACCACGGGAAATGAAGCACCTGCGTGCCATTGAAAAAGAACTAAAAAGCAATATTCCTTCTAAAACTGTTCCAACCGTTGAAGAAGTTATGGAAAAACAGCAAGAGATGTGGCGCCAGCAAGTCACTGCGATGATTGACAATGAGACGGATACGTCTATGTTTGAAAACATTGCTTCTGAAATGCTTGAAAAATACGATGCACAGACGGTTGTACAGGCTTTACTGAAAATGAACTTTGCTTCAGATGAGTCTTCACAAGCAATGGAAACGACGACAAAGCAATTTGGCGATACAGGTGCTTCTAAAGGCATGGTCCGCTTCTTCGTAAATGTCGGTAAAAATGTTAATTTAACACCGAAAGTTGTGATTGAGGAAGTTTCTAACGCTGTCGGCATTTCAGCGAAAGACATCGGTAAAATTGATATTTTTGACAACTTTATGTTTATGGAAGTTCCAACAGATGTTGCTCCGTTCGTTTATGAAGGCCTTCCACATACCCGCATTAATGGTGCAAAAGTAAACCTCGAACCGGCAAAGCCTCGTCCAAACAAAAAGAAGTAACGGACGCCGCTAAATGTAACTGCGCCGGACAGAATTGAACGCTGTCCGGCGCTTTTTATTTTTCTCCCTCTTTTTACGACCATCCAAAAATTTTCTTCACAAAAGCGAATAAATGTTCCCTTATCTATTGGCAAAGTTTTTAAATCGCGGTATCATGAAGGAGGTGGTTATAAGTTTCCTACTGTCCGCTTAAAAATATCCGAGTATAAAAGCAAGACTTACTTTTTTCAGCGGGACAAGTATTATACAGATAGAGGAGAGATATGCATGAGCGATCGTAAAGCAGCTTTAGATCAGGCGCTGCGTAATATCGAGAAACAGTTTGGTAAAGGCTCTATCATGAAAATGGGAGAGCAGGGGGAAAACCGGATATCTACTGTATCAAGCGGCGCCTTAGCACTTGATATCGCGCTTGGTGTCGGTGGTTACCCACGGGGCCGGATTATTGAAGTATACGGTCCGGAGTCTTCTGGTAAGACGACGGTTGCCCTGCACGCAATTGCTGAAACGCAGCGTAAAGGCGGTCAAGCTGCTTTTATTGATGCAGAACACGCACTTGACCCGGTCTATGCAAAAAACCTCGGTGTTGATATTGATGAACTGCTTCTTTCTCAACCGGATACTGGTGAACAGGCACTAGAGATTGCAGAAGCACTTGTCCGCAGTGGTGCAGTAGATATCATCGTGGTTGACTCTGTAGCAGCCCTTGTACCAAAAGCAGAAATTGAAGGTGAAATGGGTGACAGCCACGTAGGTTTGCAGGCGCGCTTAATGTCGCAAGCCTTGCGTAAACTCTCCGGTGCAATTAGTAAGTCGAACACGATTGCGGTGTTTATTAACCAGATTCGTGAAAAAGTCGGTGTCATGTTCGGCAGTCCGGAAACAACGCCGGGCGGTCGTGCACTCAAATTCTATTCTTCGGTCCGCGTAGAAGTACGCCGGGCGGAGACATTAAAACAAGGCAATGATATGGTTGGTAACAAAACCCGCTTGAAAGTTGTAAAGAATAAGGTTGCCCCGCCGTTTAGACAGGCGGAAGTTGATATTATGTACGGGGAAGGCATTTCTCGTGAAGGTTCGATTCTTGATATCGGAAGTGAACTTGATATTATTCAAAAGAGCGGCGCCTGGTATTCATTTGAAGGTGATCGCCTCGGGCAAGGCAGGGAAAATGCGAAGCAGTATTTAAGCGAAAACCCGCTTGTTACCGATGATATTGAAGGTCGGATTCGTGAGCATTATGAGCTTACCGAAGGCGGCGCACAAGCACAGGCACCAGCTGAAGAACCAGCACAACAACAAGAAGAAGAATAACATCAAAGTTGAAGCCGCTGCCTAAGAAAGCGTAAAATCTGTAAGAATTGCAGATGGTTTTTAGGCAGCGGCTGTATTTACATAACGTACGGGGGAGTCACGTATGAAGTTCTTATATTTCACGGATACCCACATTCGCGGAAGTAGTCCGAAAAACCGGTTGGATACGTTTCCTGATGCATTGGAAACAAAACTAACCGAAGTGGTGAACATAGCGAACCAACATGAAGTGGACGCTGTACTACATGGTGGCGATGTCTTTGACCGTCCGGATTTGTCACCAAACATTGTCAGCCGCTTTTTGCGTGTGTTTCAAAAGTTTGAAGCACCGATTTATGCTGTCGCCGGTAATCACGATACATTCGGGCACAACCCTGATACTTTAAAGCGGACGATGCTCGGTTTACTGCATGAAGCTGGAATTATGCATGTGATTGGTGCAGGTGAGCCTGTGCAGTTTACTTCAAAAACTTCCCGTGTACAAGTAAGTGGACAGCCGTACCATTACGGGATCGATAGGCGGAACAGTGAGCTTGATTATGCGCCGCCGCCTGCCCCGGATGAAGACACTGTAAAAATCCACATTGTTCACGGCAGCTTAGTTGAGCGGCCGCTTCCTGAAGGTGTACCATGTACGCTTTTAGATCACGTGTTTGATCTTGGAGCAGACATTTTATTGACCGGCCACGTTCATGATGGTTTTGGGCATAAACAAAAAAACGGCAAACACTACATTAACCCTGGAGCAATCGCTCGTGTGAATAATCATTGGACCGAGTATCAGCGCAAACCACGGGTTTTATTAATTGACATTGATGATCAAACGCCTGCTTTTGAGTTCATCAACTTACAGTCGGCTAGTCCGGCTGAAGAGGTGCTAGACCGCTCGATGCTTGAAAAAGCTTCACATCGTGAGGAGAAGCTGAATGCGTTTATTCAAAATGTCCGGAGTCATTCCGATTTTCAAGTAATGAGCATACATGACATCATTAATGAAATTGCAGACGCCCCTGAAGATGAAGGCGGCGTGAGCACCGATGTAAAAGAGGAAGCACTTCGACGGCTCCGCGCAGCTGAAGAGAGGTGGCATCATAACCATGAAACAGATTAAAAAGCTTCGGCTTGAGAATTTTCAGTCTCATGAAGATACAACAGTTGAAATGACAAATGGTCTTAATGTTATTGCCGGCGAGTCAGACAGCGGGAAAACTGCGGTCATCCGTGCGCTCCGCTGGCTGTTATTTAATCAGCCGCGTGGCACGGATTTCATTCGAAGCGGTGCAAATGTTTGCCGGGTAACCGCAGACTTTGCTGATGGAACAAAAATTATTCGCGAACGGACGACGAGTAAAAATTCATATCACATTACGAACCCTGATGGCAGCACGGAACCGTATGAAAGTTTCGGGGCCCGTGTGCCGGCAGCGGTAATTGAAGCTCACGGTATGCAGCCGCTTGCGGTGGATAATGATGAAACCCTTCATCTACAAATCGCGCAACAGCTCGAACCGCCGTTTTTAATTGAAAATACAGCCGGCTCCAAAGCGAAGGTGATCGGTCGAATCAGCGGAGCTCATTACATCGATATGGCCTTGCGCGGCCTTAATTCAGACACAGCAAGTTTGAAACAAAGTATAAAAAAAGAAAAAGAAAATGAAGATCGGCTCGAAAATGCGCTCGCGCCGTATGAAAACTTAGATGAGCATAAACGTACGCTTGAAAAAGCCCGTCAACGTTTTGAAGCGCTGCAGCAAAAAGAAGATGTACTCCGCCAGCTTAAACAGCATCAATTAAAGCTGAAAGAGTTAAAAGGCATCCGTACAAGCGTTCAAAAAGAGTTACATGATCTGCAGTTTATTGAAGAAGCTGCGCCAAAACTTGAAAACCTGCAGTTGCAGAAGCAGACGCTGCTTGCGTTAAAGCAGCGTCAGAGCCGTTATCAACATGTTCAAACTGAACAAAAAACGTGGCAAAAGACTAAAGAAAAAGCAGAAACGGCGTTGTCGCTAGAAGAAAAAGCAGCGGCGATTGAACGTAATGTTACCCAGCGCCGGCATTTTTTTGAGTTGAAACAAACATATTCTAATATGATTTTAAAGTTTAACGAAGAACAAGAGCGTCTGCGAAATGCGCAGCAAATCGAAGCGCAAGCGGCACGTGTAGAGCAGGCAGAGCAGACACTGACGAAAAAAATGAAGTTTGAAAGCTTACGTACAAAGCTGACGAGTGTTACGAAAGAACGAAATGACGTCCATCAACATTACACGAAATTAAAGCAGACCGCCAATGCGGAAAAACAGCTTGAAGAAGCAGAATCCAGGTTGATTTCACGACGTAAGCTGCAGCAAAAACACGAAGCTTTAGAAGAAGTGAAAAGTCGTAAGAAGCGCGGGCGCAGCTATATTCATGAGCTTCAAGCGGAAGTGGACCGGCAGCAAGAGGCATATGAAAGCTTGCTGAAGCAACTTGGTACGTGTCCATTATGCGGACAGGCGTTAACGCCCAAACATGAGCATGAAACGAAAGGAGTGGAATAATGTCAGAACAGAAAGAGCAGGAAATTAAACAATTAAAACAAGCGATTGAAGGTGCTCGTGAACAGCGGCAGCGTGCAGAGATCCGTCTAGAGAACTTAGAGACGCAGGAAAAAGAGCTTCTTAGTGAACTTGAAGAGCTCGGCGTGAAACCTGAAGAGCTAGAACAAGAAATCGCCCGGCTGGACCGGGAGATTGAAGAAGGCCTGCAAGAAGTGAAAACTTTAATTCCAGAGGAGCTCCTGAAGCATGAGTCGTGAAGCATTGTTTCAATCCACTGCGACAGCCTTGAAGGAAAAGGAAGAAGAATGGATTGCCCTTAATGCGCAAAAAGAAAAACTGAAAGAAGAACAGACTTATTACCGCGAACGTTTAACAGTGCTTGAACAAGACCAGGAACTGTACGATCATGTAGGCGGTTTGCTGCATGAAACAGCAAAACATGCTCGTGATCAAGCGAAACAACAAATGGAGACGCTTGTAACGAATGCGCTGCAGTACGTATTCGGGCCTATGTTTTCTTTTCAAATTGAGCTCGAATCCTCCGGCGGCCGGGCACAAGCGGAGTTTTATGTTGTTTCAGAGATGAATGGGACAATGATTAAAACAAAGCCTGCAGAAGCCAGAGGCGGCGGTGTTGTCGATATTGTTGCGTTAGCACTTCGCATGGCAATGCTTGAAACGCTACCTACAGGTAAAGGGGAAGCGATCGTACTTGATGAACCGGGCAAGCATGTTTCAGAAGAATATCATCATTTATTATATGAATTTCTCCATTCTGTAGCTGGCATGTTTAACCGGCAGATTGTTATGGTAACTCATCATCGGCATTTAGCAGAGTCGGCAGACAATGCATATATCTTTGAAATTAAAGACGGAACAACCGAGGCTGTGCGCCCGGAGCATTCTTGACAGTCGTATAGCGGAAGGATACAATTATTACGAAAGATGCAATCGTATCTTTTCTTATTTATGCAACGCGTTTGTGTTATGAAAATGGCCTGTGTATGTATGAAAACAGCCAACACCATTGGTATTAGGAAGGTCTAAAAGACTTTACCTGCTTTCTCCGTTGAATGAACAGACAGAGCGAAACAAAGTACACAATCCAGCAAACGAACCGAACAAGCGCCAGAAGCAGCAGGAGGTGAAAAGGACATGGACGGACTAATCACTTCCATTTTGTTTATTCTCGTTGCTGCTATCAGCGGATTGATCGGCTATATCGTTCGCAGATCATTGGCGGAAGCAAAGATCTCTAGTGCGGAGGAAGCGGCCAAACAAATTCGCGAAGAAGCGGAACGAAACGCAGAGGCAAGCCGCAAGGAAGCCTTGCTTGAAGCCAAAGATGAAGCGTACAACATTCGTACGGAAGCTGAACAAGATATACGTGAGCGCCGAAACGAAGTGCAGAAGCAGGAACAGCGCCTGCAGCATAAAGAAGAGACGCTCGACCGTAAAAGTGAAACGCTTGATAAGAAAGAAGGATCTTTGGAAACAAGAGAAGCTTCACTTGTTGAAAAGCAGCGCCAGATTGAAGAAATGAATGACAAAGTGGAAGAACTCGTACAAAAGCAACAGCTTGAGTTAGAACGCGTATCCAGTTTAACGCGTGAAGAAGCCCGGACGCAGATTTTACAGCAGACCGAGCAGGAAATCGAACATGAAACGGCACAATTAATTAAAGAACGTACTGAAGAAGCAAAGCAGGCAGCTGACAAGAAAGCGAAGGAAGTGCTTTCACTTGCAATTCAGCGTTGTGCAGCCGACCATGTTGCTGAAACGACGGTTTCTGTTGTAAACCTGCCAAACGATGAAATGAAAGGCCGGATTATTGGACGTGAAGGCCGCAACATTCGAGCGCTTGAGACATTGACAGGGATCGACTTAATTATTGATGATACACCGGAAGCGGTGATCCTATCCGGATTTGATCCGATCCGTCGTGAAGTCGCTCGCACTGCGCTCGAACGTCTTGTGCAGGACGGCCGTATTCATCCGGCACGTATTGAAGAAACGGTGGATAAAGCCCGCCGCGAAGTCGATGAAATGATCCGTGAATACGGGGAGCAGACAACCTTTGAAATGGGTGTACACGGTCTGCATCCGGACATTATTAAAACGCTCGGCCGCTTAAACTTCCGGACAAGCTATGGTCAGAATGTGTTGAAGCATTCTATGGAAGTGGCGCACCTGGCCGGATTGATGGCTGCAGAACTTGGCGAGGATCAGCAGCTCGCACGTCGTGCAGGCCTGCTTCATGACATTGGTAAAGCGATTGATCATGAAGTTGAAGGCAGCCACGTTGAGATTGGCGTGGAATTGACGCGCAAGCATAAAGAACACGAAGTTGTGATTAACAGCGTAGCTTCGCACCACGGCGATGCTGCCCCAACTTCGATCATTGCAACACTCGTTGCTGCAGCCGACGCTCTATCAGCGGCGCGCCCGGGAGCACGCCGTGAAACAATTGAAACTTACATTCGCCGGCTTGAAAAGCTGGAGGAGATTGCAGAATCATTCGATGGTGTTGAAAAAACGTATGCGATTCAAGCTGGCCGCGAAGTGCGCATCATGGTAAAACCAGATATGGTAGATGATGCCATTGCTCATCGCCTCGCCCAGCAGATTACAAAACGAATTGAAAACGAATTGGATTATCCAGGCCACATCAGGGTAACGGTCATTCGCGAAACGCGGGCCGTGGATTATGCGAAATAAGCGGCACTTTGTGCCGCTTATTTTATTTTGAGTTTGAAAAGGAGATATAAAATGAAAATTTTATTTATTGGCGATATTGTCGGATCCCCCGGCCGAAACATGCTTGCAGAATACTTACCGCGCTTGAAAAAATCTTATAAGCCGGATGTTACGGTTGTAAATGGTGAAAACGCTGCGCACGGTAAAGGTTTAACTGAAAAAATATATAAGCAGTTGCTTGAAATTGGCGCTGATGTGATTACAATGGGGAATCACACATGGGATAAGCGTGAAATTTTTGAATATATCAATGATGCAAATTCGCTTGTCGTTCCGGCGAACTTTCCGCCTGCAACACCTGGTAAAGGTTATAAAGTGCTTAATGTGAACGGACAAAAAGTAGCCGTGATTAATTTGATCGGCCGAACCTTTATGGCAGATCAAGACTGCCCTTTTCGTAAAGCAGATGAGATTTTAAAACAACTGCCGGAGGATACAGCGCAAATCTTTGTTGATTTTCATGCAGAAACGACAAGTGAGAAACAGGCGCTTGGCTGGTACCTTGATGGGCGAGTTACTGCTGTTTGCGGGACGCATACGCATGTTCAAACAGCAGACGAGCGCATTTTACCGCAAGGCACCGGTTATATTTCAGACGTTGGTATGACCGGCCCTTACGATGGGATCCTCGGAATGAGCCGCGACGCTGTGATGAAGAAGTTTTTAACAAATTTACCTGTGAAGTTTGAAGTCGAAGAAGGGCGGGAACAGATCAATGGCGTCTTTATTCAAGCAGCACCGCGTCAAAAAGCAGTTCAAAAGATGAAGCGAATTGCAGTTAATGACGAGCAGCCGTTGATGGATTAACCTTAAGCTGTAGAAATGTACAAATTTTCAGTACTTGCAGGGAATACAGGCATTTATCGTGAATATAGTAGGTGAGGGCACTTTCATTTCACACAAGGAGGTACTACGCATGGAAGTATTAAAAGTATCAGCCAAATCAACGCCGAACTCTGTTGCAGGTGCTTTAGCAGGTGTTATTCGAGAGCGCGGTGCCGCGGAAATTCAAGCCATTGGTGCCGGAGCCTTGAACCAGTCTATTAAAGCGGTCGCCATCGCCCGTGGTTTCGTCGCGCCAAGCGGCATTGATCTCGTATGTGTTCCGGCATTTACAGATATTGAAATCGAGGGTGAAGAGCGGACAGCAATTAAGTTAATCGTCGAGCCGAGATAAGTCAGGCTCTTATAGTGTAGGCTGCCGGCTGGCGCTAGTGCCGCTTCATCGATGCGATGCACTTGCGCCAGCTTTTGTTGTGTGTAAAGGCGTTTCATAAATTTGCAGACAAAGGAGTATGATGATGAAAGAGCTGCAGCAAACATTAAAGCGTATTGATCAAAAAGGATATAAAGCTTACAACGATATTAAAGGAACACATCAATTTTCATCGTTTGCTCTTCATATTGATCATGTACAAGCTGATCCATTTGCAAGTCCTTCACGTATTCGTGCATCTCTTTCAACGGCTGAAACAGGCTTAACGAAAGATGATTATCATGAGCCGCACCGGTACCGGGCATGTACGGACTTCTTTGCCCGCGAAGTTGCCCGTGCTTTGAAAAAAGAAAAAGCAGATCAAGGAATTATGATTGACCGTCCGGGTCAGGAAATTTTAGAAAGAACAGCTGTGACTATAAATGATGATACCGTAGAAATTCGTCTTTCACTGCACCTTCCGGCGAAAGGAAGGACAATTTTGGGACAACAGGCGGCATCGCGCTTAATAGAAACATTACCGTCGGTGATTCAAGCCGCGATGTATGCTTATGATCGCGCAGCATTAGAAACGCACTTAAAGTTAAGCGACCAGCAAGCTTGGGTTCGTTCGTATTTGCGCAGCTACAATTATACGGCTTTTGTTGCGAATGGTGCCGTGCTGCCACGTGAAAGCGGCATAAGTGAACAGCCGCTTAAAGGAGATGGGTTAACACCTTTTCAATCGCCAAAAGAAATGGAGATAACACTTGAGCTTCCGCACGGTAAGACAATTAGCGGAATGGCTTTTCGCGAAGGAGTTAACGTTATCGTTGGCGGGGGCTATCACGGTAAAAGTACATTGCTTGAGGGGTTAGCCCGGGGAGTGTATGACCATATTGAAGGCGATGGTCGAGAATTTGTTTTCGCTAATGATGATGCGGTGAAAGTGCGCGCTGAAGACGGTCGTAGTGTAACAGATGTAAATATTTCACCATTCATTTCAAATTTACCGAACAATAAAGGGACAGAACGCTTTCAAACGGAAAATGCAAGCGGGAGTACATCACAGGCAGCAAACATTGTTGAGATGGTTGAAGCAGGTGCTGGTACCCTTTTCATAGATGAAGATACGAGTGCCACCAACTTTATGATTCGCGATGGACGGATGCAGGCACTCGTGCATAAAGATAAAGAGCCAATCACCCCATTTATTGATAAAGTACGACATATGTATGATGACCTCGGCATTTCAACGATTCTCGTCGTTGGCGGCGCTGGTGACTACTTTGATGTTGCTGATTGTGTCGTGATGATGGATGAATATCAACCGCGTGAAGTTACAGAAAAAGCAAAAGAAATCGCGGCTTCATTTGGGGAAAAACGAACAAAAGAAGCCGGGAGCAGCTTTGGTGCTGTCTCGGCCCGAGCTGTAAGGCCAGAAAGTTTTGATGCAAGAAAAGGAAAGAAAGAAAAAGTGGATGCAAAAGGCAAGCACCGGGTTTTATATGGAACGACCGACATCGACTTAGCATTTATTGAGCAGATTGCCGACCCGAGCCAAACGCGGGCAATTGCACAAACGATGCGTTACATGGCTGCTTCCGTATTTGATAAACAGAAAACGTTAAGTGAAGCTTTAGATGAAATTGAAGCGGCTTTTGACCGTGATGGTGTCGAGGCGGTATCAAGCTTTCGCCGCCAACATCCCGGGGATATGGCGCGGCCGCGTCGTTTTGAACTTGCAGCAGCTATTAACCGGCTGCGCACGTTAAAAATTCAATAAGTAGCCCAAAAAAACCGCTCATTGGGCGGTCAGACTGTCGACAAAGTACAAAATCTAAAATTTATGCACAGCTTACTGCTCCGAGCCGCGGGCTGCACTTAAAAACCGAACCATGAACGTGACCGGAACGAATGACGGACGCTTTCCCGAGGGCTTGGCTTCAGCTAACTTGTTCGATTTGATTGCCAATCGAACAAGTGGATCTTCAGCCTGCGCTTCATCCTCTGGGAGTCGCCGTCATTTTTCGGTCACTTGTCAATTGAAAGATCATCTCGTATTTCCGATGTATAGGGTTCGTGTGCTCATTCATGAAGCATCATGATGAAACGGATTCATGTGGCTATTGCTTGATTAAAAAGATCTTTACAATTTATAACGATCAAATCACGCAAGGCTGACGAGCATCGGCGGCGACGCCTTCGCAGAACAACGAGTGAGAAAATCCCGCAGGCAGCGGTTGTCTGCCGAGAAAGTTGAGGAGGTACAAGAGGCTAAGAAGACACGGTGAGGTCAAGCGATAGCGTAGACCAAACCGATGTCGTACTTGTGCCCTCCGGGTGCAAGCGTCCGCCGAAAAGCGACGTCAGCCTTCATTTTTCTTAAAAGTTTGTCTACACGCTGACCGCTCATTGGGCGGTTTATTTTTTTGAGAAAGATTTGAACTTTGGCATTATCATTGTTTAAAGCGGGCTAAGCCGTTATAATTTGAAAAGGTACGGCTACGTGGAAAGGAGTATATTATGAATGAAGAGCAACGCAAAACGTTTGAAGCTGCACAGTCAGAGCCAAACAATAACAGCACAAACGATGCTGCGTCGAAACAAAATAAAGATTACAGCAAATACTTCGACTTCTCCCAGGCTGAAGTAACAGAAAACCCAGAGGGTAAAACGTATATGCGTATCGGCGGCCGCGATATTTTAATCAATGATCAACCGGATCACAAAAAGGGTAAGCGCCGCGGTAAAGAAGAAGTAGAGGTGCATTACGATTTTAAAATCCCGGAAATGATGAAAAATATTGGGGCAGGGAAGCACTACATGATCCGCACGTACGGGTGTCAAATGAACGTACACGATACGGAGAATATGTCCGGTATTTTAGAAGAAATGGGCTTTACTGCAACAACAGACGTTTATGAGGCAGACCTTGTCTTGTTAAATACGTGTGCGATCCGTGAAAATGCTGAAAACAAAGTGTTCGGTGAAATTGGAAATTTAAAACCGTTAAAAAAAGAAAAACCGGAGCTTATCGTCGGCATTTGTGGTTGTATGTCGCAGGAAGAGTCAGTCGTTAATAAAATTTTAGAAAAACATCAGCACGTTGACCTCGTCTTCGGTACCCACAACATTCACCGTCTGCCGAACTTGTTGACCGATGCCATTCAAGGCAAAGAAATGGTCATTGAAGTTTGGACAAAAGAAGGTGATGTTGTTGAAAATATGCCGCGTAAACGTGAAGGTCGCACGCAGGCATGGGTGAACATTATGTACGGCTGTGACAAGTTCTGTACGTACTGCATTGTACCTTATACCCGGGGCAAAGAGCGGAGCCGGCATAAAGAAGATATTATTGCGGAAGTGCGGGATTTAGCAAGACAAGGCTACAAAGAAATCACGCTGCTCGGTCAAAACGTAAACGCCTACGGTAAAGACTTAGGTGAGGGTTATGGCCTCGGCGAATTAATGGATGAGATTCGAAAAGTTGATATTCCGCGTGTACGCTTTACAACGAGCCACCCGCGCGACTTTGACGATCACTTAATTGAAGTGCTTGCGAAAGGCGGCAACCTTGTTGAACACATTCATCTACCGGTTCAACATGGTAACAATGACATCTTGAAGTTGATGGCTCGTAAATATACACGCGAGCATTACGTCGAACTTGCGCGTAAGATTAAAGAAGCGATTCCTCAAGCTTCATTTACAACAGACTTGATCGTTGGTTTCCCAAATGAAACTGAAGAGCAGTTTGAGGATATGCTGTCCCTTGTACGTGAGATGGAATATGACAGTGCATTCACATATATTTATTCCCCGCGCGAAGGTACACCTGCCGCGAAAATGCAAGATAACGTACCTGATGAAGTGAAAAAAGACCGGCTGCGGCGGTTAAATGAACTCGTTAACGATATTTCCGCCCGTAAAAATCAGGCTTATGAAGGTGAGACGGTCGAAGTCCTCCTTGAAGGTGAAAGTAAAAAAGATCCAGACGTTCTTGCCGGCCGTACACGCACGAACCGTCTTGTCAATGTTCGGGCACCGAGGTCAAAAATCGGACAATTAATTTATGTAAAAATTACTGAAGCGAAAACGTGGTCGCTCAACGGCACGTACGTGGAAGAACCAGAGGTGACATTAACATGAGTGAAGCAAAGTATACCCGTAAAGACATCGTAGAAGAGGCGCGCAACCTCGGTAAAATGATGGCAGAAACAGAAGAAGTTGCGTTTTTTAAAGAAGCAGAAGCAAAAATTAATCAAAACATTAAAGTACAGGAACTTATTAAAAAAATTAAAGATAAGCAGAAGCAGGCAGTAAACTTAAAGCATTACAATAAAACTGAAGCGCTAAGAAAAGCAGAAGCAGAGCTTGAGCAGCTGCATGAAGAAATTGAAGCTATTCCTATTGTTCAAGAATTTCAGCAGTCCCAACGTACGGTCAACGATATGCTTCAGCTCGTTTCAACGACTGTCTCAAACTCAATTACTGATGAGATTATTGAATCTACCGGCGGCGATCAGCTAAAAGGTCAAACCGGCCCGAATCCGTTTCATGAGCTACGCACCCGGTAAAGAAACGAACCCCGGCACAATGAATGCCGGGTTTCACCTCTACACATAAAATTTCACGTACCGTAATATGCTTATACTTAAATCAAAGCTTTTGATGCTCGTCAAAAAACATTTCATGACAATCACCGGACCGGCATACAGATGAAGAGAGATCAGCCCTGCGTTTTTGGTGCGGATCAAGCATAATAATTAAGGAGGGGTCGGCTTGGCTCAGCAAAATTCACCTTCATACCGGGAAATCATTACGAAAGCAGTGTGCGGTAAAGGGAAGAATTATTCAAAAGCAACGCATACGTTAAAGCCCGGCAACCGGCCGACGAGCATTTTAGGCTGCTGGATTATTAACCATGATTATGATGCAGAAAAGCAAGGGGACAGCATTGATGTGATCGGAACTTATGATGTAAACGTCTGGTATTCCTACGATAAAAATACAAAGACCGATGTTTACTCCGAAACCATTAACTACAAAGAAAAAGTTCCCTTAACGATGCGCGATGAAGCTATTATCTCAACGGATCAAGATGTACTCGCGCGTACGTTAAAGCAGCCAAACGCTCTTGATGCATCCATTGGTGAAAATGAAGAAGACATTTACGTTGATGTTGAGCGGGAGTTTGCTTGTGAGCTCGTTGGTGAAACGAAAATCACTGTCCAAATGCATCCGGAACAAGAAGACGATCAGTACAAAGACGTTAAATGGGATGAACAGGTAGCTGATGATGAGTTTCGGGAGATTGAGCCTCACTTTTTAACTCATGAGGAAGATGACTAAAATGTTCAGCAAAGTAAGCCGGAAGCGTTCGCGTAATCGTGAGTGCTTCCGCTTTTTTTGTGAATTTCAATGTATGCTATAATGTAGCATAGATCGACGAACGTGGAGGAATGAATTGTGGCAAAGACAACCCCGATGATGGAGCAGTATTTACATATTAAGTCGCACTATCAAGATGCGTTTCTCTTTTTTCGGCTCGGTGATTTTTACGAGCTGTTTTTTGATGATGCAGAACAAGCTGCCCGAGAACTAGAGATTACATTGACAAAGCGTGGCTCAGGAGATGATGCCATCCCAATGTGCGGTGTGCCTCATCATTCATCATCAACTTACATTACCCAGCTGACATCAAAAGGATATAAAATCGCCATTTGCGAACAGGTAGAAAACCCAGAAGATGCCAAAGGGGTTGTGAAGCGCGAAGTTACAAAAGTTGTAACCCCTGGTACTGTCGTGGAAGAATCAGCGGTTCAGGCGGCAGAGAATCATTTCATTGCTGCTGTTGAACGGCTTGAAGGTGAGCGGTCTGTGTTTGCACGCACCGATTTAACAACAGGACGGACGGCGGTTATGCCCCTTGAAAATGAGCGGGCGCTCCGCCGTGAACTTTCTGCTTCCGGCATGAAAGAAATCATTGCAGCAGAGGGTGAGACGTCGTTTTGGCAAAATGCTGCACACGAAGCCGGTGTAGTGATTTCTGAAGAACCGGAACTTGCTGCAGTTAGTGGTGAAAATGAAGCGTTTTTCCATAACCTCGATGAAACTGTGTATCAAACAGTAGCAGCACGACTCCTTGCTTATTTATACAGCACACAAAAGCGTAGTTTAACACATATGCAGCCAGCTGTGATTGAAGAACCAGCCCGTTACATGAAGCTTGATATTGCTTCAAAACGAAATCTTGAACTCGTACAGACGATGCTTGATCAGACGAAAAAAGGCTCACTGCTTGCTTTAATCGACGAAACAAAAACAGCGATGGGAGCCCGGCTTTTAAAACGATGGCTGGAGCGGCCGGGCTTTGATGAGCCGGAAATTAACCGGCGTCTAAACTTTGTGGAACAAGCTGTGCAGCAGTCGTTTAAGCGAGATGATCTGCGTGATGCACTCACCCATGTTTATGATTTAGAGCGTTTAGCCGGAAAAGTTTCTTATGGAAATGTAAACGCCCGTGAACTTATTCAGCTGCGGAACTCATTACGCGAGATTCCGGAAATTCAAGGGATTACAGCTTCACTTGATGAAAGCTACAGCAGCCGGTTAGAAGCAGCATTTCAAGCGATGGCTCAATTAGAGCGCCGCCTTACAGAAGCTTTAATTGATGAACCACCGGTAAGTATTACAGACGGCGGTATGATTCAGGACGGTTATCACGATAAGCTTGACCAATACCGTGAAGCGAGCCGAAACGGAAAAACGTGGATTTCTAATTTAGAACAAAGTGAACGAAGTGAAACAGGCATCAAATCTTTAAAAGTTGGGTTTAATAAAGTTTTTGGCTATTATATTGAAGTAACAAAACCAAATATTCCTTCGCTTCCTGAAGGCCGCTATGAGCGTAAGCAGACGTTGACGAATGCAGAACGCTTTGTCACACCGGAGTTAAAAGAGAAAGAGCAGCTCATTCTAGAAGCCCAGGAGCAGATTGACGACCTTGAGTACCGCTTATTTTTAGAACTACGTGAACAAGTAGCTCTCTGCATCCCTGATCTGCAGGCGTTAGCAGCTGCAGTTAGTGAGATTGATGTGTTGCAGGGGTTTGCAAAAGTGAGCGAAGAAAAAGGCTACACCCGTCCGTCGTTTTCTACAAACGGCCGGCTTTATTTGAAAAACAGCCGGCACCCGGTTGTTGAAGAAGTGGTCAGCCGCCACCGCTACGTTGCGAATGACATCGAACTTGACCCTACCCGCCGTACTCTTTTAATTACTGGACCGAACATGGCTGGTAAAAGCACGTATATGCGGCAGACAGCGCTCGCTTCAGTCATGGCGCAGACGGGCTGTTTCGTAGCAGCTGATGAAGCTGAGCTTCCTTTGTTTGATCAAGTGTTCACGCGCATTGGTGCTGCAGACGACTTAGCTTCAGGTGAAAGTACGTTTATGGTGGAAATGAAAGAAGCGCAGTACGCTTTAACACACGCGACCACAAACAGCTTGATTCTGCTTGATGAAATCGGGCGCGGGACCTCAACTTATGATGGCATGGCGCTTGCACAAGCAATTGTTGAGTACATTCATGAAAAAATTCAGGCGAAAACGTTATTTTCGACGCACTATCATGAGTTAACAACGCTCGGCGATACCATTTCCGGTATTCAAAACGTTCATGCCGCCTGTACTGAAGAAGACGGGCGCGTTGTTTTTTTACACAAAATTCAAGATGGAAGTGCCGACCGAAGTTACGGAGTTTATGTGGCCCAGCTTGCTGAACTCCCAGATGCTGTCATTGAACGCTCGGAAGCGCTGCTTGCATCTTTTGAACAGCAAGAAGGTACGAAGGAAGCGCAGCAAGTGAGTCGAGAAGAAGAGCAGCTGCCGCTGTTCACATTTGAGCCGGCGCCTCCTGAGATTGAAACACCTCAGCAAAAAACGTCGACTGCCAAGGATTCTCAGGATGAGGCGGTGCTTGAAGCGGTTAAATCAGTAGAGGTGCTGCACATGACGCCAATGGAGGCACTTGAGAAAATTCAAGCGTGGCAGAAACGCTTAAATGAATAAACAGGAGGTACCGGCGTGGGACACATTCAACTTTTAAATGACCAATTAACAAACAAAATTGCTGCAGGGGAAGTTGTTGAGCGGCCGGCCTCAGTTGTGAAAGAGCTTGTAGAAAATGCAGTGGATGCAGGAAGCACTCAAATTGAAATCGAAGCTGAAGAAGCAGGCTTATCTTTCATCCGAGTTACCGATAACGGACATGGCATGGATGAAAATGATGCGAAGCAGGCGGTATTTCGGCATGCAACGAGTAAAATCGCGACTGAAGATGATTTGTTCTCGATACAAACCCTCGGCTTTCGCGGTGAAGCACTACCGAGTATTGCCTCAGTTGCCCGGTTGGAGCTCGAAACAGGCACCGGCGATGGTCCTGGCATGCATTTCGCCTATCAGGGCGGCCATCTCATTGCCGAATCTAAAACACAAGCCCGTCAAGGTACAACAATCGCGGTGCACGAGCTGTTTTTTAATACACCGGCACGGCTAAAGCATATGAAAACGATCAATACTGAACTCGGACGGATGACAGATGTTGTAAACCGTATGGCGTTGGCCCATCCGAATATATCGTTTCTTTTCACGCATAACGGGCGCCGCATCTTATTTACGAACGGTTATAACGATCTGCAGACGGTGATTGCCTCGATTTACGGGCGGCAAACAGCAAAAAAAATGGTTACGGTTGAAAAGAATACGGCAGATTACAGCATTTATGGGTTTGTTGGTCTCCCTGAAGTTTACCGGGCATCAAGAAATTATATTTCAGCTGTGATTAACGGCCGCTACGTGCAGCATATCCCGCTTGCGAGAGCTGTTGAAAAGGCTTATCATACGCTGCTTCCGATCGGTAAATATCCTGTCGTTGTTCTTCATATTACAATGGATCCTGTGCTTGTTGATGTGAATGTTCATCCAGCAAAGCTTGATGTAAGGCTGAGTAAAGAGGAAGAACTGCTCGAATCAATTACAGAAGCGGTAGGCGCTGCTTTAAAAAAAGAACGGTTAATTCCTGATACCGGTGCACAAGCAGCAAAAGAAAAAGCAGCAAATGCAAAGCAGATTCCTTTGTCGTTCCCTCAAACTGCAGCAAAGACAGAAGAAGTGTTTGAAGAAACGTCAGAAGCCATGCACCATCAAATAAGTCACGTCTACGAGTCACCAGCAGAAATCCGGCCAGCCGGTGAGTCAGCTGGATCAAGTGTAGATGGATTTACAAGTGAGGCAGAAAAAGTAACCACACCAACTACTGCAACAACGGAGCCAAGTTCCGAGGATCGTGAAACAGCTGCACCAGACGTGCCGCATATGGAGCCAATCGGTCAGCTGCATGGTACTTACATTTTAGCTCAGAATGAAGATGGATTATTTATGATTGATCAACACGCGGCAGAAGAACGGCTGAAATATGAGTGGTTTAAAAAGAAAACGGCAGAAGTCACCCCGCATGTTCAAGAGCTCCTAATGCCGTTAACGTTGGAGCTAAGCCCAGATGAAGCAGCATTAGTTGAAGATAAACAAGCCCCACTTGAAGAAGTCGGTGTCTTTTTGGAGCGCTTTGGTACACATACGTACCGGGTGCGGGCAACCCCTGTCTGGTTCCCAGAAGGTGATGAAAAATCTGTTATCCAGGAAATTCTTGAGCACATGAAAAACCGGCGGGAAGTGCATGTTGGTGAGCTGAAAGATGAAGCAGCGATGATGATGGCCTGTAAAGCAGCTATTAAAGCAAACCGTCACTTAAGGACAGATGAGATGCTCGCGTTAATTCAAGATTTACAAGCGTGTGAGGACCCATATACATGCCCGCACGGTCGTCCGATCATTATTCATTTTTCAACGTATGATATGGAAAAAATGTTTAAACGGGTCATGAATTAATGAGCAATTCATATCGCTTAACCTTGCAAAACGGGTTTTCGAAAGGAAAGCTGAGCCAACTGCCCGGGGTGGTTTTCAACTTATCCCAAACCCGTGCAATTGTTAACAAATCGTCACATGATGAGCGCCACCATGTATTTTTGCAAATGATATAATATCGACAGAAAATCAACCTTAATCAAATGGAGCGTGAAATCATGACAGGACTTGAACTCGTATCCGTCTTAGGAATATCCTTTTTTGCCATCTTTATAAGCGTCCTTATGGCTTTTGTAATGATGAAACAGTCGGAATTTGACAAAGAATAAATGAATGAAAGCCGGGGGTCAGGTTTTACCTGATCCCCGTTTTTTCGCAGGCGGTGAAGGCTATGATTGTAACCACAACCCGTAAAGCAAAGCACGCCCTCGGTCCTGAAGCAGAGCAGACAGCGAGGCAGCGAGGCTGGTGTTATGTGCCGCGCGATAAGCAGTCCGTACCGGATCTTCTGACAAGCGATGAAGAGGTGCTTGTGTTATCAAATGCAAGAGATATGTTGTATCACCCTCATGCACCGGATGATCCTTTCTTTTTTCATCCATCGATGGCTTGGCTGCGCCGGCATGAATTAAAACATGATCCACTTACGCTTGCTGCACAAGCTGAAGAAGGGATGAGTGTTCTTGATGCCACGCTCGGACTTGGAGCAGACAGTATTCTGTTCAGCATGCTCACAGGTCGCTCCGGTCAAGTAACAAGTTTAGAAATTAATGCCGGGGTAGCGGAAGTGGTGGCCCGCGGCTTGCAGAAGGAAGTAACAAAAGATCAGGAGTTTAATGAAGCGATGCGGCGAATTTGTGTTAAAGCAAAGTCTTATGAAACATATATCATGTCGCTTCCGGAGAATGCATTTGATATTATTTATTTTGATCCGATGTTTGAACAAAGTTATGAAACGTCAGCTTCAATTCAACCGCTAAAAGTGTATGCTGAGTTTTCGCCACTTAATGAAACGGTGCTTCGTCATGCCTGCCGGGCAGCCCAGCACCGGGTTGTGTTAAAAGATCGGGCGGACAGTCCTCGCTTTCAGCAACTTGGGATTACAAATGTACTTCATACAAACCGAGCTGTTCGTTATGGATGGATTGATGTTAGGGGGTCTAGGTTGTGAAGGACGTGGTTATTGTTGCCGGTCCAACGGCTGTAGGTAAAACCGATGCAGGAGTTGTTTTAGCAAAAACGTTTGGTGGAGAAGTCATTAATGGTGATGCACTTCAAGTTTATCAAGGCTTAAATATCGGAACGGCAAAAATTACAACAGCCGAAATGAAGGGTGTCAGTCACCATTTAATTGATATTAAAACCCCGGATGACGGCTTTACAGCGGCAGAGTTTCAAACCCGGGCACAAACTCTCATTCACGACTTACATGCAAAACAAAAGCTTCCAATCATTGTAGGCGGTACAGGTTTATACATTAAAGGAATTACGAAAAACTTATCTTTTAGAGGTACAGAAGCAGATGAAGGGTACCGTCAAGAACTTACAAAGCAAGCTGAAACATACGGTATCGAGGTATTGTATGAACAATTAAAGCTAGAAGCGCCTGAACTTGCCAAACATATCCATCCAAATAATGAGCACCGCATTATTCGTGCCCTTGAAGTTGCAAAAAATGCGCCGGAAGAACTTCCGGCTTTTGGCGAAGACGTCGAGCCTGAACCTGATTACAACCCGATTGTCATTGGTTTAACAATGGAGCGAAGTAAGCTGTATGAACGAATTAACCTGCGGGTGGATCAAATGATTGAATCCGGGCTTGTTGAGGAAGTTCGCCGCCTGCTTGATGAAGGGTATCGATACGCACCAGCAATGAAAGCAATTGGTTATAAAGAGCTGGTTATGTATTTAGATGGTGAACTTACGTTAACTGAAGCTGCAGAGCTTGTGAAGAAAAATACCCGTCGGTTTGCAAAACGTCAGTTAACTTGGTTTCGAAACAAAGAAGAAGTGGTATGGATTGATGTTACTGATTTGCCGAAAGCGGAAGTTCATGAAAGAATTGTACGTACGGTGCAGGAAAAACGAAATCTACCATCGAATTAACTACAGTGACGAAAGAAGAGGGGGCAGCAACATATGAAACAGTCCGTAAACATTCAAGATCAGTATTTAAACACCTTGCGTAAAGAAAACATCCCAGTAACAATGTTCTTGCTTAATGGGTTTCAGCTCCGTGGCTACGTGAAAGCTTTTGACAATTTCACCGTTTTGCTCGACACGGACGGGAAACAACAGCTCATTTACAAACATGCAATTTCTACTTTTGCACCGCAGCGGAACGTCACGCTTCAGCTGGACCAAAATGCGCCTGCAGAGTAGAAGGTAAAACGCTGAAAAATAAAAACCAGGCAGGTGCTGCTGTCTGGTTTTATTCTCGTTTTTGTTGTCGAAATAATTCGTCAAATGAAATGAACTTTAAATAAAGGGGAGTTGTGCCGTGGAAACAAATGAATTGCTTGCGCCAGCGAAGTATAACATTACTGAAGAAATTGAAGCTTACGCAAATCATACAAACCAAGCAGCAGTCCATTGGAAGTCTGAAGCAGGAGATGAATACGTATGGACGTATCCGGAGCTCATTCATCGTATGAATCAGTACGCGAATGTTTTAACAGCTCACGGCCTTGAAAAAGGGGACCGTGTTTTAATTATCATTCCACGCCTGCCGGAAGCTTACGCTTTGTATGCAGCTTGCTTAAAAGCAGGGATTATTGCCATCCCATGTTCGGAAATGCTTCGGGCGAAAGATTTAATCTACCGTGCCGTACATGCAGAAGCAAAAGCAGTTGTCGCTTACCATACAGCTGCATTAGAAGTTGAAGAAGCTGCAAAAGAAGTGGAGATTCCGCTACATTTTACTGTTGGGGAATCTAAAGCAGGTTGGTTGGCTCTAGATGAACTTGCAGCGTCAGCCGCAAATGTTTATGCAGGTGCTGACACAGCTGAAAGCGATATTGCTTTTATTTCTTATACATCAGGTACAACCGGACAACCAAAAGGGGTGGTGCATACACATGGCTGGGGTTATGCGCACATTCGCACCGCAGCAAAAAACTGGCTTGATGTACGTGAAGGAGATAAAGTTTGGGCGACCGCGGCGCCTGGCTGGCAGAAATGGTTATGGAGTCCGTTTTTATCTACAGTGATGCTCGGGGCAACCGCTTTTGTTTATCACGGAAAGTTTGAGCCGCATACGTATTTAAAGCTGCTTGAAACTGAAGAAATTAATGTTCTTTGCTGCACACCGACAGAGTACCGGTTAATGGCAAAAGTAGATGGTCTTAAAAATTACAACCCTTCAGCTTTACGCAGTACAGTTTCAGCCGGTGAGCCGTTAAATCGACCGGTGATTGAGGCTTTTAAAGATGCGTTTCAAGTGGATGTTCGTGATGGTTACGGACAAACTGAGAATACGCTCCTTGTAGGTACTTTAACGGATATGACGATCAAACCGGGCTCTATGGGGCGGCCGACCCCGGGAAATGATGTAGAAATTATTAATGAGGACGGCGAGCCTGTTCAAACAGGTGAGATTGGTGACATTGCCGTTCATAAAACAGCGCCTGCTTTATTCCAATATTACTACCGGGATCCTGAACGTACGAAAGCAACGTTTCGAGGGGACTGGTATTTAACCGGGGATCTTGCTTCAAAAGATGAGGATGGGTATTTCTGGTTTGAAGGCCGCAGTGATGATATTATCATCAGCTCAGGCTATACGATTGGACCATTTGAAGTAGAAGATGCGCTAACAAAGCATGATGCGGTGAAAGAATGTGCTGTTGTTGCTGCGCCTGATGAAGTGCGGGGCAATATTGTAAAGGCTTTCGTTGTGCTGCAGGATGGTTATGAAAACGAAGATGAAGAAGCACTCACAAAAGACTTACAAACGCATACAAAAGCGTTAACCGCGCCGTACAAGTACCCGCGCAAGATTGAGTACATTCAAGAACTGCCAAAAACAACCTCTGGAAAAACGCGCCGGATTGAGCTCCGCAGCCGCGAAACGTCTACAAATAAATAATGAAATAACGCCTCAAGTTGAAAAACTTGAGGCGTTATTTCAACGTGTAGACAAACTACACAACTTAACATTAACTCACAACTTACGGATCCAACCGCCGCGGACTTCCCTATTAAGAGGCAAAACCGGATCATGAACATAACCTTCACCTTCACCTCAGACGGACGCTTTCCCGAGGGCTTGGCTTCAGCTAACTTTTTCGATTGAATTCCATTCGAAAAAGTGGATCTTCAGCCTGCGCTTGATCCTCTGGGAGTCGCCGTCTTTTGTTTCGGTTACTTGTTCGTTAACGGATCATTAAGGATTTCCATTGGATATGGTTCGCTTGATCGCTCATGAAGTGTCATGATGAAATTGATTCATGTAGCTTGATCAAAAGGCTCTCTGCAATTCATGACCAGCAAATGACGCAAGGCTGACGAGCATCGGCGGCGACGCCACCAAAAACAGCGCGTGCCGAAAATCCCGCAGGCAGTGACTTTCTGCTGAGAAGTTGAGGCTGTGACGGGGGCTAAGAAGACACGGTGAGATCAAGCTTTAGCGTAGATCAAACCGATGTCGCACTTGTGCCCTTGCGGGTGCAAGCGTCCGCCGAAAAGCGACGTCAGCCTCCGCTTTTCTTGAAAGTTTTCTACAGCAATAAATAACGCCTCAAGTTGAAAAACTTGAGGCGTTATTTATTGGCTTTTGGCGCCGACATAATTTAAGTGTCGTTCAAGGGCGAGGCTTGACTGCAAACCAAGTTTTGTCTCAAGCATTTCTGGTGATGTTCCCTTTTCAAGCTCACGGATAATAAACGTATGGCGTAAATGCTGTGCCGTTAAACCAGAGCGCAGCCCGGCGCGTTTCATTTCTTCACGAATCATCTTTTGAATCGCGACTTCACTTAACTGCTTTGGCGCATCAGCTTCATAGTTCCAACGGTATGTTTGACGCTGGAAATCAAAAGCGACCCACAAAGGATCGCCACGGCCGGGTTTTGGACGCACCGGCTCAGGGATAGCATTGACATACGTATTGAGTTCACGTTGGTGTGATTTTGTAAGGACAATTTCTCGTGTTTCTGTATGCGCAGTACCGACAGAGAGTGTGCCTTGTCCAAGGTTAATGTGATCACGTCCGAGCTGCGACAATTCCTGCATCTGCAGGCCGTAGTAGCGGAACAACTTTAACATGATTAAGTTACGTGGGGCTAACAATGGCCGCACTTGCTGCTGACGTTCACTTAACCCGTTCTTCCCCTCAACACTTTCAAGCAGTTGCTGCATCTCTTTTTCACTCACAAGCTGCTCCGGCGTCAGCTCATTCCAAACCGGTTCATTTAAAGATGTATAGGCCACCGGGTTGATCGCAATCTCTTTTTGTTCACGTAAGTATAAAAAATATTGATTTAGCACAGTATGGATCCGTTTTAATGTACGTAGTTGGTAGTTGCGGCTGTGGCGGAGATGTTCAAAAAAATGTTCTGTTTCTTCTCCTGTGAGTGCCTTTGGTATCTCAACGGCTGAATCGTATCCTGCAGCGCGTAAATAATGATAAAAATCAGCTAAATCATAAGCGTATCTTCGTAAAGTTGCGTTTGTTTTCCCATCATCATGTAAACGATCTAGAAACTGTAAGGCAGGCGGCGGCAATTCAAAGTCACGCGGGTAGCTCAAAAAACATCCTCCTTCTTTTGTAATTAGAACGTTTGTTTCGTTTAGTATATCATGCAGTGTGCAAGTTGTGTCACAAGAGCCTAGGCTTTTGCGTAAACTACATCAAGATTTGTATAGGTGAGGAGGCGTTTCACATGGCAATCCCCCGGCAGCCTGCGCAGGCAAGAATTCAAGTGACATTCAATCAAGAAGAAGATCGGCACCAGCCGGAAACTCATGTGTTAAAAGAGCACTACGTTTTGCAGAAACTTGAACAGAGAGCTGCGTCGCTTATCGGGCTGAATGAATGGAAAACGGTGCTCAGGCAGGTTTATGCCTGGCTGCACATTCGTAAGCAGCGTCAGGCAGAAGGACTTGTTCAAGAAAATCAAACGTTGCACATGATTTTTACTGGTCAGCCCGGCACCGGCAAAACAACTGCTGCGCGCATGATGGGTGAGTTGTTTTACGATATGGGCGCGTTATCGAAAGGTCATGTGATCGAGGCAGAGCGGGCGGATATTGTTGGTGAATACATCGGTCAAACGGCACAAAAAACAAGAGAGCTTATCAAACAGGCAGATGGCGGTATTTTATTCATTGATGAAGCGTATGCTTTGGCACGCGGAGGGGAAAAAGATTTTGGTAAGGAAGCGGTCGACACGTTAGTGAAGACCATCGTAACAAAAGGCCCTCATCAATGCCGGAAAGGTTGAATCGTGCTAAAATACAAACAGTATAGAAAGGGAGTGAAAGTTATGGAGTATCGTACATTAGGTCGTTCAGGGGTCGCTGTTTCGGAGCTTTGTTTAGGAACGATGACTTTCGGTCGCGCAACAGAGGAAGCAGAAGCGATCCGGATGATGCATAAGTTCTTTGATGACGGCGGAAACTTTTTAGATACAGCAGATACATATGTCGGTGGACGCTCCGAGGAAATTGTCGGGCAGGCGATTCAAGGACGTCGTAAAGATATCGTGCTCGCTTCAAAAGTGCGGATGCGTACTTCGCCTGGGGTGAACGGTGTCGGCTATTCGCGCAAGCACGTAATGGACAGCATTGATGAAAGCTTAAAACGTCTTAAAACCGATTACCTTGATTTGTACCAGCTGCACGTATGGGATCACTTAACACCGATTGAAGAAGTGATGCGTACACTCGATGATTTAATCACCCAAGGGAAAGTGCGTTACATCGGTTGTTCGAACTTTTTATCTTGGCAGTTGATGAAAGCTTTATCTGTAAGTGAACGTGAAAAGTATGCAAAATTCATTTCACTTCAGCCGCAGTACAGTTTAATCCACCGGGAGATGGACCGGGAGATGATGTCTCTCATTCGCGAAGAAGGTATTGGTTTTCTACCGTGGGCGCCCCTTGGCGGCGGCTTGTTAACCGATAAGTACGAGCGAAATGAACGTCCGGAGCGCGGCCGTTTAGCCGCACCGAAAGTCGGAGAGTATACGTGGGATAATAAAGCCACACCAGATGCTTTTCGTATTCTTGATGAAGTGGTAGCAATTGCTGAAGAAATTCATAAAACCCCGGCCCAGGTAGCTTTAAACTGGCAGCTTGGAAAAGAAGAGATTACAGCACCGATCGTCGGCTGCCGGACGATGGCCCAGTATGAAGAAAACATCGGAGCTGTCGGCTGGCGCTTATCTAAAGAGCATCAAGCACGCCTTGATGAGGTGAGTGCAATTGCAGATGAATATCCAAACAGGTTTATTGAACGGTTCAGCCGTCCGCTTACACCAGAAGAGAAGTAAAGTTGTAAGACAGGCTCCTTGATTCATATCGTGAATCAGGAGGTGGGTGGCATGAAAAGACAACAAGAACAAAAGCGCGTCCACATTCGTCACGAAAACGTTTGGAGTGAACAAGAGATGCTTTGGCAATTGCGGGAGCTGCTTTACCGCTTTTACGGTGATGAGGGTAAAAAAGCATGAGCCGGATGGAGGCCTGGGTTTACGCCCGGGTATCTACAGAGGAGCAGGCTGCCCGCGGTTACAGTTTGTCCGGTCAAGTCGAAGCGGCTGAAGCGAAAGCAAAGGCACTCGGCATTGCACCTGAAAATATTCACACCTTTGAAGAACAAGCAACTGGCGCATCACTTGAGCGGCCTGTGCTTGAATCGCTTCGATCTAAGGCGCGCGAAAGGCCGCCTGTTTACTTGATTATGTATGATCCGGACCGGCTTGCTCGTAACTTAACACATCAACTGCTGTTAACCGATGAGTGGCGGGGACTTGGCATTGAGCTTGTGTTTATAAACTTTGATTGGAGCGAAACGCCCGAAGGGATGCTGTATTATCAGCTCCGTGGGATGTTTGCCCAATATGAGCGGGAAAAAATTAAAGAACGTACCGCCCGAGGCCGGCTCGAAAAAATGAAAAAATACCGGAAACTCAGCATGGATCCACGCTTGTACGGTTATACATTTAATACAGACCAAGACGTGCTTGAAGTTAACGAGCACGAAGCGAAAGTGATTCAATGGTTGTTTCATGAAGCAGCTGCCGGCCGCACACCTGGCGAATTAAAGGAAGTACTTGATGAAGAAGGCATCAGCGCACCGCGCGGTGACAACTGGCATCGAACGACGATTGCGAGAATACTTCGCAATGAATCTTACACTGGGCGCTACTTTGCTTATAAATGTGATTATCAGCAGGGGCGCCGCCGGTTTCGCCCGAAAGAAGAGCAGTTTCAGCTCTCGATCCCTCCACTCATCTCTGAAGCTTTATATGCTGCTGTACAAAAGGAGCTCGATAACAGACGGCGCTTTTCAAAGCGCTCCGACAATGAGCCGGCGCTTTTAAGCGGACGGTTGATCTGTTCATGCGGGGCCGCAATGCGTGTGGAAAATAAAGGCGGGGGCCGCCGCTATTACGTATGCTGCAATCGAAAGATACAAAGCTGCAGTCAGCCTTATCAGCCTGTACAGCGAATTGATGAGCTCGTGTTTGAGCAGTTACGTATGTATATGGAACCTTATTTCAAAGAGGCTGCCAAGCTAAAGGAAATCCCTCGGGTGAAAGAGTTGAAAAAAGGCGTACAACGTACAGAGCGCAGCCGGTTAGTCCGTCTTCTTGCGGCTGGTCATATTACAGCAGCAGATTTTAAAGTGTGGGAAGAAGCCCAGGCTGAGCGTGCCAGAGCAGAAGAACTTGAGCTGCCCCAGTCATTTCATCGTGAAGCACAGGTCGGGCTGGTGAAGCTGCTTGTGCAGCAGGCGGTTTTCATAGACAGAAATGATATCGAGTTAAGGTTGAAGTTTGTGCCGGAAGGGGCGGTACGTTACGATAGGTAAGGCTATGGAAGATGCCAGAGCACGGTTTGTTTTAATTTTAGCGGGTTATCCTGAAGAAATGAAACGTTTTTTAACGATGAACACAGGGCTTCCTTCACGCTTTCCACTGAAATTAACGTTTCCTGATTTTACAGTTGAACAGTTGCTGCAGATCAGCCGGGAGATGGCTGCTTCACAGGATTATGAATTTACACCAGGAGCCTTCCATCAACTGCATAAGTTCATTGAAAGAGCAAAGCAGGATAAAGGCAGGGCATTTAGTAATGCGCGCTATGTACGGAATTTGATCGAACAAATGATAAGGGCGCAGGCAGAGCGCCTCGTTTTCAGCGGAGTAACGTGTGATATTCAAGCGCTTCGTCAATTGACAGAAGCTGATGTTACTGCCGCAGAAAAATACGAGAAAGGATGGGACTTGTGACTGAAGAACGGGTAATCCTGGTTGGTTGTCGCCAGAAACAATCGGAAAAGAAGGCGGATTTTGAGTCGTCTATGAATGAATTAAAATCCCTTGCTGAATCAGCTAAAGGAAGCGTTGCAGCAGTCAAATATCAAGAACGTGACCGGGTGCACCCGTCCACTTATATTGGAAAAGGCAAACTGCGCGAGATTGCTTCTGAAGCTGAAACTGTAGAAGCGGACCTGCTCATTTTTAATGATGAACTTTCTTCAGGGCAGGCTGCCAACATTCAAAATATGACCGGTTTTCCCGTCATTGACCGCACCCAGTTGATTCTCGATATTTTTGCAGATCGAGCGCAGACGAAAGAAGGTAAAATTCAGGTCGAGCTGGCTCAGTTAAACTATATGCTGCCCCGCTTAACGGGTCAAGGTGAGTCGCTTTCCCGGCTCGGCGGGGGTATTGGTACCCGCGGGCCAGGTGAGACGAAGCTTGAAACCGACCGGCGGCATATTCAAAAACGTATGGATGATTTGAAGAAACAGTTAGAGCAGGTGAAAAAGCGGCGCGAAGTTCACCGTGAAGAACGAAAGCGGAGCCGGCGTGCTCAGTTTGCGCTCGTCGGCTATACGAATGCAGGTAAATCCACAATATTAAACGCGTTAACAAAGGCAGATGCAGTGAGCGAGGACGAGCTGTTTGCTACCCTTGATCCGTTAACGCGCCGGGTGGAACTTCCTTCTGGTTATCAAGCGTTAATGAGCGATACGGTCGGCTTCATTCAAGATTTACCAACATCGCTTATTGCTTCGTTTCGATCAACACTTGAAGAAGTACTCGAAGCAGATGTATTAATTCATGTCGTTGATGCTTCCGGAGAAGAAGTAGACAAGCATTTAAAAACGGTGAAATCGCATTTGACACAACTTTCTGCCGGGCATCTGCAGGTAATTACAGTGTTAAACAAAGTAGATCAAATGCAGGAGGAAACATTTATTCCGGAAGGGCGCACCTTGCGGATGAACGCTTATGATAAAAATGATCAACAGCAGCTGCTTCATGAAATGGAAGAAGCATTAAAGGACATTTCAGTCTATTTTAGTATTGATGTAACACCGGATCGTGGAGATGCAGTAGCTAAAATCAGGCAGGAAGCAGTGCTTGATACGGAAATGTTTGATGAAGAGCGCAGTGTTTTCCGGTTGAAAGGTTATTTGTTTGCAGATCATCCTTTATGGGGATTGATTCAGGAATTTAAGCAGGAGGAGACGTAACCAGGCATGGCAGAACGACAAATTGGAGATATCATTAAACAAGCAGAAGCAAAAATTCGCCCGCGTATTAGCGAAGTAGAAGCAACCGCTGAACAAAACCAGGCCCGCGTACTTGAGGCGTTCCGCCAAAATCATGTGAGCAGCTTTCACCTCCAGGGAACAACCGGCTATGGGTATGACGACAGCGGCCGCGATGTGCTTGAAGCCGTATATGCAGAGTTGTTTGGGCATGCGACTGCTTTAGTCCGGCCGCAGCTCATTTCCGGGACACATGCGATCGCTGCTGCGTTATTTGGGTTGATGCGGCCGGGTGATGAATTAATTTATGCCTCAGGCACACCGTATGATACGCTGCAGACGGTGCTCGGTTTAACCGGGGATGAGCCTGGCAACTTCTCGTCATTAGGACTAAAAGTTAAAGTGATCCCGTTAAAGTCAGACGGTTCGATGGACCTTGAAGCTGTTAAAGGAGCGATCACTAAAAAAACAAAGGTTATTGCTTTTCAGCGCTCCCGTGGTTACGAAGACAGGCCGTCATTTCCAATCCAAGAGATTGCTGAAGCCGTATCGATCCTTCGGCCTTATACATCAGCGTATATGTTTGTTGATAATTGCTACGGCGAATTTGTGGAAACGAAAGAGCCTGGGCATGCCGGAGCAGACATTTGTGCCGGTTCCTTAATTAAAAATCCCGGCGGCGGCCTCGTTCGTACCGGAGGTTATATTACCGGCAGTGAAGAAGCTGTTGCCCAGGCGGCATCGCGGCTTGCAGCACCGGGCATCGGCAGCGAAGGCGGGGCAACCCTTAATATGCTGCAGGAGATGTATCAAGGTTTGTTTTTAGCGCCACACGTCGTACAAGAATCACTAAAAGGGGCGTTGTTTACAGCGGCGCTTCTCGAGGAAGTTGGGTTTGACACGACACCGAACTGGCAGGAAGCACGAACCGATTTAATTCAAGCTGTACATTTCCATAACCGGCAAGCAATGATAACTTTTTGTCAGGAGGTTCAGCGGCAGTCGCCTGTCGATGCCAACGTAACGCCTGAACCAAGTGCGATGCCAGGCTACGAAGATGAAGTCATTATGGCAGCTGGCACGTTTATTCAAGGTGCGAGCATTGAGCTTACCGCAGACGGGCCGCTCCGTCCGCCGTATACAGCCTTTGTGCAGGGCGGGTTAATGTATGCCCATGTAAAATTAGCAGTCATCGCAGCTGTTGAAAAGCTTCACCAAATCACAAAGGAATAAATTTTACTGGAGTGCCTTGATGGCGCTCTTTTTTATAACATTCATATCCGAGTCGAAAAGTTCAAAAAATTATATGTTAATTTTCTTCACATGTATTGACGCTAAAGTTAACATGAAGTAAACTAAGTAACAAGTTAAACGAAAGGAGGCGGTTCTTAATGACTGATGAAGAACGCCGCAGCCTGCCTCTCTTTCCGATACGCGTCGTAAAACAACTTACCCAGTTAACGCCGCGCCAGATTCGGTATTATGAAGAGCACCGTCTTATATACCCGGAGCGGACCGAGGGTAATCAACGTTTGTTTTCATTTAACGATGTGGACCGGCTGCTTGAAGTGAAGCGTTTAATCGATCAAGGGGTTAACTTAGCCGGGATCAAAGAAATTATGCAGTTGGAGTTGGAAAGCCAAGCACAGCTTGACCTGCAAGACGAAGAAGAAAAAGAAACGAAGCGTGAGTTGAGCGATCGCGAATTGCGGCGCCACATGAAGCGCGAAGCAATGATGGCCGCAAGTCAAAAGAAAACGTCTATGATTCAAGGTCAATTGTCTCACTTTTTCCATTAATGCATGATATTAAGCTGGTGGTTCCCTGCCAAGCCAGGCAGGTCACAATATAGAAAATGTTCAAAGGAGATGAGAAAAACCGATGGCACCCACTTATACGCGTGAAGACATTGAACGTTTAGCAGAAGAAGAAGGCGTCAAGTTTATCCGCCTACAATTTACAGATTTGCAAGGAATTATTAAAAACGTAGAAATTCCAGTTGATCAGCTGCCAAAGGCACTCGACAATCAAATGATGTTTGATGGCTCCTCGATCGAAGGCTTTGTTCGTATTGAAGAATCAGATATGTACTTATACCCGGATTTAAATACTTGGATTGTATTTCCTTGGACGCCTGAGAAAGGGAAAGTTGCCCGCTTAATTTGTGACGTTTACGAGCCGAGCAAAAAGCCAGGCGGCGAACCGAACCCATTTGAAGGTGACCCGCGCGGTATTTTGAAAAAGGTCTTGAAGCAGGCTGAAGATATGGGATACCCTGCATTTAATATTGGCCCGGAGCCTGAGTTCTTCCTTTTCAAAAACGACGAAAAAGGCGAACCAACGATGGAATTAAACGACAAAGGCGGTTACTTTGACTTAGCGCCAACTGACCTTGGTGAAAACTGCCGCCGCGATATCGTGCTTGAACTTGAGGAGATGGGCTTTGAAATTGAAGCTTCCCACCACGAAGTTGCACCAGGTCAGCACGAGATCGACTTCGAATATGCTGATGCATTGACTGCATGCGACAATATTCAAACGTTTAAGCTCGTCGTGAAAACGATCGCGCGTAAACACGGTCTGCACGCAACATTTATGCCGAAACCGCTATTTGGTGTGAATGGATCAGGCATGCACTGTAATATGTCCCTTTTTGAAGGTGACAAGCAGAACGCATTTTTCGATGAGAATACAGAAACACAGCTGAGCGAAACGGCGATGCACTTTATGGCGGGTATTCTAGAGCATGCTGAAGCATTCACAGCGATTACAAACCCAATTATTAACTCTTATAAGCGTCTTGTACCAGGCTATGAAGCGCCGGTTTATATCGCTTGGTCGTTGCGTAACCGGAGCCCGCTTGTACGGATCCCTAACTCCCGCGGCTTGAGCACACGTATCGAAGCTCGCAGCCCGGACCCGGCAGCGAACCCTTATCTTGCAATGGCAGCGATGCTTGCCGCCGGCCTTGACGGGATTAAGCGTAAGCTTGACGCACCGGAAGCGACAGACCGCAATATTTATGTCATGAGCGAGGAAGAGCGTGAAGAGGAAGGCATTAAAGCACTTCCTGGCACGTTGAAAGAAGCGATTGACAACTTGAAGCGAAACGAAGTGCTTGTGAACGCTATCGGCGAGCATGCTGTTGAGCACCTTGTTGAAGCTAAAGAAATCGAATGGGACATGTTCCGCACACAAGTTCACCCTTGGGAGCGCGAGCAGTACCTATCCACTTACTAAGTAAAAGTAACCCCCGGAGCCACAGGCTTCGGGGGTTTTTCTAGTGTGCCCGGCATGCCTAGTATCTATACGAACGGCGAAGGTCGTTGTAGTCGTTAGCCAATGACAAGGGTGTCCGTTGTGAAGCGGAATCTGAAGGAAGTCGGAGGCAAACTTCCGCCCCGAGGCATACGAATCTCATAAGTAGGCTGTCGCTTTTGGATGAGACTGCTAAACAAGTTAAAATCCGAACGACCAAAGGAAGCGGCAGTAAATGAGGCGGGGACGTGGAAGGGAAGATGTCAGGCTTACCCGGGGAGGTCTGACCGACAGGCCGCACTCATGTGGCAACCGGTCTCAAGAGAGACCGCTGAACGGTCAGAAGTCAGCAGAAGCCATAGTACCCGGTCTTCCGGATAGATCGGGAAAGGGCTGAATCATTTATGAAACAAGGTGCCTTGGCGTACGTACCACCCAATGAAGCAGAAACACAATGTTCCTTCCTGACGTAAGAAGTGGTGAATCCCACGGGGGCCGTCAGAAGGGTGGAGGGATGGTACCACACAATAAGAAACACCTTGTCCGAGGAGAAATATCATGCTGGAAAAGACCCTTGATCGAGACAACTTGAACCGAGCTTTTCAAACGGTAAAGCGTAATAAAGGAAGCCATGGCGTAGACCAGATGCCCGTTCAATCCTTACGAGAGCATCTCAAAACGCATGGTGAAATGATTACAGAACAGATCCGGCAGGGGACCTATATCCCTCAACCCGTCCGTCGTGTCGAAATCCCGAAACCGAGCGGAGGCACAAGGGATCTAGGGATCCCAACGGTCACGGATCGATTTGTCCAGCAGGCTGTAAGCCAAGTGCTCACAGAGGTTTATGATCCAATGTTTTCTGAACACAGCTACGGATTCCGGCCCAAGCGCCGAGGACATGATGCCGTCAGGAAAGCGAGAAATTACATCAGGGAAGGGTACCGCTGGGTGGTGGATCTTGATCTTGAGAAGTTTTTCGACCAAGTCAACCATGATCGATTGATGCGCACGCTGAGCTTTCGTATCAATGACCCCCAGGTGCTCCGACTCATCCGGAGATTTCTTCAAGCAGGTGTGATGGAGGACGGAGTGACTCGTGCTTCAACGAAAGGAACGCCACAAGGAGGGCCGATAAGTCCGGTCTTATCAAACATCGTGCTGGATGAGCTTGACCAGGAACTTGAAAAGCGGGGTGTACGCTTCGTGAGGTACGCCGACGACTGTATGATGTTCACCGAGTCAAAACGCGCGGGTAAGAACTTGATGGCATCTATTACCGCATTCATCGAAAAGAAACTCAAGCTTCGGGTCAACCGGGAAAAGAGCACCGTTGACCGCCCTTGGCGGAGGAAGTTCCTTGGCATTAGTTTTACCCCATCAAGAAAGGATCCTAAGATCCGTATTGCTTCAGAGAGTATTCAACAAATCAAGGGGAAAATCAAGACACTAACGAGCCGAAGAACCTCCATACCAATGGAGGAACGGATTAAACGCTTGAATCAATACCTCACCGGTTGGCTGGGCTATTTCCAACTCACAGAAACGCCTTCAGTCCTCCGCGAAATTGACAGCTGGTTGAAACGAAGGCTCCGGATGATACGATGGAAAGAATGGAAAACGATTAGAAACCGGACAAAGATGTTAATTCAACACGGCGCAAGTCGTCGGAAAGCATGGGAATGGGCAAGATCCAGAAAGGCTTATTGGCGAATTGCGAGAAGCCCTGTGATGCACAAAACCCTTGATGAAGCCTACTGGGCCGATCAAGGGTTGATGAGCTTATGGCACCGATATGATCAACATCGGTGGACGTAAATGAAACCGCCGTATACGGAACCGTACGTACGGTGGTGTGAGAGGTCGGGGCCTCCTACTCGATTTTTTTCAACTCGTTTTTAATACTCTCTAATTTTCCATCATTCAATAATGCAAAATTAGCTTGTTGTAAACGAACACGAAAAGATTACAGTGATCCAATGTTGATCAATTAGGTAATTAAGAACGATGATTCTAACCAGTCTGGCTTACATCTCCGTTCTCGGGTTTGGAAGTGGTGTTAATCTTGCTTCAATAGAAGCGCGCTTATCTTCGAGAAATGGCGGCAGTGCAAGCGCTTCTCCTAAATAGGCAGCATCTTCATCTACCGCAAAACCAGGGCCGTCTGTGGCAAGCTCAAATAAAATGCCGTTTGCTTCACGGAAGTACAAGGAGCGGAAGTAGTGGCGGTCGACAAATCCAGAGTGACTAAAGCCGGCGTTTGTCAGTACTCGTATCCATTGACGAAGCTCCTCTTCATCCGTAACCCGGAAAGCAACGTGATGTACACCGCCGCGGCCGAGGCGGACCATCGGTTCATTTTCAGTTTCGTAAACATAAACTTCAGCGCCTGTCCCCCCTTGACCGGTAGAAAATACCCGCGGCGGTGTTGTTTCATCAAATGTGCCTGCTTGAATTTCTTTAAAACCAAGGACTTCTGTTAACACACGGGCTGTACGATCAGCATGTTTCACTTTCAATTGAATCGGACCTAATCCGGTAATGCCGTGCTCGGTGGAGGCTTTACTATCGCCCCAGACGACGCCTGCTTTAACCCCATCATTTAATTCGTCACTTACAAGCTCCATTTTGTGGCCTTCAAAATCTTGAAACGGCAGGACAGCGCGGCCGTTTTTCGTTTGAATACTTTCATGAGGCACTTGAAAAGTTTCAAAACGTTCGCGCCAGTAAGTTAAGGCAGCATCCGTTGGCACCCGTAGTGATACAACAGCTATATCGTTTGTACCTTCGTATTTCTGTCCCATGTTTGGGATTTCAAAAAAAGTTAATTCAGTTCCTGCACTTCCTTGTTCATCACCGTAAAATAAATGATAAACCGAAGGGTCGTCTTGGTTGACTGTCTTTTTAATAAGACGCATGCCGAGCACGCGTACATAAAAATCTAAGTTGTTCACCGCCCGGGCTGTGAGCGATGAAACGTGGTGTATGCCTAAAATCTCGATATGAAACGCCTCCTTATAAATTAACCCTCTATATTTACCCGTACGGACGGTTCCCTAATCATTGTTTCAGGTTTGTAAGGATAAGTTTAGTGGAAGTGTAAAGACTGATAAAAGGAATGACTGTAGAGAGGATGTTGCATGTGAAAGCAGCAGAACTGCTGATTCGTTGTTTAGAGCATGAAGGTGTACAATACATGTTTGGTGTGCCTGGTGAAGAAAATATTGATGTCATGGATGCACTGGTGGAATCTTCAATTGAGTTCATTGTTACCCGTCATGAAACTGGGGCTGCTTTTATGGCAGGCGTTTATGGGCGGCTTACCGGCCGCCCGGCAGCTTGTCTAGCAACACTCGGGCCTGGCGCAACAAACATGGTGACCGGGGTGGCCAATGCAACGATGGATCATCAGCCGGTCATTGCGATCACTGGACAAGCAGGGCTAAACCGGCAGCATAAAATCAGCCATCAACATTATAATTTAACGGCAATGTATGAACCGGTGACCAAATGGAGCGCGCAAGTTAAAGATCCGGATACGATCCCGGAGATGGTGCGTAAAGCCGTACGTACAGCTGCAGGAGAAAAACCTGGTGCTGTGCACTTAGATTTTCCTGAAGACATTGCAAAGCTCGACACTGATGCTGCGCCGCTTGAAATTGTAGAATCGCCACATGTCATGGCAGAAGAACATGCAGTAAAGCGTGCTGCGACAGAAATTGATGAAGCTGCAGCACCTTTGATCCTCGTTGGTAATGGTGTGGCTAGAAACAAAGCTGAAGAGGAACTTGGTAATTTTGTAGAAAAACTCAATCTGCCGCTCGTTCATACGTTTATGGGTAAAGGCGCTTTAGCTAGGACGAATCAACATAGTCTCCTTTCAGCAGGTGTCGGCGGGGATGATTATATTGCTTGTGCTTTTCGTGAAACAGATTTAATCATCACGATTGGTTTCGACATTGTCGAGTATCCGCCGGCAAATTGGAATGAAGGTAAAACTTCCATTATTCATATCGATTCGCTAGAAGCTGAAACGGATCAAAACTATCCAGTGAAACATCAACTGGTTGGTGACATTCAAAGCAATCTTGAAGGGTTAACGAAAGCGTGTCAAAGAACGCATACACTTCCAGATTGGGCAACTGAAGTGCGTGAGCAGGTGCTTAATGAAGTTGAGAGCGCACGTGATGATACATCTTTCCCACTTAAGCCTCAAAAAATCTGTGCTGACTTACGTGAAGCACTTCCGGAACGGTCACATGTGATTACTGATGTTGGTGCGCATAAAATGTGGCTTGCGCGGCTCTTTCATACAAGTGCACCTGACCACTTTTTAATCTCGAACGGTCTTGCTTCGATGGGGGTTGCGCTACCTGGTGCTGTTGCTGCAAAAATGGTTTATCCAAATGAACCAGTTGTAGCTGTTGCAGGTGATGGTGCATTACAAATGACCGGCTGCGAAATGGAAACTGTCGTTCGTCTCGGCTTACCGGTGATCATTTTGTTATGGCGTGACGAAGGGTACGGATTAATTGAGTGGCACCAATTGAAACATTTTGAGCGCGATGCACACGTTTCATTCGGAAATCCTGATTTTTTACAGCTTGCTGAAGCGTACGGTTTTGAATCAATCCAAATTACAGCAGCTGATGAGTTAACCCCGGCGTTAAAAAAAGCGGTGGAATTAAACAAACCAGTTTTCATTGACTGCCCGGTTGACTACAAAGAGAACATGAAGTTAACAGAGCGGTTTGAACAGCTTTCTTGTAATAAAAAGGAGGACTAGTCTTGAAGATCGGCTCAATCATCCACGGTAAAACATATGAAGATCATCATGAGAGCCTGATAAATGTTGTAGATCCGTACCGAAAAGAAACCATTGCCGAACTCATTCCTGCAAATCCTGATACGGCATCAAGGGCCGTAAATGACAGTTACGAAGTGTTTCACGAAACGATGAAGCATATGCCGGCGTATGAGCGGGCAGCGATTTTGCGGAAAGCAGCTGATTTACTTGAAAAGCGACGGGAAACTTTTGTCGAAACGATCACTCAAGAAGCAGGGAAGCCGGTGAAGCATAGCCGCGCTGAAGTAGATCGGGCTCTGCAAGTGCTGCGGTTTGCTTCAGAGCTTGTGAACCACTTTACCGGAGAAGTGCTGCCGATGGATGCAGCTTCAGGTGGTGAAAATCGGTGGGGGTTTGTCGTCCATGAGCCTCTAGGTGTCATTGGTGCAATTACACCATTTAACTTCCCATTAAACCTTGTACTTCATAAAGTAGCGCCAGCCATTGCTACTGGGAACTGTGTCGTTTTGAAACCTGCGGAAAAAACACCGATTTCTTCGTATAAGCTTGCGGAGTTATTTCATGATGCAGGTCTTCCGCCAGGGGTGTTGAATGTTGTGCAAGGCGGGGGAGAGGTAGGTGAGGCTTTAGTCAATCACGACAAAGTTCATAAAATTTCATTTACTGGAAGCCTTCCTGTCGGTCGTGAAATTCGTGCAGCTGCCGATTTGAAAAAAGTAACACTTGAACTCGGCTCGAATTCGCCAAACTTAATTTTCGCAGATGCAGACCTAGAATATGCGGCTGAGCAACTTGTCACTGGCGCATTTGCATTTTCGGGTCAGGCTTGTATTTCAGCACAGCGGATTTATATTCAGGATTCATGTTTTGAGCAGTTTTTACAGCTGTATAAGGAAAAGACAATGCAGCTTACGACAGGAGATCCGCGCGAAGAAAGCACAGATATCGGCCCCATGATCACAGAAGAAGAGGCCGAGCGTGCTTTCACATGGATTGAAGATGCCAAGGCGGGTGGGGCCGTAGTAGAAACCGGAGGAACAAGAGATGGGGCAGTGCTTCAGCCAACAATTATGACGAATGTAGAGCGCAACATGAAGGTGATTGCTGAAGAAGTGTTTGCGCCTATTGTTTCGGTTGTCCCATTTTCTACCACTGAAGAAGCCGTTCAACTTGCAAACGATTCAATTTATGGTTTGCAGGCCGGCGTCTTCACCCAAAATATTAACCGAGCCCTCCAAGTTGCCCAGCAACTAGAGATGGGTGGTGTGTGGATTAATGAAATTTCCACGTACCGCCAGGATAACCATCCGTATGGCGGCGTGAAGCAGAGCGGAATCGGAAAAGAAGGCGTGAAATATGCCATGGAAGATACAACAAATGTCAAGTTTATAGGGATCAACCACCGGTATTCGTCAGGAACTGCTGATTAAAAGGAGTGCCACACCTAACAGCGCCAGCAAAAATCCTGAAAGTTGAAGTTTGCTTAATTTTTCTTTTAAAAACAAGCGGGCGCATAAAACGGTAAATAAAGGTGACATCGCTCCAGCTAAAGCTACGATAGACAATAAGCCTAAATTAACACCTAAGACATACGTAAGCGCACCTGCTGCCTGTACAGTGCCCATCAACATTGTATAACGAAAGAGAGATTGCGCTGCATAAGGCTTCATCTGCATCACTAGCAGCGCTGCTCCTGCAGCAAGTAGACCACCGATCATAGCAAATGCCACGGTCCATAAACTCACTTCAGCAGGTGGTACGTGCAGCAGGACGAAAAATAATCCGAGGGAACTTCCGGCAGCGAGTGATATACCGATCCCGCGTTGATCTTTATTTGAACTTTCATTCGCTTTGCCAGTGTTTTTAGAAATCAAGATGATTGCAAGTGCGACGAGAAAGATGCCGACACCGGCAAACAGGCCAGGTTCCTCCCCGAGCAAGATTCCGACGGCTGCTGGAACTAAAGCGGAGGAAACGCCGGTAACAGCTGAAGCGACGCCCATCTTTCCATAAGCGAGCGCGTAGAAATAAAAAATAAACCCGCAGCCAAGTGCAATACCGCCGGCCACGCCCCAGCCGGCAGCGGTTAAGGTAGGCGTTTGCCCGGAGAATAGGGCAGCCGGGATCATTAAAGCACATCCGGCGACTTGGGCATAAAAAATGACAATTAATACGGACAAATGGCGTGAGATCCGCCCTGCCATATAATCTCCAATGCCAAACGCCGCAGCTGTAAGCAGGCCGTAAATCAGTGCCATTTAAAAAGCTCCTTTTATATAACATAAGCATGCGCCCGAAACGGTTAACATACGTCCGGGCGCACTTTTTGTTGCGATTATAAAGCTAACTTATCGTTACATTATAAAAAAGTCAAGTTGAACGGTCTTGATGAAGATCGCCAGGTTTTACCCACCCCCGAGCGGATAAACCTTCAGCAATGTGGGCGACACCTACCATATATGCTGCCTGTCGCATACGTGTGCTTTTTTCATTACGCATATGAAGCACATTGTGAAATCCGTCTACCATTCGTTCTTCGAGCTTGTTATGAATGTCTTCTTCACTCCAGTAATAGTTCATCTCATTTTGTACCCATTCAAAGTAGGAAACCGTCACGCCGCCGGCATTACAGAGAATATCCGGAATGACAAATACATCTTTATCTTCAAGTACTTTGTCACCTGCAGGGGTTGTAGGACCGTTTGCGGCCTCTGCAACGATTTTGGCTTGCATTTGACCAGCTGTTTTTTCTGTGATTTGGTTTTCTAAGGCAGCAGGGATAAAGATATCGACTTCAAGGCCGAAAATTTCCTCAGGGTCCAGCTGTTCAGCTTTATCATAATCTCCAATAACGCCGCCCGATTCAATAAATTCCAGCAGCTCATGAATGTCAATACCATCTTCTTGATAAATCGCACCGGATGCTTCGCTGATCGCAACGACAGTAACATCAAGTTCTGCTAAGTATTTTGCAGTCATGCTCCCGACGTTTCCAAACCCTTGAATGGCAGCAGTGCTTGTGGATAAATCCATGTTTAATACATCGGCTGCTTCTCGTATTGTAAGTACCACGCCGCGTCCGGTCGCAGCAAGTCTTCCGGCACTGCCGCCGAGGATAAGTGGTTTACCTGTCAGCATACCAGGGATATTGTAACCGCGGAGCTGATCGTACTCATCCATCATCCAGCCCATCACTTCAGGATTTGTGTTCACATCCGGGGCAGGGATGTCTTTTTGTGGACCAATCACAGGGGTGAGTTTACGGATATAAGCTCGACTTAAGTCTTCAAGCTCTTCACTTGTTAATTCTTCAGGATTTACAATGATGCCACCTTTTCCCCCGCCAAGTGGCAGTCCGAGGATCGCAGATTTTAAGGACATCCAAATGGAGAGAGCTTTGACTTCATCACGCGTGACACTTGGGTGAAAGCGGATCCCACCTTTTGTCGGTCCAAAGATATCAAGGTGCTGGCTGCGGTAACCTGTGAAGTTTTTGATCGAACCATCATTCATTCGAATGCGCATAGAAACTTCAATTAAACGTAACGGTTTTTCTAACACACGAAATACGTTATCACTATAACCAAGCGACTGCACGGAATCCTTCATAAGTTCATGCACGATATGAAGCGGATTATCATTTTGTGAAGTGATATCTGCTTCAGCTTGTTCATTTTCATTTGTCATATCGATATCCTCCTGCATTAAATAATACATATAGTATTTTCTAAGCAAAGAGGTTGTATACAGTGAAGGAAAATGAAAGTGATCTAAGCATTAGGCAGCGTCATTATCATTTTTAAACTGACTCAAGGGTTTGAGACAGGCGGATACGTCTTAGTGGTTTTTAACTAGAAGTTACTGCTGCAGTTGATCAATAAAGATATAAGCTAACTTTGGCAGCAATATGACCTATGTGGCTTTGATAAAATGTGCTAAAATATGGGTGATCTTAACATCGTTTTTCCTTGTTGGATAAGAAGTTCGTTGAAGAGGTCCGTATAGTTATGAAGGAATGATGCATCTATGAAAAAGCGCCTCGGTAAAGAAATACGAAGTTTACGCAAGCAGCAGCAGATCACACAGCAGGATTTGTCCTCCTCAAACGTAACGCAAGCAACGATTAGTAAGATAGAATCAGGCGAACACGCCCCAAATATCGAAACGCTTTATTTAATTGCTGAACGCTTAAACGTGTCCATTGAACACTTCTTTCCACTCTTAAAATTCGATCAACCGGACTATGTGAATCAAACCATTGAGTATATGGAAAAGCTTTCAAATGGTCATGAATATAAAAAGGTATTTCAGGTTGCAGAAAGAGAACTTAGCAAGCCGGAATATACCTTTTCTAATGATTGGTTCAGCTCGTTTTTAAGATGGAATTATTGGTATGCAGCTTACCGTATTGCTGCTGTACCGAAAGAAGAAGCTGAACGCAACCTTTCAGCGTTATTTGAGCAGTTGAAAGCCTCCCGCGAACATTTAGAAAATTTGCCAGCCCGTATAACCAACTCTTTAGCCATTATGAAAAGTGAAGAAGGAAAGCTTAACGAAAGCTTAAAGCTATTTGAGCAGGCGCTTCAATCTTTATCTTTACCAACTTATAAGTCACCAGCGCGGGCTGCACATATTTATCAGCTGCGATTAATCTATAATCAGGCAAAAACATACTACGATTTAGGTGAGTTTAAAAAAGCAAAATCATCCGTTTATCGCGGTCAGGCTTTATCAAAAAGGTATGAGAACATGTCTTTGCTCGGACAGTTTTTTTACTATGAGGGCCAATGTTTAGAGCAAGAAAACGCAGAAGTTGAAAAAATTGCCCGTTGTTACGAGCAGGCACTGTTTTTCTTTGAGTTTCTTGATAAAACGTATTACGCCGACCTGCTTAAGAAACAGAAAGGTGCTTATTTAACATTGTAGAGGCTTAAAGTATACATAAAAAGAGAAGGAGCTGTCTCAAAAGGTTTATAATCATACGATTTAAGAAAAAAACGAGGCTCTTGAAGGAAATCGGGCAGCTGAAGCGTTCCCAGGCGGCAAAGCAGACATGAATCAATCAACCGTAAGCGTCGATGTCGCACTTGTGCCACTAGTGAAAGCCAATATATTTCTGCCCATCATTTAAAGGTTTTGTATGGGACAGCGCCAATTTTTTCATCTCTGATGAAACATTAATAAAGCTTTTTTACATTTTGATCGATAAGGTCCGGGTCGTATGCGCTCGTTATATTTAAGCCGTTGTTCGTAACAATGATCCCACCTAAATTGTCACTTCCCGGTCCGTTTACTGATTTTGCGGCGTAGCTTGGTGAGATGTTAAAAGCATCGCCAAAGTTAACCACACCGTCATTTTCTACAAGCTTTATCGGACCTAAAAAAAAGCCTGGCATATAACATTCCTTCTTTCAAAATTTATATATCACATTGTATGCTTTTGGGTCCTGTTCGGCTTATCACTTCGTTTGCAGTACCGGTTTGGAAAACGGAGCCGCCGGCAAGTTTATGAACATTAATATGACCTACAAAAATGTTTGCATTGCTTGAGGTGTTAAACTTCATTTCACATGCATGTGAAAACGTATCTAAAGTCGGGGGAAGAAGTGGTACAAAGTACACTTTGCTTTGCATTTGTTTTTGTAAATGTGAAATTGATAAGCTCGCGTCTTCTTTGTTCCGAGTTATACATATACGGTTACAATCACCAACATTGAGTACAGCACTAGTATTAACTGTTCGCACGTGCAAGGTTTGTAAAACGGCCGTACGTTTATTCTTCATCATGCAAATCTTTTGGAGGTCGAAGGGAATATACGTTATGTTGGTCACTCGTGTTTGACGAACCATCAGCTGTTAAACAAATATAATCAGAATCTCCGATCAAGATAAGTGAAGCATCAGCTGCACCTTTTGTTTCGAGTGACTGTAAGTGAAGGTGATTGTTAATAACTTTCACGGGATGTTCCTCCTTTTTCACTTTCATGTCGTACGAAGCCGGCAACTGTTTCATACACGTCCTCCAACACTTGTGCTTGAATGAGTGGCTTCATATCCGTTTTTTCGCTGTTTGTTACGTTATCAGATTGGCGGTTTACGTAATACTCCACCCTTCCTGGAATTTGCATTTCAAGATCGTCTGTCATTCTTTTTTGAAAAGAAGGGGGTAGGTGCAGGCCATGTTCGTTCTCTAAAGAATGCATCCAGTTGTCAATGTTGGCGTGGTACTCCTTCAGTACGTTGTCAGTAATATGTTCAATCATCATTTGTAAATGGTTACCTGTGTTTGGCTTACTGTTAACGTCACAATCATTAATGAAGCTTTCTTGACCGGTGTGTTTCGGGTTCCAGCCGATGTTTAACGTACCTTCAAGGTGTTCAACTTTTAATTGATCAAATTTATATTCAATTTTTGCAGGCTGGTCTTGAATGACATGTTGTTGTAACCGGTGAATCTCTGCTTCCTGCTCACTTAACTTTTGCTTCAGCTCATTAATTTGATTGAGAAGTTCATCATACCAGTTTGGGGGCAACTGACTCACCTCATGAATTCAGCCGTGAAGCCGGCGGGAGTAAGAAAAAGTCGTACATACCATATTTTTTGGAAGGGACATAAGCTGAACGATTCGTTTTCCTGTTGGAAATGTAACCAGCAGCACCAATTTGAAAAACAGAGGCATTTTTAATATCGCCAACTTGGATCTTTTTGATATAAAAATTTTGTTCAATTGTCGTCATGAAGGACCCACCTCTGGCGCATAAACATCAGGATGAAAAAGAGTCTTAGATGGCCCGTTTTTTACGTTGACTACGTCTCCTTCATTGTATGATCCAGGACCTGCAAACGTTGTCGTTGTCGTATAAGGGGCGATCGTATTTACATCGCCAAAGTTAACGATCGCACTAGTTTTTACAGAAGTTATATGAATGCTTCCAATGATCGCAGCCATCGTTCCTCCCTCCAGCTTTTCTGTTTATTTATCACTATGAGCTGTACAAATCCTTCATGCTTCGTAATGTGAAACAACCATTATCACATAGACTTTTATTGTATGTGATTTAACAGGAGGCGATGAGATGGACTGGAATAAACAACTGGCACACATTCAAAACCGGACCGGGCTTACACTTCCGGAACTTTTAAAGCTTTCGGAAGAAGTACAGCAGACAGACTTTCAAGATGAGCGATCAATCCGGCGGCTTCTCCGGAAGGTGGGTCATATGACAGACCGTGATTTTACAAAAAGTCAAGAAGATGAGGCCGTACGTGTCGTTTTACGAAACAACCAGCAAGTCGATTTCAATGAATTAATGCGGATTCTTAAATTTTAAATGTAGAGTGTTGGCGCAGGTAATGGTGCATCTTGTAAATGGGCAGCAGTGTTGATTGCCGAGTCATTTTCGCTGCTTAAAACAGTAGGAGAGCTGTTGACTGTAGAGGAAGATTGTTGAGATGAAGGTTGGTTCATAGCTTGAATGAGTTTAAAAATCGTTGGTAAATTTTTCATCATCGGTCCATATTGCTGCAGAAAAGAACCGGCCGTTTGAGCAGCACCCATATATTTTTGCGCTTGCTGCAAAATGCCTGGAAGTTGTTGAAGAAACGGTCGGCTGCTTCCGAACAAAGCAGAAGGACCGCTTTGTGTTAATAAGTTAGAAAACAACCCTGTCTGACCTGACATCATCGGAGCGCTGCGAGTAAAAGCGTGCGCAGCAGGTGCAGACGGTGGTAATAATCCTGCAAATCCTGCAGGAGCTCTCGTAAATGAGGCTGGAGCGTACATTGGAAATCCGTAAGGTGTCATACGTCATCTCTCCTAAAAGAATGTACATTCGTTTTGATTTTTAGTATATGCTTTTGTCCTTATTTTGAGCAGGACAAAAACCTACCGTTAAACGTTGTACTTTCAAATCCCTGTTGTTTTTTAAAACCATGAATAAAACTTACTTACACAGGGTAAATGTTGAAGTGCGGTGAATTTACCGTTGCACTAGCTAAATAAGGAGGATTTCGTCATGACAAAAAAAGTACTCATGGTGCTTACAAATCACACAGAAATTACAAAAGGCCACGAAACTGGTTTATGGCTTGAAGAGTTTGTTGTTCCTTATAATGAATTTCTAGCTCAAGGTTATGAGGTGAAAGTGACAAGCATTTCTGGTGGTGAGGTGCCGCTTGATCCAAACAGTGTAGAGGATCGGCCGGAATGGAAAGATGCAGAAGCAGAACTTACAAATACAGAGAAATTAAGTACAGCGCACACCGTTGGTTATGACGCTGTCTTCTTACCGGGCGGGCATGGCACAATGTTCGATTTTCCGGAAAACAGCACACTGCTTGAAGTACTGCAGCATTTTGCAGAAAACGATAAAGTCATTGGTGCTGTCTGTCACGGTCCAGCCGGCTTAGTACGTGCAACGTATGAAGACGGTACACCGATTGTGAAAAATAAAACGATCACCGCATTTACAGATGAAGAAGAAACGGAAATGCAGCTGGATCAGCATATGCCGTTTATGCTTGAAACCGAACTGCAAAAGCAGGGTGCAAACATTGATCGGGGTGAAAAGTGGAGCGATCACTCGGTTAGAGATAACCGTCTTGTGACCGGACAGAATCCGCAATCGAGTGCAAGCACAGCAAAGAAAGTTGTCGAAGCTTTGTCATAATATCAACAAAAGGGTGCTCCTCATTTTTGGGAGCACCTGAGACTATAGACAAAGTACAAAATTAAACATTCACTGACAACTTACTGCTCCCAGCCGCGGGCTGCCGCATGAAGAGGATAAAAACGAATCATGAATGTAACCTTCACGCCAGGCGGACGCTTTCCCGAGGGCTTGGCTTCAGCTAACTTGTTCGAATGGTTCATTCGAACAAGTTAGCTGAAGCCTGCGCTTGATCCTCTGGGAGTCGCCGTCTTTCGTTTCGGTCACTTTAAAATTTAAAGATCATCTAACATTTCCAATGTATATGGTTCGCTTGATCGTTCATGAAAATATTTCTGGATCAAAAAGATTTATACAATTCATGACCATCAAAATGAAGGAAGGCTGACAATCGTCGGCGCGACGCTATCAAGCACAGCGTCTGCTGAAAAGCGACGTCAGGCCCCGCTTTTCTAAAAAGTTTGTCTACACGTTAGGGTGCTCCTCAATTTGGGAGCACCCTTTTTTTATAGTTCAGTGGTGTGTTTTTCGGCGTGCGTATCGTGCGCCCCGGGGTGTTTCCTTTCTAAACCGGCATGCAGTTCTCGATCTTCGTACGTAAATGCACTTTTTGTCTGCTGTTTTCGGTGAGAAGGTGTTTCTTTATCTTGTACAGGTTCATTCTTATTACGTGGTGCACCATAAGGGCCTTCAGGTAAATCTTCCGGCTGCAAAAAACGTACTTGATCCTGTGCAGTAGATATATCTCCTTCAGGGTAAGATTTTTTCGTCATCATAATCCTCCTTCCGCTTATAGCTTTTAGTTTGCTCGTATGTTCTTAACATTTATACAAAAAGCCGCTCTGTACGAAAATTAGAGCGGCTTTTTGTATTGGGCTGTCAGTAGTGAAATGCGCTTTAAAATCAGTGTTTATAACCATTCAGGTTTGTCGAAGAAGCTTCAGCTTATCGAATGGAAAAATTAACTGGCATATTAAAGGAGGCACCTTCGTATTTTTTAACGAGGTGCGTTAAGACAGAACTAACTCTTATCAATTTTCTTCGGGGCAAAGTTTTTTTGCAAAGATACATTTGACGTTAGTGGATGGTGCGGAAAACACCGGTTACTTTGCCAAGAATGGTGCAGTCTTCAAGAATAATGGGTTCAAGTGAAGCGTTTTCCGGCTGCAGGCGAATATGATTTTCTTCTTTGAAAAAGCGTTTTACGGTCGCTTCTTCCTCATCCGTCATTGCAACAATGATATCTCCATTTTCTGCGGACTGCTGATACTTCACGATCACCATATCACCGTGATAAATGCCGGCTTCAATCATGCTGTCGCCTTCAATCGTCAAAATATAAACATTATCATCCCCTGCTGCCCGGTCAGGAAGGGGAATGTATTCTTCAACGTTTTCGATGGCTGTAATGGGTTGACCAGCTGTAACTTTACCAACAACTGGAACATAAACAGCAGCAGACTGTGTGATCTTCGGCTGCTCTTCTTCTTCAATATCTAAAACTTCCATGGCACGTGGTTTTGTCGGGTCGCGTCGAATTAAACCTTTTTTTTCAAGGCGTGATAAGTGTCCGTGCACTGTAGAGCTTGAAGCAAGACCTACGGCTTCACCAATTTCACGAACAGACGGCGGATAACCTTTTTCGCGAACCTCTGTTTTAATATATTCAAGTATATCTTGCTGGCGGTTCGATAGTTTAGACATAAACGCACCTCTTTTTTTAGTTTGTCGTAAGAAAATTGTACCAAAGAAAACATATGTACGCAAACACTCGTTCTAAAAAGTTGTTGACTCGAACATTAGTTCTTAGTATAGTGAAGTAAGAACAAACATTCGTGTTTTGTGAGGAGGTATTTGATGTTTTTTCGATTAACGAGAGAGCAGAGAAAAGAAGCAGCAGGACTGGGTGTTTTAATTACGGCTGTGATCTGGATGTTTGCTATGGTATACTTCTTTGGGCCGCAGCATTCGCTGCAAATACCAGAGGAAAACGAACCATTGTTTTTATATGCGCTCCAAATATTAAAATAAAATGTGCTGGCAGGAGCTCATAGTTATAAAAGAGTTTTCCTGCTTGTTTTTAACTGAAATTGAGGTGAAGAATGTGAAGGCGCTCGTGTACTGCCGGGTGAGCACAACAAAGGAAAATCAACAAACATCATTGATTAGGCAGGAGGAAGAACTTTCGCGACTTGCTGAATCGTTCGGTTTTGAAGTTTACGAAGTTATCGCTGAAGAGGCAAGCGGTTATGAACCTGGAAGAGAAGGTGTGTTAACCTTAATTGAAGCGGCCGGACACGAAGAAACAAAGGCTGTATTTGTACAGGATGAAACGCGGATCGGCCGAGGGAACGCACGCATTGCTGTGTTGCATGAACTAAATAAATGCGGGGTAGAACTTTATACCATGCAGGACCAAGGCCCGATGCAGTTCAGTGAGGGTGATCATATGGTACTGCAAATTTTATCTGTCGTAGAAGAGTATCAGCGAACAATACATAATAAAAAAATTCAGCGCGGTATGAAAAAGGCAGTAAAAGAAGGGTACGAACCTATACGTAACTTTCATAATCAAGGAGGCGGTCGCAGCCAGAAGGAGATGCCGCTTCAAGAGATCATCGACTTGCGCCACCGGGGACTGACGTTTGCAGAAGTTGCAGCTACTTTGCGCGGTTTCGGCTATGATGTTTCAAAGGCAACTGTACACCGCCGCTATGTTCAGTATATGAAAGAGAAGAATGAGTCAAATTAAAAGCAATACCCATCAAAGCTTATTTATACATAAGCTGACTACACGTTAAGTGGATTTACTGTCATTCAACAAGTTTGTCAACGATCAACCGCTTACGTTATGGTTATAGTGTATAGATATTGAACTTCACCTGGCAGCAAGATGAATTTGCTCAAAATAAATAAGCACAATGATGACAAAGGAGAGATGTTCGATGATTTCTCAAGAAAAAATTGACAGGATCAATGAATTGGCGAAACGTTCAAAAACGACAGGCTTATCTACTGAAGAACAAGAAGAGCAGCAGACGTTGCGTCAAGAGTATTTAAAAGAGTTCCGTTCTTCATTTAAAAGTCAGATTGAATCAACGAAAGTTGTGGATCCAAATGGAAACGATGTTACGCCATCGAAATTGAAAGAAGTCAAAGAACGTAACTCCCAGCATTAAAAAAGGCAGCCCTCGCGGCTGTCTTTTTTTAGTGCTCATCAGGCAAACCTTTATGAATTTCGAAAAATTCGTATGTTCCAACCTTCTGTGACCTTGTGAATGAGGCGCAAAACCGATATGATAATCATGAAAGTATAATGTTGATTTCTCTGAAAGGATGAGATGTACATGGCAACTGAAGTAGAACAACGTGCAATTAATACCATTCGTACGTTATCAATCGATGCAATTGAAAAAGCCGAATCGGGCCATCCAGGCCTTCCTATGGGGGCTGCACCTATGGCGTTAACTCTTTGGTCACGGTTTATGAAGCATAACCCAAGTAATCCTTCTTGGTTTAACCGCGATCGTTTTGTCTTGTCTGCGGGTCACGGTTCGATGCTTTTATACAGCCTGCTTCACCTGTTTGAATATGATTTAAGTATTGAAGAACTGAAAAACTTCCGTCAGCTTGGGAGTCAAACACCGGGTCATCCGGAATACGGTCATACTCCGGGCGTAGAGGCAACCACGGGACCTCTTGGCCAAGGGCTTGCAATGGCTGTAGGTATGGCTATGGCTGAGCGGCACATGGCAGCTACATACAATACAGATAAGCACAATGTGATTGATCATTATACGTACGCGTTATGCGGAGATGGCGATTTAATGGAAGGTGTTTCCCAGGAATCGGCTTCACTTGCCGGTCACCTTCAATTGAGCCGTTTAATCGTACTATATGATTCAAATGATATTTCCTTAGACGGTGACTTAAATAAGTCATTCTCTGAAGATGTCCTAAAACGTTACGAAGCGTACGGCTGGCATACGTTGTACGTAGAAGACGGTAACGACACTGAAGCTGTTGCTGAAGCCATTGAAAAGGCACAGCAGGATGGACGCCCAAGTTTCATTGAAGTGAAAACAACGATCGGTTTTGGTTCGCCAAACAAAGCAGGTACAAAAGATGCACATGGCGCGCCTCTTGGCGGTGATGAAGCTGCTGAAGCGAAAGCAGCATACGGCTGGTCACACGAAGAACCTTTTTATGTACCAGATGATGTTCGAGCTTACTTTAAGGAACTCAAAGAAAAAGGTGCTGCAACAGAGAATGCATGGAATGACGCATTTCATTCTTACGAAACAGATCATCCTGAAAACGCAGCTTCTCTAAAGCGGGCGATTAAAGGTGAACTGCCGGATGGTTTTGAACAAGCACTTCCTTCGTTTAAAGCCGGTGAAGATAAAGTTGCGACGCGTGCAGCTTCTGGTAAAACGATTCAAGCTTTAGCAACAGAAGTTCCGGAGTTGTTCGGTGGTGCGGCAGACCTTGCTTCTTCAAACAAAACGATGATGGATAACGAAACCGACTTTAGCGCAGCGACATATGAAGGCCGCAACGTTTGGTTCGGGGTTCGTGAATTTGCCATGGCAGCAGCTGTAAACGGTATGGCGCTTCACGGTGGGGTGCGTCCTTATGGTGCTACGTTCCTCGTCTTTTCCGATTACCTTCGTCCAGCTGTTAGACTTTCAGCTTTAATGGGGATTCCAGCAACATTCGTGTTCACCCATGACAGCATCGCAGTTGGTGAAGATGGACCAACGCATGAACCGATTGAGCAGACGGCTTCGCTTCGAGCGATTCCAAACTTAAATGTAATTCGTCCGGCAGATGGTAATGAAACAGCTGCAGCTTGGCGTACTGCGCTTGAAAATGATGATCAACCGACAGCGCTCGTATTGACGCGCCAAGGTGTACCAACCCTTGAGAAAACAGAAACTGAAGCTTATGAAGGTGTGAAGCGCGGCGCTTATACTGTAGCCGGTGAAAAAAACGAGCAGCCTGATCTCATTTTAATTGCTACCGGTAGTGAAGTTTCCCTTGCAGTAGATGCTGTAGCTGAACTTGCAAATGAAGGTATTCAAGCACGGGCGGTCAGCATGCCGAGTGCGCACAATTTTGAGCTTCAGGATGCAGCATACAAAGCTTCTGTACTTCCTTCAAATGTTACAGCACGTTTAGCAGTCGAAGCAGGCTCTCCTCAAGGCTGGGACCGCTATACCGGCTGGGATGGAGATATTCTTGCTATCAATGGATACGGAGCCTCTGCACCTGGAGGTCATTTGATGAAAGAATACGGTTTCACTGTTGAAAATGTCGTTGAGCGCGCGAAAGCATTATTGTCCAAATAAAAGCGCTGAACAAGCCGTGGGAGGAGAAATCTTCCGCGGCTTCCTTTTTGAATCAAACCATTTGAGATTCTTTTTCAACTCTTTTTTTTCCTGTATTCATGCGTTATAATGTACAAGATTGTGTAACAGCGCTGAGCTAGTTGATCACCGCAAATGAAGGAGGAAGCACCGATGGATTGGCTATGGTATGTACTTGTCGGCTTTTTAGCGTTAATCGCCGGCCTCGCCCTCGGGTTTTTCATCGCTCGTAAGACGATGATGCGTTATTTAGAGAAAAACCCGCCGATTAATGAACAAATGCTTCGCGTTATGATGATGCAGATGGGACAAAACCCATCACAGAAAAAGATCAATCAAATGATGAAAGCGATGCAAAACCAGCAAGATAAACAGAATACAAAAGAAAAACCAAAGAAAAAGAAGTAATTCAAACCTCCGCCTTGCCGGAGGTTTTAGTTTTATTTGTAGAAAAATTACGTGATGATTACCAAGGGGTGATTTGTACTTTCCTTCTTGGCTGACTGCTTTTTTAAAAGTTAGCGTCACTTTTTGTAATCTGTGTTGATCAATTTCATAGCATATTTCTTGATGTCATATCTCGATGTATATGAGCTTTAAAAGCATACATAGGTATAAGATGGTGCAGGTTTTTGATCGATTAAATTTTCAATTTTTGCTAAAATAGATGTGTTCTTCGTGTTTCGAAAGAAAGGAGGGTACCGGTCATGCGCGTGTTTCTTGATTTATGGTGGTATTTTAAGCGTGAAAAAACAAGTTACATCATAGGGATTATCATGTTGATGATTGTGTCGATACTTTCCTTGCTACCTCCATACATTGTTGGTGTCGTTGTTGATTTAATGGTTGAAAATAATTTAACGGTGGAAGGATTGACCTTTTGGCTCATCATCTTGTTTTTTGTCGGATTGGCCGCATATATCTTCAGGTATTTGTGGCGAATCATGATTTTTGGGGCATCGATCCGTTTAGCGAGGCTTTTGCGTAATCAACTTTATGAGCATTTTACAAATATGTCAGCTAAGTTTTATCAACGCCGGAAAACAGGGGATTTAATGGCTCATGCGACAAATGACATCCGAGCTGTTGAACAAACCGCAGGTGCAGGTGTTTTAACACTTGTTGATTCATTAACGTTAGGTGGTTTTGTCATTATTACGATGGCTGTAACCATCAGCTGGGAGTTGACATTACTTAGTTTACTTCCCCTGCCGCTACTTGCATTTTTAACGAATTTTTATGGTTCAATGCTCCATAAACGGTTCCGGGTAGCACAAGCTGCGTTTTCCTCGTTAAATGACCGTGTGCAGGAAAGTATCGCCGGCATCCGGGTGACAAAAACTTTTGGTCAGGAAAAAGCAGATATTGCGGCGTTTCAAGCCGAGTCAGATGACGTCGTGAAAAAGAATTTAAGAGTTTCTAGGATTGATGCATTATTTGATCCCACCATTACGTTTATTATTGGTGTCTCTTATTTCCTTGCTGTTTATTTCGGTGCCGGTTTCGTAATTAATGAAGACATAACGATCGGGCAGTTAACAAGCTTCACAATTTACTTAGGTCTGCTTGTATGGCCAATGCTTGCTTTCGGCTGGTTGTTTAATATTGTTGAGCGCGGTCGAGCCTCATATGGTCGTATCTCAGAGCTGCTTGCAGAACAGGCTGAAATTACAGATGAGCATGCAGATACGACGAAGCCTCCCTCTGGGCGGTTCGATGTTGAGATTCATTCGTTTCGTTACAAGTCTGAAGACGATCCAGTATTAAATGATGTTCGGTTTCAATTAAAAGAAGGTGAAACGTTAGGTGTGATTGGCCGTACCGGCAGTGGAAAGACAACGTTGATGAAATTGCTCATGCGTGAAGAACAGGGCGTAAACGGAAAGATTTCGCTCGATTACCGGTCAATCGAAAGATATACCTTAGATGCTTTACGGACATCGTTTGGGTATGTACCGCAGGATCAATTTTTATTTTCAGCGACCATTGCTGACAATATTGCTTTTGCCAAACCGAATGCGACGATGCAGGAAGTGATCGACGCAGCAAAACTTGCCTGTGTCCATGAAGATATTGTTCAGTTTCAAAATGGTTATGAAACGTTTGTTGGTGAGCGCGGTGTGACCTTATCAGGTGGACAGAAGCAACGAATTGCAATTGCGCGTGCTTTATTAGTTGAGCCTGAAATTTTAATGTTTGATGATTCACTTTCCGCTGTTGATGCAAAAACCGAGGAATCCATTTTAGAAGCATTGAGAATGAAACGAAGTGAACGAACGACAATCATTAGTGCGCATCGGTTGAGTGCAGTTAAACATGCCGATGTGATTCTCGTTTTAGATCAAGGAAAGGTTGTGGAGCAGGGGACACACGAGTCGTTAATGAAAAAAGACGGTTGGTACCGGGAGGTGTACAATCAACAGCAGCTTGAAAGTATTGTGGCAGAAGGAGGTGATACTGGTGGAACATACGGATGAACAGTTGACGACGAAACAACAGACGCGTATTTTAAAACGTCTGCTCAGCTATATGAAATTTCATAAAGTATTACTCTTTTGGGCTATGCTCTTTCTTGCGCTTGGGACCGGGGCAGAACTAATCGGTCCGATTTTAATTCAAACATTTATTGATGACTATTTAACGCCTGCTCAGTTTCCGGTTGAACCGTTGATTGCTTTAGCCGTGACCTATATCATTTTGCACGTGAGTGCGGTATTTTTTAATTACTTTCAACAGTTTTGGTTTGATAAAGCAGCTTTAAGAATGATTCAGCGAATGCGGGTTGAAGTGTTTGGTAACGTCGCTCATATGGGGTTGTCCTTTTTTGACCGGACGGCGACAGGCGGGATTATCTCTCGGCTAACGAACGATACCGAACGGATTAAAGAGTTTTATGTGAATGTTTTAAGCATGCTTGTGCAAAACTTCGTATTTTTCATCGGGATCTTTGCGGCCATGTTTTATTTAAATGTACAGCTTGCTTTGTTTTGTCTTGCGCTGCTTCCGGTTGTATTTATACTTTTGCATACGTACCGGAAATTCAGTGCGAAATATTACGGGCGTATGAGTGGCAAGCTTTCGGAATTGAATGCACGGTTAAACGAATCGATTCAAGGAATGGCGATTATTCAAATTTTTCGGCAGGAGCGGCGGATGCGCCGTGAGTTTGCCGAGTTAAATGATGAACACCACCGCGCCTGGCTTAAAGGGATGAAACTTGACGGACTATTGCTTAGGCCGGCCGTTGATTTTTTATCAATTATTGCGTTAATGCTTGTGATTGGCTATTTCGGCATCATTTCGTTCAACAGTCCGATTGAAGTAGGTGTGTTGTATGCTTTTGTGAATTATTTAGAACGCTTCTTTGAACCTGTTAATCAAATGATGGCGCGGTTGTCTATTTTTCAACAAGCGATTGTGGCTGCCGGCCGGGTATTTAAATTGATTGATCACGATGAGCCAGCGCCACCTAAACGTTACGAAGGCAATCCTCAAATAACGCGCGGTCGAATCGAATTCAAAAATGTCTCATTTTCTTATGACCAAACCACACCTGTATTAAAAAATATCTCGTTTACTATTGACCAAGGTGAGACGCTGGCTTTTGTTGGACATACGGGCAGCGGCAAAAGTTCAGTTATCAATTTATTAATGCGATTTTATGAACCAGATGAAGGTGAGATTTTACTAGATGGAGAGCCGCTTGCAAAATACAGCAAAGAAGAGCTGCGCAAAAAACTCGGTCTGGTACTTCAGGATTCACATATGTTCAGTGGTGATGTATTAGAAAATATTCAGCTTTATAATCAAGAGATTACTGAAGCTCAAGCGGTTCAGGCAGCAGAAACGGTGCGTGCGGATCAGTTTATTCAGAAGCTCCCTGGGGGTTATCGTCATCCTGTCGGTGAACGTGGCGGCACATTTTCGACTGGTGAGCGGCAGTTAATTTCTTTTGCACGTACGATGGCGTTAAATCCAAAAGTTCTTGTGCTTGATGAAGCTACCGCCAATATTGACACAGAAACAGAAGAATTGATTCAAGCGGCGCTTGAGACGATGAAATCCGGCCGGACAACAATTGCAATTGCTCACCGCTTGTCTACAATTAAACAGGCAGACAAAATTGTGGTCCTTCACCAAGGGGAGATTCAAGAAGCGGGTAACCATGAGGAACTACTGCAAAAAGAAGGTCTGTACTACAATATGTATGTACTGCAGCAAGGGCGGAGATTGGAAGCAAAAATTTCAGGTTAAAGCGAGTTTGACACGACAGCGCCGAGCGTATACATTTAAGGAGAGTACAAAGGAGAAAAAAGAAGGGGGTTATACCCGTGGCAGATGAAACAATTAAAGTTGAAGGAATGACTTGTGGAGGGTGTAAAGCTTCTGTAGAACAAGCGCTTACAAGTGTAGCAGGCGTAAGCGGTGTCCAAGTTTCTCTTGAATATGGCCACGTGCAAGTCACATATGATGAACAAACAACAAGTAAGCATACGCTTGAAGAAGAAATTGAGGATGCCGGCTTTGACGTTGTTAAGCCGTAATCGGCATAAGCAGTCCGGCTGAAAGCAGTAGCCGGGCCGCTTATGCCTGAAGGAGGAACCGAAGTGAGTTGGATTTTTGTTATTGGTGCAGCGGTTATGGGTGCGATTGCAATGGTCGTCCGGATGCGCGCCACGAAAAAGCCGGCGACGGTGAAGAAAATTATTCTTCCACCGGTATTTATGTCTACAGGCTTTTTGATGTTTGTATATGAACCAGCCCGTTTGTCGACATTACAAATTTTAGAGGCTTTGACGGTTGGCCTGCTTTTTTCGATTGTATTGATTAAAACATCCAAGTTCGAGTGGCGTCACGGCTTTATATATATGCAGCGCTCAAAGGCTTTTGTTTTTATACTTATCGGACTATTAGTCGCAAGAATTTTATTTAAATTGATTATCGGGGATGCCATTCATTACGCTGAACTTGCCGGGATGTTTTTCATTTTAGCTTACGGCATGATTATCCCATGGCGATTAGCAATGTTGTACAAGTTTAAACGTTTGGAAAAAGAAGGATGGACTCAAGAAGAAACGAGTGCGGCTGTAAGAGCAACATAAATCGACCCCCGGAAGTTGTGATATATTCCGGGGGTTTAATTCGTCTTGTTCAGCGGGCTTGTTCAAACAATGGTTCGTAGGCGGTGTAGGAAATGTTTTTTTCATCGAGCTTTTTGCGCAGAAATTTATGATCCCGCTTTGGTGTTGCCAAGATATAACCGCGAATCAGTAAGTCCTGGTTAATCCGGCTTGCTTTTTCCTGAAGAGCTAGTTCCCCAACTTTACCGGCAATTTTTTGCTTCGCTTGGTCGCGGAAAAGCTCTGGTACAGGCTCTACAAGATCATTCAAAAGGTTTTTTTCTTCACTGCCCCATAAATGTATCGTTTGATCAATATAGTAATCCTGCCAGTCGAGCGTGGAGTAACCATCGTTTTTCGGCAGGCGTTTTAAAAATTTACGAAACATAAAATAACCGCCGATAAACATTAAAACTGTTAATAATACAGACCAGCCGAGAATAAACCACATGAAAGCGTCTGAAGGCATATTGTCCCCTCCATCTTCAAAGTCGTAATTATTGTATCATACCTATATCCACACTCAATAGAAAGGCGGGTTCTCTTAATGGAACTTTATATCATGACTTATGTGATTCATTGGCTGATGGCGTTGTTTTTCTTTTTACTTTTACCGTTTCCTTTTATATTAAAAGGAGTAAATGGTGAGCAGAAATTTTGGCTGTTAAATGTTTACCGGTGGATTTTTCATTTATCCCATGCAGGTGTGATTATCAGCTTGGCCAGCGGTGTTATGCTTGCCGATACATATTTAAGTTCATGGTTCTTCGCAGTGATGATTTTATGGCTTGTGATTAGTGCAATGCTCGGTTTTACGGCAAAATATGCACGGATCATTCGTGAAGGTGGTGCAGTATCTGTAATTGAAGAGCGTCGTTTATTTTGGTTTAGTTTAGCACTTTCAGCTGCCGTGTTTCTTATGTTTGTTGTAAAATTCGCGCCGTGGATTACCGGAGATTTAACTTAAAGTGAATCAGTTAGGGTTTCTTTCTCAAAATCGCAGGGTAAACGTGTTTTAGAGGTGAGGCTATGGTGATGAATCGATTAACAAGTATAGCTGTCCGAGTTCCGGCAGGTGTGCTCTTGTTAGTGCTTACAACGCTGGCAGGGTTTTTGGCGATCGGATACCTTGGACTTGTCGTTGGTTTATTTTTAGGTATCATTTTATTTGGTATATGTGTGGAAGGCGGTTGATGCACTTCAGGTGCAGCAGCCGTCTTTTTTTAGGCAGAGCATCAGCGTCATCTGCTGTTTTTTCAAAAACACATGCGAATCGTCCAAGCTAATCAAAGCTTCCACCATAAGATGCTAGTAATCTTACGAAAGGAAGTGATGATTTTGAGTTGTGCATCTGGTTGTGTATGTGATGTGTTAGCAAGAATTATGGCGGAGCAGGAGGCGGCAGCAATTGACTGTCGAAATGATTGTTTTAATTTAAACCCTGCGACAAACAATAATAATGATACAATGCCGTTTATTCTCTGGACGAAGAAAAATACACTTTTTTATGCCTTCAGTGATATTGCCTCTAATGATTGCTTTGCAACGGTTTACTTTCGGGTAAGTGAGTTTGATAAGCAAAAAAAATGTGTCACATTGGAGCTTTTACAGCCAAATGATGATCGCTCCATTGATGTCGGTTATGACTGCTGTGTTCCGCTTAACCAAGTTTGTCAAAGTGGTGAGCTTGAGCTCGTGCGTACTGGTCAGTGCGTGATTGTTGATTGTGAATGCCTCTGTGCAATCGAATGCATCAATCCAAACGCTGTTGTTTCGAATTTTTCTAACAATAACAAAATTTGTAATAAAAAGCCGAATTACGGCAGCAAAGAGTAATAAAAAAAGCCGCTCATAAAATGAGCGGCTTTTTTTATGTGTAAAACATAGACTTCAATTGTTAAATTTGGCGGGACCGTGTAGGAATCGAACCTACCGAAGACGGCACGCGCCTTCCTCAGGGCTTTGAAGGCCCAGGCGGACACCAGTTCCGCATCCGGCCCCAAATTTGTTATTTTAGACTTAAAAATTATATCGGGTTTCGACTGATTTTGCAAGCCTCTGAATCATAAGTTGATCTCTCTTTTCTAATGTGCGCTTTCACGCCCGCTTGGCGCAGGGCTTCTGCTTTTTTTCTCTAACGAATTATAGTAAGGTGGAGAAAAGTCAGCTAAGTAAAGTAAGGTGATATTGTTGGATGCAAACGAAACAACATATACAGTCGGCGTCGCTGGTCACATTGATCACGGGAAAACGACACTCGTTAAAGCTTTAACAAATGCAGAAACTGACCGTTTGAAAGAAGAGCAAGAAAGAGCAATCTCTATTGAACCAGGTTTTGCCCGGTTAGAAACTGAAGATCAGCGGCAGGTATCATTAATTGATGTGCCTGGTCATGAAAAATTTATCCGCCAGATGATTGCAGGTGTCGCCGGTATTGATATGGTACTTATGGTGATCGCAGCTGATGAAGGTGTTATGCCGCAGACGAAAGAACATATGGATATTTTAACACTGCTAGGTATTGAACATGCGGTTATTGCGTTGACTAAAGCAGATCAAGTCGAAGAAGAGCTGCTTGATCTTGTCAAAGATGATGTCGGCGAGACGGTGACCGGCACCGCTTTTGCAAACGCACCGATTGTTGTATGCGATGGGGTGTCCGGTACCGGAGTCCAGCAAGTTAAGCAGGAAATTTTAACAAACCTTCAAGACGTCCCAAACCGAGACATTGAAGGTGCTTTTCGTCTGCCGGTGGATCAAGTGTTTACTGTGCACGGTCAAGGAACCATTGTACGCGGAACAGTTTATGAAGGGTCAGTGCGCGAAGGTGAATATGTTAAGCTGCTGCCGTCAGGGAAAAAGGCGAAAGTCCGTCAGCTTCAAGTACATCATGAGCTCGTGCAGAATGGACAGGCCGGACAGCGTTTAGCGATGAATATTGGCGGCATTGAAAAAGATGAAGTTACCCGTGGCGATGTCTTTGTCGCCCAGGATCACTATACAACAACAGAGGTTTTAGATGTAAGTTTAACGCCGCTTCAGCCGCTAATACACCCCTTAAAACAACGGACAGCTGTGAAGCTGCACTTAGGTACCGCTGAAGTTTACGGTCAAATTGTATTTTTTGATCGCAACGAACTTCATGAAAAGTCAGGTGAGGTTTTATGTCAAATTCGTTTAGATGCCCCTGTAGTTACAAAGCGTGGTGACCGGTTCATTTTACGGCGACCGACACCGGTGGAAACGGTCGGTGGCGGCGTGGTGATTGAAGCTGAAGCCGGCCGCTACCGGTTTGGTGAAGCGACGATAGAAATGCTTGAAGCGAAAAAAGCAGGCACACCTGCCGATCGGATACAAGAGACACTGCAAAATGCAAAGCAGCTTCATTTTAACGAGCTAATTCGACAAGCAGGCTTATCAGAGATTGAAGGGACGAAAGAAATTGAACGATTACTTGATGATGGAACGCTTATAAAACTGAAAGATAAAAGTTACACATTAGAAAGTGTTTACAACGTGTGGCGTCTGCTTACGATCGAAGAACTTAAAGCTTATCACGAGTACTTTTCAATGCGGCAGGGGAAGCAAAAAGGGGAGCTCGTTGAATCGTTTAGTAAGACGTATCCAAAAAGGTTGATTGAAGCATTTATTGAAAAGGCTGAAGTAGAAGGCCATATCGTGCGTGCAGGACCTTACTTGAGGTTGCCGGACTTTTTGCCTCAGCCACCTGGTGAGCGTAAAAAAGCTTATGAACATTTGTTCGAAAAGCTTCTAGCAGCAGGGCTTTCGGTCCCGGTTTTGTCAGAAGCTGCAGTGGCATCTGGATGGGAAGAAAGAGAAATTGAAGAGCTCAGAGCTTTTTTTATCGAGACGAATACCGGTAGAGCTCTTGATGAAAGGCATATTGTATTAACGTCTGTTTTTCATCAAAAAGCGTGCCAGCTTTATGAAGCGACAGAAGTGGAGTTTGGGTTAAGCGAGGCAAAGGATTTGCTTCAAACGTCAAGAAAGTATGTTGTGCCATTTTTAGAAGCGCTTGATCAAGCTGGATGGACGAAGCGGACGGACGTGGGGAGGATGTGGCAACATGACCCATGCACCACTTAGACGTGTTGCGTTTTTCACCCCGTATTTACAAGCTGGCCGTGGGAATGCAACAACAGCCGCTCGTTTAATTTCAGCGTTAAGTCGTGCTGGTTATGAAGTCGAAACGTTTGCTTTTGAAGAAGAGTCATCTGAACGTGGGTTAGCGTTATTGCAATCGGCAGATATTGTACACGGCCTTCATTTTCGCCGCTTTTTTCAATGGCTTGAACAAACAAAGGCTAAGGTGGAACAGCCGCTTGTATTAACCTCGGGCGGCACTGATGTACATATCGACCTGCAAGATGAAGCAAAAGTTAATGAACTTGCAGCATCGATGAATACCATTGATGCCCTCGTTTTGTTTACAGAAGAAGCAAAACATAAGGCAGCCGAACAGTTTCCATCACTTGCAGACCGATTATACGTTATTCCGCAAGGGGTGGAGCCGCCGCCGGTACTTCCGCCGGCCAAGCTCCCAACTGGTGATGCAAAGTTTTTGCTGCCTGCAGGACTGCGTGCGGTGAAGGATATCTTTTATCTTTTCGAAGCGTTTGAGCGGTTGAACGAACACTTTGATTCGCTCCAAGTCGTTTGTATCGGTGAGGCGATAGAAACAAAAGTAACGCAAAGCGTGCATGAATGTGCAGAAATATACAGTTGGTTTCATTACGTGGAGCCGGTGCCTAAAGGTGAAATGGGCGCCTACTATATGTGGGCCGATGCGGTTTTAAACACCTCAACCTCAGAAGGTCAGCCGATGGCTTTGCTCGAAGCGATGGCACTTGGAAAGCTTTTGTTCGCGCGGCGTAACGCTGGAAACGAAAGTGTTATTAATGATGGTGTGAACGGTTTTTTGTTTCATCATCCTTTAGAATTTGAAAAGAAGTGGCACGATATAGCTGCAGATCCTGTGCTTTTACAGAAGATCTGCAGTCAAGCAGCCAATGATGCAGATCAAAAGCACCGGCCGGAGCAAGAGGCACAAGCGTATATGCGAATTTACGAAAAGTTATGGCGAAAGAGTTGAACGCGGGGGCTTAGTTCCCCGCGTTTTTGCATATGAAAAAGCTCAGCTGCAGCAGGGTGTTTCTCTTTATGTTGGCATGTGGCAATATAAAACGTCCGTCGTTCTGGAAGAAAGCCGCACAGAGAAATATTGCGATCTTGATTATCGTAATAAGCGGTTTCGGATACAAATGTAGCACCGACGCCAGCTTCAACAAATGAAATCGCAGCTTCAGTTGAGGGGACAACTGCGACGGTGTGAAGCTCATTTACACTCCCACCCCATGCGTTAAGGCCCCGGCTTGCTGCCTTCATAGTCCCTGATTTTTCATCCCTTCGAACAAATGGCAAGGTTTTAAGCGTTTCAAAATTAAAAGGCTCTTGTGTAGTAGTGTCAGGTGGGGCAATACAAGCCACCCGCTCATGCCAGATGGGTGAGATATGAAGCACTTCTGATTCCGGTCGCCAGCCGAGCACAGCAACATCCAGCTCTCCCTCTAAAAGTTGATCAACCATTTGCTCGCTGCTGCCCACCTCGATCCGAAGTTGAAGCTGTGGGTGATTGTCCTGCAGTTCACGGCAGACACGCGGGAGTAGATATGTTCCTGGAATCGAGCTTGCTCCGAGACGAAACGGAGTGCGCCACTTGTCTGATGGGTGCAGGTGTTCTGTTAAAGTGTACCAATGCTCTAGGATCGATTTAGCATCGGTAAGCGCTCGTTTGCCTTCTGTTGTTAATTGAAAACTTTGGCGCTGAAACAATTTCGTTCCAAGATCTTTTTCAAGCGCTTGGATCTGCTTTGTAGCTGCAGGCTGGGTAAGACCGAGCATATTTGCAGCTTTTGATAAGCTTTGTTCTTCAGCGGCTGTAACAAAAGTCTGGAGTCGTTTAATATTCAAAGATAAATCCCTCCCGGGCGGATTTCTTTACATTAGGTATAGGCCGTGATACTGTATAAAACTGAAATTATAACTTTATGTTATATAAACCATAACTAATATTCATAATTTAAGGTGGTCTTTTGATGCGTAAAACATTGTTGTTAAGTAGTGCTTTATCTTTTGGCGCCGCTGGTATGCTTACCGGCTGCGGTGAAGGAGAAGGAGACGGCGGCGATGAAATGGAAGTCGCCGTGATCCCTGCCCAATCTTCTGGTGAAATGGAAGAAGGGTTAAACAGGCTTGAAGATGAACTTGAAAATCATTTAGACCGAGCTGTAGATGTCGAACATTATCCAGGCTATAACGCCGTTGTAGAAGCTGTGAATCACGGCCATGTTGACCTTGCTTATTTAGGACCGCTCACATATTTAATTGCCCATGAAGAATCCGGGGCACAAGCTGTTGTCACGCAAAATATTGATGGTGAGCCTTATTACTACTCTTATATTATCACAAATGAAGAGCAGCCTTGGGAATCATTAGATGAACTTCTTGATGATAGCGAAGATGTAGCATTTGCATTTGGTAGTATCAGCTCTACTTCTGGTTCATTAATTCCAGGTACTGAATTGCGCGAGCGTGGTGTATTCGAATCTGAAGACGATCATGCGTTTGAATCTGTTCAATATACAGGCTCACATGATGTAACTGCACAAAGTATAGAGAATATGAACGTTGATGCCGGAGCAATCGACAGTGCCATTTATCATTCGCTTGTCGATGATGGAGCTGTTGATGATGAACAGATTCGTGTGATTTGGGAATCTGAAGAGCTGTATCAATATCCGTGGGTTGTACCTCATGATACAGAGGAAGAAGAGATTGAAAACATTCAAGAAGCTTTCACAGCCATTGAGGATGAAGAAGTTTTATCAATTTTCGGCGGAGCATCTTCATTTACAGAGATTGACGATGATCAGTATGAAGATGTGTTAGAAGCTGCGAGGGAATTTGATATGCTTGATCCTGAAGTTATCGAAGATTAAGAGTAATTACGAGGTGCAGCTATGTGGTATCCGCGACGTTTTATTATTTATGCCGTAATTTTAGTTGTTGCCGTTTGGCTCAGCATGAGAGTCACGAACTTTGAGCTTACAAATTTAATGAATTTATCAAATGCGGTCGAATTTGTGATCAACAACTTCACACCGGAAGCACACCATTGGGCGAACCTTCCAGTGTATTTACAAGACAGTGTTGTCACACTCGGCATGGCATTTTTAGGCACGTTTCTGGCATTGGTTTTCGTTTTACCGCTTAGTTTTTTTGCGGCGAGAAATACAAGCCCTGCTCGTTGGCAGTTTGCATTCAGTCGGTCAGGCTTTACATTTTTACGTGCTGTACCAGAAATTGTATTTGGCATGGTTTTTGTTGTCGCCCTAGGTCTCGGGCCGTTTGCTGCAGTTTTAGCGATTTTACTGCATAATATCGGAGTGCTTGGTAAGTTAATCTCCGAATTAATTGAAGCTGCAGAAGACGGGCCGCAGGAGGCGATGAAAGCAACAGGAGCGACTCGGCGGATTGCACAGCTGTTTGCAATTATTCCGCAAATTTGGCCGAATGTGTTGTCTCATTATTTTTACCGTTTTGAAGTCGCGATCCGTACTTCTTTAGTCCTCGGAATTATTGGCGGTGGCGGTATCGGACAGCGCTTATACAATGACTTTAATTCTTACAACTATGAAGGTGTTGCTGTTGCGATCGTCGTCATAATGGTGCTTGTACTAGCAGTTGACTTTTTAGGTTCGTTTGTGCGCAAACGTGTGATTTAAAGGTAGGGATAAACATGATTGAAATGAACAAAGCAACTGTTCAGTATCCAGGAACAGAACAGCCTGCTGTAAACGAATTAAGCTTAACATTTCAGCGGGGAGAGTTTGTGTGTATCCTCGGCCGCAGCGGAGCAGGAAAGTCAACGTTGATTCGAACGTTTAACGCTCTTCAGCCGCTAACAAGTGGTACGATTTATGTGGATAAACAGAGCCTTCATGATATGAGTGAGGAAGAACAGCGGCAGGAGCGTGCTCGAATGGGAATGATTTTTCAACACTTTCACCTTATTCCGCGCTTATCAGTGCTGCAAAACGTATTAACAGGAGCTTTCGGCCGGAAAAAGCCGATTCATAATTTACTAGGGCGGTTTACGAAAGCGGAAAAGGACTTGGCTTTACAAACCCTTGAAGCGACCGGGCTCCTTCCGTTTAAAAACCGACGTGTTGAAGCCCTCTCTGGTGGTCAAAAGCAGCGGGTGGCAATCTCAAGAGCATTGATGCAGCAACCGGATATTTTTTTAGGTGACGAGCCTGTAGCAAGTCTCGACCCAAGTACCGCAAATGAGGTATTTCAACTTTTAAAACAGCTGCATGAAGAAAACGACACTTTAACGTTTATTAACGTACACGATGTCCATCTTGCCAAAACATTCGGCACAAGGATTATTGGGATGAAAGAAGGTCATGTTGTATTTGACGGGCCGCCGGAAGAATTGACAGATGACGTGTATCAATTAATATATGCAACAGAACAACAAGTGTAATTGTGATTCATCAATCAATGAAAACAACGGTGTAGAAAAATTGTGGCTGACTTTACTTTGCGGTGAGCATTTGTCCATAAGTGAAGAAATGCGACTTTGATTCGACTTGCTTGTAGCGGTTTGACTTGAAAAATGATTGATAAGAAAAGGCGGCCCTCAATGCAGGACCGCCTTCTTTTTGTTATTGGTTTACAACGATGGATGTTTCTTGGAGTTCGGTTACTTCTCCGATAACGACGGCGGTTTCTCCTGCGTTTTTCATGTCTTGAATATAAGCTTCCGTTTCTTCTTGTGGAAGGCTAACGAGTAAGCCGCCTGAAGTGATTGCATCTGTAAGCATTGTTTGCGTTAACTCGCTCACATCACTTGACCAAGTAATAACGTCGTTAAGCCAGGAAAGGTTTGCTTTAGAACCACCGGGTACCATACCTTCTTCAGCAAGGCGGCGAGCCCCTGGGAGTTCAGGCACCGCACTCGCTGTAAAGCTAAGGGTGACGTTACTTGCTTCTGCCATTTCAAAGCCGTGTCCGAGCAGACCAAAGCCGGTCACATCTGTTACAGCGGACGGATGATAATCGTGAAGCTTTTCAGCGGCTGTTTTATTTAACGCTGCCATCGTTTCGGTTACAGCTTCAATTTCCTCTGAAGAAGCTTGATCACGCTTGATCGCAGTCGTTAAAATGCCGGCCCCGATTGGTTTAGTTATGACGAGCTTATCTCCAGGTTGGGCACCGCCATTTTTAAAGATTCTGTCCGGGTGAACCACCCCTGTCGCTGACAAACCGAGTTTAGGCTCAGCGTCATCGATTGAATGGCCGCCGGCGACAGCTGCACCAGCTTCTTCCGTTTTCGCAGCCATACCGGCAAGCATCTGCCCAAGCAGTTCTTCAGGCAGCTCTTTAATGGGATACCCAACAATGTTTAAAGCGGTTTTAGGTGTGCCGCCCATGGCGTAAATATCGCTCAAGGCGTTGGCAGCGGCAATTTCCCCGAATTTATACGGGTCATCAACAATAGGTGTGAAATAATCGACGCTCTGCACAATCGCTAAATCGTCAGTTAGTTTATAAACGCCGCCATCATCGGCATGGCTTGTGCCTACGAGTAAATTAGGATCGTGGGATTTTTCTGGTAAAAAGCGCAAAACTTGCGCCAAGTCCTCAGGACCAATTTTGCATCCTCAGCCGGCTTTTGAAGACAGCTGTGTTAAACGAATTTCTTCACGCTCTTTCAATCATGCCACCTCCTGTTACTTGATACTTCTTAAGTATAATCTCCTGATTTGCGAACCTGCAAATAAAACCTTAAAATAAAGGTGTTCACCTAATAATAATTAAAGGAGTGAGCGTCATGAGTATTAATGTAACCATCCAGTTTTGCATGCAGTGAAATTATGCACCAAAAGCCGTGAGTTTCACGGATCAACTATTTCAGCAATTTCGCGGACAAGTTACAAATGTTGACCTGCAGTCAAGTTCCGGTGGAGCGTTTGAAGTCAAAGTTAATGATGAACTTGTATACTCTAAACTGCAAGAAGGTTCATTTCCTGATGAAGAAACGCTCATTCAGACAATTAGTGAACAGTGCAGTTTAACAAAAATGTAACATAAATGTTACTAACAACAGCGTATCCGTTCATGAACGCTTGATAAACGCCAGGTTTCTTTTCTGTTGTGTCATTTCTAGCGGTTTAAGCACCTGTGGCTATTTGCGAGCAGGTGCTTGATCAATTTGATCAACATGAAGACATGAATCAGAAGGGGATATCTGACATGCATAACGAATGGTTCCGGGCACTTCCATCCATTGATGAGGTGCAAAAACATGAAAACTACGAAGTCCTTAAAAGTGAAGGGCTGGATGAGGTTCGGTTGACAAACTGGCTTCGTGAAGAAGTTGAGCGTATGCGTAACCATATACGTACAGGCAAGTTCAGTGTTCAACCTGAAAAACAAGCATTGATTGATGACATACTCCACCGTTTAACAGCGCGTGTATTAACCTGGCAGAAGCCACGCTTAGAACAGGTAATCAATGCTACGGGCACGGTGCTTCATACCAACCTCGGCCGAGCAAGGTTGAGTGATGAAGCTGCAGAAGCTGCAAAAGAAGCCGGGCGGCGGTACTCAACAATTGAATACAATAAAGAGACAGGCGAGCGCGGTTCACGACAAAAAGTTGTTGAAGACCGGTTAACCACCTTAACTGGTGCAGAAAGTGCGATGGTCGTAAACAACAACGCTGCAGCAGTTTATTTTGTTTTACAAGCTTTTGCGTCCGGACGCAAAGTCATTGTTTCACGTGGTGAACTTGTTGAAATCGGCGGATCATTTCGGGTTTCCTCGATCATGGAAGAGAGCGGGGCACAACTCGTTGAAGTCGGCACGACAAATAAAACGCACCTTTACGATTATGAGCGAGCGTTAAATGAAGAAACAGCTATGGTGATGAAAGTCCACACAAGCAATTTTTATATGCAGGGGTTCACACAAAGTGTATCTAGTGAAACGATTCAAGAAATGAACGGACGCGAGGACATTTTACTGTTTGAAGATTTAGGAAGCGGCGTTATGTACGACTTCTCTAAAGAACATATCGGTCAAGAGCCAACAGTACAGCAAGCGGTTAAAAGTGGTGCTGATTTAATCACTTTTTCCGGCGACAAGCTGCTTGGCGGCCCGCAGGCCGGTATCATTGCAGGTAAAAAATCACTTATTGATCAGCTAAAAAAACACCAGCTCGCCCGCGTTCTCCGGGTGGACAAAATGACCTTCGCTGCTCTTGATGAGACATTGAAAGCTTACATAAGCGAGGAGACCGCTAAGGCACTACCGGCTGTCAGGGATGTTATTGAACCTGCTGATGTCGTTTATGAGCGAGCGCTGTTATTAGCGGACAAACTACAGGCAAAGCATTATAAAACGGAGGTATATCCGGTGAAATCACAAGTTGGAGGCGGCACGATGCCGGAAGTTGAGCTTAATAGTTTTGGCGTATGTGTAGCTAAAGAATCAGTAACAGCAGCTGAACTTGAACGTACGATTCGTCTTCAATCCGATCCAGCTGTCATTGCTCGAATACAGGACGGCTGGGTTTGTCTCGATTTACGGACGATTGCTCTTGACGAAATTGAAGACGCAGCTGCTGCTTTCCCGTAGGCAAGGGTTGTACGGAAAAATTTGCAGAACCATTTATATTTTTTGAAAGATTTGCTATTCTATAAGAGACGTAGCTCGGTTCAGTTGTTGGTGTAACAGTTTCGTTTGAAAGCGATATCGTCGACAAAATTTCCGGGTTGTTATATGATAGTACTAAAGGGAGGGAATACATATGACAGAAGTGAATGATGTTTTTCAGTCTGAAAAGACACTGAATGTTAATGGTCAAACGATTAAGTATTACGACTTGCAGGCTTTAGAGGAGCAAGGGATCGCTAACGTATCACGTCTGCCTTATTCCATTAAGGTGCTGCTTGAATCTGTACTGCGTCAGTACGATGGTAAAGTGATTAAAAAAGAACACGTCGAAAGCCTTGCCAAGTGGGGAACTGCTGAAGGGGCGAAAGAAGACGTGCCATTTAAGCCATCACGTGTTATTCTGCAAGACTTTACAGGCGTTCCAGCAGTGGTTGACTTGGCGTCTTTACGTAAAGCAATGGCTGATATGGGCGGAGATGCTGCGAAAATTGACCCGGCCATCCCATCTGATCTAGTTGTAGACCACTCGGTACAAGTTGACCGTTTCGGTACAGAAGACTCGCTAAAGCGTAATATGGATCTTGAGTTTGAACGTAATGAAGAGCGTTACAAACTGCTAAGCTGGGCGACACAAGCCTTTGATAACTACCGCGCGGTGCCGCCTGCAACAGGGATCGTCCACCAAGTAAACCTTGAGTATTTGGCAAATGTTGTCCATACAAAAGAAGAAAACGGTGAGACGTTTGCTTATCCGGATACGCTTGTAGGTACAGATTCTCATACAACAATGATTAACGGTCTCGGTGTTCTTGGCTGGGGTGTTGGTGGTATTGAAGCAGAAGCAGGCATGTTGAAGCAGCCTTCTTACTTCCCTGCGCCTGAAGTTATTGGCATGAAATTTACAGGGGAAATGCCAAGCGGTGCAACAGCAACCGACCTTGCGCTTAAAGTTACACAAGTACTGCGCGAGCATAACGTTGTTGGTAAATTTGTAGAATTCTTCGGGCCTGGTCTTAAGGATATGTCCTTGGCCGACCGTGCGACGATTTCAAACATGGCGCCCGAGTATGGTGCGACATGTGGTTTCTTCCCGGTTGATGAAGAGTCTCTTAGCTACATGCGCCTAACCGGCCGTAGTGAAGAGCAAATTGAACTTGTAAGAGAATATTGCAAAGCGAACGGTCTCTTTTACGGAGAGGACAGTGAGGACCCTGAATTCACTGAGGTTGTAGAACTGAACTTGTCCGAGCTTGAACCAAGCTTATCAGGTCCAAAACGTCCACAAGACTTGATCACTTTAAAAAATATGCAGGAAGAGTTTAAAAAAGCCCTCTCTGCCCCTGTTGGTAATCAAGGGTTTGGCATGGCGCCTGAAGACATCGATAAATCAGTGGTTGTTGAGCACCCAGACGGTGAAACCTCCAAACTTTCCACTGGTGCGGTCACCATTGCGGCGATCACAAGCTGTACAAACACGTCCAACCCTTCCGTAATGCTAGGTGCAGGACTTATGGCGAAAAAAGCGGTTGAGCTTGGACTAGACGTTCCGGCTTATGTAAAGACTTCTTTAGCACCAGGTTCAAAAGTTGTAACAAGCTATCTGGAAGACTCCGGTTTAATGCCTTATTTGGAGCAGCTAGGCTTTAACCTTGTTGGGTATGGCTGCACAACTTGTATCGGTAACAGTGGTCCGCTCCCAGAAGAAGTAGAAAAAGCAATCTCAGACAACGATATGCTTGTTTCTTCTGTATTAAGCGGAAACCGGAACTTTGAAGGACGGATTCACCCGCTTGTGAAAGCAAACTACCTTGCTTCACCACCACTTGTAGTCGCTTATGCGCTGGCAGGTAATGTGAACTTTGATATGGTAAACGATTCATTCGGTAAAGATAAAGATGGTAAAGATGTTTACTTCAATGATCTTTGGCCGACATCCACAGAAGTTCAGCAGTTCATGGAAGAGAACGTTTCACCAGAGCTGTTTAAGAAAGAATATGAGCGTGTGTTTGATGATAACGAACGCTGGAATGCGCTTCAGTCTGAAGACAACGCCGAGCTTTACAGCTGGGATGATGAATCAACTTACATTCAAAATCCACCGTTTTTCGAAAATATGGCCGAAGAGCCGAAGGATATCGAAAAGCTTTCAGAGCTGCGCGCTGTAGCTAAGTTTGGTGACTCTGTAACGACAGACCATATTTCACCGGCTGGTTCAATCGCAAAAGACAGCCCTGCAGGCGAGTACTTGATGAGCAAAGGTTTACGGCCGTCCCAGTTTAACTCTTACGGTTCACGCCGCGGAAACCATGAAGTTATGATGCGTGGAACGTTTGCGAATATCCGTATTAAAAACTTGCTTGCTCCAGGTACTGAAGGTGGATATACGACGTACTGGCCTACCGGAGAAGTGACTTCAATTTATGATGCTGCAATGCGTTATAAAGAAGATAACACTGGGCTTCTCGTTATGGCTGGTCATGATTACGGTATGGGAAGCTCCCGTGACTGGGCCGCAAAAGGTACAACTTTGCTAGGCATTAAAACAGTTATTGCACAGAGCTTTGAGCGTATTCACCGCAGTAACCTTGCGCTTATGGGCGTTCTTCCGCTTCAGTTCCAAGAAGGCGAAAGCGCTGATACCCATGGCTTAACTGGTAAAGAAACGTTCCATGTGGACATCGATAACAACGTTAAGCCACATGATCTTGTAACAGTTACAGCTACAGATGAAGATGGCAACAAAACAACTTTTGACGTTAAAGTTCGCTTTGACAGTGATGTTGAGATTGATTACTATCGTCATGGTGGTATTTTGCCGATGGTGCTTCGTAACAAATTGGCAGAAGACCGCGCTGAAAAGAACGCATAAAACGTATAAAAAAGCCCCGGGCTCATCCGGGGCTTTTTTATAGCATAAATTAAAATTTCACGTACCGTATTAGTGTATAAATCAAAAATAACAGCAAAAAGTAAAACAACAATCCAGCAACAGTAAAGGAGGGGTGATGTGGATTTTTGGACGGGTGCTGAAGATTTAGCTATTTGGGGGTTTGTCGTTCGGGCTGCGATTATTTACGTTTATATTTTCTTGATGGTTAAAGTGCTTGGTCAGCGGTCGATCGGCACCTTAGATCCACTTGATTTTATTTTTGGGGTTATTATTGGTGATGTGGTAGGTGAACCGTTGTCAAGCGGTGATTTACCACTAGCAGGCCCTATGGCTGCAGCTTTATTAATTGCTGCATTACACTGGGGATTAACTGTTTCTTCGCTTCACTTACCTAAGTTCCGCCGTGTGGTTGAAGAAGAGCCTTTAATTGTTTTAAAGCACGGTAAAATTATTCATACAGAATTAAAGAAAGCAAAAATGACGACAGATCAACTTTTAAGCGACCTCCGGCTGCAAAGCGCCTCTGATTTAAATGAAGTTGATTATGCGGTTTTGGAACCAAATGGACAATTAAGTGTTATTAAAAAGACGAAGTTTGAACCACTGACACCAATGGATACTCACCTCAATCCAGCAGCTAAAGGATATCCAAGTGTTATGATTGCTGATGGTCACATTATTCAAAAAAATATTGAGTCTTGGGGAAGTATCGATCAATTCTTTCAAAAATTAAGTGAAAAAGGGTATGAATCAGCTTCACGCATCTTTCTCTGTACAGTGAATGAAGCTGGTGAGTGGTATATTAGTGAAAAAGAGTGAACGCACAGAACGGCATAGCGGCGTTTAAAATTTAAACATCGGGCTAAACTGGAATGAGGAGGTGGCTCATAATGAAACAAAAACGAAAAGAGCAGCTGGATGTGCTGATTCAAGCAAACAAGCAGGAGATTGTAAAAAATGCTGATTTGCTTGAGCAGATTGATGAGCGCTTAGAGGCGAAGTGGATGCGTCAGCGTTGATGAGAGGACAGTTGTTAAGCCGGCAGACGATCAACGTCTTCTGTCGGTTTTTTCTATGGTAGTAAGAAAGGTTACCTCAAGACTTGCGAAAATATGAAAACCTAAACATAATAGAATAAGAATCGTTACGTTTGAGGATGTGTTGGTTATTCGTTATCACATAAAACCACAAGCAGCTTCAAAACAAACTTGGTTAATTACAGCTGCTTTTTTTCTTTATACAGCGTTGATGCTGTATGTTACACTTTTTGCTTGGAATTACGGGGCATCGCTGAATGCTGGCGGGCCGGGTGGAAGAAATTATAATTTAACGCCGCTGCACAGCATTTACCGCATTCTTATGTTTAGTCCGGACTGGAGTTCTCCAATCCGCATTTTAGTTGGTAACGTTGTTTTGTTTATGCCGTTTGGCTTTTTACTTGCATTTTTATGGCGGCGTGCAAAACCATGGTTGTCGGTGATGATGTGCGGAGCTTTTTTCTCGCTCTTTATTGAAATCACTCAATTTTTATTTACGTACCGCGTCGCAAATGTTGATGATGTGATCTTAAATACAACAGGAACAGCCATCGGTGCTGCTTGTGCAATTACCTTTAAAAAGAAACAAGGAACAAAGCAGACTGCTTTAACAACCAAACGTCATGCAGGATGAAAAAGGGTACTTTAAATCATCGTTAAAGAAAGCTTAAGGAGGATCTTTGTGACAAACAACGATACAGCGCAACAGCGGACGCTTGATTTAGAAGCATGGGAGAAAGATATTGCTTCATTTGATCCAGAACGTGCGCGTGAGTACGTTCAAATGCTTGATGATTCAAATCAAGAAGATCAAAAGCAGCTGTTAATGCTTTATTACTTATTAGCTCAAAAGCGTCTGCATCACTTAGGGCGCCTTGACCCATTAGCAAAAACGTGGATTGATCAGGGTCTTCAGTTAAATGAAAATCATTCAGGGCTTCGTGCATTAAAGCAGTATTGGTTAAAAGAGGAATTAACTCAAACATTTAAAGCTTTTACCCTTCCGGTACTTCGGGCAACAGATCAAGCGGCGGCGCGTCGTAAAAAAGTAGAAGAAATGAAACAAACCGCAGAACAGATTCGTACATTGATTCATGAGCAGTTTTCTGAAGATGAGCATATCAGTGAAGTGTCTCTACAAAAAGTAAAAGAGCACTTTCAAGCCTTGCAGGATACGGCTGAAAGTTACTTGTCACAAGCCGTTGGTTCTTTTTATCCACAGGAAACTTTAAATGAGCTGCAAAAGCTTGCCGCCGAAGGTAAAGAGATGCTTGAAGACTTACAAGATGCAGGTGAGACCAGTGATCAAGAAGGCCCTTTAAAGCGCCTGCACCGGTTGGTTGGTCTGCAGGATGTTAAAAAAAGGGTGGAAAAGCTGTATCATTATTTAAATTATCAGCGGATGCGGAAGGAAAAAGGCTTTTTACTTGAAGATGGCATTCAGCTCGATATGGTGTTAACCGGACGTCCTGGTACTGGAAAAACGATTGTCGCTCGCCTGCTTGGTGAAATTTATTTCGAACTTGGCCTTCTACCTAAGCAGCATGTTGTCGAAGCCGATCGTTCTCAATTAATCGGTGCCTATATTGGTCAGACAGAAGAGAAGACGATGGCTAAAATTCAAGAAGCTCAAGGCGGCATTTTGTTTATTGATGAAGCGTACAGCTTAAAGCGTGAAGGTGCATCTGAATCAGACTACGGACAGGCCGTAATTGATACGCTTGTTTCAGCGATGACAAGTGATGAATACCGAGGTACTTTTGCGGTTTTTCTTGCAGGTTATCCTGAAGAAATGCAGCAACTTTTAAACGCCAATCCAGGTTTACGCAGCCGCTTTCCAGAAAGTAATCATTTTCACTTTCCCGACTACACGTTAAGTGAGTTGTTATCGATTGCAGAGAAAATTGCTGCAGAAAATGACTTTTACTTAACTGATCAAGCAATGAAGGTTGTCAAAGAACGGATTGAAAAAGCCCAAGTAGATGAAACTTTCGGTAATGCCCGCACAGTGCACAACATTATTCAAGAAGCGATCTTTCAAAAGGGAGCGCGTCTTGGCGGTCATGCGCAAGAGGACCTTGATGCGTATGCTGTGTTAAGTGAAGCTGATGTTTATGAAGAAATATCTGAAGCTGAACGAGCGGATGAACCTTTTGAAGAGCTTAATGCACTCATCGGCTTAAGCTCAGTAAAAGAAGAAATGAAAAAGCTTTATGCCTTTATTCAAATCCAAAATGAAAGGCGGCAAAAGCAGCTTCCGCCGGCGCCAATGGCGCTTCATTCTTTATTTGTAGGTGACCCGGGAACAGGTAAAACCACGGTTGCACGTCTTTTTGCAAGGTTGTTAAAAGATCTTGGTTTGTTAAAACGAGGGCATCTTGTTGTGTGTGGACGTGCCGACCTTGTTGCAGGATATACAGGTCAAACAGCCATTAAAACAAAGAAAAAGGTTCGCGAAGCGCTCGGTGGTGTTTTATTTATTGATGAAGCTTATGCTTTGGCTGCGAAAGGCGCAGGTGACTTCGGTCGTGAAGCAATTGATACACTTGTTGAAGAAATGACAAAGTATGAAGATCGATTAATTGTTGTTTTTGCAGGTTATACTGCACCGATGCAGGAGCTCTTAAAAATGAACCCGGGACTTGCTTCGCGATTTAAAAAGACGTTTCATTTTCAGCCATACAGTGCTGAGGAACTGGCTCAAATTGTACAATATAAAGCGGAATCCGCTGGTTATTATTTAAGTAATCAGGCGTTTACACTGTTAAAGCAGTTATTCGATGCCTCACCGCCGGAAGGCAATGCCCGATCTGCACAGGATATGAGTGAAGAAATGTTTCAACAGCAGGCACTGCGTTTAATTAACCAAAACGTTGACAGTGAGCAGTTGCAGCGTTTAATTGAAGAAGATGTTCAAGCTGCGTTTTCAGCATTCACAAAGCGCAGTATAGGAGGCTAAAAATGTCAAAAGCAGAAACACGTATAGAAATACGTTATGCAGAAACAGATCAAATGGGGGTTGTACATCACTCAAACTATCTCGTTTGGTGTGAACTAGGTCGTTCAGATTTGTTTCGCCAGCTTGGTTTTTCTTACAAAGAAATGGAAGACAAAGGTTTGCTAGCCCCTGTTACTGAGGTGAATTTAAATTATAAGCAGCCGGCTCATTACGGTGAGGACATTTATGTATACACATGGATTCAAGGGTATAATGGTTTACGGGTGTCTTACGCATATACTATACAAAAACCGTGCGGAACAGTTTGTGTTGACGGCACAACAACCCATGTCTGTGTAGATAAAGACACTTTTCGCCCGAAACCTCTGCGCCGGGTTATGCCTGAATTACACGAAGTATATGAAAAAGTTAAACTTGCTGCAGAGGTGGAGTAGTTGTTTTCACAGGAGGAAAAGGATGGCATTCGGAATTTCAAAAGAAGAGCTTAGCGCTTGGAAAAGAAAAGCAGAGCGCGGTGAAATTGCAATTATCACGCATTTCTGGCGCGATGACCGGTTTCCGAATATGCGTACCGTCACAAAAGCCGCCTGCAGTGATCGGCAAGCACTCGTAGCCTGGGGGCAGGCATATGGATTAAAATCTCAATGGATACATGACCGGGCACCGTACCCACATTTTGATCTTTTCGGTGATTGGCAGTGTGATATTTTAAAAGCTGAAGGGCTTGAAGCACATATGTACCGGTTTAATATTTGCACCTCGCATGTTTATAACATGGAGATAAAAGGTAAAGGTGATCATGCTGATAAGTGATGATAAGGAGGATGAGGCATGGGAAAAACACAAAATGAGATTATTCGTGAGCTTGATGCTAAATCGTCAATTTATGTAGAAGAAGAAATAAGAAAACGTGTTGACTTTTTAAAAACATATGCAAAAACGGCAAATGTTCAAGGTTTTGTGCTTGGTATTTCCGGGGGACAGGATTCAGCTCTTGCCGGCGTACTTGCACAACAGGCAGTCAATGAATTAAACGAAGCCGGTGGAACTTATGCCTTTACAGCCGCCCGCCTTCCTTACGGAGAGCAGGTAGACGAAGATGATGCTGCAGCTGTGATGAAGTGGTTGGCGCCGGATCGTTCATTTGACATAGATATCGCACCGGCTGTTGATGCTGCCGAAAAAGCGTTTGAAGCTGGAATTGGGCAGAAGATGAGTGACTTTAATAAAGGTAATACAAAAGCGCGCGAGCGTATGAAGATCCAATATGATTTAGCTGCTGAGTTTTCCAGCCTTGTGGTTGGTACGGATCATGCTGCTGAAGCTGTCACAGGTTTTTTCACCAAATTTGGAGATGGTGCCTGCGATGTAGCACCGTTATTTGGATTAAACAAACGCCAAGGCAAAGAATTACTGGCAGCCTTAGATGCACCAGAGTTTCTAAGGCATAAAGAGCCAACTGCTGATTTAGAATCAGATAAACCTGCACTGCCGGATGAGGAAGCGCTCGGTATGACATATGACCAAATTGATGATTTTCTCGAAGGAAAAACAGTACCTTCTGAAATTCACGATAAAATTATTCGTTTTTATGAACGAACGGAACATAAGCGACAGCCGCCGGTCACGGTTTATGACAGCTGGTGGAAGCAGTTGAACAATTAGTCAATGAATGAAGGTTTGGTGCATTAGGGGGGGTAAGATGCAGAAAAAACTCGGAGTTCTCGTTGGACTTGTATTTCTACTCGGCTTTTTAAGCGGAACTTTCATGCAGTCTAATCATGCTTCAGGTTCATTTGGAGAAGACGTTGCTGCCGTCTCACAAACATCAGATCATCTTTTATCTCTTGGAGAAACAGCCAGCATCGGAGGTTTGAACGTTACAGTCAATGATGCTTATCAAGAAACCGGTGATGAGGATGAGTCCTATTTGGTTGTTGATGTTACATTTTTCAACCCACATGAAGATATTCAACAAATCTCATTATTTAATGCACTGCTCGTAGATGAAGACGGATATGCCTACGAGTATGATGAAACATATGGGGATCGACGATTAATTGGTGGTCAAGTACGCCCTGAAGGCCAACGCCGGGGCACCATCGCTTTTGAGGTCGATCCAGCGGACTATTACGAATTTAATTACACTGATCACACCGCAGGCGGTCAAGCTGCATGGATTGTTTCAGAGGCGGACAGGTAGGACCTGTTCGCTTCTTTATCAATGGCGGTGTGTGTCGTGCATGGAGGAATTTACAGTGACCTATCGGGATACAGATTTACATATGCACACTACAGCTTCAGATGGAGCTTACCCACCATCTGAGCTTATGAGAAAGTGTGCAAAAGCCGGCTTGAAGTACGTTGCTGTAACAGATCACGATACAACCGATGGAATTTGGGAAGCGGTTACTGAAGCCAAAAACCTTGGCATCACTTGTATTCCAGGAATTGAGCTTTCTTCGCGCTGGCGCGGCCGTAGCATTCATGTGTTAGGTTACGGAATGAATCCTGATGATGAACAGCTTCAAAACGAATTAACTGAGCAACGTCGGCAGCGGCTTGAGCGGATGCAGCAAATGATCGAAGCCTGTCATCGTGAAGGTCTTGAGTTTTCTGAAGCACAAGTTTTTCAATCAAAAAGTGGTAGTCTAGGCCGTCCACACCTTGCAAAAGTTTTGATAGAAGAAGGGTATGTTTCTAGCGTAAGCGAGGCTTTTCATCGTTATTTAGGTGAAGGGGCACCATGTTTTGTTCCGAAGCCGAAAGAGCGTCTTCCTTGGGAAATGGCTACGATGATTCGCGATGCAGGTGGTGTTGTGGTACTTGCCCACCCTGGTCACTACAATATGGATGAAGATGTTTATGAGTGGCTGCTTGAAGGTTGGCTTGACGGTATTGAAATCGAACATCGTGACCATTCAGTAGCAGAGCGCGAACGTTATACCCGGATTGCTGCGAGTGCTGAACAAGAAAGGAAGCGTCACGTTGTGCGTACCGGAGGGTCGGATTTTCATCATGAAACGCACGGACGTGTAGATCAGCAACTCGGTGACGACCGGGTAGCGGATCAATTAGCAGATCAATTGTTAAAGGCAGTGGAGGAACGAAAAAATTCGTAATATCGAAGCGAACGAATTGAAATTTTTTCACTTTTTTGTTATGTTGACGTTCGTAATGTATTTAGACAAAAAGAGCTGAGTCATAGCAAAGAAAAGGAGAAGCAGCAATGCCGATTAAAGTACCTGACCATCTGCCGGCGAAAGATATTCTGCAGGAAGAAAATATCTTTGTGATGAACGAAAGCCGTGCTTATCAACAAGATATTCGTCCACTAAAGATTTTAATATTAAATTTAATGCCGGAAAAACAAAAAACAGAGACACAGATATTACGGTTGCTTGGTAACACGCCACTGCAGCTGGATGTTTCATTTATTCACCCGGATACCCACCAGTCAAAAAACACATCAAGTGAACATTTATCGACCTTTTATAAAACGATTGATGAAGTTCAAAGCCGTACATTTGATGGAATGATTATTACAGGGGCGCCGGTTGAAAAGCTCCCATTTGAAGATGTTGATTACTGGGAAGAGCTGAAAATGATTATGGAGTGGAGCCGCTCTCACGTGACGAGCACTCTTCATATTTGCTGGGGCGCACAAGCTGGGTTGTATTACCATTACGGTGTACCAAAACACAGCCTGCCAAAAAAACAGTTCGGCGTATTTTCCCATCATGTGACGAATACAAACGAAAAATTAATGCGCGGATTTGATGATTACTTTTTCGTTCCCCACTCTCGTTATACAGAAACAAGGCGTGAAGATATAGAGCAAGCTGAAGGTGTGCATATTTTAGCCGAATCAGAAGAAGCTGGGGTGTATATCGCGGCAGCTGATGATGGCAGCCAGATTTTTGTAACAGGTCACAGCGAATACGATGCTTTCACACTTAAGGAAGAGTACGAACGTGATCAACAGCGTGGCTTAGCAACTGACGTTCCTGAAAATTATTTTCCTAAAAATGATGCTTTAACAAAGCCGCCGCTTCGCTGGAGGGCTCATTCGAATCTGTTGTTTACAAATTGGTTGAACTATTATGTTTATCAAGAGACGCCGTTTGATTTTGCGTAACATCGATGTGTTGAAAAGGGTGATCCGCTTTGGCTGAAATTGATGGTGTTAAGCTTCATACGGAATGGTACGATAGCCTCGGGGCGCATGATGCGGCGCCGAGGTTCGTTTTTTTATTGGTGCACGGTATATTTTCAACAACATTCAGCTTTCAAGCACTCATACCGAAACTGCAGGCGTATGGCGATGTATTAGCAGTGGATTTGCCCGGGTTTGGTCAAAGTGAAAAAGGGATGAAGTATCATCATTCTTATGATCAAATGGGACGCACCCTTGAGAAGTTGATCGCTGAAAAAACGGCAGATCGTCCGGTGATTGCTGTCGGCCACTCGATGGGCGGTCAAGTTGTGTTGCGTCTTGCCCGCCAACAACCGCAGCGATTGAAAGGGATGATTCTTTTAGCACCTTCAGCAGAGCTTCCAAAAAGCCCGCGGCTGTTTCGGATGATGACACGTTTCCCTTTTTTTACGCTCTGGCTGCGTAATTATGTACAAAAAAAAGATCCTTACACCGTTTTAAAAACTGTTGTTCACGATGAATCTTTAGTGACGAAAGCGCAGGCAGAAATTTATGCCGAGCCTTTAAAAGATCGCAGATTTTATCACTCGTTAAAACGTCTCATTCGTGAACGGGAAGGAGATCTATCAGAGCGTGAATATAAAGCCATTAAAATTCCTGCCTTAATCCTATGGGGAGAAAACGACCGCGTTCTACCCGTTCAATCTGGAGAGCGCTTAGCAGCAGCCTTACCTGATGCTGTTTTTTATACACTTAAGTCCACAGGACATTTAATATCTGAAGAAAGCCCTGAAACGGTAGTTACGTATATTGATGCATTTCTAAACGAACGTTTTAATGTGTGAAAACACGAAAGGAGGGGATTTTTTGGACGCACTTGAAATTGTGATGAACCAAACTCATCTTGTCCCGTACTATCAGCCGGTGGTGAGTGCAGACCGTCAGGAAATTGCCGGCTATGAAATGTTCGGGCGCTACATAACAAAAGCAAGCGAAACGGTCAGTCTTGCACCATTTTTTTTAGATCCAGAAGTTCCGGAGGATTATCAAATTGAAGTTGACGAATGTTTGCAGGAGCGGGCATTTTCGGATTGGATCAATGAAGGAAGTGGGCTTTTATTCTTAAATATAGGAGCCCATATGTATGCTACTGACCGCGGAGAGCAACTGATTGCCAGGATATTAGCATGGGAGAAAGAAGGCCTTGATCGAAAAAAACTCGTCTTCGACATTCCTGAACATGCCATTGCAAGTGATAAGCACCGGGTAACCTCGTTTATTCAGTACGTAAAAAGCCTCGGCATACAAGTTGCAATTGATGATGTTCGAATGGGAGGCGGCGATTTAGAAGCCATCGCTGCAGCGAAACCAAACATCATCAAAATCGATGCAGCAGCAACCAAAGATGACGAAATTTTAAAAAATGTGTTTGCAGAAGCAAATGCAATGAGGATGCTGAGCCGTAAGCTCGGGGCTGTCCTTTTAGTTGAGCGTTTGTCATCATTTCATGATTTATATGCTGCCTGGATGCAGGGCGGGCGGTATTATCAAGGTTACTATATAGATAAACCGAAGAAGGATTTTCAAGCAAAAGACCAATACAAGATGAAACTGCAAAAAGATTATTATTATTTTTTAGATTACGAGAAGAAAAAGATTGAAGCGCAAATCCAACTTCGTGAGCTTTTAAATGAGCGGCTGCAGCCATTAATTAAAAATTTCAAACGAGACTCATCATTTGATGACTTCATTTTGAACATGGGTCGTGAACTTGGAGAACTTGCTTTTCGAATTTATATTTGCGATGAAAAAGGGTTTCAGCGGTCTGCCAATGCGCTTTTTAAAAACGGTGAATGGTCGGCTTATCCAGAGGATGAGGAAGTTAACTGGAGCTGGCGTCCTTATTTTCTTGAAAACATTATGCGCATGGCTGTGGAAAAACAAGGGATTTTATCTGATCTTTATACAGATATTCATACAAACGAACGAATTCGTACGTATGCTGTACAGCTGCATGAAGAAGCTTACATTTTTATTGATCTGCCGTACAAAGTTTTATTTCAGCGTGATTACTTACTATAAGGGGTTCAACGAGTCTAGTGATTTAAAGGCGGGACAATGATGAGTGTGAATGATCAGGGATACATGAATTTTGAGCAAACATACACAGTAAATGAGGCCGCATTAAAAGCACTGCTTGAACAACTAAAAACAAACCCTCCGCCAATTCAGCAAAGTGAGTTTTACCGCTTGCTTCATCGTCTTGAATTAAAAGCAGCATCTTTGCAAATGACAATAGCATTTGCTGGTCTTTTTTCTTCAGGTAAATCAAGCTTAATCAACGCACTTTTAGGAGTTGAGGCACTTCCCTCACATCCGGTGCCTACGAGTGCAAACGTTGTGACACTTTCACGCGGCGAAGAGAGTTTACATTTAAAGTTTACCAATGGAGATACCAAGACAATAAACAGCTTTCCAGATTGGGAAGAGGTCCAATCATTTTGTAAAGGTTACGGAGCTATTGAAAAACTGCACATACAATCTGAAAGTTTCCAGCTCCCCTATGGTGTTCAGCTGATGGACACGCCGGGGGTGGACTCTACTGAGGAACTGCACGCATCAGCTGCTTTTGAGGCATTACCAAACGCTGATGTTATTCTATTTTGTATGGATGTTCAACAGGCAGCTTCGTCGCAAAATACAGATTTTCTAGCTTCGCTTTGTCAGTTCCATTGGCGGATCATTCCGATAATGACGCAGGTGGATAAATTAAAAGAGCGTCCCGGCCCACAGTTTTTGTCCCATTTTGAACATCTCAAGACTGCGGCCAAAGCAGATATTGAACCACCTATTTTTATTTCAGCTCATCACCCGGATCATGAACAAAGTGAGACTGAACAACTGCTACTAAACTTAAGTGCCTGGTGTGCTTCATATCACTTGCCATTTATGACCATATGGGGACACTTATATCAATTTAAGAATCAGCTGCAAGTAAACATTCGCGAGTTTGCAAACAGGAAGCTTGAAGCACAGCAGCAGCAAGTTCATGATTTGCAAAATGAGCGCGAAGACTGGGAGGTATTTGAAAAGAGGTTTGAAAAAAAGCTGTTTCGCATCATTGATCAATTTTGGGAGAAAGCGAGTTTAACTCCACACAGTGCCCGCGTTGCTGCCCGGAATTATTTACATGAAAAAGCAGGGACAAAAAAAGCGAAGATGTTGCTTCAGTTGCCTTTCACACGTAAGTCTCAAACAGACCATGAGAATAAACTGCTTCATGAATTACAAGAACAAATGGATATTCACTTTTATCTGCCTGTGCGTAAAGAGGTTGAAGTCTTGCTTTACGAACTCAATTGCAGTCGTGAACGCGTGCGTGAAATAACTTCTCAACTCCACTTTCACATAACAAGCGATATACTGCTGAGGGCTGAGCGTAAAGGTGCTCGACTCTCTCAAGAATACGTCATTCAATTCTGCCGCAATATTTCACTTGAGCTTAAGTTTGAGATGAAGCAGCGGCTGCAGTTGATTCTACCGGCTATTCAAAGGTACGCAGAAGAAGCTAAAAAAGAAAAAATTCAAGAGTTAGATAAAGGATTAGAGCAAGCTTGGCAGAATCTTCATACCTTAGAGGATAAGCAGACAAAAGATGAAGCCATCCAAAACTGGCAGACACATGTTGAAGAACAGTTGACTAACCTTTTACAGCCTGCAAATCCCCCGGCGTCTGTAAAACGATTATTTCAACTCACAGCGTATCAAAACGAAAATGAAGCTGTAGATCTGCACAAATTGGCACAATACCAGTGGCATCATCATGGTAAGCGGCGTGAATCAGTGCCACAGCTTACCGCAGCACAATTAGCAGATGTCGCGGAAGAAATGAAGGATTTGCCAACGCTCTATTCGTTTACGGAAACGGTGGAGCGGCTCGTAAATAAGTTAAATACGCCTTCTTACCGAATTGCACTGTTTGGTAAGTTTAGTACAGGAAAGTCTACGTTACTCAACGTCATTGCTGAAGGGGCTCATTTTCCAGCCTCCCCGGAACCAACGACAGCTTTTCCAATGGAAATACGGCCGCCGACACCTGAATTTTCAAATGGAAGAGCGCAAGTGCGTTATAAAACCGCTGATGAACTGTTGCAGGACATCAATGATTACTTGCAATTTGCCGGGAAGAAAGTTGTAAATGCTGCAGAAGCTCAAGCTTTATTTACAAAAAAACGTTACAACGATTCGTCAGAAGGAGAAGAACAAGAAGAAACAGAAGAAACATCAATCCACGATTTACTTCATGAAGAAGAGCTCCAAGTGATCTGGAAGTTGTCTGAAAAACTGCTAGAGGCTGAACACCATGCAGGATCAACAATTTTTCTTGATCAACACGAACTTGAACTGTTAACAAAAGATAACGAGCAAGCACTGCTTGTTAAAGAAGCTGTTTTGTACAGAGCTCATGCATTTTCAGATGTGAACGCGACGATTATTGATACTCCTGGCGTAGATTCAATACACACGCTCCATACCGAGCGGGCATTTGAAGAACTGCGAAATGCTGATGTTATGATCTATATGATGTATTACACGCATGCTTTTTCACGAAGTGATGTTTCAGTCATCCAATCGATGGCCGCAGCGAACGACATCCGTACAAGTGATCATACCTTCTTTTTATTGAATGCAAGTGACTTAGCAGAAAACGAACGGGAGCTGCATGAGGTGCTTTCTTATACAACGGCAAATTTACAGGCCCTTTATCAAAAGCCTCCATGTGTTCTTCCGGTTTCCGCTAAAGAAGCACTTGCTCACAACAACTCGTCCACAGGTGGCTGGCCGTTTATCAAGCAAACAATTCAAGCTTACTTACAAAATGAAATTACAGGCAGGTTGAAAATTGAAGCTGCCAGGTTACTCAAGGAAATTGAGCAAGAATGCAGTCGTCAGCTTTACCAATTATCCCTCGACAGAGTGACCCGGATTCAACGAGTTGAATCCGCAGGTGAGACGGTTGTTTCTCAAGTGAAAGCTATGTCAGTAAATGTTTACGTTGAGGTCGTAAAAGAAGAAGTGCATGAACAGTTTTTTCACCTCATGCAGCGGACAATGTTTAAATTCGGTGATGAATTTAAGCGCGTGTTAAACCGTGGCAGTTTTTCAGAAACACAAAACTTCACTTCTCAGCTGAAACGTCAAACGTACGAACTTTTGCATTGGATCATGAGAGAGTTTAACGATGATATGCGTATGACGCTGTGGCGTTGCGAAACATTTGCCGCGCAACAGTTTCAACAGTTTCAAAGGGAATCTGCAGAGGCGCTTAAACAGGCAGGTTTTCCTGTGAATATGAGTGAGTCTCCTTCGTCTCTGCCTGTAACGTTTCAAGAAAAACTAGAACTTGATGATATTTTTATACAAATTGATCCGCTTATTGAAGGGTACGATCATTTAAATCAATTTTTTGTTCATGAAGGTATTAAGGCGTACCGGGAATCATTAGAGCAGCTGCTTCGTCCATGCATTCAACAAGCGTCTGTGCGCTTTCGAGCGCTGGTAGCCGAAATGCTTGCAGACGTTGTAAACGAAAAGCTTAATGCAGAACGAGAGGTTGTTTTACAAAGAATCACAGATTATATAACGGCATCCTGCACTTCTACTGATGAAGAGGATGTGCAGATAAGGTTACGTTCGTTACAACAACACGTTTTCAATTTACATGAATCGGCATCGTTTTCCAGTGATGTTTAAAGTAGGGCGCGTGGATGTTATAATAAATGTAGTTGCACATTCTCGGAGGCAATCAGGTGTGTAATAAAGGATGATTTTTTGGAACTGTACAACATTTTTCTTGACGACACTCGTTGCTGCCCCGAAGGATATACACTTGTTCGTTCAGCAGAAGAATGCATGGAAGTTCTGTCAACTGATCGTGTTTATAAACACATTTCTCTTGATCATGATCTAGGTTCTAAATCATTAAATGGTTACGCTGTTGTAGAATATATGATAGAGAATAAAATTTACGCTGAGCGCATTACGGTTCACTCAGCCAATGCCGGTGGCGGCAAGCGTATGTATGAATCACTTCTACGCGCTAGAGAGCAAGGTGTGTTCCCTTCACACGTCAAAGTGTATTTGCGGCCGATGCCGCTTTTTCAAAAACAAATTTAATTAATAATTTTTCACTCACCACCTTCGCAGTGAACGGTTGATGAGAACTTTCATTGCAGAAGGGGGTGGGGGCTTTTTTTATATACATAAGATAGACGAAGGAGGAGATCAGGTGAAAACATCATCTTTATCTCCGGTCGGTGAGCGGGTTGAATTTTTGGATATTGTGCGCGGGTTTGCGCTTTTAGGCATTTTTTTAGTCAATATTCAGCTATTTAGCTCGCCTAAATTTTATACTGAAGGCACAAATATTGAATTATGGGAGCACCCGATTGATCAATGGGTTGAAGCAGCCATTGCTTTGTTTGCAGATGGTAAATTTTATACGATGTTCTCAATTCTATTTGGTATCGGTTTTTTCATGTTTTTGTCAAAAGGTGGAGTGATAGATTCGAATCGTCTTCCTTTATTTAAGCGTCGCCTGCTTGGATTATTAATGATAGGCTTTATCCATCTCGTTTTTATTTGGAGCGGTGATATCCTATTTAATTATGCCTTAAGCGGCTTTTTACTGCTATTATTTTTCCGTGCATCAAAAAGAACACTCCTGCGCTGGGGGGTCGTGTTTTACTTTGGTGCTATTGCACTTATGAGTGTATTTATGATGCTTGCAGAAGTTGTGAATGTTTACTTTCCGGAACAGAGCGATGTTGTAAAAACATTATTCCTTGAAGCCGAGCAGGTTTATCAAACTGGAAGTTATACCGAAATTTTAATGTTTCGTGTTTTTGAAGAGCTTCCTTTTGTTGCTGCGAATTATTTACTTGCTGTACCGATGGTGCTTGGTTTGTTTATGATTGGTTTTTATGCAGCCAAGCAAGGTTTGATTTCGCCTGATGAAGCGGGAAGGCAGCAGCTAAAATCGATTTGGAGTGCAGCATTAATTGTAGGCGTAATTACGGCTGCTTTAGAGCAGTTGCTGCAAGGTGAACAGTCGTTAATCCATCCTGTTTTTGATGCTGGTTTAAAAGAATTTAGCGGGGGCATTGCCGGTTTAAGTCTCTGCTTGTTTTATATGACAAGCACTTATTTTCTTTTGAATATGAAAGGGCGCAGCTTACTGCGCCCGTTGCGCCATGTAGGACAAATGGCACTGACGAACTACATGATGCAGTCAATTATTGCGACAAGCATATTCTATGGTTATGGTTTTGGATGGTTTGGTCATACACATTTAATAACGGCGGTGGGCTTGGTATGCGTCATATTCTTAGGCCAAATTGTCTTCAGTAAAGTTTGGCTTTTGTATTTTAATTTCGGCCCGTTAGAGTGGCTCTGGCGTTTCTTTACTTATAAAAAGAGGCCGGTTTTCCGCCGCTGCAAATCATCGTCCGGGTGAAAACAAACTAGGTAGCATTCGTAACAGCGGAGAAACTTGGTGATACGTTTTCATCGCAGTGTCAATCGTCTGCATCGTTTTTTGGACATCAAACTCGCCATTAGGGTTAGTAAAGGCGTATTTGAACTGGTTATATCGCGGCCGCGCCTGCATTGGAGGTTCTAGTCGCCCATGAAACGCAGGTGGAACAAATGGCTCCTGTCGATGGAAAGGTGTCATCGGAGGGTGCATTGGGCGCATCGGCATAGGTCGTTGTGGTTGGTGGTGCATAAATGGAGGCTGCTGCATCATCTTCACCTCTTCTTTAAGTGTAGTTGTTTGTAGTTTATGCAGTTTGTAGGTGCATGCGTTCAAAATTTTTTTAGAGGTGAGATAATGAGAGTAAGCGATAGTCATTGTGATACTCTTTGGCAGCTGTGGCGCAACGGATGGGAGCGTTTTCCTGTAGAAGGTAAAATAGATGTGACGCCTGAGCGTTTAAGTCAAGCCGGCGTGCTATATCAAGTGTTTGCTTTATTTCAGCCTGTGTTTGAACGCCGTTCGGATGGTTGGGATATTTTACTGCAGCAGCTTGATTTATATCACCAATTAATTGAAGGCGCAGCCTGGACAAAAGGGGAAAGTGGTACAACGCCAATTCTGGCTCTTGAAGGGGCAGATTCAGTAGGGGCTTGTATGGATCGCTGGCGCCTATTGCGTCAGTCCGGGCTTAAAATGGCAAGTTTCACTTGGAATGAGGCAAATGAACTTGCAGATGGCTGCCTTGAACCGAGAAATGCAGGCTTATCCAAGCAAGGTTTCGAAGTACTTTCTTTTTTAGATGAAAGTAACATTGCCGTTGATGTGTCTCATTTAGGAGAGCGTTCATTTTGGGATGTTTTTGAGCATCAAGGCATACGGCTGGCCAGTCATAGTAATGCCCAGGGTGTGTGCAATCATAAGCGTAATTTAACTGATGAACAAATTAAAGCTTTGATTAATGCAGGTGGGTTTATGGGTGTTGTTTTTACACCGCCATTTCTTAACGGAGAGAATCGTGCCGGCTTTGATGATATTGTACGTCAAATTGACTACATCGCTTCTTTAGGCGGTGAAGACATTGTCGGTTTCGGTTCGGACTTTGATGGTGTTACGTATTACGTTGATGGACTTCATTCTCCGGCAGATGTAGGTGAGCTGCTTGATTATATGTTAAACTACTACCAAGCTTCATTTGTAGAAAAAGTTGCCTCAAAAAATTTTCAAACGTTTTGGGAATCAAGACTTTAAGGTTTTCAAAAAATATGAAGATAAGATAGAATAAATACGATTGAGAGGTGAGTGAAATGCAAATTACAGATCAGGCAAAGCAATTTTTAGAAAGCATTATGAATGAGCATGGCATGGATCAAATTCGTGTCGTATTTGCGGGCATGGGCTGAGGAGGCCCAAAATTTGGGTTGTCTCTGGATGAGGCACAAGCAGATGATGATGTCCGTACAATCAATGGAATCCAAGTCGGCATTGAAGGTCAAATCGTCGATCACGTGGCAAACGTCACGCTTGATGTAGATGAAGATGAAGATGGTGAGCAAGGCCTTGTTATGGCCGGTGCCGGCGATGATTGTTGTTAAAGAAAAAACACCTGTCTTAAATAAGGCAGGTGTTTTTTTGCGCGCAGAGCGTGCAACGCGGTAGCTTGTCTCTCTGCGCTGTTGCTGAAGTTCACCGCAATTGTTCTATTCGTCTCTTCAGGTTACGCCGCTACGATTTCATCAATGAATAAGCATTTATAAAATTATACGAATCGAACTTTCAAGTCGTTATAACATAAGTAAAATAGCCTTTTATATTTTAGGAAACTTCCTGTCTTAATCAAGGCAGGAGATTTTCTAGTGTTAGGCTTATAAATTGAGGGTAACGTTAAAAGAGGATTTGAATTTTCAAAGGAGGAAGTTACATGCAGGTAGAGGTTCATTTTTCGTACAGCGTGAAAGGGGATCATAAACATCAGACACTTCATCTAAATGTCAGTGATGAAATGTCTGAAGAAAAGATTAAGGAATACGGGAAAGAACAAGCGGCTGATTGGACGAAACATGATATTGAAGATATAACTATAGATTCGCTTCGCTATATTGAATAGCGGAGGCATACGTTATGATTTCGTTTCAGGATGTTGAAGTAAAACAGCAGGGAAACATTTTGCTGCAGGATATTAACTGGCATGTGGATGCCAAGGAACACTGGGCACTTATCGGCATGAACGGTGCCGGGAAAACGACACTCTTAAAACTTTTAAATGGTTATATGTGGCCGACAAAAGGGGAGATAGCTGTTTTTCAACAACCACTCGGTACAGTGCCGGTACAAGTGATGCGCCAACGCATTGGGTGGGTGAGCGATGATTTAACAGCGCGCTTTCAAAACAAACAAAACGAGACCGCACTTGCGATTGTCTTAAGTGGCTTTTTCGGGAGTGTCGGTTTGTTTGAACAGACAGATGATTATCAGCTTGCTCAAGCTGAAAAAGCTTTAGATGATTTAAAGGTGCTTCATAAAGCAGATGAACCGCTCTATCGCTTAAGTCAAGGTGAAAAGCAGCGGGTTTTGATTGCAAGGGCACGTTGTTTCTCACCGGACATTTTAATTTTCGATGAACCAATGACAGGCATGGATGTTCGCGGGCGTGAAGATATGGTCGCTGCAGTCGATGCGCTCGCTCGAGTTGAAGACGGTCCTACAATCATATATGTCACCCACCATATTGAGGAGATCGCTCCCTCGATCAATAAGACTGCGGTATTGCAAAATGGAAACATAACCCATTGCGGAGGCAAAGAACATGTATTGACCTCTCCTATATTGTCAGAAGTATTCGATGTTTCTGTGAATGTGCATTGGGCTGCACAACGTCCGTGGTTAATCCGTGATGAGGAGGGCATGCAATGAAACAGGCAGCTTTATGGCGAAAACTGCGGTGGAGTTTTGGGGTCATTGGCGGTCTTTGGATGCTTCTTGTTATTTTTACAGATGGGGCAGTCGAGGTGACAGGGTTGTTTGCTTTCATTATTAGCGGTTTTCTTTTCAGCCTGGGCCTTGAACTGCTTTTTTTACCTTCAGAAGACCGGGGCTTTGCATACGTGTCATTGTTTGGCGGTTTTTTAGCTTTGTTTTTTGCAGTTCATAGGGTTTTTGGGATCATGACTTGGTAATGTTGTAAAACATCACACAATTTTTTATCTTCGGCCATAAAAGCGAAATTCCCTGACATATCAGGAGTTTCGCTTTTATTTGTACAAATGTCGAAGTGTAAATGTTCCTTGAGCCGGTTGATGCCTGTTACACAAGGCACCGGTGTGTTACAATGCGTAAAGCAACAGCCTAGAAAGGGGAATTCCAATGAAGAAATTTATGCGATATGCGATTGTAACAACTGCAGCAGCGGTTGCTTTAACTGCCTGCGGTGATGAAACAGCTGAAGAAGCACAAGAAAACAATGATGAAAATGGTGCCGAGCTAGAAGAAGATGGTAACGGCGATGAAGATGAAGATCCAGAGGCTGAAGGTGAGCCGGATGAAGAATTAGATGAAGAAGAACTCGAAGAAATGGAAGATATGATGGAATCGCAGGAGCCGCCGGAAGCGGATCTTGATGATATCCCTGATGTCGTTGCTGAAGTCAATGGTGAAGAGATTCATAAAGAAGAATTCGAAGAAATTTACGAATTTTATATGATGCAGATGATGGGGCAGTTTGACCCTGAAGATGAAGAAGCACAGGAAGAAATGAAAGAAGCCGTAGCCCAAGAGCTTGTAAGCCAGGAACTGTTAATGCAGGAATTTGAAGAGCGCGGCTACGAAGTCGATGAAGATGAAGTAGAGGCCGAGCTCGAAGAACGTAAGGAAGCTCAGCAAATGCAGATGGGCGGCGAAGACTTGTCTGAAGAACAAGAAGAGCAGATGCGTGAAGATATTGAAGTCAGCTTGAAGCTTGATGAATTCCTCGATGATGAAGGAATCGAAGCTGATGTTAGTGACGAAGATGTTCAGCAAATGATTGATCAACAGCTGCCAGAAGGTGAAGAAATCGAAGAAGAAGAACAGGAAATGATTGAAGAACAAATTCGTCAACAGCTTGAGCAACAGCAGGAATCTGAAGAGATTCAAGCGGTTGTAAACGAGCTTGAGCAAGATGCAGACGTTGAAATTCATATTTAATGAAAAAAGTCCGGCGAAAAAACCGCCGGACTTTTTATGTAATTAATGCCGTTTTGGCACATATTCGAAAATCGTTCCGTCTTCGAATAAAAAAATCACTTCGTTCAACCATTCATAGTACGCATGAGCTTTACGAACTTTGGCGAGGTCACTGTTTGTTTGTTCTTGAATGACAGGATCCTCCGCATTATCGTGTATCTGTTCAAGTTCAACAATAGCATCCTTTGCTGCTTTTAAGTTTGCATCTGTTGCAGCTTTCCAACGATTAATGAATACAGAAGAAAAAGATTTATACCAATCCTCTTCATCTTTATACAAATCTTTACGTACCCCTTTTTCCCAAACACGCTCGACCATGTCTGCTTCTGAAAGCAGGCGGATATTGTTGCTCATGCTTGTTTTACTCATACCAAGGGCTTCACTCATTTCATCGAGCGTCATAGGTGCACATTGAAAAAAGATCGTTCCGTATAAACGGCCAACGGTTTGAGAAATGCCGTACACTTCCATGTTTTGCGCCATCTCTGCGATAAAGCGCTCCCGAATCACATCCAGGGTCTCCCACTGCCTTGTTTCAGCTGCCATATAAGGTTGGAGCCTCCTTCACCTTCTACTAATGTAAAGTTTAACAAAAGCCATATACAGATAGAAAACGACAATAATGGGTCAAATGATAAGCAATTACAAGGAATTTAAAGAAAATGCGCCATAAATTACGTACAGTTTATTCTGTATATAAAAAACAGAAAGTACAGGGTTGATACGGTTGTTGTTGAAATAGGGACTTAAGAGGTATAGTATGAAAGGTGAGCGATAAGCACGGATTATGTCGTAAAGAGGTGTTACATATTGTCTAAAATTAATGTAGAAGGGCTCACGAAAATTTTCGGTAAGAAAACGAAACAAGCCCGGGAGCTCTTAAATGAAGGAAGCTCTAAAGATGAAATTTTGCAGAAGACCGGCTGTACGGTCGGTGTAAACAATGCAAGCTTTGATGTCGAAGAAGGAGAAATCTTTGTAATCATGGGCTTGTCCGGTAGTGGTAAGTCAACACTTGTCCGGCTGCTCAACCGCTTGATCGAACCAACCAAAGGTTCTGTTCAGCTTGACGGAAAAGATTTAGCCAAAATGGATACGAAGACGCTTCGTGAAGTACGCCGTACAGATATGAGCATGGTCTTCCAGAAGTTTGGGTTGTTCCCATTTCGGACGGTTGCTTCAAATGTGGAGTACGGTCTTGAAATTCAAGGTGTTGATCGTTTAGAGCGCCGTGAGAAAGCTGAAAAGTCGTTGGAACTAGTCGGTCTTAAAGGTTATGAAGATAAGTTTCCAGATGAATTGTCCGGTGGTATGCAGCAACGTGTTGGTCTTGCACGGGCACTGGCAAATGATCCAGAAATTCTGTTAATGGACGAGGCGTTCTCCGCACTTGACCCATTGATTCGTAAAGACATGCAGGATGAGCTCTTAGACTTACAGCAGACGATGAAAAAGACGATTATCTTTATTACGCACGACTTAGATGAAGCTTTACGTATTGGTGATCGTATTACAATTATGAAAGACGGTGCGATCGTTCAAATCGGTTCACCAGAAGAAATCTTGACGAACCCTTCAAACGATTATGTCGAGAAGTTTGTTGAAGATGTTGATCGTTCCAAAGTTTATACAGCATCTAACGTTATGGTTCGTCCAGAAACAGTAAATATCGAAAAAGAAGGCCCGCGCGTTGCTTTGAAGCGGATGCGTGATGCTAATATTTCAAGTATTTACGTCACAAACCGAAACCGGAAGCTGCTCGGTATTGTGCATGCGGACCAAGTTTCTGACCTTGTTAAAAACAACAAAGATGACTTAGAAGAGGTCTTAGAAGCTGATGTGCCAACAGTAACATCGGAAACACCTGTAACTGAAATTATGGAAATGCTTGCGACAAGCGGTGTTCCAATTGCTGTTGTAGATAACGATCGTTTGAACGGTATTATTATTCGCGGGTCAATGCTGGCCGCGTTAACAGGAGTCGAGGTGAACGAAGATGGATCTGTTTCCTAGTATGCCCCTAGCGCAGTGGATTGATGATTTTGTAGATTGGTTAAATAATGCAGAGTTTATTTTTGACGGGATTGAAGCGTTTATTTCCTTTCTCTTGCTAATTCTTACAGAGAGTTTAGGCGTTATCCCGGAATGGATTTTCATTATTGCATTAACAGTAGTGACATTTATCTTTGGCGGCCGTAAAACGGGCTTAGCATTGTTCGTACTTATCGGTTTGTTCTTTATAGATAATTTGAACTACTGGGATGACATGATTCTTACGTTGTCACTTGTATTAAGTGCAACAATGATCTCAGTTCTTATCGGTGTGCCGATTGGGATTTGGATGTCTAAAAACAATATCTTAGAGCAGATCATTAAACCGATCTTGGACTTTATGCAGACGATGCCCGCCTTTGTTTACTTGATTCCAGCCGTTGCTTTCTTTGGTATAGGTATGGAGCCAGGTGTTGTCGCCTCGGTTATCTTTGCGATGCCGCCAACGATACGCTTAACAAACTTAGGTATTCGTCAAGTTTCGTCTGAAGTTATTGAAGCTTCTGATGCCTTTGGTTCAACTGCCGGACAGAAGCTTTGGAAAGTACAGCTGCCAATGGCACGTACAACAATTATGGCAGGAATTAACCAGACAATCATGCTTGCTCTTTCCATGGTTGTTATTGCCTCGATGATCGGTGCATCCGGTCTTGGTGAGCAAGTGTATTACGCCGTTGGTCGTAACCAGGCAGGTCAAGGTTTTGAAGCAGGTATAGCAATTGTTATTCTTGCGATTATTCTTGACCGGATCACACAAAGCATCGGAAGCTCCAGCCGGTAATGTTGCGGGGAAAATGCCCGGCTGCCGGCCGGGGAGCCGGGTATTTACCATAAATAAAAATTATTCTAGAAACAAAGGGGAGAAACAATTATGATTAAGAATTGGAAACGTGTAGGTGTTGTTGCAGGTTTATCTTTCACACTAGTTGCTGCAGGTTGCGGCGAAGGTGAAGAAGAAGTTGAAGAAAACGGCGGCGATGACGCGGCTGACGAAACTGAGATGGACGATGAAGACGACGAAGATGATGAAGACGACGAAGATGACGCTGATGAAGAAGATGCTGGCGGGGAAGCAGGCGCTTATAATGAAGAGCTTGACTACACGATTACTGGAATCGACGCTGGTGCCGGCGTTATGGCTTCAGCTGAACAAGCAATTGAAGACTATGATCTTGATTTTGACTTGCAGGCAAGCTCGGACGCAGCCATGATTGGAGCCCTTGATGACGCGATTAATAATGAAGAACCAATCGTTGTTACTGCTTGGGATCCACACTATAAGTTCGCAGAGCATGACTTGAAGTATCTCGATGATCCAGAAGGCAGCTTTGGTGAAGCAGAAGACATTCATACAATCGTGCGTGATGGTCTAGAAGAAGATATGCCGGAAGCGTATGAAATTCTTGATAACTTCCATTGGGAAGGTGACCATATGGAAGAAGTTATGCTAGACATTTATGAAGGTACTGCTGAAGAAGAAGCAGCTCGTGAATGGGTCGATAATAACGAGGACATTGTTGAAGACTGGGTTGACGGCGTTGATGAAGGAGACGGTGAAACGATTGAATTAACGCTTGTTGCATGGGATTCTGAAATTGCTTCGACGAACGTGATTGCTCAAGTGTTGGAAGATCACGGCTTCGAAGTTGAAATGAGTGCACTTGAAGCAAACCACATGTTTACTTCAGTTGCAAATGGTGACTCCGATGCGATGGTTGCTGCTTGGCTCCCAGGCACACACGAAGCTTACTACGAAGACATGGAAGATGACTTCGTAGATCTAGGTGCAAACCTTGAAGGCGCAGCGATTGGCCTTGCAGTCCCAGCGTATATGGATATTGACTCCATCGAAGATTTGCAGGACTAATTGAATATGCACAAAACCCCCGGCCAGCATCCGGGGGTTTTGTCTGCTTATAGACAAACTTTTATCGTTGGCTAAATCGTGAAGATCTATTCACTTAGATACTTATCGTTAAAATATGCTTGTTTTCTTAAGCGTTCAACGATACCATATTATTATAAAACAAAAGTTGGATACGAAAGGGGTCCATATGTCATGAGATCCGAGAAAAACGGAGATATACTACTTGAGAGTGGAACAAATGAACTTGAAATTGTCATGTTCACAGTTGGAACGGGTACTTTTGGGATTAATGTCTTAAAGGTTCGCGAAATTATTCAGCCAGTTGATGTCACAGAAAGCCCAAACCGCCATCCGCATGTACGCGGTATGATCCGTCTACGAGAAGAAGTCCTGCCGGTGGTTGACCTCGCTGCTGTGCTCGGGTTTGAACCACAAGAGCAGACGAGTTCAGATAAGTTTATCATTGCAGAGCTGAATCAGACGAAAGTAGCGTTTCATGTGCAATCAGTATCACGTATTCATCGAATTTCCTGGGGCCAGATTGAAAAGCCAAACGAAATCTCCCAAGGGATGCAGTCTCATACGATCGGTGTTGTAAAGATGGAAGATTCAATGGCTCTTCTCCTCGATTACGAAAAGATTATTGCAGACATTGCACCAGAAGCAGGTTTCTCTGAAAATGAAAAGAAGCGTTTAAACAACAATACTGCGCGCAGTGAGAAAAGTATTTTAATCGCTGAAGATTCGAGTATGCTTCGTCATCTTTTAGATGAGACACTAACAGAGTCTGGTTACACAAATATCATGTTTATGAACGACGGCGAAGCTGCCTGGGACTACATCATTTCCATGCTGCACTCAACAAGCGACATTCGTCACAAGCTTGATTTGATTATCACTGATATCGAGATGCCTCGTATGGATGGTCATCATTTAACACATAAAGTGAAAGAACATAAAGAACTGCAACATCTACCCGTTGTTATTTTCTCTTCATTGATTACTGATGATTTAATGCATAAGGGTTACAGTGTTGGAGCTAATGATCAAGTAAGTAAACCAGATATTGCAAGACTTGTTGAAACATTAGATCACTTGCTCCTTGAAACAGAACAAGAAGTTTAAGAAGAGACTGCCTTCTACTTGGAGGGCAGTTTTTTTTGATTATAGACAAGTTCTAAACTCCCCTCAAATTTCACGCACCGTAATAACAACAAAGCATAAATAAATAAAAAATGAATTATGTTCTCATTCTTGATAAAATAACAAAAGGAGGGAAGCAAATGTTCGGAAAGCAATCTTTACAAGAAATTTTATCGAATCTTCATCAAAGAGATGAAATCACTGCTTGGCATACAATCGGAGAAAAACAGGCGGATTATGCTGATATTCCTGATGGTATCCATCCGAAGTTAAAAGAAGCATTAATTAACCGAGGGATTCCAAAGTTATATACCCACCAAAAAGAAGCATTAACATTAGCAGAAAACAAAGAAAGCTTTGTAACAGTAACACCTACAGCATCTGGTAAAACGCTTTGCTACAATCTTCCTGTGCTGCAGCGTATTATTGAGAAGCCTGAAACAAGAGCACTATATATATTTCCGACAAAGGCCCTGTCCCAAGACCAAACCAGTGAATTAAATGAATGGATTAAACAGCTTGAACTTCCAATCAAAGGTTATACGTATGATGGTGATACAAAACCTGCGGTGCGTCAAAAAGTGCGTGAAGCGGGTCATGTCGTTATTACAAATCCTGATATGCTTCACTCAGCCATTCTTCCGCATCATACAAAGTGGGTATCGTTGTTTGAAAACCTGCAATATATTGTTATTGATGAACTTCATACGTATAGAGGCGTTTTTGGAAGTCATGTCGCGAATGTGCTGCGCCGCTTAGTGCGGATTGCCCGCTACTACGGCAGTGAACCACAGTTTATTTCAACCTCTGCAACCATTCAAAATCCTAAAGAGCTTGCTGAACAATTAACTGGCGAAACAGTTGAAAAGATTTCAACAAATGGTGCCCCGCGTGGAAAAAAACATTTTGTGATGTATAATCCACCGGTTGTTAATCAGCAGATGAACATTCGTCGTAGCGCGACGAAAGAAGCGCAGCAAATTGCCGGTACGTTTTTAGCCAACGAAATACAAACGATTGTTTTTGCAAAAAGCCGGGTTCGTGTGGAACTGATCGTCAGTCGGCTGCAGGAACTTGTGAGAAATGAATACGGAATGAAATCAATTCAAGCTTACCGGGGTGGTTATTTACCTAATGAGCGCCGGGCGATTGAAAAAGGATTACGCGAAGGAGAAATACGAGGCGTTGTTAGCACAAATGCTTTGGAACTCGGCATGGATATTGGTCAGCTGCAAGCTGCTGTACTTACAGGTTTTCCGGGAACTGTTGCAAGCACTTGGCAGCAAGCCGGAAGAGCTGGGCGCCGCGAGGATGAGTCGGTTGTCGTCTGGGTTGCTGATGCTTCGCCGATTGATCAATATATGGCGCAAAACCCGAATTACTTTTTAAACGCAACACCGGAAGAAGCACGTATTCAACCTGATAACTTAGTTATCCTGGTTGATCATATTAAGTGTTCAGCTTATGAACTTCCGTTTAAGCAGCATGAAACATTTGGCGGCACTGATGTAGAAGACGTGCTTGCTTTCTTAAATGATGAAGGTGTTCTGCATGAGCGTGCTGGGAAATGGTACTGGATGAGTGATGGTTTTCCGGCACATAACATCAGTCTTCGGTCAGCATCACAAGAAAATATCATTATCATCGATCAAGCTCGTGCCTCAGAACATGCCGTTATCGGTGAGATGGATCGCTTCAGCGCAATGACCCTCCTTCATGAAGAAGCGATTTACCTTCATCAAGGGCAGCAGCATCAAGTTGAGATGCTTGATTGGGAGGAAAAGAAAGCGTATGTACGGCCGGTAGATGTGGAATATTTCACAGATGCAAATTTAAATGTTCGACTGCAGGTTATTGATATTGATCATACAAGAAAAACCAAAGATGGGCTTATCGGCTACGGGGATGCAGCGATTACGATCATGCCGAGTATCTTTAAAAAGCTTAAGTTAAGCACCCACGAAAATATTGGCTCAGGTCCGATTCATCTACCACAGGAAGAAATTCATACAACAGCTGCCTGGCTTGAATTAAATGAAGCTTATATTCAAACGTACGGTGAATCGAGCTTTGAAAGTGGACTTCTTGGGGTGAGTCGTCTGCTTGAACACGTTGTGCCTGTTTATACAATGAGTGACCGGTCGGATGTTCATGTCGCTTATCAAGTGAAGGCGGATCATTCCGAGCGTCCAACCATATTTTTATATGATCATTACCCAGGCGGCATTGGTCTTGCCGATCAAGTGTATCAACGAATGGAAGTTATGATCGAAGCCGCTACTGAGCTTTTGACGAGCTGTCAGTGCAGCCAGGGATGCCCATCATGTATCGGTTACGATGAGAATGGTGTGATGAAACCACTCGTCGAAAAGCTTCTACAAGATGTACAAACCGCTATACAATGAAAAGCAACGGAATAAGGAGATAAGGATGAAAAATAAACTGCAGCGTATGAAAAAACATATGAGCCATACGCAAGAAGCAGCATCAAACGAAGTTGAGGATTCTCAGACAAATGAAATGAATCCATCTAATGAGTTAAGCAGTGATTGGGAAATGCTGCAAGGCAGGCCCCTCTATCTTGACGATCAGTATGTCATTAAGCGTGAAGTCGTTTATGAGCTCTCCGATGTATTCGGTGCTTATTCATTTCATGAGTTGTTTCAAGCCCATAAGCTTTGGAATGAAACACTCACTTTCGAACATCCACTTCACCCACAAGACAGCGATGTTGAAGATTTGATTTTTTTCGACACAGAAACGACTGGTTTAAAGCATGGTGCCGGCACCACCATTTTTCTGCTTGGTTATGCGCAAGTTACCGAACAACACGTTAAAGTTCACCAATTTATCCTTCCGGGACCTGAGCATGAAGCAGCTATGTATTATCACTTTTTAAAAGAACTGCCGGAACAGCGGCGGCTTGTGACATTTAATGGTCGTGCCTTTGACTGGCCGCAAGTAAAAACACGGCATACATTTGTCCGCAACGAAGTCCCTAAGCTGCCACAGTTTGGTCATATTGATTTGCTGCACGCAAGCCGTCGTTTGTACCGTCCTTTTTTATCTTCCTTTAAACTAAAAAACGTTGAAGAAGAGATGCTTCGTATTTACCGGACAGAAGATACACCGGGTTATCTTGCGCCAATGTTATATTTTGATTATGTTCAGCTCGGAGATCCTAATATGATTTCCGGGGTGCTTCAGCATAATGAATGGGACGTCCTTTCTTTAATACAGCTGTATATTGATTTATCTTACCGGGTCTGCTGTCAGGGGAGTTATCCGCTTGAGCAGTTGGAAATTGGCCGGTGGTTTGAATATATAGGTGCATTAGAAGAGGCTAAAGCTAGTTATTTACGGGGAAAAGATGAAAACGAATCTGAGTTATTGTACCGGCTTGGCACAGTTTACAAAAAGACGTCGCAGCTAAGAGAGGCAGAAGAAGCTTTTTACTTTGCTTCTGCAAGCGAAGGAGCGTTTGGCTGTAAAGCTTGTATTGAGCTTGCTAAAATTTATGAGCACCAGCACGATCAAATTCAAAAAGCACTTTATTACACACAGCTTGCTGAAGCTAAAGCTGAACCTTTGTCTAAAGTCCCGGGTGTCCATTATACGAAAGATATCAAGAACAGGCTTACACGTCTTTGCAATAAAAGCCCGGGGCACATATAAGGAAATATTTCCCGGGAAAGCGCAAAATTATACAACTATCACCATCTTAAGACAATTTACACGGTAAAAATAGGTTGGTATCTTAGTACAACCTGCGGCTCGTTTACATAAGGTGATAGTAACCCTTGATGGAAAGGAGTTGTCCCGATGCGGCCACGACGTCCTCAAATGATGCCGCCTGTTGTTCATCCAACGAAGCAGCAAACAAAGCACCATTGTTGTGAATATATTGTACCGGAAGTTCATCCTACCCATACAACGAACGTAAACCACCACTTATATAAGCATTATCATAGCCACCCTCACACGTCATCAACTGTGAATAAAGTGTATCATCAGCATTTTGAATGCGGCCCGCAAAACCAGAATCCCGGTCGGCCCCAGCGCCCACCTTGGTTTTAAGCTGTGTGGTTCAACCGTTAGCATGAAATAAATAGATTCATCATAAACTATGGCTGACTTCGCATCTCGGTAGACGCTGGCACACGGGACCCAATTATGGCGGTCGCAGCGCTCTTGATGGTTGTCAGCCTTATTTTTCGTTTAGTCTTTTCTTGAAATATCTATGCGTAAGATTGTATGGTATATGAATTTAGAACCTCAATTGACGGCAGTTTAAGCTGTTTTCCGGAGCAAGAAGTGATATGGTATACTATACATAGACAATGATGGAGGCTAAAAGATGAAAGTTCTAGCCGTCACCGGATACAAGCCAAAAGAACTCGGTATTTTTTCAGAAGACGATGAACGTATTCATGTTTTAAAATACGCATTACGAAAGCGGCTGCTTGCGTTTATCCAAGAAGGTGGCCAGTGGCTGCTGACAAGTGGTCAACCGGGGGTGGAGCAGTGGGCGCTTGAAACCGCGTTGTACTTGAAAGAAGAAGATCAAAGCGTCAAGCTTGCTTTAACCCCGCCATTTGCGAATCAGGAAAGCATATGGCCGGAAGAAGCCCAGCTCCGGTATAATCAACTGACTGCGGCCGTTGATTTTTATCAACCGTTGTATCAATCCGGTTATGAAGGTCCGTTTCAACTACGGGCAAAAAATGATTGGATCATTGCCAAAAGCGATGCATTGCTCATTTTATATGACGAAGATTATCCGGGCACACCGAAATATTATCTTGAAGCCGCTGAAAAAAAAGCGGCTGAAGCTCATTATCCGATTTATACGGTCACACCACTTGATATTCAGGAAATTGCAGATGAGCTTGCAGAAAATCAAAAAGATGAAGCGATAAGAGATCAATAAAAAAGGTAAAAACATTGATACAGGAGGTTGTCATCGTGAAGGGTTCAACACATTTAACCGCTAAGGAAATTTTTAATAAAGAGTTTAAGTCCAGCATGAAAGGCTACAATAAAGACGAAGTAGATAAATTTTTAGATACCGTTATTCAAGATTATGAAGCTTTTCAAGACCGGGTAGAAGAACTCGAACAAGAAGTTGAAAGGTTAAAAAAGAAAGCGCCGCAACCTGTGAGTCGCGCGCAATCTACGAATGAAGAGCCCAATGAGCAGCCTGCAGCCCGGGTTGCAGGTGGGAATACCAACTATGATATCTTGAAAAGGCTGTCAAATTTGGAAAAAGAAGTATTTGGACGAAAGCTTCATGATCAAGACCCAGAAGATTAAGCAGGTGGGTTAATGTGATACGTGTTTATATCGACGGAGCCAGTGCTGGTGATCCAGGACCGAGCGGAGCGGGAATATACTATATCAATGAACGTGGTGAAACTGTTCGGCAGGCGTTTAAGCTTACAGACATGTCCAACCATGAAGCTGAATTTTATGCACTTTTGTATGCTTTAAAAGTATTGCGCAAAGACGGAAATAGAGCTGCTGCATTTTATACGGATTCCCAATTGGTAGATGATGCAGTTAATGATGGGAAAGTTAAGAATCGTGCATATCAACCTGTTTTAGAAAGCATTTTAAAAGCAAGTGCAGATTTTGATTTATTTTTTGTCAACTGGGTTCCGTCGTCAAAGAACCGTGAAGCTGACCAGCTTGCCCGAAAGGCAATTCACGAGGGTGAATCTCCCCCTTGAAAACATGAAACATTTATTATATAATGAAGGTTGCACTTAAAACAGCTGATGTGTGTTCAAGCAATCGCTGTTCACAATACGTGTTCAGAGGAAAGTCCATGCTCGCACGATCTGAGATGATCGTAGTGTTCGTGCCTGACGAAATCATAAGTCAGGGCCGGTTGGCATTCAGCTGACCGGACGGCAGAGAAAAGCTCTACGTAAGCTTGATGCTTATAGGAGCTGATGATCTTGAAAGTGCCACAGTGACGGAGCCTGTTCGGAAACGGACAGGGTGGAACGCGGTAAACCCCTCGAGCGAGAAACCCAAAAATATGGTAGGGGCGCCTTTCCGAAGGAATTCAACGGAGGAAAGGGCAGTTGATATGCTCAACTGCAGATAGATGATTGCTTCCGGCGTGCGAGGTGAATAACCGTTTAAGCACAAAGGAACAGAACATGGCTTATCGAACACACTCGGCTTCTAACGGAAGACCCCTGGCTCAGGGGTTTTTTTCATATCAAAGCACGTTTCTCACCTGTACTTATAAAGGAGCTGCCATTCATGCAAACTTATTCTATTGTCATATCTACACAGATGGGTCTTGAAGGACTTGTCGGTAAAGAAGTACGTGCGCTTGGTTATCATGACGCTGTTGTCGAAAATGGACAAGTTAGACTAGAAGCAACGATCGATGCAATTCCCAGGTTAAACTTATGGCTTAGAACCGGCGACCGCGTAAAAATTGTCATTGACGAATTTCGTGCTGTTACTTTTGATGAATTATTTGAAGGCACAAAGGCGCTTCCATGGGAAAACTATTTACCTGCCAACGCTGAGTTTCCCGTGGTTGGGCGTACTGCGAAATCGCAACTCTACAGCGTACCTGATTGTCAGTCCATTGTTAAAAAAGCTGTCGTTGACCGAATGGCTTCAACTTATCAGACTTCTTGGTTTCAAGAAGATGGTCCAATGTTTCGAATTGAAGTCGCCATTCATAAAGATGACGTCACGCTTACACTAGACACTTCAGGGAACTCCCTGCATAAACGAGGTTACCGCGAACGGCACAGTGAAGCTCCTTTAAAAGAAACACTTGCTGCAGCTTTAATTCAGCTGACGAACTGGCATCCGGATCGTCCATTTGTTGACCCGTTTACAGGTTCAGGAACGCTCCCAATTGAAGCGGCGCTCATTGGTCAAAATATTGCACCAGGTTCGTTTCGCAGCTTTGCTTCAGAAGCGTGGGACTGGATCGATAACCAGCTTTACAATCAAGCTCGTGAAGAAGCGGAAGACGCAGCGGATTACGACCGTAAACTTTCTATTCTTGGTACAGATATTGATCACCAAATGGTTGAGCTTGCAACGTATAATGCTGAAGAAATCGGGCTGCAGGATGTTGTCTCATTTAAACAAATGCAGGCATCAGACTTTCAACCAAAATCTGAAGGTGGTGTGATTGTTGGAAATCCGCCATACGGTGAACGGCTTAGTGAAACAAAAGCTGTAGAAACGTTGTATCGAGAATTGGGCGCGTGCTACCGTGAACTCGAAACATGGTCTGTGTACATCCTCACGTCTCACCCACGCTTTGAAGATTTATACGGTAAAGAAGCAACAAAACGCCGCAAGTTGTATAACGGGCGGATGGAGACGCATTACTATCAGTTTTGGGGAAAGAAACCTTCTAAAATAAAAGAATAACAGCCTTTTTATACTCATAAACTAAAGTGAGTACAAAAAGAGGTGATGCTTATGACTTCGATTGAACCTTTACAAGCAATGCTGCTATCGATCCAGTCTGCAGAAAAGCGTGTGAAGTCGGAGTTAACCGGCGAAGAGCGCGAAGCTGTTCTCGCTTCTGTAAACAAAGCCCGTGGTGATGTAAAGCGGGCAGTTGCATTCAAATTGACAAACGGCCGGGCGCCGTTTCAACCTTAAAATGAACCTCCGTTTCAAGCGAAGCGGAGGTTCATTTATTAAGATGGATGGTCCAAATGATGAAAACTGCCGCTTTTAAACTGTACATAATCCATATCCGAATCATAATCGACCGTTAAGTTCTCCATATACCACTGATCGTTTTCGTGTACGACAAACACGGCTCCAGCTTTCTCAATAACCCAGGATGTCTCAGGCAACTGTTCACGCCCTTCTTTTTGAACGCCGAGGGAAAATCCGCCTGAGCCAACCCCGCCGACTCTGACAAATAAACGGATTACTTCATTGTTTGCCGGCTGCATTTCACGTTGATAATGGGCTGCTGCCTCTTCAGTTATTTGAACTGTCATAAAACCCCTCCTTTTTCTACACTTTAGGTTTATCTTAACATTCATTGGCGAACACTTTATAATAAAATGAGGCTTAACTCAATTTATGATGTAAACGAAAGGGTGGATATGATGGCGGATAACCTAAAGCAGGCAGAGACAGAGTTGACGCTTGTAATGAATCAGATGAGCGCTTATCAGCAGGCTATTGGCTTAATGAACTGGGATTTACGCACAGGCGCACCGAAAAAAGGGGTCAACCAGCGTTCAGAAGCGTTAGGTACTCTTTCAACAGAAGTGTATAAAATTTCGACTTCAACTCACTTGAAAGAACTGCTCGATATCATCTTAACAGAAGAAGGAAAGCGGCAAGTGAGCGAAATTACATACCGCTCAGCTGAAGAGCTTAAAAAAGAATACGATAAAAATACAAAAATTCCTGAAGAGGAATTTAAGGCCTACCAAATTTTAACCACAAAAGCTGAATCTGCTTGGGAAGAAGCGAAATCCAATGCAGACTTTCAGGAGTTTCAGCCTTATTTGGAAGAAATCGTTGCTTACAAGCGTAAATTTGTGGAATACATCGGCTATGAAGGACACCCGTATAATGCCATGCTCGATGATTTCGAGCCCGGTATGACAGTAGATACACTTGATCAAGTTTTCACGGAATTGCGTGAAGGGCTAATGCCGCTTGTTGAAGGTGTGAAGCAGGCAAAGCAGCCGAAAACAGGATTTTTATTTAAACACTTCCCGAAAGAACAACAAGCAGCCTTCAGTCGTGAAGTTCTGCAATCTATGCAGTATGATTTTGAAGCGGGCCGCCTTGATGAAACGGTTCATCCATTTGCGATTGGATTGCACCCAAACGACGTCCGGGTCACAACAAAATACGATGAATCTGATTTTCGTACCGCTGTATTTGGTACAATCCATGAAGGTGGACACGCTTTATATGAGCAAAATATCTCCGAATCCCTTGTCGGCACCGTGATGTCTGATGGCGCTTCAATGGGCATACATGAATCGCAGTCGCTTTTCTTTGAAAACTTTGTCGGGCGAAGTTATGCGTTTTGGGAACATCACTATGATCGCTTAAAATCATTTGCTGACGGTCAATTTGATAATGTGTCTCTTGATGAATTTTACAGGGCTGTCAACGAGGCAAAGCCTTCCCTCATACGGATTGAAGCTGATGAAATGACGTACGCCCTTCATATTATCGTCCGCTATGAGATTGAAAAAGCTTTAATTAGCGGAGAAATTGAAGTTAAAGACCTACCTGGTCTATGGAATGAAAAAATGCAGGAGTACTTGGGCGTTGAAGTTCCGCATGACGGTGTTGGTGTTTTACAAGATGTTCACTGGTCTTTTGGGGCATTTGGTTACTTCCCGTCCTATGCACTCGGCTATATTTACGCAGCGCAGTTCAAAGAAGCGCTTGATCAAGATATTCCTAACTTTGATGAGCTTCTCCGTGATGGCAGAATCACACCGATTAAAGAGTGGATGAGCGGCGGCATCCACCAGCACGGCGCATTAAAAAAACCGGGTGAACTACTTCAAGACATTACCGGTGAAGGTACAAATCCTCAGCCATTGCTCCGGCATTTGTCAAGTAAGTACCGCAGCCTGTACAATTTCTAAATGAAAGCGCATTAATACCTGCTGACGAAACAGCAGGTAAAACGAAAACAAACTATGAAACTTCTTTGAGGAGGAATATGAAATGAGAGATGTTGTAATTGCGAGTGCAGCTCGTACACCCATTGGTAATTTTGGAGGCGCCTTAGCTAGTGTGTCTGCAGTAGACCTTGGCGTAACTGCAGCTGAGGCTGCGATTTCACGCGCAGGCATTGAGAAAAACCAAATTGATGAAGTTTTGATCGGTAATGTGTTGTCCGCCGGCCTCGGTCAAAATGTTGCCCGTCAGGTAGCTGTCTATGCAGGTCTTCCGGAGGAAACCCCGGCGATGACCGTCAACAAACTTTGTGGTTCAGGCTTACGTACAGTTAGTATGGCCGCGCAGTTTGTCGGTCTTGGTGACGCTGAAGTTGTGCTCGCTGGTGGAACTGAAAGTATGAGCAATGCACCATATGTCCTGCCAAACGCCCGTTTCGGTGAACGTATGGGTGACGGTAAAATGGTCGATACAATGCTTAGTGACGGATTGATGGATAAGTTTAACAATATTCATATGGGTGTAACTGCAGAAAATATCGCCTCTCAGTGGGGCTTCTCCCGCGAAGCGCAGGATCAATTTGCGACGCAGAGCCAAAACCGGGCGGAAACTGCGCAAAAGGCTGGCCGCTTTGCTGAAGAAATTGTTCCTGTTGAAATTCCGCAGCGGAAAAAAGATCCTATTCAAGTTACTGAAGATGAATTTCCAAAGCACGGTATGACAGAAGAAAAACTTGCCGGTTTAAAACCAGCATTCCAAAAAGAAGGAACTGTCACCGCCGGTAATGCTTCCGGTATCAATGATGGTGCGAGCATGCTTGTCGTCATGAGCCGTGAGAAGGCAGAAGAACTTGGTGTTGAGCCGCTTGCGGTGATTCGGGGGTACGGTAACGCAGCGCTTGATCCAAAAATTATGGGCTACGGGCCGGTGCCTGCGACAAAACAAGCCTTAGAGCGAAGCGGGCTCGGTATTGAAGACCTTGATTTAATCGAAGCTAACGAAGCTTTTGCGGCACAATCGCTTGCAGTCGTGCAGGATTTAGCGCTTGACCCTGCAAAAGTCAATGTTAACGGCGGAGCAATCGCACTTGGTCATCCGATCGGTGCTTCGGGTGCCCGCGTGTTAACAACACTACTCTATGAAATGAAGCATCGCGAGGTTAAACGGGGCTTAGCGACACTTTGTATCGGCGGTGGCCAAGGTACAGCTTTAATTGCAGAGCGGGAATAAACATCACGAAAAACTCCTTGATCTATTCAAGGGGTTTTTTCGTGCTATACTAAGATAAAATGATGAATCGTGAGGGAACATATGATGGGTGATATTTTAAATATGGTTAACCAAAATCAGCTGCTGATTCAAGCTGAAGCAACCCTTCAAGAAGCTGCTCAACAGTTTTACAATACTGCTGAAACTGAAGCGCCCGTTGTAACAAAAGATGGTACGCTGCACGGGGTACTAACAAAAGAACACATATTTCAAGCCATGATGGAAGGGAGAACCCCCGAATCTATGGTAAGTGATCTTCCACTCCCGCAGCCGCATAGCATTTCAGTAGAACGAACGATAAATGATGTGATTGAAGACACGAATTTTTATTATCACACGACAAAAGAAGATGGGACATATTTAGGAACAGTTTCATTATACGACTTGCTTAACTGCTATACTGCCGAAGATCAAAAGCTGCTCACGGCTTGGAAGCAGTGGGCCGATGTTTTAAATGAAGGCATTGTTATTACAAATGAATCCGGCGTACTGCTAGTTTGGAACGAAGCTGCTGCGCAAAGCGGTGTCATTGAAGATGCATCTTGGACAGAAGCCGTAAGATCCGGCATCCAAGAAGGGTTTCGGCTGCCAGGAAGTTCTGTCGCGCTGCCGGCCTCAGCTGCGTTTCAATTTGTAAAAGTTGTACCACTTGCATACAGCGACTGGCACGTACTTCTTTTTGAAAATCACGGGGCCCGTGCTGCTGATGATGCATCTCACAAGAAAAGCGAGTGGCTTGAAAGCATTGTTGAATCTCTTTACGACGGCGTAATCATGGTTGATAAAGGTGGATATGTGACAATGCTTAGTCAAGGCTATGCCGATTTTTTAGATGTAAAAGTAGAAAATGTTATCGGCCGGCACTGCACCGAAATCGTTGAAAACACACGGATGCATATCGTTGCTGAAACAGGTGAAGCAGAAATTGCTGATTTGCAGAAAATTAAAGGTGACTATATGATTGCTTCGCGTCTGCCTTTAATTGAAAACGGTCATGTTGTTGGTGCGATTGGTAAAGTACTTTATAAAAATGTAAATGGATTTCACGCCTTGTATAAACGTATTAACAAAATGGAGCAGGAGCTTAAACAGTACAGGGGAGAATGGGAAGAGCAGAACAAAGCTGCTTTTTGTTTTGAGCATATTCAAGGAAACAGCCGTCCGGTAAAGGAAGCGAAACATATCGCAAAAAAAGGTGCCGCGACAGACTCAAATGTCTTGCTACTTGGAGAAAGTGGTACAGGAAAAGAATTGTTTGCCCATGCCATTCACAATGAAAGTATGCGTACTTCAGGCACATTCGTCAAAGTGAACTGTGCCGCGATTCCTGCTGAATTACTAGAAGCTGAACTTTTCGGATATGAAGAAGGTGCATTTACCGGTGCGAAAAAAGGTGGAAAACAAGGAAAATTTGAAGCAGCAAATGGAGGAACAATTTTTCTTGATGAAATTGGGGAGCTTCCGCTTCATATGCAGGTGAAGTTTTTACGCGTTCTCCAAGAAAAAGAAGTTGAAAAAGTAGGTTCAACGCGTACACGGAAAGTTGATGTCCGAATTATTGCGGCTACAAACCGCAATTTAGATGAAATGGTACGGCAGGGAGAGTTCCGGCTCGATTTATATTACCGGTTGAATGTAATTCCGGTACAAATTCCACCACTTCGTGAACGTGAAAATGACTTTGATGATTTAATTCCGTTATTAATCAATAAAATCACCGCCCAGATGGGAAAAGAAATTAGCGGTGTTACCCAGCATGCATTAGATGATTTAAAACAGTACCCGTGGCCCGGAAACATTCGTGAGTTAGAAAATGTACTTGAACGAGCAGTGAACATGGCGGAAAGTTATGAACATATTCATCCCCGCCACCTGCCGGCGAAGATTACAAATTACGAGCCGGATGTTGAGCCGTTAAAAGAGGTATTAACGAAGGCAGAAAAGGATGCGGTGGCGCGAGCGCTCGCGAAAGCCCGCGGCAATAAAAGTCGAGCAGCTGAAATGCTCGGTATCAGTCGTACAGCTCTTTATCAAAAATTACAAGGGCATAAAACAACCTCCAGTGATTAAACTGGAGGTTGTTCGTTTTAGTTAACACAACATGTTTCTAAAAAAATTAACTGTTATACAAACTTTACAAAAGAGGAGATAAGCGGATGAATGTGTTATGAAAATTGAACACCTTTCAAGAAAACGATTACATAATTAAGCTTAAATCCGCGTTTAAACCGTATTTTCTTCTCAATTTATTGGCATGGGAATTGCATCTATAAACCATAAGAAAACGATTACATCAAAGAATGAAAGGATGACTATACATGTCAAAAGTTATGTCAGCCGAGCAAGCTGTAAAGTTCATTCACGAAGGAGAAACACTCGCTTCTGGTGGCTTTGTTGGTAACGGTCATGCTGAAGCGTTATCAAAAGCGCTTGAAAAACGCTTCCTTAATGAAGGAGCACCAAAAGATTTAACAATTGTTTACGCAGCCGGGCAGGGTGATGGAAAAACGCGCGGCCTGAATCATCTCGGTCATGAAGGCCTCGTCACAAAAGTGCTTGGTGGGCATTGGGGGCTTGCGCCTGCGCTCCAAAAACTCGCCATTGATAATAAACTTGCTGCTTACAATCTTCCGCAAGGGGTTGTAACCCATTTATTCCGCGATATTGCAGCTGGTAAACCAGGGACTTTAACCCACGTAGGGCTGGAGACATTTGTAGACCCTAAAAATGATGGTGGAAAGCTGAATGAAAAAGCAGAAGAAGATCATGTAGAACGGATGACCATTGGTGGTGATGATTATTTGTTTTACAAAACATTTCCGATCCACAATGCCTTTATCCGCGCGACATATGCCGATGAAGACGGTAATGCTGTTTTCGAAAAAGAAGCGGGAACTCTTGAAAGCCTTTCCATTGCACAAGCAGTAAAAAATTCAGGCGGTAAAGTCATTCTCCAAGTGGAAGATGTCGTTGAACGCGGCACTTTAGATGCCCGGATGGTGAAGGTGCCAGGAATTTATGTTGATGCTGTTGTTGTCGCTGAACAAGAAGACCATATGCAGACGTTTGCTGAGCAGCACAACCCTGCTTACTCTGGAGAAATGAAACGCTCAATGGCTTCTTTGAAAACGATGCCTTTCAATGAGCGCAAATTAATCGCCCGTCGTTCAGCGATGGAATTAATCCCAAATGCGATTACAAACCTCGGTATCGGTGTTCCGGAAGGCGTATCAATGGTTGCTGCTGAAGAGGGTGTTCTTGATGCGATGCGTTTAACTGTTGAGTCTGGTCCAATTGGGGGCGTACCGGCAGGCGGGCTGAGCTTTGGGGCTTCTACCAATCCAGATGCGATCATAGATCAACCTTACCAATTCGACTTTTATGATGGCGGCGGCCTGGACCTTGCCTTTCTTGGCTTAGCGCAAATGGACCAGGAAGGTAACGTCAACGTAAGTAAATTCGGTCCGAAAATTGCTGGTGCAGGCGGTTTCATTAATATTAGTCAAAACGCACAGCAGGTTGTTTTCTGCGGAACATTTACAGCCGGCGGGTTGGAAGTTGCAATTGAAGATGGAGAGCTTCGCATTGTGAATGAAGGTAAAGTGTGTAAGTTCCTTGAGCACGTCGAACATATTACGTTCAGCGGTAACTATGCTGCAGATGTAGGGCAGCGTGTGTTGTACGTTACTGAGCGTGCTGTGTTTGAACTTAACGGTGACGGCATCGTATTGACAGAAGTTGCACCAGGAATTGATTTAGAACGTGATATTTTTGCGCAAATGAATTTCCGTCCAAAAACCGCAGAGCAAGTAAAACAAATGGATCCACGTATTTTCCAAGAGGAGCCGATGGGGCTTAAAACTGACATCATTGATCGTTAATTTGATTCAAAAGGAGGTATTCTCATGTTAGGAATTTTTCTTGGCCTTGCATTATTAATGTTTTTAGCTTATCGCGGTTGGTCAATTATCTGGGTTGCGCCCATTTGTGCTGGTGTCGTTGCTTTAACCGGCGGCTTGGATCTTCTTCCTGCTTACACTGAAACTTACATGGAAGGTTTCGTGAACTTCGCCAAAGATTGGTTCCCGATTTTCATGCTTGGTGCGATTTTTGGTAAATTGATGGAAGACACAGGTATGGCGAAGTCGGTTGCGCTCTCAATTACAAAGCTGATCGGTACGAAGCGTGCTGTACTTGGTGTACTTGTTTCTGCAGCTGTTCTTACTTACGGCGGTGTGAGTTTGTTCGTTGTTGTGTTTGCTGTTTACCCGTTGGCGTTATCGCTCTTCCGTGAAGCAAATATTTCCCGTCGTATTCTGCCGGCAACCATTGCACTTGGCGCTTTCACATTTACAATGACTGCCATACCTGGCTCGCCGCAAATCCAAAACTTAATTCCTATGGACTTTTATCAAACGGATGCAATGGCTGCACCGGTGATGGGGCTTTCTGCGTTTGTCGTTATGGCATTTGGTGGTTACTTTTATCTCCGCTGGCGCGAAAATCAGCTTCGCAATAATGGAGAAGTCTTTACAGAGCCAAAAGATAAAAAAGAAATTTCTACAGACGGTCCTGCACCAAACTGGATGTTATCACTACTTCCACTAGTCATTGTGATCGTAACGTTGAACTTGTTGAATTTAGACATTGTTATTGCATTAGTTGCAGGTATTGTTTCAATTATGTTGCTTAATTTGTCCATGTTTAAATACTTTACAAAAGCAATGAACGAAGGTGCAGCCGGCTCGGTTATTGCGATCATTAACACAAGTGCCGCTGTTGGTTTCGGGGCTGTCGTGCAAGCTGTACCAGGTTTTACCCGCCTTTCAGAAATGCTCTTGAACATGCCGGGCGGCCCCTTGTTTTCACAAGCGATCGCAGTTAACGTTTTAGCTGGTGCGACAGGTTCAGCTTCAGGCGGGATGAGTATTGCACTTGATTCCCTTGGTGATGAATACTATCAACTTGCACTGCAGACAGGTATGGATCCTGAAGCGTTCCACCGCGTGGCTTCGATCGCATCTGGCGGTTTGGATGCATTACCGCATAATGGTGCTGTGCTTACCCTGCTTGCGGTAACAGGATTTACGCATAAAGAAGCATATAAAGATATTTTTGTTGTAGCGCTATTGATTCCAACTCTTTCTGTATTTGTTGCTATCCTTGTCAATTTGGTTGGACTTGTATAAGCTATATCTAGGAAAATATGAATGAAACAAAAAGGAGACTTTTTACGATGAAATTACAAAACAAGATTGCACTGATTACCGGCGGTGCCCGCGGGATCGGTGCAGCTACCGCAGAGAAATTCGCAAGTGAAGGTGCCTCAATTATCCTTGCCGATTTAAATGAAGAAGATGTTCAAAAAACGGCTGAAGAATTGAAAGCAAAAGGCTACCAAGCAGAAGGCCGGGCGGTGAACGTAACGAATAAAGATGATGTCGAAGCTCTTGTTCAAGGGGTGCAGTCTGATTACGGACAGATTGATGCGCTCGTTAACAATGCAGGCATAACTTCAGATGCCCAACTCCTCAAAATGACTGAAGAGCAGTGGGATCAAGTCATTGATGTGAACTTAAAAGGTGTGTTTCTCGTATCTCAAGCAGCAGCTCAAGCGATGAAAGCGCAGGAGCACGGGGTGATTTTAAACGCTTCTTCTGTTGTCGGAGAATATGGGAACTTTGGTCAAACGAACTACGCCGCGACGAAATTCGGTGTAAACGGCATGACCAAAACATGGGCAAAAGAACTTGGCCGTTACAACATTCGTGTAAACTCTGTTGCACCTGGATTTATTTTAACGCCGATGACTGAAGAGATGCCTGAAAAGGTACTAAATATGATGAAAGAAAAATCAGTATTGAATGACCTTGGTCGCCCGGAAGATATCGCAAATGCGTATTGCTTCCTTGCTTCTGATGAAGCTCGCTTTATCACTGGTACAGTGTTGAACGTAGACGGCGGCGTTGTTATGTAAATGAAAAAATCCCGCACTCACTTTGATGAGTGCGGGATTAATTATTCGAAAGTCCCTGTTCTTAACAATGTTTGTTCTTCCATCAACACATCACCTTTTGCAATTACCGTTTGAATCGTTAAATCTTGATCAAGAAGCACAAGGTCGCCATCAAACCCTTTCGCAATTCTGCCTTTTTCACGCAGCTGTTGTGCTTTTGCAGGGGTAGTTGTGATCGTTTGAATGGCCGTTTCTAGCGGAATGCCTTTTTCTTGTACACATTGACGTACGGCATCAAACAAAGAAGTCACTCGGCCGACATCTAAGCCGGTAAAATTCCCTTGCTCGTCAAAAGCAGGCAGACTTCCTTGCGCATCCGATGTAAAAGAAATTTGGGTAATGCTGATATTTTGATTCAATAAGCTCTCCAGTGCTTTAGGGCAGGTAAGTTCATCTTCATCTGCGGCATTAGGGACTGTACTTGTTGTAAAATCAACATAACCACCATTTTTAGCATACGTGACTGCTCGTTCAAATAGATCGTGTGACCGATTTAAATGCGTAGGAACAAACTGAGTGATCGGCAAGTTTGTTGTTGAGACAGTTTCTTCAAGTACATCAAGCTGATCTTTGCCATCACCTACGTGTACGGTGACACTTCCGCCTTTGCCGCTTAACATGCCACCGATCCTTGAAGCTGAGGCAACTTTTGCAAGTTCATTTACTGTCGGCTGGCTTGAGCGGTGATCGGCAATCGCAATTTCGCCGGCACCGATAATTGGGTCAATATGCAATATATCATCTTCCACAGCGCCTGTGAGCGTCTTAACCGGTACGTGATAATTGCCGGTTAAACAGTAGCAAGTGATGCCTTCTTCTGTGAGCGAGCGGGCTTTAGCGACTAAATTATCCATCGTCCGAGTCGTGCCATCGGTACCGATCACACCGACGACCGTTGTGACACCACCTTGTACTGCATCAGACAATGTAAGTTCAGGTGTACGGGTACGAAAACCGCCCTCTCCGCCGCCGCCGGTAATGTGAACATGCGCATCAATCAAGCCGGGTACAGCAGGACGTCCAGCGGCGTTTACAGTACGCACCTCACCCCAGGAAGCAGGAACTTCAATTTCATCTTCAATGGCTGCGATTTTTCCGCCGGCCATTAAAATATCTTTAATACCGATGTTTTCCGGGGTATAAACATCAGCTTGCTTAATCAATGTAAACAACGTCATCACCTTCTACGAAAAGTTTAGCAATACTGCAGCAATGATAAATAAAGAAGCTAAAGTAAACAAAAGCAACTGGAATTTAAATTGAAATTTCAACCAAGTAATCCAATCGATGCGCGCAACGCCTAATACACCCATTAAAGCTGCAGAAGTCGGCACAATTAAGTTTGTAAACCCATCACCTAATTGATACCCTAAAACTGCAATCTGCCGCGGGATTTCAGCAAGATCTGCAAGTGGTGCCAAAAGCGGCATTGTTAAAGCAGCCTGACCGGAGCCTGAAACGACAAAAAAGTTAAAGACAGACTGAAAGAAAAACATGGACCATGCAGCTACGACAGAGGGGACACCATCTAATAACTGCCCGCCGTGGTATAAAATTGTGTTTAACACAGAAGGTGAACCTGGATCATCACCACCGAGAACGATAACGATACCTTTTGCCATACCAACAATTAAAGCAGCAGGCAGCAAGTTTTGTGCACCCTCTTTAAAACTGGAGGCAACATCATTAATTCGCATATCGCGGAGTTTAAAGACCACACCAATTACACCTGCAGTTAAACCGATGGTAAAAAACTGCGTTGCGATTTCAGGAATGTAATAGGCGTGTGCAACAACACCCCAAACAATCCAAACAATACCAAGGGCAAGAGATGCAACAACAAGCCCATGACCTAAAGTGAATCTCGATGAAATATTTTCTTTTGTATAATTTTCGCGAAAATAACCATCTGTTTCATAAGATAAAGAGCGTGTTGGATCTTTTTTAATCCGCCGCGCATAAATTACAGTATAAATTATACCAACAAGTGTGAAAAAGGCCCACATAAATATACGAAACGGGGCGCCACTTAAGACAGGTACATCTGCAACACCTTGAGCGATAGCAACACCAAACGGGTTCATCCAAGAGGTAGCAAAACCGATTTGTGTTGCAACATAAGTAATCATGACACCGGTAATAGCATCATAACCAAGCGCTACAACAAGCGGTATAATAATCATTGCAAACGCTATAGCTTCTTCGCCCATGCCAAAGACCGCACCGCCTAAAGAGAACATGAAAAAGATGACTGGAAGCAAAAACAAATCACGTCCCTGCGTACGTTGAATGACTTTCATGATTCCCTCTTCAACAGCACCTGTGCGCATAATAATACCGAAAGCCCCACCGATAATCAATATGAAGGCAACCACACCAACAGCAGACCCCCATTTATCACCGGAAACAAGACCTTCAAACATGTAATTTAAAAAGCCGGTACCGCCTCCGCCTTCAAATAAAGAAATGCCATCACGTACCGGCTCACCATTGTCATCGGTCACCTGACTGTATCCTTCAGCATCGAGTACTTCTTCACTTGCCTCTTCATCACCGTGTTCATAAGTGACTTCTTCCATCTCAAACTGTCCTTGCGGGATCATGTACGTCATGATCGCTGCAGCTAGCACAACAAAAAAGATAATAACGAACGTATCCGGGGTTTGAAATCTTCGGTTTTGACCCATGAGACCGTCCTCCTTTTTCAGATTTGTGCAAATACAATGCAAAAGATGTGCCAAAGGAAAATTCCTAGATTGAAAACTTTGAAATAGGGAGGGAGAAGGGGGACATTGAAAAACATGACGAAGTTTTAAGGGGGTACTCCGAGATACGTGTAAAATTAGGACATAGGATGGGAAATAATCCCATCCATTAATCTAATACCAATCGCCCATCCACTGGTTGAGGTGTTGATTCCAAGTTAATGATATATTCCCCGAACCTTTTAATGTGACTCATTAAGTAAGGGCTTAGATGGCTGATGTCATCATCGTGTACCTCATAACCCTCCTTCGACAAGGAACGTAGCACATTCGTAAGATCTACAACATTGTGAAAGATCAAGGCATTAGATACCAATTCATTGTACTTTATGATCTTTTCTTGTTGTTCCGGATCGTTTGTAGCGATGATTCCTTTACCACCGAATGAAAGCCACTCCGAAAAGCCATGAAAAGCTTCGACTTTGTTGGTCTCAGCTGTAATTTGTTTTCTTACATCCATATCGGAGATATAGAATAATAAGAAAACGGTACGAACGACACGCCCGAGTTCACGGAAGGCTTGGTACAGTCGATTTTTTCGACTATAATTGCTAAGCTTCCGGAGAAGAAGAGGTGACGACATTTTACCGGCTTTGATGGAAAGCACGACCCGCATAAAATCTTGCCAATGCGTTTCGATTAATGGCCAATCAATGGCATCGCTAAATAATGCATCGATATGTTGATATGTTGTATCCTTTGTGGGACGGTAAAATTTTAAGGCTTTGATATTCCTAATGCGGGGCATAAGTTTGATGCCTAATAAATAGCTGAGCGCAAAGACCGGTGTGGATTGCCCCTGCGTGTCGGCAAACAGCGTATCCGGTTGAACATCGGACTCGTTCTGTAAAAGACCTTCAATAATATAGACAGCTTCCCATACCCCACAAGGAATGAAATGGCTAAATAAGGCGATATAATTGTCCGAAATATGATGATAAGCAATGCCTCCGTATCCACCATAACGAATATGATTTTCGGCAAGCAAATTGTTCTCATACGTATCACGCTGGGTGCCATCTGCGGCAGCTGTCTGCCCGGTTCCCCATCGCTTTGGGAGATCCAAGGTTGCATAAGCATTGATAATATCTTGATTAGCTTTAGCCAAATTCTGTGTTGTAACATGGCGTTGATGAACAAAGGAAAGGGTTTTGGGCGTGATATTTTCTCGCATATGCCGTGCAGCTTGGTTGGGTCCTAAATTACACCCGTGTGTAAATGTATTCAAAATATATCGTTCTTGTGGACGGTCCAACTTTGGATCTGAACCCGAAAGAGTCCCAAAGTGACGGCTCCAGTTCACCCAATGATCCACATTGCCAAGCATATCGATGACATGATGCTCAGGCATATGTTCTTCGATGGAAGTTTCCAGACGTTTGAATGTCGCACCGGGTTTGTTCTTTGGCGGTTTTTTCAAAATGGGCTGACCGTCGTCATTGATGGTTACAACGTTCTCTTTTTGAGGGTACGTATGGTCGACCTCTATTGATTGTTGGGTCATCCACGCTTTTAACTGTTTTACAAATCCCTCACCATCCCGGGGGAAGTCCATTTCTTGGCAATATCCTTCTAGCATAGGCAGGCATTCGTCCCAACTTAACAATTGATCTCGATAATCCGCATAGGCTTCTGAACCTTGCACACAAATGTCTCCGGTTTTCAAATCCTGAGCGATGTATGAAAAGACACAAATCTCCAAATGCCTGCGGTGAAGCTTCCATTCACCGCTTTGTTTCACCCTCACTGTTCGTTTCCATTGCTCCGTCGCAAAAGTTAAGTCAACATCATCCGGCAACCAATTGGTTTTTCGATGACGGTGCTTCATGATAAAACCAAGAGCTTTTAGGACGGAGGTATCCTGACTCGTCGATGTCAGGGTCAGGGTTTCCGCCAAACGGAACAAAGTGGAGCGATAAGATCGAAAAAATTTGAGAATCAGAGGCAAATAGTTATTGCCATGATACGAAGCTACGGCTTCACAGTCATCCAGTAGGGTCCGTACATCCCCTCGAGATTCCAAGATATCTTTGATTTTTTGTCCGGCATCTTCAACATGGGGATCCTCCTCCAAGGCATAGAGGACTTCCGTGAATGTTGAAACGAGGTGCTCGGTCTTTTCCCGTTGCTGGTTACGGATCTTTTCTAATTCGTCTTTGCCCGCATTATGGAGGTTTCCCATGCGTTTCATCAGCATCGTGGCGAGATTATCCCGGGTTTTCATCTGAACATCGTTAATCAATGACAACACAAGCGTATAACGTTTGGCATCGCCAAAGTCTTTGATTTCTTGGACATCCAAGACTTTCGCTTGTCCGGCAAAATGTTTGAGTTTCACGGGAGGGATCCCTTTCAAGTATCTGTTCCCATCTCCAAACGATAACAACCAATGGTAGAGGTCAATTTGTTCTTTGATTTGGGACAGATTGGGCTTCTTGGGTAACTGCTTCAAACGATTATACGGACTATAAAAATGGCCTTCTTTTTTATATAACAACTGTTCGATGTGTTGACGTTCTTCTTGAGGTAACTGCTCAAACACGTTTTGAAAATATTGTTCATTGATGAGCCGACGAATACGCCGAGCTAACCGGTCCAACGTGTTAAATGCCGGTAGCTCGTACGAATGATTCACAAGTTCAGCAACTGCCACGCTTACCAAATCAGCCGGATGATCCATGGTTTCGGCTGATTGTTGAATTGCATGAATTACCACGCTCTGTGCTTGCTTTCCATAAGGGCGAACGTTGATGTATTCACGGATAAATTGGTAATGGCGATAGAGGGTTCGATTGTTTTTATAACCAATCTTTACTTGATCATCGAAATGAAGGCAGTTTCGAATATGTGTAATAATCGTGGTAGGGATATCATTCCATTTAGGAAAGTATCCGAGATTTTGAAAGCATTTCAGCAAAACTGTAAGGTTAAGGGTTGAAGAGGGGCCTCGAGCGATGCTTCGAATCCATTTTAATTCTTCTGACTTGGGCGTATAAACATTATCTAATTCGTTTTTATTGAAGTTTCTTTTGAACTGTGGATATGCCGTTCGTTCTATGGAGGCCAATAGGAATGACTCCTTTCTTGGACAAGATATAGATGAATATACCAATTCCGATTTCATTCATGCATCAAGATAGATGTTTTGAACCGCCTGTGCTTTATCTTCTTCCGTAGGTTGACTGTAGCGAAAGATCATATCTGCAGATTGATGACCAGACAATGATTGAATCACCGAAAGATCTTCCCCTGAACGAACAAGGCTGGTGATAAACGTATGGCGTAATTGGTGAGGATGAACACCATATTTTTCAAGAATGGTCTGAACACTACGGACACTAATACGTCTCTTACGATTGGACAAGAATAAAGCTGCATGATCATCCTTTCGTTTTTCAAGATAAATTGTTAGGGCACGTCGGACTTCAGCGTTTAAAGGGATATGTCTTTCTTGATTCCCCTTACCGATAACCCGAACATTTCCTTTCCGTTCACTTTTTTGAATATCATTTCGATTAAGCGAAACAAGTTCATGGACGCGAAGGCCTGTATAGAGCAGCATGATGACGATCGTATAATCTCTTTGGTTACCTGAGCGATCCACTTCACGAACCACTCGATTCCGTTCAATGCGACTCAGCCCTTTAGGGGCTTGTTTTTTGATGTCAGCCATTTTCATTACTCGAATATCTTTAATGGCCTGTGTATTGCCTGACCATCTTGAAAATGCTTTGATAGCGTTCCAAATCTTATGAATCGTTGCAGCACTTTTTCGCTGCGCCGCTAAGTAGTCAATATACTGCTGCACATCGGAGCGAGCGTACGCTTCTAAATTTGTTCCCACACTTTCTAACCAATGTTGGAAATGTTTGAGCGCATGAACGTAGGTTTTTTGTGTCGATACAGATTTTCCGGAACATTCTTCTTGGAATGCTTCTAATAATGTTTTCGCCAATGTTCTCCCCTCTTTCATCCTTTAAATAATTCTACGCTAAAATTTTTGCTTGTTAATCGATGATATATCCAAGCCAATCCCTAATTACTCCGTTTACGATTGAATTCATTTTAGCATAGAATTACAATTCTATGATATATAATTACATGCATAAAATTCAAAATATGGGATGATAAAATAATAAATCCATATCTTATCTGTATTTTGCAAGAAAAAACTACACAATGTTGCAGCCAAAACATACATAAGATTGCCAGCCGGTTAAACTCTTACAAAGTTTAGGTTTTTTTCGT
>NZ_PYAV01000002.1 GCF_003014715.1 Salsuginibacillus halophilus
TATTAGCCCCGGTTTCCCGGGGTTATCCCGATCTGCAGGGCAGGTTGCCCACGTGTTACTCACCCGTCCGCCGCTCGATCCACCAGTGTCATCCCCGAAGGGAATCAACTGGTTTCACGCGCTCGACTTGCATGTATTAGGCACACCGCCAGCGTTCGTCCTGAGCCAGGATCAAACTCTCCGATAAAGTGATGCTTCGCATCAATCAAATCGAAGGGATTTGATGTGTTTCGTTTAACGTCAATAAAATTGACGGGCGCACTTGCTTTCATTCAGTTTTCAAAGGGCAAGTCATGTTCGCGCTTTGTTAGCGCGGATTCCTATTTTAGTATTTATCCATATGAAAGTCAATAACTACTTTTTGAAGAAATCTATTTTCTCAGCGCTGCTTCGCTTGAAGCGGCTCGCTGTTTTTTGCGCTATCATCAGCGCGGATTTACTATATTATCACTTTAACCACATGTCGTCAACAACTTTTGGTAAGTTTTTTTGAGCTCGATGTGTGCCGCGCCTTTTTCGGTGCAGATTGATTAGTATAGTAGATCTTTGTTTTGTCGTCAACAATCTTGTTTCTAATAATGTTAACCTCCGCTGTGAGCTTTATTGATCTCTTCAGCGGATAACCTATATTATTAAACACAACCTCTGTCGTCAATAACATTATGGAATTTATCTTTTTAGGCGAGAAGCCCCCCGCTTCTTACAAAGTGTAAAGCGGGAGATGAAGACCCCACCTCTTAGCGAAGCGTAGGTGGAGGTAGTTCAAATGCGTAACGTTGAAATTTGTAAGAAAGACAACTTTTCACTAGAATCACACTATCAACTTTACGTATTATCTATTATAGAGGCTAGAGTACCTTGAGTTTTTCATTACTTATTTTGAAGTGATCCTTAAGAAATAGCCATCTGGATCAGCAACTTTGAATCCTCTCATTCCCCAAGGGTACGTCTCTACATCAACTTCAATGGGATAATGATTTTTTAGACACCTTTGATAAACTTCCTCCAGCTGCTCCACAACGATAATCAATTCGAAACCGTTACCTTTGACGTTAGAACTTGCAGCCGCATTAAAATAATGATTACAATCCAATACTGAATCGGAGGTTACCAATAATGAGAAACAATCATAGTTAAACCGACCACAACGCTCGTTTCTACCTTGAAGCTCTAAGCCTATAATCTCTTCGTAAAATGATAAGGACTTCTCGATATCTAATACATACAACTCGACTCTAAAGAGAACACTCATATTTACTTTCCTTCCTATATGAAATGATACCTTTTTTAAACAAGGCGCTCATTTTCGTTACTTAACTTCACGAGAAATGGTAAAACGACAACGAAAACGAGACTTAAATATCCGAGTGTCAACAAATTTTGTGTATCGGCACTTATGTATTGCCGTTTTCCACAATGAGCGCAGTTCTTTCCTTTATGAGTGAAACCGAGGGCCCAAACCTCACGAATACGCCATTTACGATTACAGTTCGCACAGTTTGTCATGAAAACCTCTTTTGAACAAAAATTTATGACATCGCATCTTTTATTTTACCTGGAATCATCACTGTCTCTGTTTGCAGATCGACAGGGCGATAAGTTTCATCAATGCACGCCTCCCAAAAAGCTAAGTGCTTTTGATCAACCCAATGGTTAGACTCTTCTATCGCTTGACCTCCTTCACCTTCAACCGAGTACCAGTACAAATATTCTTGATTATCCACCACTTCACGAAAAATGGTCTCAACATACATCTTTTCGTTTTCCAAAGTTAATAGAACGTCTTCCATATGCTCGTTTAAAAATCTCATCCATTCATCAACTTGCTTTGACTTACCTTCTTTTACTTTAAATCTTGTTAATTCCACCTTCATTGATTTAACGCCTCCTCGCAGAAAATTCGTTCGATATTAAACTATGAATATTTTAACATTTTGTTGGTTCAGATTAAATTATTTCCAATTCAGAATTACTATAGAAAAAAAGATCTCCGTCTCAATACGAGAAGGGGGAGATCTTATAATTATTCAAACTGCCTAATCAAAAAATGCTATGATTCGTGATCGTTCAAAGGCTGCAGTGCATCCTCAATGTCAGGTTTTTCATCAACAAGTCCGGTTTCATAAAGCCAGGCTGCAACTTGTTCACTTTCTTCCTCCGATACCTCGCCAAATGCACGCTCTTCGGTTTCCATCTGTTCTAGCAGAATGTCCATGCTCGCTTGTTCAACATCTTCATTTAACGGAAACTCTTCTTTTTCCTCATGTTTCAATAACAATTCCAGTCCATTATCCGGATCATCTTTGACAACCTCATACCCTTTACTTGCCGCTGACCAAAATCGCTCATACACTTCTTCGTTTTCTGCGAGTTCGTTTTCATTTGCAATTAGGACAAGTTCATCATAAGACGGCACACCTTTTTCTACCGGATTCATATAAGAAATGTCATGTCCCTCCTGCTGTAAGAGGGGGTATTCATGGTTAATGTAAGCTCCGACAATGGCGTCGACACTACCGGAAACAAGGGCAGGCCCGATATCAAAACCTACGTCAGTTAACGTGATATCTTCCATTGTTAAATCAGCATGAGCGAGCACCTGCTCTACAATCGGTTCGTTCGTCGCGCCTCCGGGGTACCCAACCGTTTTACCTTCTAAATCTGCAGGCGTTTCAATACCGCTCTCGCTTAACGTCATGATATGGTTTAATGGAGACTGAACAATGGGAGCAACTGTGACGACCGGCAGCCCTTCATCACGGCTCATGAGTACAGTTGGTTCATACGACATTGCAAGATCAACTTCCCCAGCGCCGGTTAAATTTGTCGGATCGGTTGGGTTTGCTGGAAACTGAATATCCACATCTATATTTTCTTCTTCAAAATACCCTTTTTCTTCTGCCGCATACAAGTAGCTGTGCACCGCATTCGGATACCAATCCAGCATTAACGTGATCTCGTCTGTTGTATCACTTGATGCATCTTCACTTCCGCAAGCATTTAATAACATGAAACTAGAAAGGACAATCGTGACTCGTTTCCACATTCAAATCTCTCCTTTAACTCTCTCTTTTTATGAATAAATTTTCTGTCCCTTTCACAATTGCAAATAACGTAATACCGAGTAGTGACAAAAGTACAATTGGGGCAAATACACCAGCGCCGTCAAACTGCGCCATCATTCGTCTTGAAAAATATCCAAGTCCTTGATCGGCACCGAGCCATTCCGCAACCGCTGCACCGATCACAGCGAGTGTCACAGCAACTTTAAGTCCGGAAAAGAATGCCGGCAGTGCTGATGGGATTTGAATTTTGATGAGACGCTGCAAAGGTGTTGCCCCCATCGTTTTTGTTAAATCAAGTAGTTCTCTTCGGCAGGATTTCAAACCGTCAAACGTATTTACTGTGAGCGGAAAATACGTAATTAATACGGTTATAATGACTTTACTCGTTAAACTATAGCCAAACAAAAGCACAAAAATGGGGGCAAGTGTAATGATCGGGATCGTTTGTGAGAGAACAAAAAGCGGAAATAATGCGCGCTCAAAAATCGGTAAACTGTTCATGACAAGTGCTGTGACCCAGCCAAACACAATCGAAATCCCAAGCCCAAGCAGTACAACAATCAGTGTTGCTGGTAAATGAACGAACATGAGCGCTTCATATAGTTCACCAAAGCGAACGGTTACTTCCCACGGGGTCGGAAGAATAAATGATTGATCGTACCACGTGGCAGCGCTTGACCATAGCAATAACAAAATTGCAATGACTAAACCAGGGATGAATAACTGCTGCCGAAAAGCGTTAGTTTCTGGACCATTCAACTGCATCTTCCTTTCTTTAACAACAGCACAAACTGATTAGTCACTCGCTGCAATCGTTCGTTCACGCCCGTGTTTCAAACGTTGCAGCCAGTCACGTTTTACAGCTTGGGCTTCCGGCTTCGTAATATCTTCAGCATTTCGCGGGCGACCAAGCGGAACTACCGTCTCAATTGGGGTCATTAATGGCATCTCAGTAAATAACAACACACGGTCTGCAAGCAGCAGCGCTTCATCTAAATCATGGGTAATAAATAAAATCGTAAGTGATTCTTCTTCCCAGATTTGAAGTAACCATTCCTGCATCGAAACGCGCGTTAACGCGTCGAGCTTACTAAACGGTTCATCAAGAAGTAATGTGTTTTGTCCGGCCATTGCAGCTCTAAGTAATGAAACCCGTTGTTTCATGCCACCTGATAATTCTTTCGGATACTTATCCGCCGTTTCTTCAAGGCCAAATGTTTGTAGGCGATCTTCAACGAGCCGGCGCGCATCTTTACGTTTAAACCCTTGAATTTCTAAAGGAAGCATCGCCTGTTCAATGACACGCCGCCACGGCAGCAGCAAGTCATCTTGCGGCATGAACCCCACCTTCTCCGGAGAGGTTACGCTGCCTTGTTCCGGAGAATCTAGCTGTGAAAGCAAGCGAAATATTGTACTTTTCCCGGAACCGCTTGGCCCGAGAATTACAACGATTTCACCAGGTTGAACGTGCAGTGAAACATCAGCTAAAACAAGCGGAGCTTTTGCATCATAACGATAAGAAACATGGCTGAGGCTGAACACAGGTTGGCTCTTTTCATACATTTGCTTCAATCAATTTCACCCCAGTCTAGGAGAAAACAGACGAGCGTCTGTATATACGTGCGCAGTTGTTCGACTGACACCCGCTCATCCACAGCATGAGCATTTGCTAAATCCCCTGGCCCATATATCACGGCCGGAATACCGGCATCACTGAACCAGCCGCCGTCGGTAACCGTCGGTGACATGGAGACCGTTGGCGCTTCCTTGTGTACTTGCTCATGCGCCTGTTTCAGCAGCTTAACTCCAGGATTAGATTCATCCACAGCGAGCGGTGGAAACACTTCACCTCGGTCTTCAATCATTGAGGTGCCGCCCCACTGAAACTCTAGCGGGTGGTGACGAAGCCACGGGTCTGCCGCTGCTGCTTTTTGCAGATGGCTTTCGATTTCTTGAATGACCTCATCGTGATGTTCATCGGGATAATAATGCACCGTAATCCATAAATGACACTCATCTGCAACAAACGCTGCATGCCGTCCGCCTTCAATCACCGCCGGGTTAATTGTTGTGCTGCCATACGGAAACCCTGGATAACTTTTTGTTACCGCCCAGTGCCGCTCAAGTTCCTGCAGGCTGTTGATCACTTTCATCATTTTCTCGATCGCGCTCGCCCCATAAATGCCACCGCCAGCATGAATCATTCGCTGCCGTTCTGCATCATGAAAGGTTTTGCGGCTTTTAACTGTAACCCATCCCGTCACAACACCGCCTTGCCCTTGGATTTCTAAGTTGCTCGTGTCCGCTACGAGCGCAAAATCTGCATCATATCCACGGGTCGTGCATGATTTTGTGCCGGCTTCACCTACTTCTTCACCAGTTACAGACTGGACGTAAATATCTCCCGGAAATGAAATGCCGTAATCATTCAACAGGCGCAGCGAAAATAAAATTCCGGCTAATCCGCCTTTCATATCAGCAGCACCCCGGCCGTACACGTAACCATCTTCAATCAAAGGCGAGAACGGTTCGTGCTGCCACGGTTCGCTTTCATCTACTTGAGCCACATCTACATGCCCGTTTAAGATTAACTTCGGAGCTTTCTCATTTTCGTAACCCATCTTCGTTCCGACAACCACTTCATCCCCTGGGTAAAGCGGCCAGCGGTCAATGGTACAGCCGGATGCCTGCAGCTCTTCTGCCACAAAATTCTGAATTGACGATGTATTTCTTGCCGGCGGTGCCGGTGTCTCAAAACGGATTAAGTTTTGTAATAGAGTTAACCACTCCGCTTCACGTGTTTTTACATCTTTCAACAGCGCTTCTCTTTTGTTCAACTTCATCCCCCATTTGATACCAACCAAAAAAACCCGCTCCGGAGATCCGAAGCGGGGCTTGTATGTACGTAAAAATCTACGCTGCCATCTGCTGCCCCACTTCCCTCCGCTAGTATGAACTAGATCAGGTTCTAAGGGTCGAGACTGTGTCCCTCTCAGCCAAATAAGGCTCCCCTAGTGGTTGGTATGTGTGTGTTTGTTATATATTTATTCAAGCACAAGAGAATAAGAACGTCAACAGCACTTTTGAATAGCAGTTTACTTCCCTTTCATGGACGTTTGCTTAAATTGATACAAATGAAAACCCTGATTTTATAGTGACTTCTGCGGACTCAGGCTTGACGATGTAAACTTTAACTCTATTTTATATGGACGTACTTCTGTATAGTGTTTTTACTTAATTACCGGTACTGTAACAAAAATCATCATCACTCCTAGATGTTACTTCCTTACTGCTTGGAACCTCCGAAAACAAGTCACTCTTGAAGCGTTAAAAACTGCAACGTAAATTTCTTTGTTGTAAGTTATTGTGTGTTCTGCTACGATAATTATGAAAATTATAATTTCACTAGGGGTGCCGCGCGGCTGAGAGAAGTTCACTCTTCAACCCTTTGAACCTGACCTGGTTTGTGCCAGCGGAGGGAAGTGACCACCGATGATTTGCTTACATGCATCCGGCGCTTCCTGTTTTAGGAAGCGCCGTTTTTATGATCATCCGCGCGCTCCTCCACTTTCAAGGAGGCTTATTGATGAAACCATCAGAACGGCTCTATCAAAAGGCAGAAACGATTTGGCATGCGTCATTTGAGCATCCCTTTGTTCAAGAGATCGGCCAGGGAACACTTGATGAACGTAAATTCCGCTACTTTATGGTACAGGACTACTTGTATTTATTAGATTACGCGAAACTTTTCGCTTTCGGCGTAACCAAAGCCGATGATGAAGCAACGATGCGGCAATTTGCAAACCTTTTAGACGGTACAATGAACACAGAGATGGACTTGCACAGACAGTATGCCGCAAAGTTCGGCATCACGACCGACGAACTGGCTGAAGCTGAACAAGCACCGACAACAACCGCTTATACGCGCTACATGCTGCACGCCTCTCATAACGGCGGGCTCGGTGAATTAATGGCAAGCCTCGTGCCGTGTGCATGGGGGTATCACGAGATCGGTAAGCGTCTTGTCGAAAAGTATCCAGACGCAGTAAATCATCCACTTTACGGAGAATGGGTCAAAATGTATGCCGGTGAGGAGTTTGCAGAACTTGCCGATTGGGCGGTCAATTTGATGGACCGGGTCATGACCGGCAAACCTGAAGCTGATATGAAGCGGTACGAAGAAATCTTTCTTACAACAAGTCAATATGAATTGATGTTTTGGGAAGCTGCGTATCATCAAGAAGACTGGCCGCGTTTTTCATAAAAAAAGGGCTGCCTAAAAGGCGGCCCTAGCTTATGCGTAACCATTCTGCGCCCATTAAGAGGGCTGTTAAAACGATCGGCATCACCATGACTGCATTGATCATGCTGCGCCCGCGATTTGTCATACGGAGCACAGCTGCTTCGACCATAAAAAATATGCCGTATAACATCGCACCGAAGACCACACCTACGAAAAAAGAGCCAAAGTCAAACGATATCGATAGCACGAAACCGCCGATACTACTAATCAGTGTGCAAAGTAGCCCTGCCATAAGCCGGCGGCCTTTACGGTGCAGCATGGCCGCAAGTTCAAGAGCCATAAGAGATGTTCCTCCGACCAATAACGCAGTTATGACGAATACGACAGACCAACCGCTATCCCCAGTAAAAGCTAGGATGAGCCCATATATGCCTAACACAAAAACAATTGTTTTTCCTACCAAGTAGTCCCCTCCTAAATGATTAAAACAGCCGCAACAATTACTGCTGCTAATAGAAGTACCGGCATCGCAATAAAATAATAGCCTGCCATATTGTTTTGACTGGAAGCTGCACTATATTTTTCGTGTTCACTTGATGTGAATTTCGTCAACATGAAGGTAACAACCGCACCAATGATAACAACAACTGCCGCCAAAATTAAAAGTCCGTTCATGCTTGCCCTCATTTCAAACATCGAATGTTTATGTTTTTTCAAAAAATGTCAACCAAATACAAAACTAAGCCATCAGCGTGTAGACAAACTTTTAAGAAAAGCGAAGGCTGACGTCGCTTTTCAAAGGGCTTGTTATAGAAATGATTGAAAAAAACGGCTGAATATTTATCATTCTATAAAACCTTTACTGACTCTCCTGTTCATCCGGCCGGCGAACGTCTTTTACAAGTTTTGCAATGCCCCCTAAAAACACAGCGATGATGATTGCTACGCCGGTCATATCATCCCGGGCTGCTGCTACAGCCATCATCACAAGGCAGAATAGCAGAAATAAACTGTTAAAAATGATTTTTCTTGTTCGGCTTCTTGGCTGTTCCATGTCAAGCCCCTCCGATGCACGTCTTTTCATCTCACGCTGTATCTTACAATGCTCATCATTTGTTGTCTACCTCCGCCTCGCCCAGGATTCCCACTGTCTTGCCGTTACGTAAACGAGAGGAACAATGACGAGTAAAAACAAGGTGATAAGCAAAAAATCTATAAGTAAACCTGAGCCAGGCCATGGAACCATGAAAATATTTACGACATACCGGTAAACATAGAAGAAAACCAATAGAGAAATCATGAAAAAGAGAAAAAACATCTCCCTACCCCTCACTTTAAAACCAATTACTTCTCCGCGATCATGCTTTCAACAAATCAGTATGTTGTTTTTCCTTCCCACTCTTCACGGAGTATCCCCATTTTTATCGCATCAAAATAAACACCGTCCACAACCCTCGCTTTTCTAATGCGGGCTTCTTCGACCATGCCTGTTTTTTGTGCAGCTTTCATCATTCGTTTGTTACCAGACCACGTTGACATGCCGAGCCGGTGCAGTTCAGTTGTAGAAAAAAGAAAATCAATCCAAAGTTGATACGCTTCAGTGCCATAGCCGCCGCCCCAAAAACTTGGATCGTAGATGACAATCCCTGTTTCAAGCCATTGTGTATGCCAATCCACCCAGTATGCCCCGACGTAACCGATCACCTCCTGCTCACTTTTAATCACCAGCGCAGCAGGTACCCCTGCAGAGATTTCTTCATTCCATTGATTTTGATATGTCTGTTTTGAAACCAGCTCTTCACGTATGTATGGTGCATTCCACTTTTTGGCTTCTTGTGTTGGATCTTCATATTTCCAATAATAAAGGGTGTCAATCGCTTCTTTTGTAGCGTGTTCAAGTGTGACTAAGGTTCCAATGATCTTTTTCAAATTGAGGCTCCTTTTGTATGACTTCTGTGCTTAATCTCCATTTCATAGAAGTAGTTACAGTCCATTGTTTTCACCTTTTTAAACTACATTTCACTTTCATGCGATTTGTAAAATTATTGTACAATTTTACCATACATGTGTTACAAAAATATTTTCGGATTTAAAAAAGGAGCTTTCTCTAAAGATTTATAAGCATTCGATTTAATAGAAAAGCACAGGAAATATACGAGACTCCTGCAGGAAAAGCAACAGCTGAAGATCCCGCAATGAGCGGGTTTTACTCATGAGGAAGCTGAAGCGTTGCCTGCGGAAAGCGAGTATATTTCCCATGCCAATCATTTCAAGTATACCTTATGTGACAGCCTGTTTCTTTGTTTATTTTTCTCGTTTGTCAGCTGCTGTAATAATGCCGAGACCGTCAAGTACTGGGATATGTTCAATGTTGACAAGTCCTTGGTCGGTTAAGTGTTTCGAGAGCTCGCGCGGGCTAAACCGGTGCCGACGTTCACTAACATCCGCCCAGGCGCCGAGTTTTTCACGGCTGTCCGGCGAAAACCCTTTTTCTTCTGCAAGCTGCATCGCCGTCTCCCGACCCATAAAAGGCCCTGGATTTAGCATGGCAAGCCGGCCGCCTGGTCGTACGACCCGTTTCATTTCATCAATGGCTTTCAGGGGTTCCGGGAGGAGAAATACAACAAGGGTGGAAACCGCAATATCAAAACTGTCATCTTCAAATGGCAACTCATACGCGTCACCTGCGTAAAAGGAGGCTTTCTCTTCCATACCGCATTCCGTACATAAGGCACCTGCTTTGGCCACCATTTTTTCTGATAAATCAACGCCTGTGATCGACTTCGCTTCCGTACCGTTTCCTATTAACAACCGGCCGGTCCCACAACCGACATCCAGTACATCTTTGTCTTCCCAGCTGCCACCTGCTTTTGCGACAAGCCGGTGTACTTCTGAAAGCCACGGGGTTTGGGCCATATCATCAAAAAATTCAACTTTCCCATCAAATTCTGTTCCGCTCATTTTACGCACCTGCGCCACCCCATTTTTCACTTATTGTACCACAGGTGTTTTCAGCCTGGAAAAGTGTCTTGGCATCATGATGGCTTCATGCTTTGCCACGAGGCATCGTCAGGGTTTGCACAAAATGCTGCAACCTGCAAAGATTCATTTTCTGTTATAAGCTTTTGTTGTAGTGCTTCAAAGCGGAGCGTTTCCATATTTGTAAGTGTCGGCATCTCAAGACGTGCTTCAGCTAAGTTGGTTTCTCCTTTTGAAAGCTCATACGTAAATACCGCAGCTCCACCGAGCACATCAGCACCTGCTTCCCGCAAAGCTTCTGCCGCTTCAATCACGCTTTTGCCGGTCGAAATTAAGTCTTCAAGTACGACCACTTTTGCACCTCTGGCAAATGTGCCTTCAATTTGATTGCCTTTGCCGTGACCTTTCGCTTTCCCTCGAACATAAATCATCGGTAAATCAAGCGCCTCACTCACCCAGGCCGCGTGCGGGATGCCTGCGGTTGCCGTACCAGCGATCACTTCAGCCTCTGGGTAATGGGTTTGAACAAGTTGCGTAAACCCGTCAATCACATCGCGGCGTACGTGCGGAAAGGATAAAATGAGCCGGTTATCACAATAAATGGGCGACGCTATGCCTGAAGTCCATGTGAATGGGTCTTTTGGAGATAAATTCACTGCTTCAATTTCTAACAAATGCTTTGCAATCATTTCTTTCAACTTAGGGACCTCCAATCGTTACGGATCGTATCATACGCTGCAGCCGGCGCTTCGCTTTTCGTTACGCTGCGCCCTATAACAATATGAGTGCTGCCATAGGCTCGTGCTTCTGATGGTGTTGTGCTTCTTACTTGGTCATTTGCTTCATCAGAAGCTTGCCGGATGCCTGGTGTCACCCTTAGAAATGCTGATCCACACGTTTTTTGTACAAGTGATGCTTCAAGCGAAGAGCAAACGACGCCATCGAGCCCGGCTTGGGCAGCGTTAGCAGCGTAATGAGCAACCGTGTCTTGCATCGTATTTTTAATTAACAACTCTTTTTTAAGCATCGATTCGTCTGTACTTGTCAGCTGTGTGACTGCTAAACAAAGCGGCCGGCTGCTTTTTTCAGGTGTTCCTGCTTCAAGACCCCGCACGGCTGCGCGCATCATGTCCGCGCCACCGGCGGCATGGACATTCACCATCGATACGCCAAGGGAAGCGAGATTGATCATCGCCCGCTCAACTGTTGTTGGGATGTCATGCAGCTTCAAATCAAGAAATACCGGATGACCGCGGGCTGTCAGCGATTCGATAAACGAAGCACCGGTGCGATAGAACAGCTCCATCCCGATTTTCACCGGAATACTTTCTCCTTTAAAATGCTCGAGCAGCTTCAGTGCCTTTGCTTCGTTTGGCACATCTAAAGCAAGGATTGGATCCTTCATCATAACAAGGCGGCTCCTTTCCCTTGCAGATCATGAATATGTGAAGCGCCAAGCTCGTCAAGATAAGCAGGCAGCTGTTCAATCAACGTCGGGCAGACGAACGGATCACTGAAGTTGGCTGTACCAACAGCAACGGTATCAGCGCCAGCACGGATAAATTCAATCACATCTTCTGGGCTTGAAATGCCACCCATGCCAATGATCGGTAAATTTGTGACCTGCCGGACGTTATGGGTGATCCGGATCGCCACTGGTTTTACTGCCGGACCGGACATACCTCCGGCGCCGTTGGCTAGAATCGGTGCGCCGGTTTTCCAGTCGAGCCGCATACCAACGAGCGTGTTAATGAGCGACAAGCCGTCTGCACCTCCTCTTTCAACAGCCAGGGCAAGCGCAGCTGGGTCAGCGACATTTGGTGAGAGTTTTACATAGACGGGCTGTCGGCTTACAGCCTTGACACGGGCAGTGAGCTCTTCAGCAAGGGCTGGATCCTGGCCGAAAGCCATCCCGCCTTTTTTCACATTTGGACACGATATATTGAGCTCAATCGCACTTGTCTCGGAACGATTTGAAAGTGTGCGGGCGACGGTTTCGTATTCTTCCATCGTTGAGCCGGAGATGTTCACTAAGATCGGGGTGTCATATGCTGCGAGCCATGGGAGTTCTTCAGCGGCAACGGCTTCAACCCCCGGGTTCTGCAAGCCGATCGCATTCAGCATACCAGATGACGTTTCTGCCACCCGCGGCGTTGGATTCCCGTCTTTTTGTGCTTCTGTTGTACCTTTCACAGCTACCGCCCCGAGACAGCTTAAATCATACAGCCGGGCATACTCTCTTCCGTAACCAAAGCAGCCTGATGCCGGCATAATCGGATTTTTCATCGATAACCCTGGAAGTTCTACATGCAAGCGGCTCATAAAACAACCTCCCCTAATGGAAATACGGGTCCGTCACTGCACACTTTTGCGTATCCAGCGCCTTTCTCCTGCCTGTCGCACACACAGGCGAGGCAGGCACCGATCCCACAGCCCATCCGCTCCTCGAGCGAAGCGTAACCTCGAGCTTTTGGGTACAACCCTTCAACAACTTGCATCATCCGGCGCGGTCCGCACATGTAAATGTCTTCTACGTTGAGGGCATGCATTTCAATCGCATGGGTGACAAACCCTTTCGTGCCGTGGCTGCCGTCTTCAGTTGTCACATACACTTGACCCAGTTCGGCAAACTCACTTTCATAAAATACCGCTTCGGCAGTTGCAAAACCAAGCACTGTGGTAACTTTCACCCCGTCTGCCCGCAGCCGGCGACCGAGTTCATAAAGCGGGGGTACACCAATTCCTCCGCCGATAAGAAGTGCCTCCCCACTCGACGGTGCCTCGAGCGGAAACCCGGAACCGAGCGGCCCGAAAACATTGACAGCTGCACCTTCATTTAAGGTAGCGAGTGCTTTTGTGCCCGCACCATCCACTCGGTAAATAAGGGTGCACGTTGTTTCATCCTGTGAAATCGCAGCGATGCTGAGCGGACGGCGAAGCAGCATCGCTTCACTCGGTACTTTCACGTGGACAAACTGCCCTGGCGCCATTTGGCTTACCATCGCCCCTATAAGGACAAGCTCATACGTATCTTTGGCGATTGCTTTATGGGACACAACGTGCATGTTTTCTGTCTGCATTACAACGTCACCTGCTTTGCTGCAGGTTTTTTCAGTTCAGGCACCGGCTCGGAAGCAAAGGTGATCATCTCGAGCACGTTGAGTAACGCGTCTGCTGTATCCATCGAGGTCATACAAACCGCCCCGTTTTCCACCGCTTCCCGGCGGATGCGGAAACCGTCACGAGCCGGCTGTTTTCCTTTTGTGAGCGTGTTTACGACAAACTGGGCTTCACCTTCCTGCAGGCAGTCAAGAAGATTTGGCGGTGCTTCGCCTACTTTGTTCACAACGCTTGAAGGGATGCCTGCTTCAGCGAGGGTTTCACTCGTCCCTTTCGTTGCCAATAGGTCGTAGCCGATCCGATAAAAACGGCGGGCCAGTTCAATGGCTTCTGCTTTGTTTTTATCTGCAATCGTAAAGAGGACGGTGCCGTGTTCTGGGATGTTCATGCCTGCAGCTTTCAAACCTTTATACAAGGCTTTTTCAAGTGTGTAGTCACGCCCCATCACTTCCCCGGTCGATTTCATTTCCGGTCCGAGATTAATATCCACCCGACGGAGTTTCGCAAAGCTGAATACCGGTACTTTCACCGCCACTTGCGCTGGCTCTGGATGGAGGCCGGTGAAATATCCGAGATCAGCAAGTGATTCCCCAAGAATAGCTCTTGTCGCAAGCCCTGCCATCGGTACGCCTGTCACTTTACTTAAAAATGGTACAGTTCGACTCGCACGTGGATTCACTTCAAGTACATAAACTTCATCTTCAAACAGGACAAATTGTATATTGAGTAAGCCGACAATTTCTAAGCCGCGGGCGATTTCTATCGTACGCTCAGCGACTTTTGCTTTCACCGATTCGCTTAACTTTTGAGCCGGATATACGGCAATTGAATCGCCAGAGTGCACACCGGCACGCTCAATGTGTTCCATAATTCCCGGCACATATACATTTTCTCCGTCAGAAATCGCATCTACTTCAATCTCTTGTCCGGTTAAATAACGATCGACCAACACCGGATGATCCGGACTTACACTTGCTGCTTCCTGCATATAACGGAGCAGTTCTGTTTCATTATCAACAATCTCCATCGCCCGTCCGCCGAGTACATACGACGGTCGTACAAGCACCGGGTAACCAATGCGCTGGGCAATCGCTTCTGCTTCTTCAACAGAGGTCGCCGTTTTTCCAAGCGGCTGCGGGATATTTAAAGCATCAAGCGCCTGCTCAAATTTATCCCGGTCTTCTGCCCGGTCCATCGCCTCCAGTGAGGTGCCGAGCACATTGACACCGGTATCGCGCAGTTCTTCTGCTAAATTAATTGCGGTTTGCCCGCCAAACTGAACAATGACACCTTCAGGCTGTTCATGTTCAATAATGGTGAGCACATCTTCTTTTGTAAGCGGCTCGAAGTACAGCTTATCGGACGTGCTGAAATCCGTTGATACGGTTTCAGGGTTATTATTAACGATAATCGCTTCATAACCTGCCTCTTGAATCGCCCAAACGGTATGAACCGTTGCGTAGTCAAATTCAATCCCCTGGCCGATGCGGATCGGTCCGCTCCCGACGACAAGAATTGAAGGCTTATCGGTGACAATGGATTCATCTTCATCTTCGTACGTACTGTAATAATACGGGGTCATTGATTCAAACTCAGCTGCACACGTATCAACCATTTTGTACACCGGCCGGCAGCCGGAATTGTGCCGGAAGCTGCGCACTTCACTTTCTGACGTCTGCCACAGTTCTGCGATTCGGCGGTCACTCAACCCACGTTCTTTTGCTTCAGTAAGTCGGTCAATTTCAAACGGCGCCTCAGCCAGTTCTGCATCCAGCTGGCAGAGCTTTTCGAGCTTATATAAATAAAATGGATCGACATTCGTTAAACGGTGCACGTCTTCAAGACGCCAGCCGCGGCGGAAAGCTTCACCGACAGCAAAGAGTCGTTCGTCATCCGGATTTGCAAGGCGCTCGCTTAAATCTTCATCTGTAAAAGTTGTTTCTTTCTTACGTAAAAGATGGTCATCTTTTGTGTCTAAAGAGCGAATCCCTTTTAAAAGTGATTCTTCAAAGTTGCGCCCGATCGCCATCACTTCTCCGGTTGCTTTCATTTGTGTACCTAGCCGGCGATTGGCAGCTTCAAATTTATCAAACGGCCAGCGCGGCAGTTTCGTAACGACATAGTCTAATGCCGGCTCAAAGCTTGCATACGTTGTTTGTGTAATTGGATTTTTCAACTCGTCAAGCTGATAACCGCACGCAATTTTCGCTGCGATTTTTGCGATCGGATATCCAGTTGCTTTACTTGCAAGGGCTGAGGAGCGGCTGACCCGCGGATTGACTTCAATGACGTAATAGTCGTTACTGTTTGGGTCGTGAGCGAACTGCACGTTACAGCCGCCCTCGATGCCAAGGGCACGAATAATTGTTAATGAAGCATTGCGCAGTCTTTGGTAATCCCGGTCTGATAACGTCTGGCTCGGGGCAGTTACAATCGAATCCCCGGTATGCACACCGACAGGATCAAAGTTCTCCATGTTACACACAACAATCGCTTCATCATGCGCATCACGCATCACTTCATACTCAACTTCTTTAAAGCCTGCGATACTTTTTTCAATCAGACACTGCGTCACCGGGCTGTATTTTAAACCGGAAGCAACGGTTTCACGAAGCTCAGCTTCATTTTTCACCATGCCCCCGCCGGTGCCGCCGAGCGTATACGCCGGCCGGATAATGAGCGGATAACCGACCCGCTCGGCGAACTGCTGCGCTTCATCCAAATTGTGGATTATCGCACTTTCCGGTACCGGTTCATTCAACTCGGCCATTAACGTCCGAAACTCATCCCGGTCTTCTGCCTGTTGAATTGCAGCAAGGTCTGTACCAAGCAGTTCAACCCCGTACCGTTCAAGTACGCCAGCATTGTTTAACTCCATAGCCATATTTAAACCTGTTTGACCGCCAAGGGTGGCAAGTAATCCGTCCGGACGTTCTTTTCGAATAATCCGGCTGACAAAATCAAATGTGAGCGGTTCAATGTACACTTCATCAGCCATTTCTGTATCTGTCATAATCGTAGCCGGGTTGGAATTAATGAGCACAACTTCATAACCTTCTTCTTTTAAAGCCTGGCACGCCTGGGTTCCGGCGTAGTCAAACTCAGCTGCCTGTCCAATAATAATCGGCCCGGAGCCGATCACTAACACTTTTTGAATATCTGTACGTTTTGGCATGATACGCACTCCCTTCGACTATACGTGTGATTTTGTGGTTTCTATCATTTTGAAAAATCGATCGAACAATGGATTCGCATCATCCGGACCGGGTGCTGCTTCCGGGTGGTACTGCACGCTGAACACCGGCAGGCTTTCATGGGCAGTACCTTCAACGGTTTGATCATTCACTGCCCGGTGGGTAACAACAAGGCCGGTTGCAGCAAGGCTCGCTTCATTCACGGTGTAGCCGTGGTTTTGTGCCGTGATCGCAACTTCACCAGTTTGCAAATCTTTCACCGGATGGTTTGAACCCCGGTGGCCGTATGGCAGCTTCTCTGTTTTCGCGCCGAGTGCACGGCAGATGAGCTGATGGCCAAGACAAATTCCAAACACGGGGATGGCTTTTAAAAGTGCCGTTAACGTCGGTAAAGCTTCAGGAATGTCCGCCGGGTCTCCCGGACCGTTTGAAAGCATGACGCCGTCCGGCTGAAGTTTTAAAATGTCTTCAGGCGGTGTATTGTATGATACGACATACACATCTGCCCCGCGCTGGATGAGCTGACGGATGAGCCCATGCTTTGTGCCATAATCAATTAACACAATGCGCGGTCCCTGCCCCGGTGCATGATAAGCATCTGCTGTTGATACGCGGGCAACTTGATCGCGCCGGAAATGAGCGGAGCTAAGTTCTGCCGCTTCTTCTTCAACGTTTGCTTCAACTGGGCGGATCGTGCCTTTCATCGTGCCGTATTTACGGATTAAGCGGGTAAGTTTACGTGTATCAACCCCAGAAAGTCCCGGAATTTCCCGTTCAGCAAGCATTTCATCAAGTGAGCTTGTGCTTCGCCAATGGCTTGGGATGTCTGCGTATTCTTTAACAATTAAAGCACTCAACGCCGGGTGAATTGATTCAAAGTCTTCACGGTTCACGCCGTAATTGCCGATAAGTGGATAAGTGAGCACGACCATTTGATCGCAGTAAGATGGATCAGATAAAATTTCCTGATATCCGGTCATGCCGGTGTTAAAAACGACTTCACCTGAAATATCGCTATGTGCGCCGAAAGCTTCGCCAGTAAAGGTTGTTCCATCTTCTAAAATGAGCTGCTTTTTCATCGTTTCATCGCTCCTTTGGTTGCCTTTTGATCCGCTAGGGCATGGTAGAGAACTGCCATGCGGGTATAAACGCCGTTTTCCATCTGCGTAAAAATGCGTGACCGGTCAGTTTCAACTAAATCCGCATCAATTTCGACACCGCGGTTAACTGGTGCCGGATGCATAATAATACTGCCGGGTTTCATTTCTTTTTCCCTTCTTTTCGTTAAACCGTAAGCTTTATGATAAGCTTCAGCGCTAAAGCCGGCGCCGTCGGTATGGCGCTCGTGTTGAACGCGCAGCAGCATTAGAACGTCCGCCTTGCGGCAAGCTTCATCCATGGGGATATATGTTTCAGACCCAGGGGCAAAAGATGGAGGGCCGGTCACTGAGACGCGGGCACCGAGCCGCTTTAAAACTTCGATATTTGAGCGGGCGACACGGCTGTGGGTAATGTCGCCTGCTACCACGATGTGAAGCCCGCGAAAACCGCCAAACGTTTCTTCAATGGTGAACAAATCAAGCAGGGATTGCGTAGGGTGATGCCCGCAGCCGTCTCCACCGTTAATAACCGGAATGGAGAGGCTGTTCAGCTGATCAAAGTAACGCTCTTCCCCGTGGCGGATAACGAGGGCGCCGGCACCGATAGCTTCCAGTGTTTTGGCGGTATCATACAATGACTCTCCTTTTTGCGCACTGGAATGATCCGCGCTGAAATCAAGCGTGGAAAGACCGAGCCGTTTCTCTGCCATTTCAAAGCTCATTTTTGTACGGGTACTCGGCTCAAAAAACAAGTTTGCAACAGCTGGCTGATCTTCAAGCTCAGGACCAAGCCCTTCTTTATACCGTTTGGCCAAGTTCAGCAGGTCAAGAATGTCTCCTTCATCCATCTCCATTAATGTCCATAAGTGCCGGCCGTTTACGTTCGGTTGAGCTGTCATCATACTACCGCCTCCTGCGTATCAATTTTCAAAAAGACTTGCTCACATGATACTTTTATAAAAAAGCACCCTCTGCTCTTAAGCAAAGGGTGCTTTCCTGCGGGGTCAGCCGCTTGAAGATACAGGTCGCCTGCTTTTACGCCTGTATTTGCACCCTTATTTATCTCACTGGACAAATTTCAAGGGTTATGCCGCTCGATCGTTTCCGTCATTTTCATCCATTTGTTCATTCATGTCATCAAACATGCGGTTGTTGCCGTAACCAAGATGCCGGTCCGGCAGTATAAAGTTTAAGATAATACCGATGATCGCAGCGAGTGCCATGCCCGGGATTTCAACGACTTCGCCGAGCTCAACAAACGCACCGCCGATTCCGATGATTAAAATCGTTGAAGCGATTACTAAGTTGCGCGTCTCGCCAAAATCAATCTCATTTTCAATCAACATGCGCACCCCATTGGCTGCGATGACACCGAACAGAAGGATGGAGACACCGCCCATGACTGCTCCTGGGATACTTGCAATTAAGGCTTCCACCTTACCGATAAAACCGAAGAGGACTGCAAGGACAGCTGCACCGCCTACAACATACACACTAAAGACCCGGGTGATCGCTAGCACGCCAATGTTTTCACCATACGTTGTGTTCGGCGGCCCGCCAATCAACGAAGCAATGACTGTCGCTGCGCCGTCACCCATGATCGAACGGTGCAGACCAGGCCGTTTTAAAAAGTTTCGTTCTGCGACTTTACTTAGTACCATTTGGTCCCCAATGTGTTCAGCTAAAGTTACAAGCGCAATCGGTGCCATGATAAAGATAATGCTCCACGACCACTCCGGGGTGAACGTAGCAAACGGGATGACAAAATCAGGGATTTGCAACCACGGGGCATCGACCACTTGCTGAAACTCAACAAGTCCGGCTGCGGCTGCGATGCTGTAACCGCCTACGATCCCGATTAAAATTGGTACAAGGTTAAAGAAACCGCGGAAGAAAGCCATAGCTATAATCGTAATGGCCAGGGTGGCCAGGGCAACACTGAAGTGTAGCATTGGATTCACATACTCACCAGCACTATCATCGTAATTCATTGCCATATCAATCGCGGTACCGGCAAGTGCGAGGCCAATCACCATAATCACCGGGCCGACAACAACCGGCGGAAGCAGTTTCATTAACCAGCCAACACCTGTGAACCGGATCAAAACAGCGGTAGCTCCGTACACTAGGCCAGCCACAAACGTACCGATCATCACACCTTCTGGCCCGCCAATTGACATCGCTGCAATGAGCGGAGCGATGAACGCAAATGAAGAGCCGAGATACGCAGGAATCTGACCTTTTGTAATTACAAGATACGCAAGCGTCCCTAAGCCGCTTGAAACAAGAGCGACTGCTGGACTTAATCCCGTTAACACCGGAACGAGAATCGTTGCACCAAACATTGCAAATAAATGCTGCAAACTTAAAATCAACCATTTTTCTTTTGGTGGTAGTTCTTGAATGTCTAGTTCTTTCGTTTTCACTGTAATTCCTCCCTATGCTTTTCAACACTTAGCAGTTATCATCCTAATAAAAAACCTCTCTGCCTGCGGGCAAAGAGGTTCAACTGCATAAGAAGGAGACTTACCTGTTCCAAGTTGTTGCACTTGGCACGGCAAGCTTCTTGCAGCTTCCCCTCTTTTCGGCCTCACAGGACCGGTTTAAAGAGGTGATTATTCAGTTGAAGTAATGTTGACTTCATCTATCCCATCATGCTCTTCCAGTTGAGCAGCAATTTTTTCCGTTTTCGCTGTCGGTACATTTTTCCCGATGAAGTCAGGCCGGATCGGCAGCTCCCGGTGGCCGCGGTCCACCAGCACAGCCAGCTGGATCATCCCAGGACGCCCGTGATCCATAATGGCATCAAGTGCAGCGCGGACGGTGCGGCCTGTGTAAAGCACATCATCGACAAGTACAACCGTTTTATCTTTCACACTTTCCGGAAGCTCCGTCCCACGGATTTCCGGTTCATGATCAGCAGTTTTTACCGTTAAGTCATCGCGGTAAAGCGTAATATCTGCTTCCCCAACCGGTGGACGGCGGCCTTCGATCCGTTCGATCTGATCAGCAATCCGCTGGGCTAAGTAAGCCCCACGTGTTTTAATCCCAACAATGACAAGCTCATCGATGCCTTTATTTCTTTCAATAATTTCATGTGAGATTCTTGTGAGCGCACGCCGAACCGCTTGATCATCCATCAGTATTCGTTTTTCCACCGTGACCGCCCCCCTTTTTCAAAATAAAACATCCCCCCGCCTGTACAAGACGAGAGGATGGAGACATCACTTAGTCATGCAGACCACGCCTGCTGCGTGGTCATCTCCGTTCCTTCTCAGCCTCACAGGACTGACGTTAAAGGACTTTTTGTTCTTCAAAGAGTATCTCAAGATTCCTTATAAAAATCAAGAGGTTTAACGAAGTTTTTCGATCATTTCCTCCATATCTTTTGGAACAGCAGCTTGAAATGTCTCTAACACGCCGGTGGATGGATGCTCAAACGACAACTCAAAAGCATGCAGTGCCTGACCGGACAAAGGTAATGTTTTTTTTGGACCGTATTTTGGGTCTCCAGCGACCGGGTGGTTAATATATTCAAAATGCACCCGGATTTGATGCGTACGCCCGGTTTCAAGCTGACATTCGACAAGTGAGTAGTTTTTAAAGCGTTCTAGCACTTGAAAATAGGTTACAGCTTCTTTACTGTTCACATCGGTCACTGCCATCCGCTGACGGTCCGTGGTATCGCGGCCGATTGGCGCTTCAATCGTGCCCCGTTCATGAGCAATTTCACCATGGACAATCGCCTGATACCGCCTGCTTGCTGTTTTATCTTTAAATTGTTCGGCAAGTATTTCGTGGGCTTGATTATTTTTTGCCACAACGAGCAGACCGGACGTATCTTTATCAATCCGGTGCACAATGCCCGGGCGATACAAGCTGCCGTTAAGATCTGAAAGCTCGTCTGTATGAGCGAGCAGCCCGTTAACGAGCGTACCGCTTGTATGACCAGGTGCCGGATGAACGACCATTCCGCGTGGTTTATTAATCACGATGACATCCTCATCCTCAAATACCGCGTCAAGCTGCATCACCTCTGGATGAATCGCGTCATCCTGTTCAGGCGGTGTAACTGAAATAACGTCGCCGGCGGCCACTTTGACATTGGCCTTTGTAGGTGTTTGATTGCAAGTAATTCCACCTTCTTCAATCCAGCGCTGCACCTCGCTGCGAGAGGCACCTTCAACACGCGCAGTAATATACTTATCCATACGCTCGTTCGCTTCTTCTTCAGTTACGTTTAGTGTGATCGTTTCATTCATTAGCATTTTGCTCCTTTTCTTTCCGTTCATCCATAAACATGCGCACAATTAAAAACCCAACACCAACAACAAGGGCCATGTCTGCCACATTAAAAATCGGGAAACTGTACGTACCGATATATACATCAATAAAGTCTACAACTTCACCATAAGCAAGCCGGTCAATAAAGTTACCGATCGCCCCGCCAAATACAAGCCCAAGCGGAATGCCATACCATGGATTAAAACGGGCGTGGGTCTGCATGTAATAAATGATAAAGATCGTAACAACAACCGTCACTATAAAGAAAAGCCACTGCTGCCCCTGCAAAATACCAAAAGCAGCGCCGGCATTACGATGGGAAGTTAAATGAAGCACCCCATCAATGATCGGCCGGCTCTCTCCAAGTTCCATCCCGGATTTAACGAGCTGCTTTGTCCATTGATCAAGCGCTATGATGATCAACGCCAGTCCATAATACAACGAAAGCTTCATCACTTGATCCCCGTTTCACGTGCTAAAAATTTCCTTCTTTTGATACTACCTATTCATTGTGCTTTGAATGAATTTCATCCTTTATCATAAGAGGATAAAAACCGAACATTGTTCGTTGTATCACTTATGAAGCGTCATGATGAAATTGTGGTTCCAAAGCCGGGGCAAGCTGCATATTTGCGAATCCAAAAGGCAGACCCGGTGTTAAATCCGGGTGCCCTTTGAAATTCCAACAAAAACAGGCGGGCCCTCCGCTGCTTCGTTATACTGATTTATTCAGTTGCCCCTGCTTCTGGATAATGTGTTTCAACAACGTCGGCACAACGCTTACAGAGCGCAGGGTGATCGTTTGAAGCACCGATGTCATCTTTCACGTGCCAGCAGCGTTCGCATTTTTCACCTTCTGCCTCACGTACGATGACCGCAACGTGCTCATAATGCGCTGCATCTTCCGGCGCCTCCTCTTTTGCTCCTTCTAATGTCGCTCCGGAAACAATAAAGAGTGTCTTTAAGTCGCCAGCATTTTTTAGCACGTCATAGCTTTCCGGTGCTGCATACAAAGAAATCGATGCTTCTAGTGATTTCCCGATCACTTTTTCGTTTCGGGCGTTTTCAAGCGCTTTAAGCACGTCATCGCGGATGAGCATCACCCGGTCCCACTTATCTTTAAGCGCATCTGCTTCTGGCAGCTTTTCAGGCTGCGGCATATCTGTCAGTTGTACACTTTCACCAAGTTCACCAGGCATGTAGGACCATACTTCTTCTGTCGTGTGCGGAATAACCGGTGTCATCAGCTTCACGAGCGCCAACAAAGTATCATACATGACGGTTTGTTTCGCCCGGCGCCCTTTGTCATCTTCCGGCTCTACATACAGCGTGTCTTTTGCAACGTCCATATAAAATGAACTTAAGTCAATGGTACAGAAGTTATGCACCGCTTGATAAACGTGGGAAAATTGATAGTTATCATAACCTCGTTTTGTATCCTCGATTACCTTATTTAAGCGAACGAGCATATAGCGGTCAATCTCCGCCATCTCACTGCGTTCCACCCGGTGGGATGCCGGATCAAAGTCACTTAAGTTACCCAATAGGAAGCGGAACGTATTCCGGATTTTGCGATAACCTTCAGCTACCTGTTTTAAGATGGCATCAGAGATACGTACATCAGCTTGATAATCGACAGAAGCCGTCCAAAGGCGGAGAATATCTGCGCCAAGCTGCTTCATGACTTCATTTGGTACTACAACGTTTCCAAGTGACTTACTCATCTTCTGACCTTCACCATCAAGGGCAAACCCGTGACTGACAACAGCTTTATATGGCGCTTCACCGCTCACCGCTACACTTGTAGAAAGAGAGGAATTGAACCAGCCACGGTACTGATCAGAACCTTCTAGATAAACATCCGCCGGTCGATCCAGCTCGTCCCGTTCTTTTAATACAGCCTGATGCGAAGAACCGGAGTCAAACCAAACATCCATAATGTCCATTTCTCTTGTGAAAACATGATTTGGACTGTGTTGTGATGTGAAACCTTCTGGCAGCAGGTCTTTCGTTTCCCACTCAAACCAAATATTCGACCCATGCTCACGGAACAGCTTGGCAACGTGCTGAATCGTTTCATCTTCAATGATTGGTGTATGGTCTTCAGCGTAAAAGACTGGAATCGGTACACCCCAGGCACGCTGACGGGAAATGCACCAATCGCCGCGGTCACGTACCATGTTATACAGCCGGGTTTCGCCCCAGCCTGGGTGCCACTCCACACCTTTGACTGCTTCAAGCAGCTCATCACGGATATTTTCAATTGAAGCAAACCACTGGGTCGTCGCCCGGAAAATGACCGGTTTTTTCGTTCGCCAGTCATGTGGATAAGAATGGGTCATAAACTCAAGTTTTAAAAGCGCAGCTGCTGCTTTTAAGTCCTCTGTAATGTTTTTATTTGCTGTATCGTAAAACAGGCCTTCATAACCAGGTGCTTCATTTGTGAAATAGCCGCGGTCATCCACTGGACAAAGAACATCCAAGCCGTATGATTTACCTACAACAAAGTCATCTTCACCGTGACCTGGTGCTGTATGCACGCAGCCGGTACCGGCATCGAGCGTCACATGATCTCCTAAAATGACGAGCGATTCACGATTGTACAATGGATGAGCTGCCTTGACGTTTTCAAGCTCGCGTCCTTTATAAGTGGCTACCGTCTTCACATTTTCCCATTCAAACAACTCGGACAGCTGCTCAACGAGTTCTTCACCTACGATATAACGACTGCCGTCTGCTTCAACAACGGCATAGTCAAGCTCAGGGTGAACCGCAATTGCGAGGTTTGCCGGAATTGTCCAAGGTGTTGTCGTCCAAATGACAAACTTTTCATCACCAGAAAGTACGCCACGACCATCTTTCACATCAAAGCTTACATAAATCGATGGCGAGCGTTTATCATGGTATTCAATTTCAGCTTCTGCTAAAGCAGACTCAGAAGATGGGGACCAATGCACAGGTTTTTTTCCTTGATAAATATGACCCTGTTTAGCCATTTCACCAAAGACTTGAATTTGCTGGGCTTCGTACGCTGGAGTAAGTGTGACATATGGGTCTTCCCAATCGCCGCGAATACCGAGGCGCTTAAACTGCTCGCGCTGGCGTTCTAGTTGTTTCATGGCATACGCTTCACATTTTTTGCGGAATTCAGCTACCGACATTTCTTTACGGTCAACTTTTTCGTTTTTAGTTAAAGCCGTTTCGATTGGCAGGCCGTGAGTATCCCAGCCTGGTACATATGGTGCGTGATAACCGTTCATCGACTTATAGCGAACGATAAAATCTTTTAAAATCTTATTTAAGGCGTGGCCCATATGAATGTCGCCATTGGCGTATGGTGGTCCGTCATGCAGCACAAAGAGCGGTCGACCTTCAGTGCGCTTTTGGACACGCTCGTACAAGTTCATCTCTTCCCACGCTTGTTGACGCTCTGGTTCTTTGTTTGGCAGGTTCCCGCGCATCGGGAATTTTGTTTTCGGCATTCGCAAAGTATCTTTGTAATTCATGATGTGCCTCCTCTATTAAATTTAAAGTTTTTTAACATATAAAAAACCCCCGTCCACAAAAGGGACGGGAGCTGCCCGCGGTACCACCCTGATCCTCAATTTCCTGTTTAAAAAGGAGATTGGAGTGCCTTAAAACCGTTAACGCGGGCCGCGCCTCAGCTTACTACTCATTCAGCCGGGAACTCCAGGGTGATTTTCCAAACGCTGAACTTCCGGGCTCGCACCATCCCCGGTTCGCTTCAAAGTTCATCACGTACGTACTCTTCCCTATCTTCGTTATAATCACGATACATTTGTAAAAAATTATAGAATGAACAATTCACTTCGTCAAACGATTTTCTTCATCAAGACGACAAACATTAAAGGTTGGAATGATAAGCAGCCGCTGCTTCGTTCGCCTCGGCCTCTTCTGTCTCTGTTACATGATCCCAATCTTCATTATGTAACATTTCGAGCTGAGATTCAATCAGCATTTTAAACCGCGTACGGTAAACAGAAGCTTGCTTTTTCAACTCTTCAGTTTCGAGTTCAATTTTGCGCGATTTTGACAAAGCATCGTTAATAATGCGGTCAGCATTTTTCTCCGACTCTTTAACGATTAAATCAGCTTCTTTTCTGGCACTACGCTTCACTTCTTCTGCAGACTCTTGCGCAACAAGGATCGACTTGTTCAATGTCTCCTCAATATTTGAGAAGTGCTCCAGTCGTTCTTCTAGCTCGTTTACCTTTTCAAACAGTTCGTTTTTCTCACGGATGACGGTTTCATAATCTTTAATCACTTGGTCTAGAAACTCGTTAACCTCATCTTCATCATATCCGCGGAAACCGCGCGTAAATTCTTTATTGTGAATATCAAGCGGTGTTAACGACATGACACGTTACCTCCCCATGCAAAATGGCGTGTTGTCTACCTCTTCGACAACATTCATAAATCTCCTTGCCGAAGTTAAGATTTTTTTCCATAGTAAATGTGCTGCTTGCCTTTTTTTGAAAGGTCACCCAGTGAAAATACTCTGCTTCTACCCAGGCCTCGTACGGATAAATGATCGCCGGAATCTAGTTGATAAGCCGGTTGGTCAACAATTTTCCAGTTCACCTTAACCCGGCCGTTTTTTATATACGGCGCTGTTTTGCCACGCGGCAGCCGGTAAATTTCACTAAGCACAACATCAAGCCGAAGCGAGCTGACGAAACCATCTGCTTCCTCCCACGCTTCTTCAGGCTGAAGTGCCTCACCAAATTCGATCGGACGAAGTGTTACTTTTGCACGGGCTGCCTGCGTAATGTTTGCTTCTAAATAAGCAGAAACCTCAGCCGCTGCTGCAACTTGAATCCGACCCTCAGCCATTACAATATCGCCAAACTTTTCCCGTTTTATGCCGGCACCTGTCATCGTACCAAGAACATCGCGGTGCTCAAGTGTTACAAACTTCTCCGGGTAAATTAGTTCATACAACACAATCTGAAAACGCTCAGCTAAATCTTCCTCATAAAATGGATAAATGAGCGCCCGCTTGCGTTCAGCATCTGGAACCCCGCCGAAAAAAGATAGCTGCACGACTTCATCATCACCGTTCAACTGTGCTAATATGTCCTGCTGACGGGGATCAAGAAACTCCGTTAACTTTGCTTCGTAGCGCGACTCCACCCGGTTAAGCCATTCTAAAGCCTGTTCAACAAACGGATGCTCGTCTTTTCGAAAATGTTGATATACCGACACAGTCTCTCTCCTCTTAGCTGAAAAGCGCCAATACGCCGCGGCTGGCGAAGTTTAACGCAAGAATCGCCACAATTGGTGAAATGTCAATCATGCCAAGTGGCGGAATGACTTTACGAAACGGTTCTAAAAATGGTTCAACGATGGAACCGAGCATCTGTCCAAACGATGTTTCACGCGCGTTTGGAAACCACGACATGAAAATGTAAATAATCACAAGAAAAGAATACAGTTGCATTGCTGATGCAATTAAACCACCTAATGCTGCCATATGTTCATCACCTCAAATGTTTAAAACTCCTGCTGTTTCCCATTCATATACTCTGAAATTGAACCGTTAACATCGACATTCTCCGGCGCACAAAGAAATATTTCACCGCCGACTTTTTGAATATCACCGCCGATGGCATAAACAGTGCCGCTCAAGAAGTCGACAATGCGGAGTGCCTGATCCCGGCTGATCTGCTGTAAATTTACCACCACAGTCTTACGATTCTTCAAGTGATCGGCAATATCCTGCGCATCGTTGTAAGTACGCGGCTCAACAAGTTCAACTTTTGCCGACTGCTGCACACTTTGCAAGCTTACAACATTCTGGGCTTCACGCTCCTGCTGTTTCTTTTTTGCCTTCGGTTTTTCCTCAGGTTCAGGTTCCTCACGCCATTCTTGAACTTCTTCTTCAACAACATCTTCATCAAGTTCAAAGAACCGCTTAAAGCGCGTCTTCATTCCCAAAATTCTCAACTCCTTTGCTCGTTCACGTCGGACCGACAAGCGAGGACCCGAGACGTACCCAGGCAGCTCCCTCTTCAACAGCTACTTCAAAGTCATTGGACATCCCCATCGACAATTCCGTACAAGGTGCATGTGAAAGATTTAATGATTTCACATCGTCGCGGATCTTTCGAAGCTCACGAAAGAACGGCCGGGCATCTTCCGGATTCTGTACAGCAGGTGCCATCGTCATTAAACCGCGGATGCGCAGTTTTTCGTAACTACCGAGTGAACGGATAAAATCTTCAACTTCTTCCGGAGCGAGCCCGGATTTTGACGCTTCACCAGAGACGTTCACTTGGACAAAACAATCAAGCGTGTCTCCATCCGGAAGCCGCTTTTCAAGCTCTTTTGCGAGTGAATGACGGTCAAGGGCATGAAGCATATCCATCACACCTGCAACTTCTTTCACTTTACGCGACTGCAGCTGTCCAATATAGTGCCAGACAACGCTGCTTGCAAGCGCTTCTTCTTTTTCAAGCAGTCCATCCGGTCGGTTTTCACCTAAGTGGGTGATGCCGGCTTCAACTGCCTCTTTTGCACGCTCTTTTGTCACGTACTTTGTCACCCCAATCACACCGACGCTGCCGGGTGGACGCCCGGCACGATGTAACGCAGCCTCGATGCGGGAATGAATGTCACTGTAGCGTTTAGATACTGAACTCATGATTTCTCCTCCTGGGCTTGTCCCTCACGGTAAATCAAAGCTGACATCCGCCCGGTCGGCCCTCCGTCACGGCGGTGAGAGAAGAACAATGCTTCTTCTTCGGCGGTACAATACATGCTTTTTGTAATATTTTCAGGGCGCAGGCCGGCACTTAATAAAAGCTGCCGGTTCATCTCTTTCATATCAAGCTGATACCGTCCCTTTTCATTGTCGGTGAGTGCCTGCTGAAGTTGGTGATCATCAAGCACCGTTTGAAAAGCTTGAGCAACCCGGTCATCAACTTCGTAGCGCGCTGCCCCAATCGCGGGACCAATCGCCGCCTTAAGGTTTTCAAGCTCAGCTCCAGCTGAAACCATGGCTTCGATCATGCGGCTGGTGATCAATTGAGCTGCCCCTCGCCAGCCGGCATGTGCCAAACCTATTATACCTTGATCCGGAGCGTAAAAGTAAAGCGGACCACAATCAGCAAAACAGCCGGCAAGCCCGATGTCTGTTTCTTTTGTTAACAATCCGTCTACTCCAGGCACAGCTGTCTCCAACGTTTGTGTCCCGCGCCCGGCATCTTCAGCCCTCACCCAGGCAACTTCAGCGCCGTGCACCTGCTCGGCCATCACCCATGCTTTAAGCGGCAGGTTCGCATCCCTTGCAAGCCGTTCGCGGTTTAAAACAACAGATTCCGGGGCATCACCTACATGAAGCCCCGTATTTAACGACGTATACGCACCTGAACTTACACCGCCTGTCCGCACAGAAATACCAGCAAAAACATCGTTATCCCACTGCCGCTGTTCAAGCCAGCGACCGGAGACTTGAGGACGAAACACTTCTTTATCTTCCATAGGATTCATCCTTTAGATTATTTTCTCCATGCTTCACCTTATTTTAACACAATTTTGCCGGTGTCCATAGTTGAGATTAGCCGGAAGTGAAACCGGCTTCATCCGGCACCTGAACTAAGATTACATCGTTACCTATTTTAACAATATCACTCCACGGAATCACCCACTCTCCTTCTTTTTGCAGCCAACCGAGCATTTTAGGTGCTCCTCCAACTACAAGTGATTCAACAAAACCTGTAGCTACATTAATATCTACATCACTGACATGACCGAGCCGGCGACCACTTACCATACTTACAATATCTTTCGTCTGTAAATCAGAAATCCGCATCACAGGCTGACGCCTCCTTTTATACAGTTCAATTATGTATATGCTTGGTATCAGTTAAAATTTACCTTGTACTTAAATCGCATAAAACTTGGATTAAATTTTATATATTCAACCTTAATAAAAACAAGCTGAAGTTCGGTCCATGCGCTTGGCATATAAGACGCAAGCACAGCTTAAGGGATGTGGCTGGATGGTGCGTGAACTTAACCTTGAACGACTCCGCAAAGAAGGGCGGTGCCACGCATGGATTGCAGCTATGACCCTTAAGAAAAGTCGGGTCCATTTTTTTCACAAGAAAAACACCGGCCGCTTTAAGCGTTCGCCGGTGTTCAACCTAACCGTGATTTGTAAATGTATTCATTTGTTGAATTGCGCCTTTTTCCAAGCGAGAAACCTGCGCTTGTGAAATCCCGATTTCCTCGGCGACTTCCATTTGCGTTTTCCCTTGAAAAAACCGCATGTTCACGATGTGTTTCTCACGCTCATCCAGTCGGTGCATTGCCTCCTGCAACGCTAATTGATCTAACCACGTGCTGTCACTTTCATTGTCATCACTTACTTGATCCATCACATAAATTGGATCGCCTCCATCATTATAAATGGGTTCAAATAATGAAACAGGATCTTGAATGGCATCAAGGGCAAATACAATGTCTTCTTTTGGTATAGCAATTTCTGCAGCGATTTCCTGCACCGTCGGCTCCCGATCTTTAATGCGATCTGCCATCAATTTTTCTTTCGCCTGAAGTGCTTTGTAGGCGGTATCACGCAAAGAGCGGGATACACGAATTGGATTGTTATCCCTTAAGTAACGTCGAATCTCGCCGATGATCATCGGCACAGCATAAGTTGAAAACTTTACATTTTGTGACAGATCGAAATTGTCGATCGACTTCATTAAACCGATACAGCCGATTTGAAACAAATCATCCACATTTTCACCACGATTATTGAAGCGTTGAATGACACTCAGTACAAGCCGGAGATTGCCGTTAACTAGCTCTTCTCTTGCAGCTTCACTCCCATTTTGAAATTCGCGGAATAACTCGCGCATTTCCTCATTCTTTAACACAGGCAGTTTAGACGTATCGACGCCGCAGATTTCTACTTTATTCCGGGCCACCGCATAACCTCCCAGCTTCTCGTTGTGCGGAAAATTATATTTTCCGGATTCCTGAAGTGCGTATCTTCATTATGTCCTTAGCTGGTAAAATTATGCGGATGTAACAGAAAGCAGAATTGTTCCAAAGTTTACCTTTTATTGCTACACCATTTTGTTGAATTCTTTTTTCAAGCGAGAAATAATTCGCTTCTCCAGCCTGGAAATATAGGACTGTGAAATACCGAGGGTTTCAGCTACATCCTTTTGTGTCTGTCCTTTTTCTCCGTGCAGCCCGAAACGCATTTCCATAATCTGTTTTTCTCTGCCATTCAACGAAGTTAATGCTTTTTTTAGTAATGCTTTATCAACTTGATTTTCCAACCCCCGTGTAATAATGTCTTCGTCCGTACCGAGAACATCCGACAAAAGCAGTTCATTGCCATCCCAGTCTACATTTAAAGGCTCATCAAAAGAGATTTCTGTTTTCATTTTATTCGTTCGGCGCAAATACATTAAAATTTCATTTTCGATACAACGTGAGGCATACGTGGCGAGCTTAATTTTCTTTTCAGGATTGAATGTATTTACCGCTTTGATTAAACCGATTGTACCAATGCTGATTAAATCCTCGATGTGTATGCCGGTATTTTCAAATTTTCTAGCAATATAAACGACAAGACGTAAGTTGCGTTCGATTAACATAGAGCGAACTTCTGAATCGCCATCCGGTAGTTTTTCAAGCAGTTGCGCTTCCTCTTCTTTTGAAAGCGGTGGCGGCAGTGCTTCTTTACCACCAATATAGTAAATTTCATCCTTTTGCAGTCCGAGTTTAACCATTAAGCGATGCCACACCTGTGTTAGCTTATCTTTTAAACGCCGCATCAAACGCCTCCTTAAAATTTTTTCCATCATATGATACTGCTTGGGCAGATGCCGTGATATTCATTTGTACCTGAAATTTGTCTTTCTTCAAAAACAACATAAACGGGCTCAGTTTCTCGCCATTTGTTACGCGTAAAAATTGAGACATAGTCTGGTTTCAAGCCATACAGCTGGCCATCTGAATCGCTCACCCCCCGGTACGGAATTAAGCGTGGATGCCTTACAAGTTCGCCCGGCAAACCAGAAGTCATCCAGTCTTCAATTGCATCAGCAAGTGGTTTAGCATCACCATGTTTTAACTGTTCTAGCTCAACAAACATCACTGGATATCCTGAGAGCGGTTCGCGTAATTGGTTGCCTGTATCAAGCAGCGTTGTAAAAGATAATTCGTAACCTTGAATTTTCACTTTACACGGCACTGTCGTTTGAAAGGTGATTTCTCGTTGCACAGCAAACGTGTGATACAACTTGAAGATTAAAAAACTGAATGGAACGGCTCCAGCAATGGTAAGAAGTGTGACTGTGTCGTTGAAAAGATCATGTCTTAAAAAAACCGTCTGATGAATGACATAAACTAAACCGGCCATCATATAGCTCGTCCCTGTAAAAGCAAGGGCTGCCTGTACAAGCGGCCAGATCGACATCCACCCGAAAGCGATCCAGATTAATGTACAAGCTAAGATCACCTGCCCAATAAATGATTCAATCGGCGCTTCAAGTCCTAAAGGCCAAAGCAGAACAGTTGCAGCCCCATACAACGAACTCACCCACAACCTCATTTGTGTAATCCGGCGTCTCAGTACAAGCGCTGTCAACTTTAATAAGCAAACATTGACAAGTACATTTAACAAAAAAATCAAATCCAAGTGATATGTCACTCGCATCCACCCCCTCGGACTCCACTTAGATCCAGTATACGACCCATTAATTAAAAACTCTGTCTAAGTCCGCCGAGAGTCAGACACAAAATTTCGAGGCAGATATAAAAAAGCCCGTCCGCTTCTTGGAAGCGGACGGGCTTTTCTATTCGTTTAATTACGGCGTCTACGATTACGTAAAAACGTTGGTATATCTAATGTTTCGTTCTCATCTTGAGAAGGCGCCTGCGGCTTTTCGTCTGCTGCCGGAGCGGCTTCTTCCTGCGAAGGTGCAGGATTCTGACTGCGCCGAGATGTTTGTTCTGCACCGGCTCCACCTACTTGCCGACGTTGCTGGCTTGGTGTTTGCTCATTTTCATTTTCGTCAAACCCTGTCGCAATCACCGTCACTAAAATCTCGTCTTTTAAGTTCTCGTTAATAACGGAACCAAAGATCATGTTCACTTCAGGGTCAGATGCATCTGAAACAATGCCGGCTGCTTCGTGAACTTCAAACAAGCTTAAGTTGCTTCCGCCGGTAATGTTCATTAACACGCCTTGCGCACCATCGACTGAGGTTTCAAGCAGCGGACTGGATATTGCTTTCTTAGCCGCCTCTGCAGCCCGATTTTCACCAGTAGCAATACCAATACCCATCAAGGCAGAACCTTTATCCATCATAATGGTTTTCACGTCAGCAAAGTCAAGGTTGATCAAGCCGGGAACAGCAATCAAATCGGAGATGCCTTGTACACCTTGACGAAGTACGTTGTCCGCTTCGCGGAACGCTTCAAGCATCGGTGTGTTCTTGTCTACAATCTCAAGCAGGCGATCGTTTGGAATGACGATTAATGTATCAACTTTCTCTTTCAAACTTGATACACCATTAAATGCCTGCGAGGAGCGCTTCCGGCCTTCAAACGTAAATGGCCGCGTAACGACACCGACAGTCAGTGCACCGATTTCTTTTGCAACTTCAGCTATAACCGGCGCAGCACCTGTACCCGTTCCGCCGCCCATACCGGCGGTAATGAACACCATGTCAGCGCCCTGCAAAGCTTCTTCAAGCTGTTCTTTACTTTCTTCCGCTGCTTTTTTCCCGATTTCAGGGTCAGCGCCAGCACCAAGGCCGCGGGTCAACTTGCCGCCAAGTTGAAGTTTCGTGTCAGCCTCAGATAGTTGCAAAGCCTGAGCATCCGTATTCACAGCGATAAACTCAACACCTTGCAGACCGTTTTCAATCATTCGGTTGACCGCGTTCGAACCACCGCCACCGCAACCGATAACTTTGATTTGCGCTAACTGATCCATATCCATTTCAAACTCTAGCATGATACGTCCTCCTCATCAGTCAAATGTTGCATCCGACGCACTTTTGTCAGCCGCCGCCTGCGATTACATCGTTGTATTACTCGAAAAATACTCTAAATATATTTTTCATTCGTTTACCAAGACCTTTTTCATTTCCACCTTTCTCAGAAGCAGAAGCTGTTTCTTCGGTCGAGGATTGTTGCTGTTTACGATGTGGCGCTTCTTCTTCAAGCGGCGCTACCGCTGCACCGACATCCTTCCCTTGAATTTTAACATTTCGGTGCGCGAATTCAATGAGTCCAATTGTATTTGTATACTGAGGACTTCGGACACCGATATGATCTGGTACAGCTACACGTACGCCTATATTTAAAACATCACGCGCAAGTTCCAAAGCACCTGGCATCATGACAGTACCTCCGGTTAATACAAAACCGCCGGGCAGATCATTGTAGCCGAGGCGCACCATCTCTTCAGCCACCATTTCAAATATTTCTTCCATACGCGGCTCAATAATATGTGCAAGTTCGTACTGGGTGTATGTTTCTTCGCTGTCGCTGCCAATGACTGGAATCGAAAAAGATACGTCATCCGAAGCGTCATCAATAAATGCGTGCCCATGCTCGCGCTTAACTTTCTCTGCTTCTTCAGTCGAGGTGCGAAACCCAACAGAGATATCATTTGAAATATTCTCGCCGCCGACCGGGAGTACAGAGACGTTTTGCAGACGTCCGTGCTTAAACACAGACAGCGTGGTTGCACCTCCACCAATATCAACAAGGGCCACACCGAGCGAACGCTCATCCTTAGATGCAGCAATCATGCCTGCCGCAAGTGGCTGCAGACCGATATCGCTTACTTCAAGGCCTGCGCGTTCTACACAGCGTAATAGATTATGTAGCAAAGTTTTTGAAGCTGTTATAATCGTACCGTCCATCTCAAGACGTACACCAATCATACCGCGCGGATCTGTAATTTCATCCAATCCGTCAACGACAAACTGATTCGGCACAACATCTACAATCTCACGCTCCGGCGGGATTGAAACAACTTGTGCAGCATCAATCACACGATCAATATCTTCATTTGTAATCTCACGGTTTTCACTCGAAACTGCGACAACGCCATGACTCGGCTGCAGATCAACATGATGACCGTTCACGCCAACAATAACGCGCTCAATCGCAAAACCGCATGAACGCTCTGCTTGTTCCACGGCTGATTGAATTCCCTTGACAGTTGCATCAATATCGACGATGGCACCTTTTTTCAGCCCATAGGAGGCAGCTTCACCGACACTTAACACATTAAGTGATTGATTCGCCATCTCACCTACGACGACGCGGATGCAAGATGTTCCTATATCTAAACTAACGTATATTTCCTTGTTCGCCAATGCATGGCACCCCCCGCTTTGAAATTGTAGGCTGCATTCGTTGTTACATTTTTCATTCATAAGCTTTCATAATAAAGTAGTTCAACGTCGTTAAAAAAATCCCTTGTCAATCATGAGGAAAAATTCTAAAATAATTATTTTGTCTTTAGTTTACATGAAGTTATTGGATGTTCAAAGACCTTCATGGAAACAAGGAAAAATCCATCGGAAGCCGCAGGTAAAAAGAATGAGATCAGCTTGTACACAAACTATGGCTGGCATGTCTTCTCGACAAGTCCTGCCTCTGCTTGCAAAAAGCCAATACGCAGCGAAAGTCTGAGTTCCAAAAAGAGAAAGGCTTTTATGCACAAACCACCGCTGTAAGGGGGCGTCTTTAGACTTTTCCTTTCTTCTCCATCGCAGGCTCGATATCAGTGTCAAGGCAGGTATGATTCTTTGCCGGCCATCTGTGAGAATGCAAATACTTTAATCACTTTCGCCTTCTAATGCACTTTCTCCTTCACTGTCTTCCCCATCATCTTCAACTACCGGTGCCTCAAAATACGTACTTTGATTCATAAACAACACCCCTGGTTCAGAAGGGTCAATCTCAGCTGCAACGGTAGGGTAATCTTGAATACGCTCAGAAAAATCCGGGACTTGTGAGCGAACTTCAATCCCATCATTCATAAACAAGCGAATTTGAAATGGTCGTTCTTCTGTTGCATCATGCGTTACTTCTGAAATGCGATTAACAATCCCTGGGCCGGTTTCTGCCAATTCTGCAGTGAACTCTTTTAGAAGTTCTGGATCTGTGAAACCGTATACAACCGGTGCATCAGATGGAGAGTGATCAACACGCTCTTCATGTAAAATATCTCCGCTGTCTAGCACAGGAAGATAACCCTCCGACTGACGTACATAAGCAATCCGATTCCGCTCTTCAACATCGATGGTCACAGTGCGGAAAATTCCCCGGGAAATACTAGCTGAAGCAACTGCCGGAAGCTCCTCAATCCGGCTTTTTGCTTCGGTGGTATCAAGTGTCCATAAATGATCGCCAGGGGCAATTCCGCTAACTTGTGTGACTCGCTCCGGCTCTGTGTAAGAGGCACCGTTAACTTGTAATTTATCAACTTGACTTAGTGGAGACTGAAAGTAAACAACAAATAAGATGAGCAGGAAGAAAACCGATAAATATAAAATAAGCCGGCGGTTGGCCCGGCGCTTGCGTTGTTCTTTTAACGCCGGAATCCGGTCTTCCATTGGTACAACTTTTTCATCATTCACCGGCTTCCCCCCTAAACTATTCACAAATTAAAACTTTTGTTTTAAAGATCAGCTTTCTGCAATGATCTCTACTTCCGTTTCCATTTCAACCCCGAACTTATTAGCCACAGTTGTACGGGCATGTTCAATCAAATCTTTAACATCTTGTGCCGATGCATCCTCAATGTTAACAATAAAGTTACCATGTAGTTCAGAGAACTGCGCCCCCCCGATTTGATATCCCTTTAACCCAGCCTTTTCTATTAAGTGACCGGCGTGCTTAGGGAGCGGATTCCGAAAAACGCTTCCTGCACACGGGTAGTTCCAAGGTTGTGTATCCCGGCGGTAATCTTTATTCGCCTGCATTTTTGCAGTAATACTTTCTTTATCACCAGACGTTAACTGCAGTTTAGCCTCGGCACAGATGCCGCCGTTTTTCTGCAAGTTCGACGTTCGGTATTGAAAACCGAGATTCTCATTAGGCTCCCATACAAGTGAACCGTCTGGATATAAAATCAATGCTTCAGTTACAATATCAACCATTTCACTGCCGTGAGCACCTGCATTCATAAACACTGCCCCGCCGACAGTTCCCGGAATACCACCGGCAAACTCAAGACCTGACCATCCTTGTTTAGACAAAAGGGTCGTTAACTTGATCAGCGAGTAGCCGCCGCCGACAGTTACTAAACCTTTATCAGAAACGTCCATACCCGCCAGGTTCTCACCCATCTTAATGACAACCCCGCGCAAACCTTCATCTCCAACAAGGAGGTTCGAACCGCGGCCGATCGCCCGCCAGCTTACACCATGCTGCTGAACAATTTCGATGACTCTTTTTAAGTTTTTTGTTCCATCTGGTGCAACGAGCACATCAGCCGGCCCGCCGATCTTCCAAGTCGTGTGTTTTTTAAGCGGCTCATCACGCTTCACTTCGCCTACACCAGCTTTTTGCAATGCGTCTACAAGCTCTTCCACGTGCCTCACCTCATTTTTTATCATTGGCCTGCAAAGCAGATGCTAGTTCATACAAACGTTCATTTGCATCAGTTACTGCAACATCAAGTGCGTTTTGATGCATTCTTTCCCAAATGGCAGGGGTATTTAAAATTTGTTCCACCTGCTCAAGCAGACGCTTCCCGTTAAACTCTTCTTCTCGAGACACAAGGGCAGCTCCTGCTTCTTCAAGCGCCCGAGCGTTTTTTTCCTGGTGATTATTGGTAACATAAGGGCTCGGAATTAAAATTGCCGGCAGACCGAGTGCCATTAACTCCGCAAGTGTTGTTGCACCTGCTCGTGCACAAACGACATCGACATGGGCAAGCACTTCCGGCATGTTATATAAAAACGGGTGCACCGCTACATTTTCCGGCCTGCCTGCCTCCTCCACAACTTGGTTAACTTCATCAAAGTGAACTTCACCTGTCACATAAAGCATCTGCCAGTCGCGCCCTGCGCAATCAGGCAGCGCTTCTGTAACTGCCTCATTAATCGGGCGGGCGCCCCGGCTGCCTCCGACAACTAGTACCGTTCTTTTTTCAGGAGATAAACCAAGGTCCGGAAGCGGAGATGCCCCTCTTGCTTTTAACACTTCTGAAGCTCTCGGATTCCCTGTAAGCATTGTTTCTTTCCCGGGAAAGTAGCTTGAAGCTTCCTCAAACGACAAGGCAATTCGATCTGCATAACGGCTTAAAAATTTATTTGTCAGCCCAGGAACGCTGTTTTGCTCATGAACAATCGAAGGAACCCCTTCTTTTGCAGCTGCATAAACAACCGGTCCTGCTACGTAGCCGCCCGTACCGATCACCACATCCGGTTGATGTGTACGAATATAGCGGCGTGCCTGCTTCACCGCTTTAACGAAACGTACAACTGTACGAACGTTGTGCGCTGAAAGTTTACGCTTAAAACCACTAATTTTAACCGTTTCAAGCTGAAGCCCTTCCCTCGGCACAATATCGGCCTCTAAACCATCTTCAGAGCCGACATATACAATTGAAGCCTCAGGGTGCAGCCGCCGGATGTAGCGGGCAAAAGCGAGTGCAGGATAAATGTGGCCGCCGGTGCCTCCACCGGAAATCATTACGTTCATGTTTTTCTTCCTTTCTATGTCTAAGCCTCAATGTAACGACTAATACTCAGTAAAAGCCCAACAGCTGCAAGCATTAAAGTGAGCGAAGAACCCCCGTAACTTAAAAACGGTAGTGTAATGCCGGTGACAGGGAACATCCCGGTAACAACCCCTATATTGATGAGGACTTGGATCAAAAGCATACCTACAATACCAACAGCAAGAAACGTTCCAAATCCGTCAGGGGCCAGCATTGCAATACGAATTCCGCGCCACATAAAAGCAGTAAAAAGCAGAATGACTAAGCTGCCGCCAATAAAGCCGGTTTCTTCTGCGAGTATAGCAAAGATAAAATCCGTTTGTGGCTCAGGTAAATAAAAGTATTTCTGGCGACTTTCTCCAAAACCAAGGCCCATTAACCCGCCAGGTCCGATTGCATACAACGACTGAATGATTTGAAACCCGCTGCCGAGTGCATCTGACCACGGATCCAAAAACGAAGTGAGCCGCTGCAGACGGTAAGGTGCGGCAGCAACTAAAGCAGCAAACATGGAAACACCAAGCATCCCAAGCCAGAAAAAATGCTTATAACGACCCCCGGCAACAAATAAAAGCACCATACAAGTTAATACCATGACAGCACCCGTACCTAAATCCGGCTGAAGCATAATTAAGCCAAATGCGGCACCAATCAACAAGAGAAGCGGCAGCATTCCTGTCTTAAATGATGTCAACTGTTCAGGCCGCTCGGCGAGGACCGCCGCTAAAAAAATAATTAAACTAAGTTTCATAAATTCTGACGGCTGAATCGAAAACGCACCAACCCCGAGCCAACTTTGCGCGCCGCCTCGAACGAGCCCGACACCAGGGATTAAAACAAGAATGAGCAGAACAAAGCAGATGAGCAAAAAGCTTAAGCTCCAACGCTTCCAAATCCGGTAGTCAATATGGGTAGTAATTGCCATAACTGTTAGGCCGAGCCCGGCAAATAAAGCCTGCCGCTTTGCAAAATACCATGAATCTTCGAAAATAAATGAGCCCCAGGCTGCACTGGCGCTATACACCATGAGCGCACCTACAACAAGAAGTAAAACGACACATAAAACAAGGACAAAGTCAGGCTGCCTTTTGTTCATCCTGATCACCTCACAATTAAGGAAACAAGCCTTTTCGTCTCATTTCACTTTATGCGAGGAATTCCTTTTCATGCGTTTAAGTCAACTGGTGAACAAGCTTCACGAAATGCTCTCCTCGTTCTTCAAACGTCTTATATTGATCCCAGCTTGCACATGCCGGTGAAAGTAGCACAACATCCCCTGTTTCAGCAGTGTCATTTGCTACGATTACCGCTTCTTCGAGCTTGTCCACCTCGTAAATATTGGCTACCCCAGCTTCTAAAGCAGCTGTTTTTAAGGCAGATTTTGTTTCACCAAAGGCAACAAGTGCTTTTACCCCGTTTAGTGCAGGAACTAATTCATCAAAGCTTGTTCCGCGATCCAAGCCGCCGGCAAGCAGAACAACCGGCTCCTTAAATGCATGGAGCGCTTTTGTCGTAGCTAAAATATTGGTTGCTTTTGAATCGTTGTAAAACATGCGACCGCTTTTTTCGGCAATCAATTCAAGTCTGTGTTCAACCCCGCTAAATGTGCGCAGCACCTGGGCGATTGCTTCATTTGAACCCCCATAGGATTTAACTGCCGCCACCGCAGCTAAAATGTTTTCCAAATTGTGTGCTCCTGGAAGTTTGATCTCACTGACCTCAATTACAATTTCATCTTGATACATAACCTGACCAGCTTGAATATAAGCACCCTCTTGAACAACCCCGTCAACATCAAACGGAATCTGCACTGCCAGAGAAGCTTGTGCTGCCGGCCGGATGTATGGGTCATTTACATTGTAAACGACCGTTTCATTTGATTGTAAATTTTGTAGAAGCTTCAATTTCGAAGCAACATAATCTTCCTTTGTACCGTGGTAATCCAAATGTGCATCAAAAATATTTAACAACACAGCGGTTTCCGGACGAAATGTTTCTGTTCCTTTTAATTGAAAGCTTGAAACTTCTGTTACCATGACTTCATCCGTTTCGAGCTTTTCGGCAGTTTCGCACGCCACCTGCCCGATATTACCTGCAGTTTTTGCCGGCGTGCCATCTGCTTCAAGCATCGCATGAATGAGTGTGGTTGTTGTCGTTTTCCCATTAGATCCGGTAATCGCCATCATCGAACCACGGCGGATTAAGTGAGCAAGCTCGATCTCTGTTACAACGGAAAGCCCTCGCTCGAGTGCTTCGTGTACTAAAGGGTTGTTGTAAGGAATACCGGGGTTTTTCACAACACAAGTTGTTTGTTCATCCAAAAGCGTTAATGGGTGTCCTCCTGCAACAACACCGATTCCTTCAGCTTCAAGTTCTGCAATATTATGCAATTCTTCTTTTGGCTTAGCATCATTGATCGTAACAGTAGCAGCGCCGAGCTTCTTCAACAGCCGGGCAGCTGCTTTCCCGCTTTTCGCCATACCTAGTACGAGACAATGCGCGCCTTGAACATCTTCTTTTCTCATTACATCCACACCTCAATATAAATGCCGAGCGCTGCAAATACGAGCCCGACCAGCCAGAATACGGTCACAACTTTCCATTCTGACCACCCGGAAAGTTCGTAATGATGATGCAGTGGACTCATTCGAAAAATCCGTTTTCCTGTCGTTTTATAAGATACGACCTGGATCATTACTGACAGTGTCTCAATGACAAACACGCCGCCAATAATGACGAGCAACAACTCCATATTTACAGAAATCGCAACAGCCGCAATTGCACCACCAAGCGCAAGTGAACCTGTATCACCGATAAAAACTTTTGCAGGGTGGGCATTAAACACGAGAAAGCCGAGGACTGCACCTACAACTGCAGCACTAAAAATGGCAACATCCATTGCACCAGCATACCAGCTTAAAATCGCATAGGCTCCGAAAGCAGCCGCTGTGGTGCCTGCAAGAAGACCATCTAAGCCGTCAGTTAAGTTGACTGCATTCGAAGCACCAACGAGCATTAACATGACTAAGATAAGATACATCCAGCCAAGTTCTACAGCCCACGATGTGCCAGGAACACCGATACTCGTCTCAAGACCGGCTGCTTCGTTTAGCACGAAAAAGAAAATTGCAGCAATCCCGAGCTGCGCCATCAGCTTCTGGCGCGACGTTAAACCAAGGTTACGTTTTTTAGCAACTTTAATAAAGTCGTCTAAAAACCCGATAAAACCAAAACTTAGCAGTACGAGTAAAAGCATCCAGATTTGAACGGTAAGTACACCAAAAGCCGCGGCTGCAGCAATGGCAGCGCCAGCAATAGAGATAAGCACCATAATTCCGCCCATGGTTGGTGTCCCAGATTTTTTATGGTGTGATTCCGGTCCTTCTTCACGAATACTCTGACCGAACTTCAACCGACGTAAAAACGGGATAAATAAAGGGGATAAGATTACACACAATAGAAAAGCCGCCGCTGCGGCTACAGCAATTGAAACTCCCATTAGACAGTGCCTCCCCCTTCCGTGCGCCTAGCAAGGGCTTTTAACGCTTCTTCCCGGTCATCAAAAACGAGCGTTTCCCCTTGAACTTCCTGATACGTTTCATGACCTTTGCCAGCAATAACAACGACATCACCTGCGCCCGCTTGTGCAATCGCATAATCGATTGCTTCACGGCGGTCCTGCCTCACAGTATAACTTGATGCGCCTGCTTTCATATCCTCAATAATTGCCGCCGGATTCTCGCTGCGCGGATTATCTGAAGTAAATACGGCTTCATCACTATACTTTTCAGCAACAGCTGCCATTTTTGGACGTTTCCCCCGGTCACGGTCACCGCCACAGCCAACAACCGTAATCAACCGCTGTTCTGTCATTTCAGAAGCAGCCTGCAGTACATTTTCTAAACTGTCTGTTGTATGTGCATAATCAACAATGACCCCAAAGTTCTGCCCGGCATCTACAGGTTCGAAGCGCCCCCTTACACCGGTTTCCTCCTCAAGACTTGCTGTAACAGTCTCAAGATCAAAGCCTGAAACAAGTGCAGCTGCTGCCGCTGCGAGCGCGTTATACACACTGAATTTCCCCATCAGCTGCAACTTCACAGGACGCGCTTCACCGAAAGCATGCAGCGTGAATGTCACACCTGCTGCGTTTAGAGAGAGATCTTCAGCATACACATCCGCCTCCGGCGTGCAGCCATATGTAATGACAGGTGCAGCCGTCATGGTTTGATATTTCTTAATGACTGGGTCATCAGCATTTAAAACCGCCGCTTTAAAACGACCATCTGCTTCATTACCTAATTGCGCAAACAATAATCCTTTTGCCTGTTCATAGTCTTCTTTCGTTTCGTGAAAATCGAGATGATCTTCTGTTACATTTGTAAGTACCGCCACATCAAATGCAGCGCCACGTGTACGGCCAAGTGTCAAGGCATGGGATGAAACTTCCATCGCTGCTGCGGTCACACCTTCATCCTTCATCCATGCAAACGTCTGCTGGAGCGTTAAAGATTCCGGTGTTGTATTTTTCGCGTCTAACGACTTCTCCCCTGCACGAGTGTACAATGTGCCGATCAACCCAGGGGTCTCACCAGCCCGGGCAAAAATATTTTCTAGTAGATGCGTCACTGTCGTTTTACCATTTGTTCCAGTCACCCCGATGAGTTTAAACGACGTTGATGGCTGGTCGTAATACATGGTAGCAAGCTCTGCCATTGCGCGCTTCGTATCACGCACGTAAATGACAGGTACATCTACATCGACCGGTTGTTCTGCCACAATAGCAGCAGCTCCTTTCGCTGCTGCATCCCGGGCAAATGTGTGCCCATCAACTGTATAACCGTTAACGCAGATGAACAGTGCCCCGGGGATGACCCCGCGGGAGTCCATCGTCATTGCTTGAATATCAGGGTTACCGGCTCCAACTTGTTCATAAGCGAGCAGTGGAGCGCAAACTTCTTTTAACGTTTTCATGCCTTGACTCTCCATTTCCAACAATTCGTCTTTAAGTGCAGGTGAAGCACGTGCGACACCTTTGTATATTTTAATCGTCTTCAGTTGATTTGTCACCAAGATATAGTCGCAGGACGCTGTCATTAGCTACCTTCTCTCCTGGAGCCGGTGCCTGGGCCGTTACGACTGTTCCATCACCTTCAGTTTCAAGTTTAAGCGGGTAGTTCGCCACATGCAGATCGCGCAGTTCCATACCTGTAACATCTGGAACTTCGACTAAAGGTGTCTCGTTCCAATCGAGGTCTTTTTCAAGTTGGTCTTCACGTTTCTCCACTCCCATAGCCTGCAAACTGTCGTTAATAATTGTGCCGGCGATTGGTGCAGCGACCACACCCCCGAACTGCAGTGTATCTTTAGGGTTATCAACGGCAATGTATACAACGATTTCCGGATCATCCATCGGCGCGACGCCAATGAAAGATACAATGTGATTATTTTTTAAATAGACACCGTCTTTTGATTTTTGCGCAGTTCCGGTTTTGCCGCCGACCCGGTAACCATCAGCAAAGGCTCCTTTTCCTGTCCCTTTAGCGACTACATGCTCCAAAGCACGGCGGACTTCTTTTGAAGTTTCCTCAGAGATGACACTTTTTTTGGCATCAGGCGTGCTCCGCCTGACCACTGTCTCTTTTTCCGGATCAAGCCACTCCTTGGCTAAATACGGTTGGTAAAGATCTCCGCCATTTACCGCTGCTGCTACAGCAGCGACCTGCTGAATCGGCGTTACAGAGACCCCTTGACCAAACGCCGTTGTCGCCTGTTCTAACGGACCAATCGCATCTTCATCAAACAAAATTCCTTGGCCTTCTCCGTCTAAATCAATGCCGGTTTTTTCACCAAAGCCAAACGAGCGGATATAATCAAACAACGCCGTTTTACCTAACCGCTCACCAAGAGCTACAAAACCTGGGTTGCAGGAGTTCTGTACAACTTCAAGAAACGTCTGTTGGCCATGACCACCTTTTTTCCAACAACGGAGGCGCTGTCCCGCTACTTCCACGTGGCCCGGATCATAAAACGTATCATGGTCCAAATCTACGAGATTTTCCTCTAGGGCAGCTGCGAGTGTTATAATTTTAAAGGTCGAACCCGGCTCGTACTGCGACCATACCGGACGATTCTGATTATAAATTTCGGGCGGGACATCTTGATAGTCTTCAGGATGAAAATCCGGGCGGCTGCTCATACCAAGAATTTCTCCTGTATTAGGGTCCATCGCAAGCGCCATGGCGCCATCAGGGTCATACGTAGCTTCTGCCCGATCAAGTTCACGTTCAATAATTGTTTGTACACGATCATCAATTGTTAAACGGACATGGCTGCCGTCTTGTGGTTCAATGTACCTGTCAGCCATCCCCGGCATCCGCTGCCCCTTAGCATCGGAGTAAAAAGAAACGTAGCCTGCATCTCCTTTTAAATGTTCATCATAATACCTTTCAATGCCAGTCAACCCTTGGTTATCAACACCTGCAAATCCAAGCACGTGAGAAAGGTAGCGACCGTTCGGATAATGCCGTTTGTTGTCTTCAGCAATGTAGAGCCCAGGCGCATCCAATCCCCGAATTTCGTCCGCTGTAGCTTCCTCCATTTTTCGTCCTTGAGGATTAATGCGTACAATGGACTGTGCTTCAGTTAACTTTTCATAAACTTCAGCTTTGTCCATCTGCAAAATCGGTGCGAGCTCGGCCGCAGTTTCCACGGGATTTTGTACTTGACGGGGAACAATTAAAAGGGTCGGCGCACTAATATTTGTGGCAAGAACTTCATCATTGCGGTCACGGATCTCTCCACGCTCAGCTTCAAATGGAATGTCCCGGCTCCATGATTCTTCAGCTTCCTCTGCAAGCCAGCCGCCGAGTGAGAATTGCACATATCCTAATCGAATAATTAAAATTAACGCGATACTAAACCCTAACGCCAGCATAAAAAGCAGGCGCTTGTTTACAATTGATCGATTCCGCATGCAAGGTGCCTCCATACGCTGAATTCCCCCACCTCGGACGGGGTACTTCAGCGTATGGTCTGAACAGAAAAATTATTCCCGCCGTTCTTCGGAAGATTCCGTTTCCTCACCTTCATTCTCTTCTTCGTTTTCAGCTTCAGCGGCAGCCTCTGGATCCGGCGGATTAAGATCAACTGTTAAATACGTTTTGTTTTCTAATCCTGCACCTACTTCAATACTTTGTTCTTCAACAAAACCAGTCCCCATGTAATGTAAATCCAGGTCAAACAGTTCGGCAAATTTCTTCGTTTCACGAAGCGACCAGCCAGTCATATCCGGCATGACTTCATTTTGATTTGTGCGAACCATGACACGTTCACCATGGATGAGCGGCTCACCTGCTTCAGGTACTTGGGCAGTCACGCTTTCCTCTTCTCCAACAAGTAAAGGTGTAAGCTGCTTGGCTTCTATCGTTTCTTTTGCTTCACTCGCAGTCATACCTTCAACATCCGGAGATTTTGTTCCATCATCTTCTAAAGATGGTTCTTCTTCTACATCAGGTGTAATGTCTAAATACTGCAGACTTTGCTGCATAACTGTATTAAAGATCTGTGCCACTGGTTCTGACCCGGCTTCGTGATCTTCAAGTTCCGGACGGTCGACCGCAACGTATAAGAGAACTTGCGGGTCATCCTTGGGTGCCATGCCAAGAAACGAAAAGATATTTTCATCACTACCGCTTAAATAACCACCTTCCGGGTCTGGAATTTGTGCTGTCCCGGTTTTACCAATGACATCAAACCCTTCAAGGTAATAGTCCGTTCCAGTCCCTTCTGAAGCCTCAACAACATCCTGCATTCGTTCGCGCGTTTCAGCCGCAGTTTCCGGCGAAATCGGTTCACCTGTTTTGACCGGTTCATGTTGATATACCGGTTCGTGATCTTGATTTGGGTTGTAAATGCCATCAATGACATAGGGCTGCACCATTTCACCATCGTTTGCAATAGCTGTCGCTGCGTGAACAAGCTGCATCGGTGTGAATGCAGATGCCTGACCGAATGCTGTTGCCGCTGTATCATAATTCGATTGATTTGCGATTAAGCTTTCTGCTTCCCGCGGTAAGTCAACGCCTGTAGGTGAAGTGAATCCAAACGATTCAATATAATCATAAAATGTGTCCCTTCCAAGCTGTTCCTTTGCAATTTTCGCAAATGCAACGTTTGAGGAGCGGGCAAAACCTTCATTATATGTTATCTCACCCCAGCCCCGGCCTTCGTTATGATCGGAAACGGTATGACCGCCGATCGGCCACTGCCCGGATTGAAACATATCTTCTCCATCATAGACCCCTTCTTCAATCGCAGCAGCAAGCGTAAACATTTTCATTGTTGAACCTGGTTCAATCCGATCGGAAACTGCGTAGTTTGTGTAATTTGTGATGTTCTCGTACGTGTTCGGATTAAAGGACGGCCGATTGCTTATGGCATAAATTTCACCGTTGGAGGGATTTGCAGCCACAGCCATTATTTTTTCAGGGTTGTACGTATCTTCCACTTCACTCATAGCCCGTTCCATTGATGTTTGGATCCTCTGATCAAGCGTGAGCTGTACATCATAGCCATCCTGTTCCGGCTCGTACTGCTCCTCAGCATGTAAGAGCGGGAAACCTCTGGCATCACGGCGATACGTCAACTTTCCATCCTGCGCTGTCAGCTCATCATCAAGACTGGACTCAAGCCCTAAACTTGGTATATTTCCATTACGGTCCACGTACCCGGTGACATGAGACGCAAATTCATGATTAGGGTAATAACGACTCGCTTCTGTTCGAAAGTGAATTCCCTCTATCCCTGCGTCTTCAGCTGCTTCTTCAATTTCATTTTTTTGCTGCAGGCTCAAATAACGAGCATTAGAACCTAGTTCAACTTGATATAAATCACGCGACAAACGATTTTCTATTTCCGATTCGTCCATATCAAGCAGTGGAGCCAGCACCTCGGCTGCCACCTCTGGATCTTCAATATACTCTTGTGCCTCATCACTAATGATCGCTACGAGCGTATAAGACCTGACATCTTCTGCAATTGCACTGCCAGATCGATCAAGTAAACTTCCGCGTGAGCCAGGCACAGTCTCTGTCGTCGTCCAGCGGCTTTCAGCAATGGCCTCTAGATCGCGCCCATCTACCTCTTTTGTGACTTGGACGTAAAGAAGCCGTCCGGAGAAGACGGCTACAAAAACAAGTACAGCAAGAAATAGAATGATGGATCGTTTGACAACAGTGTTCCTTTTCTTATATGCCAAATCTTTCACCACCTAAGCTAGTCATGCTGAACGACTTCAACGTTCTCATTGTTCAACGACATGCCGAGTTCGTTTGTTGCATAATCAACAATCCGGTCAGGGGCACTCAATTCAGAAACTTGAAGCTGCAAACTTTCATTGGCTTCCTGTTGTTGATAAACTGATTGTTCAAGAGAGGTAACTTCTCGGTCGACCGCGTGCATTTCTGCGTAATTTGCAATAATCAGCGCTGCTAAAAGCGCTGTTACTGCGACGAAAATAACCAACAAAAGCTTTTCACCTTTTGTAATCCCGCCGGGGACACGCTGCGTAATCTTTTTATGTACCGGCTGCAGTTTACGCTTCGGTTCATACTGATATGCGTTCGCCATATTATTCCCCCTTTACTTTCTGTGCCGCGCGCAGCTTTGCTGATCGCGCTCGATGGTTTTCACTCTGTTCTGCCTCGCTTGGAAGTACCGGTTTTCTTGTTAACAATTTCAAATTCGGTTCATAGCCCTCAGGAACTACCGGCATCCCTCTCGGCAGCTCAGGTGGCGTGCTCTCCTGCTTAAAAATCCGTTTAGCCAGCCGATCCTCAAGGGAATGAAATGAAATCACACTGATCACCCCACCTGGTCGAAGCATATCAATCATGGATTTTAATGCTTCTTCAAACACACCTAACTCATTGTTTACCGCAATTCGGACAGCTTGAAACGTCCGTTTTGCAGGGTGACCACCTGTTCGCCGGGCTGCTGCCGGAATTGCTTCTTTCACAATTTCTGCAAATGCTGTTGTCGTTTGAATCCGGGCTTTCTCTCTTTCCCGCTCAATAGCGCGAGCAACTGGCTTAGCAAATTTTTCTTCACCGTACTTGCTGATGATAAACAACAGATCTTCATAACGCCATTCATTAATAATTTCTTCAGCAGTTAAGCTTTGATTTTGATTCATCCGCATGTCGAGTGGAGCGTCGTACCAGTAGCTGAACCCGCGGTCCGGCTCATCGAGCTGGGGTGAGGAAACACCAAGGTCGAAGATGACACCGTCCACTTTGTTAACTCCACGCGATTGTAATTCTTCTGCAGCCTCAGCAAAATTCGTTTCAATCACTTCAAGCTGACTACCGTATGCGCTCAAACGCTTTTTCGCAGCCGCTGCCGCCGTTTCATCTTGGTCGAAGGCATACAACTTTCCATCAGGTCCTAAGCGTGACAAAATTTGTTCAGCATGGCCGCCGCCACCAAGCGTACAGTCTACATACACGCCGTTCGGTTTCACTTGTAAGAAATCCACCGTTTCATTCAATAGTACAGTATCGTGTGCAAAAGCTGTCAAACGTACACCTCCCAACTTTTAAAGGTCTAAATCTGCCATTTTTTCCGCTAAATCTTCAAATGATGCTTCAGAGTCATTACAATAGGCTTCCCACTGCTTTTCCGACCAAATTTCCACCCGGTCACTTACACCAATGATGACGCAGCGTCGTTCGATTGCAGCATAATCTCGCAGCGTTTGTGGAATTAAAATACGTCCTTGCTTATCAGGGCTGCATTCACTTGCCCCTGAAAATAAAAACCGGCTGAAAGCGCGGGCATCTTTACGAGTCAACGGTAGTGAAGCAACTTTGTTTTCAAGTTTCTCCCAGGTTGCTTGTGCATAAACGAATAAGCAGTGATCCATACCTCGGGTCACAATAAATGTACTGCCGAGTCCTTCACGGAACTTTGCCGGTAAAATAACTCGGCCTTTATCATCTAATTGGTGCTTGTGCTCCCCAATAAACACCGAAACCCACCCTCTATCCATCTCCTAACCTTAACGTACCACATTCCCCCACTTTGCACCACGCTTTATAGCAATTTTTTTCAAACGAAAGAACCCTCTGCATACTACGGCAGAGGGTGTGTCAGCTTGACATATGATGCTTGTAATTTACTGAATATTACAAATGAACAACTTTACGTACGCCATCGTCCGCCTTTATTCTTGCGATCAATCGGGAAATTCCGTCAACACCTAGTTCATTAAGCACGTACACACTATTAAAAAATCGTTCTTGAGACCCATCCAGCGGAAACAGATGCAGTTCAACTTCTTTAAGCTTTGCGATCCGGTGAGCGGTCTGCATTTTCTGCGCCTCATTGATCGTGTCACCAAGTTCACTAAACCAGGTTTCAAGTTCTGATCGTTTTTTTTCGGCCTTGGCTTTAAAAGCAGGGCCTTGTGCTTCAAGTTCCTTTAACACAGCGCCAATCACCGATGCAGTCTGTGCGCGTGCTTCTCGAGAAAGCGCAGGCCCGTCTACTGTAATCGCAGACTGCTCTATTTCTGTCACCCGATTTTTAAGACCACCCTTTGCAGCTTCTGATAAAGTTATCTCTTCATCCGTTAAAATCCGGTTGATACGGCGATGAACCCACCAAAACTCTTTGCGCGGCATTACCGGGGGCACTTTACAGCCAAAAGCATGAAATAACGGCTTTAGTACAGCCCAGTAATGAATCTCACCCGGCCCTCCAACGTAAGACAATACAGGAAATAGCCAGTCCTGCATGAGGGGGCGTGTAAATACGTTCGTACTGAATGCTTCTGGAGTTTGCTTGACTAAAGTAAGCAACTCACCCTTATGAAAACGGAGCGTACCTTTTTTTGTAAGAAAAGAAGGCACTTCATCCTTACGATATATCAGCGGCCAGCGCTCACCTTGGACCACATAAAATAAGTGACTGTGCGCTTGATCAAGGGCCAGTGGGTTCTCATAACCTGATTGTCGCAAGGCTTCTTTACCTTGTTGAAAAGCCGACTGAACGACTTCTACGTGTTGAACAAGCTTCTCAAAGAGCGGCTGTTCTAAATGACGCACATCATGGTCATGAGCATCAAACATCACAAGCCCTTCATTTTGAAAGAAATAGCGCATGACTTCCCCGAAGTAATCTGAAACGCTGGCGGATCGTTCTGCAAGTGCAGCAAGGTTTGTGTAAAGCGTTTTTGTCTCATCCGTTTCTCGAACATGCAGAAACACGTCCTGAAGCCACTTTTTCATCTCATCCGAAGATATGGGTTGTTCAGACAAAGGGGCTCGATGTTCACGTGGACCTTGATAAGTTAATTTGTTTACACGTTTTTCACCCGGCGCGTATGTATGATGGATTTCTTCATAGTCATGATCTTCACCAGCGATCCAAAATATAGGGATGACCGGGCGTTTGAGCTCACTTTCTTTTCTTTTTGCCTCCACAATTGTGCTGACAGCCTTGGCAAGGGTGTAAAGCGGTCCGCCAAGCAAGCCGGGCTGCTGTCCTGTAATAACACATACCGACTTTGGATCTTTGAGGCGCTTAGCTTCCTCTAATGCTTTTTGATGGTAAAAATAGCGCTTCTGCATTTTAATTAATACGTCAGCGAGCTGATCACGATTAAACGAGCGGCGATCAAGTTCCTCAAGGCGCTCTACATCTTGATCAAAAGGTGCATAATCAAACAGCTCACGTGCTTTACGATTTCCGCTGCGGTAATCAACAGCAAAGCTTTGTGCATCAATATTCGGCGCATCCTGCAGTTCCATAAACGCAACCTTCTTTCTTCGGCGAAACGTTCTCCTGACTCAAGCCATTAAATCGTAGCAGAGAAGCACAACCCTGGGCAAGCACTCCGCTTACGCTAAAAAGCCATTTGATCTAGCCAGTGAAAAACAAGGCCGTACAAAAAAATTACAATGTAGCCTACAGAAAATAATAGAAAGTTTAACCTCCACACATTTTTAACAGCTCGTTTTGCATTAACTTCTTCATCCTTTTTGTAAACTTGATATGTAAACAATGCAAGCATCATGAGGGTAAATACAATAAACAACCAAAATAATGACAGCCCCCAAATTTCATAAATTAAGACGTGGGCTCCGCCAATAAAAAAAATCGTTGAAACATCACAAGCAAAATAAACAGCTCTCCATTTGCTGCCGTGCATCTTCACGCGCACAATATAAAGCGCGTACCACAATAAAAGCGGCAACGTTAAAAGTGCAGCGACAAAAAGCTCTAAAACATTGATCATGACAACCTCCCCCTTTCCTTTAAAAATTCAAGTTCAACGACCTTTAAAATTCTTAATATTTAAAATACAAGAACGATTACACCGTTTACGGAAAATCTATTGTAAAATAGAGTCAGCATTTTTAAAAGGAGGACTTCTCATGGCAGCACCTACTGTTGAACGACTAAGGGTCAACTACAAAACGCTTGAAGATTTTCAAAATTTTAAAGAAGTCGGCATTCAGGAACTTTCGATGAAAGAAGAACTTGAAGAAAACATTATTGAAAACGACAGTGAGTCACCGTTTTACGGGATATATTTCGGCAACAAACTGGTTGCACGTATGTGCCTTTATTTGATTAAACAAAAATATGACCATTACTTCGAACCTCCGCAGGATTATTTGGAACTTTGGAAACTTGAAGTTCTAGAACCATATCGCGGCCAAGGTTTTGGCGAAGCCATGGTTAACCACGCAAAATCTTTTAACCTGCCTGTGAAAACAAATGCGCGTCAACGTTCTGATCATTTCTGGGAAAAGATGGGCTTTGAGCCGGTCACATATCACCCTGAACGTGATCGTGGTGAAAACCCGTACGTCTGGTTTCCTGCAGGCGTTTCTGAACAAACTCACGAGGAAGATTAAAGAAGCAGAGTGGCTTGCAGACAAAACTGCAGGCCACTCTTTTTTAACATCGATATTACTTATTAAAGAAATTCTCCACCGCTTGATGGTGCTCCTCTCTTTCCCAAAGCACAGCACAATCTGTAACCTCACGTTCCACGTTTGCCTCTAACTGCTTACGGTTGATCTGATCAAGCTTACGTCGTTTGTAAGCTTCAAGCACCGGCCTGTCCATAATAAAATTGGTGTGCAACTCGTTCACAACTTGTGTCATAAGATCTTCACCAGACGTTTTAAAAACCTTATCAATAAATCCGATACTTTCAAGTTCTTGAGCACGATAAACTTTAGCCGATGTTAAAAGCGGCAAACTACGACGCCCAAACTGCTGAAATAAAAACGAACTTCCGCCCCAGCCAGTGGTAATGCCGAGCCTCCCTTGAATAAAACCAAGCTTTGCCTCTGGTACAGCAAAGCGGAAATCACAAGCACTTGCGATCTCACTCCCTCCACCTACCGCATGTCCATTAATCATAGCTACCGTCGGTTTTGAGAAGAAAAATAATTTCAAGAGCACTTCACTCATTTTTTTCAATACAGGATATGCCTCGTCCGCTGTATACAACGAACCAAACACCTCCAAGTCCCCACCTGAGCAAAAAGCTTTTGCGCCACTTCCTGTAATCACCACAACAGCCGCTTCTTCATCTTCGGCTGCTTTTGTTATAAACGTATTCAGTTTATCAATGACTTCTTCATTAACTGCATTCCGTTTATGTTCTCGATTGATGCGGAGAATAACACAATCATGGTACTTTTCATATGTAACTGCACTCATCCTTGGCCCTCCTTTTCATTCAACTTCTTTAATTCTTAACAGAAGTATCATTTTCCTGCCCAGCGTATTGATCATCGTAAAAAAACCTTCCGCACGCTTGTGCGAAAGGTTTTTACGAGCCATTACTTTTCTACAACTTCCTGTCCTTTGTAAGAACCGCAGGAGCCGCATACACGGTGGCTACGCTTCATTTCACCGCATTCCGGGCACTCAACCATGTTAGGGATGGTTAAGTTTTTATGGGTGCGGCGCTTTTTCTGCCGGGTTTTGGATGTTCTTCTTTTAGGTACTGCCATCCGTCCCACCTCCTTTTCTGTATTGATCAAGCTGAATTACCAACTTGGTTTGCTTACTTGTCAAAATACTTGGCTAAGTCAGCAAGACGTGGATCTACTTTACCTTCCTCTGCCTCAGATGCTTCAGAGCGGCGCTCAACGAGTTCATCCTGGGTAACAACTTCCCAGTCCCTGCCCGTCTGTGGTGCTTCACCCTCTTCGCCGTCAGCAAACACCTGCATTGGTAGCGCAAGCAGCACGTTTTCTTTGATGTAAGGTGTCAAATTCACGATCCCATTTTCAGGTTCATGAAAATTCACATCATCATCAGGCACCGGCTCTCCATCGAGACGGAAGCGCTCTTCCATCTCCACATCGAACGGGTAAGGTGTTTCTGCAAGCGTTCGTGAACAAGGCAGCGTCATTGTTCCTTGAAGCCGGAGTTTAAACGATGCAATATCCCGATCCACTTCACCACGACCTTGTACATCAACAGGCGTGATGGCAATCAGTTCGCGGTCGCGTTCAACAATCTCGCTGATGTCAACGGTTGTTTCTACATCGATCCCTGATTTCTGTTTAGCCAATAACTGCTGAATGGTCCATCTCATATGAAGATCACCTCAGAACAACATGAGTAATTATAGCGGTCTTATCTGTCGTTTGTCAACATATTTTCTTTACATTACAATGAGTGCTAACGAATGTACAAAGGAGCTGCCACAATGAATATTACCGGCGTTATCGTTGAGTACAATCCGTTTCACAACGGTCACCTTTATCATTTACAAAAAACACGGGAAACCACAAAAGCCGACATTTTGGTTGCAGTGATGAGCGGTTCATTTTTACAACGGGGCGAACCTGCACTCATTCATAAAAGATCACGGACGCGTATGGCACTAGCCGGCGGAGCTGACCTTGTCGTTGAGCTGCCGTATACGTTCAGTACACAGCACGCTTCTTATTTTGCTGACGGCGCTGTACGCATTTTAGCTGACCTCGGCGTAGACACCATCTGCTTTGGTAGTGAGCAAGGACGTATTCAACCTTTTTATGACCTTTTGCATTTTATGAAAGCTCATAATAACCAATATCAAACTGCCATTCAAAAGCAGGTACAAATAGGAATAAGTTACCCAGAGGCAGCATCCCGGGCTTTTCATTCGCTCCAACCTCCAGAAGGTCTTCCAGATTTAAGTCAGCCTAATAATATTTTAGGATTTCATTACATGAAAGCCATTGACCACCGTAAGCCATCGATGAAAGCAGCCACAATTCAGCGGCAAGGGGCAGGTTATCATGATGCTGGTGCCAAAAACGGTATTAAAAGTGCGACAGGCATTCGCCTGATGCTCAGTGAGGGTGAAGATTTTCAAGAAACCGCCCCTTTTCTTCCGGAAACTTCCTTTTCAGAGCTGCAAAAAGGTTTATTGATGACGTGGGAAAATTATTACCCGTTTTTACAGCACTTACTTACAACACAGCCGCCGGACTGGCTTCAGCGTATTTACGAAGTTGAAGAGGGACTTGAAAATCGTGCCGCTCACGCGGCGCGCCAAGCTCAATCGTTTCATGAATGGATGCAGCGTGTCAAAACGAAACGTTACACGTGGACGCGCCTGCAGCGTATGGCTGTGCATATCTTAACCCAAACCACCAAAGCCGAAATGAACGAAGCGATGAATACTGATGCTCCCACCCGGCTCCTCGGCATGAACGAAGCCGGCCAGGCTTATTTAAAAATGATTCGTCATACAACGGCTCAACCAATTAAAACAAACCGTGGACAGGCAGACTCCGCCCGAGAGCACCTTGATGATAAAGCAGACTTAACTTACTGGCTTCCGCTCACCGGTACGGAACGGATCAGAGCCTATCAGCAAGCATTCGCTGAGACACCTGTTCGTTATGAACGCACGACACAAATATTCAAGAACGAATGAATGATCATGAACAGCTTCAGTACAACTTATCATTCCCTTGCTTCTTCTAAATAATCAACAGCTTCCTGCAGTGTCTCAACTGGAATAATTTCCATCGTTGATCCGATATCTTCAGCAACTTCTGCGGCTTCATCATGATTTGATAAGTCTTCACCTCGGTCATCAGGGGTGAAGAAAATATCAATATCATCACGATCAGAAGCAACGATTTTCTGGCTCACACCACCTACAGGACCAACAGTACCGGTTTCATCAATTGAACCGGTGCCTGCCACCTGCAGCTCACCGGCAGCATCTATATCCGTAAGTTGATCGTAGATTTCTAAAGCGAAAATTAAACCTGCAGAAGGCCCACCAATAGCGCCGGCATCTACAGATACAGGTGGATCAAAAGTTACGTCACGGTCAGCGACGGGATACTCAATTCCAAGCCCTGCTTCACTTTCGGTCTGGCGGCTTTCGGGAAATGTACTGATGACAACTGTTGATGTTATGGTTTCTCCATCTCTAAGCAATGTGAGCTCAATTTCATCGCCTTCTTCAACACCTTCAAGTGCATCGTTCATTTCTTGAATCGTTCCCACCTTTTCTCCATTCATTTCTTGAATATGGTCCCCAACTTCAAGGTGATTTGCAGCGTCCATCTCATCAATCACACCATTGACTAAAATTCCTATTGGATCAACCGTAACACCTGCGCCAGCCACTTCGTATGCCGCGATTTTCGCAGCCTCCTGTGACCCTTCCATCATCATCTGCTGCCGGTGTTGATAATCTTCGTCTGTTTCACCTTCCTGCAGTACAGCTTCTTCAGATACAAGGTTTCGATAATCACTAAACGTCGCCCAGATATACAATACGGGGTTTGCTCGGCTTTGACTAATCGTCGTTAAATGGAAGCTACCTTCACCTGCAGCAGCGTTTTCAACTTCAATCATATCGCCTGTAGACACAGCCTCCCCAGGTTGAGAGTAAAAATAAGGGAGTGGTATTTGATAAACTAAGAGCGCGCCGAGCACAATCAGCATAAGTATAAACAGTTTAGATGTTTGTTGAGGTTTATCTTTCATTTTTGTTTTCCTCCTCAGCGCGTTTTAACGCTTTACGAATTGCAGGCATCTGCTCCATCGCAGCTGTATAGCCGAGTTCAATCAATTCTTCTACAGCAGCAAATGAAAATGCATGATAATAGCTGGTTACCGGGCGGATCATGATATCTGCGTCAATTTCCCGGTGCTTGAGTAATTCGCGTCCCATGATTTCCATGCTTTGCATCATCACATCATAAATCGATGAAATTTCGGCTTCTGCATTGAAAAATGACACATCTACTGCCACTGTAATATCAATCCCCATTTCTTTCACAACACCTGCAGGTACGCGGTCAATCACGCCTCCATCTACGAGGGGACGCCCGTCGACCATCTCAGGGACAAAGATTCCAGGAATAGCAATACTTGCACGAACCGCCGTTTCAAGCGGACCTTTTGTGAATTTCACCCGTTCTCCACTTTTTAAGTCAGCTGCCACCACCGTTGTCGGCCGGTCGAGGTCCTCTAGCCGACGTTCTTTTGCTAACATTCTTAGCAGCTGTTTAATCCGTACACCTGAAACAAACCCCATCCTCGGCACAGTCACATCAATGTAATATTTTCTTCGGAACATGAGCGCAAGTTTTTTTAATTGGTCTGCGTCATGTCCAACACCGTAAAGTGCTGCCACTAAACCACCCATGCTGCTTCCGGCTGCAGCATCTACAGGAATCCCTTCTTCTTCAAAAGCTTTTAAAACCCCGATATGTGCTAATCCTCTTGATCCACCTGACCCGAGAGCCAACCCGACCTTTACAGCCATCGCCCCACCTCCTGCATGCACAACTTTTCTAGTGTAATTGTACCCAAAACAAGCATACAAATGACAGCAGAACACCTTGTACCAACCGGTATGAGATCGGAGGGGCTTTTGTGTCTGCTGCTAAACTTACTCTTTTGTTATATGCCAGTACCGCCGGTGTTTTTACGATTGGATTAATTTTGTTCCCTGATGAAGCTTACGAAGGCGCCTACCGAGGGTTGTACATATGGTGGGATACTGTCATGCCTACCCTGCTTCCCTTTTTTGTATTGGCTGAACTTTTATTAGCTTTTGGTATCGTTGGAGCTCTTGGGGTATTATGTGAACCACTTATGCGTAAAAGTTTCCGTCTGCCGGGAAGTGCAGGTTTTGCACTAGCGCTTGGCTTTGTCTCTGGATATCCTGCAGGGGCAAAGTATACAGCACGTCTTTACAATGAACATAAGCTGAACAAAGCTGAAGCTGCCCACCTGCTTGCTTTCACAAATGCTGCCAATCCTGCTTTTATTTTTGGTGCAGTTGCAGCAGGTTTTATGCACAATCCAAGTCTCGGCCTCACCCTCGCAATTGCACATTACGGAGGGAATTTGGCGACCGGGTGGTGTTTTAAATTTTCACATGCAAAAATCTACGAACATGAAGCTGAAAGATCTATGCTTCGTGAAGCTTTCGAGCAGTTATTTCGAGAAGGTTTAAGCGACAACCGTCCCCTTGGACAAAAGCTTGGGGATGCCGTACAAAACGCGGTACAAACCCTTCTTGTGATTGGAGGGTTTATGACTTTTTTTTCCGTACTGCTTTCGCTAACTGACAGCTTCGGGGTGCTAACTTGGCTCAATTATGCCGGGGCCGGGCTGCTTGCTTTTGCAGGGAGTACACCTGCCTATAGTGCCGGGATTATCACCGGGATTTTTGAAATGACGCTAGGTATTGAATCATTGGCTGACATACCTGCAGCCGTTGGAACTCAAGTTATGGTCATTAGCTTCTTACTTGCATTCAGCGGATTATCTATTCAAGCACAAGTCGTAAGCATCGCCCGCTCAGCCGGTATTCCTGCCGGGACATATTTGAAAGCACGTCTTTTACACGGCCTGTTTGCTTCCCTCATATCAATTGCGCTCTATTCCTTTTTAAACAGGGCTGCAGCGCCAGCTTCATCTACGCCATCTGCCGAAAGTTTTGCACTGTGGCAGCTGCCAGCCTTCTTTGTCATGCTTGCATGCTTATATACAGCTTATCGATGGATTGTATTACTCAAATCTTAATCAACTTTATTCAAATTTTTCGTGCAAGTATGATTGTACCGGCTCCGGCACAAGTTCAGAAACATCTGCGTTATACTTGGCAACTTCCTTTACAATACTTGAACTTAAATATGAATATTGATTATTCGTCATCATAAAAAAGGTTTCGACTGACGGGTTTAATTTACGGTTGATCGAAGCCGCCTGCATTTCGTATTCGAAATCAGATACCGCCCGCAGGCCGCGGACAATCACTTTTGCATTCCGTTCTTTCATGTAATCAATCAGCAGGCCATGAAACGAATCGATTTCTACATTATCAAGATGAGCCGTCGCCTGCTTTAACATTTCGAGCCGCTCTTCCATTGAGAACAAAGGTGTTTTATTACGGTTATGTAAAACAGCCACCACAACACGCTCAAACACGTCTGCGCTACGTTCAATAATATCGATATGTCCATTTGTTACAGGGTCAAAACTCCCGGGATAAACTGCCGTTGCCGTCATAGCACATGCCCATCCTTTCCTGGATCCTCTTCATCATATTCGTAAATGGTTACTGCGGTTTGACCGTAAGATTTTTCATAAATCACAGCCATATTTTGTTCCTCTTCCGGCGGGGTTACACTTGAATCATGCTCACAGACGATGAATGCACCATTTTGAAGCAGCTGGTAACTTTGTAAAAGCTGCAAATCCATTGCTAGCTGCTGATCTGCGTAAGGCGGGTCTAGAAAAACAAGCTCAAAAGCTTCTTCCCGGTCAAACAACCGGGTAAGTGCTGCCTTAGCGTCAAACCTCATGACTTCACTATTTTCCATCAACCCTGCTTTTTGGATATTTTCCTCAACAACCTTTGCGGAACGCTTATTTTTCTCCACAAACACACAACAATTCATTCCACGGCTAAGAGCTTCAATTCCCAGACCACCACTGCCGGCATATAAATCCAGGCAGATACCGTTTTCAAAATATGGACCAATCTTTTGAAACAGCGCTTCTTTCACACGATCCGATGTCGGCCGCGTAGTACTTCCAGAAGGCGCCTGCAATTTCATCCCTTTATGTTTTCCAGCAATCACGCGCATTTGCTACACTTCTTTCTTTTTCAAAATACGATGATATCTTACCATACCCGTCACATTTTTTTCATCTCGTTGCACTTATTTGTGAATAGAAGTCTTGAAAACGGTTCATAATGAGCGTAACAGCATGGCACCATGTTGTTGAACCACGAAGTTCTTTTGCTCCCCCCAAAAGTTCTTCCTCTGGTTTCTCCTCTCCCTTTTCCCGTTTGCGCGGGAATATCTGCCCCCTGGACAGGCTGCAACCTGTTCCGGGGGGCTTTTTTATGTTGTGTCTTTTCGTAAAACTTTTCTCATGCCGCTTAAAGATGTTCAGACGCTCCCCAACGTACAAAGCAAAACTTACGATAAGGTCACGCTGCTCGCTTACCCTGGTTGAAAACCTCCTCATGAGAAAACCGCTATAATTGTGGAGTCTTCGGCTGCTGCTATTCAAAGCGGCTAAAAACTGTTGTAAACCGAAATGCAACGCCAAGCGTCGTTTTTCTACACGCTGAAAGATATTTCATGATACAGTAGAAAAAAAAGGAGGTCGCCTTAGTGATTCAACAGTTTATTGAGTTAGGTGAAGGCCGGGCAGACGTATATGAGCTCGTTTCACTAATTGAAACAAAAAAAGACGCAGCCGAGCACCTTCTCCGTCTTGAAACGGAAAAAAGCGGGCGTCGCGTCGTTTCTTATATCCTTGTATGTGCGCCGGCCGGCGGAAAGTTCCAGCCGCTTTACGTTTGTTTAGAAGGAATCCCTCACCCAGAAGATCAAGCAAATGAACGGAGCCGGATGATTGAAGCCGCTGCAGAAAAACACCATGTGCCGCTGGCTTCTTTTGCAGTTAAGCCTTCAAGCGAGTTTTATGAACGCGATCTGTTTTATCAACATTTGATCGGCGTGTTACGCATGAATTTACTTATACCTCGCTGGCAGTAGTTACGATTGCTCCATTTTTGCTTTTTCTTCTTGAAAGGCAGCCGCAAAATCAAAGTTCAGCTCCGTACGTGGAGACCGCTGTACATCCGTAACAAAAGAAAGGGAAGCAAGCGCCTGCACCACATCTTCTTCTTCACCTAAGTCACAATATAAAACAGCGTATTTCATGCGTTTTGAGACATAATGGACAAGACCGTATTTGCGGAGCTGCCTTACTTTTTTCGTTGATTTCAACCAGACAGCGAGCCCCTGCCGCTTTTGATACATACCTTTCACCTCTTACTTGTTTTCATTCAGTCTAGCACGGGTATCAGTTTGCGACAAACGAAGGAGGTCACCGGCATGAAATTTGACACTGTTGTCATAGGCGCAGGAATCGGTGGTTTGACGTGCGCTTCACTATTAACAAAAACCGGCCGTTCTGTAGGGTTGTTTGAAGCAAGCGGTGCCCTCGGTGGCTGTGCAGGCGCTTTTTCACGCGGTGCTTTTGCTTACCCTGTCGGTGCCACGTTAGGTCTAGGTTTTCAGCCTAATGGCGTGCATCAACGTTTAATGCACGTCCTCGGCCGAGAGATTCAATCATTCCCAGTTGATCCGGTTATGGAGGTTAAGCATCCGCATTTTACGATACAAGTCAAAGCCGACCGCGAGGCACACGTTCAGAACCTGCAAGCTTATTTCCCTGAAATTTCAAGCGGCATTGCCTCATTTTATGCTTATGTTTTTCAAATCGGCAGTACGATAAAGCAAATGATGCAGCACTTCCCGCGCTTTCCCATGAAGAACATGGAAGATGTAAAACGCTGGCTTCGCGGCAGCTCGTGGAAAACCCGCAAACTTGTTCCACTTTTATCTCAAACGGTTTATAGTGTATTAAAGCATCATGGTGCGCTAGACCCTGATTTTATTGACTATTTAGATGGTCAATTGATTGACAGTATGCAGACAGACACGAGACATTGCTCTGCCTTATTCGGCTTATACGCACTCGATGTTTATCATAGCGGGAGCCACTATGTTTACGGCGGCTTAAGTCAAATCGCTGAAACTTTGGGAGATGTTATTGAAAGTGGCGGTAACTCGATTTATAAACATGAACCAGTCCATTCGGTCACCAAATCGCGCGATGGGTTTACTTTGCAGACCGAAGACGGCCGATCGATTCAAGCCAGGCAAGTGATATTAAACGTGCCTGTCCAGTCTCTTTGTGATTTACTTGATGCGGCTTTATTCACAAAGTTGACAGTAAAGTGGCGTCAAAAAGCAAGTCAAGCGATTTGGAGTTCGTGCACGATGTATGGCGCAATTGACGAAACTTATCTCCGTAATACTTCACTTTACACCCAGCATATTACGGTTCCCGGCGGCAAAACGAACGGAGAACATTTCTTTTTATCCATTTCGAGCCGTGATGATGAAACACGTGCACCAGCAGGTTTACGAAGCTTCACAATCTCTACTCACACCAATCCAAGAAGCTGGATAGAGAATAATGATCAAAAATCGCAGATTGAAGAAACGATTTATACCCAGCTGCAAGCAAAACAGCCTGAAGTTTATGAAGGAATTCAGCACGCCTTCTCTGCTTCACCAAAAACTTGGGAAGCGTTTACGAGGCGGCCTTCCGGAATGGTTGGAGGGTTTCCCGTGACTAGGAGTGAGGCAGTTCGTGGTGCTTTAAGTGTACAGACGCCCGTTAAAGGCTTATACATGTGCGGAGACTCTGTCTTTCCTGGGGCAAGTACGATGGGAGTCACCTACAGCGGCATTCACGCATTTGAAGCGGTAACCGGCCTATCCTTTACAGCGATGGAGGAACTTTTGTATGATCTATAACTTATTTTTTTCTAAGTTTTCAAAAGAGATGCCTGCCGAAGCTTGGTCAAGCCGTGAACTTGCCGGTGCTTTATTTATTTATATCGATCGTACGTACAACAATCATTTGGAGGTCTTACGTGCAGCGGCTTCAAGCACAATGCGCGGAAAACTATTATCATGTGACATCACTCAAATTCGCGAAGATCAAGATGTGATTGTTTACCGCCTCGATGTACGAGTTCCACAGCGGAAACGATTTTGCTGCGGCAATGGCTGCACGGATTGTGTCCGCTTCAAAAATATTTAAAAAGCTGCACCACCTAAACAGGCGGTGCAGCTTAACAATTTTACATCGTTACAGCCAGCCCTAAAGCCGATACAGCAGAAACAACGCCGACAGTGAGTAAAATGCCGTTAATTAAACGAAGATTTTTTCCTTCTTTGCCCTGCACTGTCATCCAAATAAAAAGAGCAATGCAGACTGCCATAAAAATACTTCCGATGACAAAATCAAGGGCCCCGTAACGCTCCCACTGGGCAATTAACGCAATGACCCAGCCAACAAGCAGTGCCAGCCCGGTAATAACAATACCTTTTTGAAAACTCATAGCGTGTCACCTCTTCAATATAATGCTCTTTTAGTTTACACAAATTTCAGCTCGAATGCGAGCCTGACACACAAAAAATGCCGTTGCAAACCTAACATGTTCATGATACAGTATAAAACAAACTTTACGGTAGAAAAACTTCATCTTGGAATAGCTGTGAAAGGGAATAGTATGCGGATAATTAAGCCCCAGAGAGTAGAGCCCACTGGCTGTAAGGCTCTATGCCACTGATTCTGCAGAACCTGCCCCGGAGCTAGGTTGTATACCCGTCTCCTGCGTTAAAGGAACTGAAGTGGAGAAAGCTTATGCTTTCTCAATAAAGGTGGTACCGCGGAAAAGCTTTCCGTCCTTGTGATCAAGGATGGAAAGCTTTTTCTATTTACCTGCTTCACTTTTTTGGATTTGAAGGGAGAGAAAGCATTGGCTAGAGAACGAATTGTAGTAAAAATCGGCAGCAGCTCACTTGCGAATGAACAAGGCGGGTTATCACGAACCCAGCTTGACGCTTACGTGGATGCCGCTGCCCGGTTAAAAAAAGCAGGACACGAAGTGATTCTTGTTTCAAGTGGTGCGGTAGCTGCTGGATTTTACGACTTAGGTTACCCTACCCGGCCGGTAACGACCCAAGGAAAACAGGCAGCTGCAGCCATCGGCCAAGGTCAGCTCATGCAGGCGTACAGTTCTGCTTTTAATGCTCACGGATTAACCGCAAGTCAACATTTGTTAACGAGGCATAACTTTGCAGACAAAGTCCAGTACCAAAACATGTACACAACACTTTCGGAATTGTTAAAGCGGGATATTATCCCCATTATTAATGAGAATGACACCGTATCGGTTGATGCTTTAACCTTTGGCGATAACGATATGCTGTCAGCGTTAGTCGCCGGTCTGCTTCACGCCCGCTATTTATTTTTACTCACAGATATTGATGGGATTTATGACAAAAATCCAAAGGAAAATTTGGAGGCAAAAAAATACCACTTTCTCCCGGATGTAACAAAATCTCTTTTAGAAAGTGCAGGTCAAAGCGGTTCAAACGTTGGAACTGGAGGAATGCGTTCGAAACTTGAGGCAGCCGAGCGCGCTGTTTCTTTAGGTATCAATGTTTTTATCGGTAAAAAAGAAGGCACAGACTTTCTATTTGACATTTTGGAAGGGAAAGGAAGCGGAACTTATATCGGCCACTCGGTCACACCTGGATTATCGAGCAAAAAACAATGGGTCTCCCTTCACTCTGAAGCCTCTGGAATGATAACAATTGATGCTGGTGCAGAAGAAGCAATCTTACAAAAAGGCAAAAGTCTTTTACCTGTCGGCGTTACAGAAGTCTTTGGCTCATTTGCAGCTGGGGATGTTGTTCAAGTGAAAAACGAAAAAAAGCAAGTGATTGGACGCGGCCAAGTCAATATGAGCCGTAACGAGCTTGATGAAGTCAAAGGTCTTCCTTCGGCTTATGCATTAGAACGAATCCAAACGTCACGGGCTGAAGTTATCCATCAAGATGAGTGGGCCCCAAAAGAAAAGGAGCGGATGTAATATGTCCAGCGTAATGAAAAAAGCCAAAGCCGCAAAAAGCGCAAAAGAGCAGCTTGCACTTTTAAGCCGCGAAGAAAAAGACGACGCCCTTGAAGCTATGGCTACAGCGTTAACAAAAGAAGCTTCCTGGATTCTTGCAGAGAATGAAAAAGATATGCAGGCGGGAAGAGAAAATGGGTTAAGTGAAGCATTACTCGACCGTCTTGCCCTAACAAAAGAACGTATTCACTCCATCGCTGAAGGTGTACGCGAAGTAAAAAAACTTCCTGACCCAATTGGCGATACGGTCCGAACATGGGAGCGGCCAAACGGTATTCAAATTGAAGAAGTTCGCGTGCCGCTCGGTGTCATTGGCATGATTTATGAAGCCCGTCCAAACGTTACAGCTGACGCTAGCGCGCTCTGCTTAAAATCCGGCAACCCGGTACTTTTGCGTGGTAGTTCTTCAGCGTTTCAAACGAACAAAGCCATCGTTGATGTGCTGCACCGGGCCCTTGATGAGACGAAGCTACCATCACTTGCACTGCAGCTCGTTGAAGATACAAGCCGTGAAGCGGCGCATGAAATGCTGCATTTAACAGAAGACCTGGATGTGATTATCCCCCGCGGAGGTGCCAGCTTAATTCAACATGTTGTGAAAAACGCTTCGGTTCCTGTCCTTGAAACCGGGGTAGGCAACTGTCACGTTTACATTGATGAAAGTGCAGATGACCGGATGGGAGTTCAGATTGCTGTTAACGCTAAAACCGACCGCCCTTCTGTCTGTAACGCATGTGAAACGGTTTTGATTCACCGCGACTGGGCTGATCAATACGCAGCATCCCTTGTTGAGGAGTTGAAAGCAAAAGGGGTTGCCATTCGAGGTGATGATTATATGCAGGCCCACTTTGACGGCATAACTCCTGCTGAAACGAACGATTGGCACGAAGAATATTTAAACTTAACGGTTGCCATTCGTACCGTCCCATCTTTAAATGACGCGATCCGCCATATTCAAACGTACGGCACAGGTCATTCTGAAGCGATCGTAACTGAAGAAACCGGAGCAGCTGATGAATTTATGGCACGAATTGACGCTGCGGCCTTATACCATAACGCCTCTACACGTTTTACCGATGGAAATGAATTTGGCTTCGGTGCAGAAATCGGGATCAGCACACAAAAGATGCACGTGCGCGGTCCAATGGGATTAGAAGCTCTTACAGCCAGTAAATACTTGGTACGCGGCAATGGACAGATTAAAGAATAGGAGGATCCCGTCATGTTAAATGAAAAAAAGGTGCTCTTTCTCGGTGCCGGTTCTATGGCTGAATCTTTAATCGGCGGGTTTATTCGCGAAGAACTGCTTACAAGCGAGCAGATCACGGTAACGAACAAGTCCGATGAAAGCCGCCTGACCGAACTTGAAAATATCTATGGCGTAAACACAACAGATCAAGTTGTAGAGGCAGTTGCAGCTGCTGATATTATTGTACTTGCAATGAAGCCGAAACATCTTCAGGACGCGCTGCCGCACCTTACAAATCAAATCGACAACAGTAAGCTCGTCATCTCTGTCCTTGCCGGTGTTGCAACTTCAACGATCGAAGCGGACTTAAAAGATCATGTTGCCGTTGTACGTGCGATGCCAAATACTTCCGCAAAAGTTGCTGCTTCTGCAACGGCGCTATGTCAAGGTACAGCAGCCGCTAAAAAAGACGTCGACACTGCACGGCTCTTATTTTCTGCGATTGGCACTGTGACGTGTACAACAGAAGATAAGATGAATGCTGTAACCGGCGTGTCCGGCAGCGGTCCAGCTTACTTTTATGCAGCGTGTGAGGCGATGGAAGAAGCTGCGACTGAAGCGGGGCTAAGTAAAGAAGAAGCAAGGGAGCTCATCATTCAAACGATGTATGGCGCAGCCATCCGCCTAGAACAGTCGGATAAAACTGCCGGCGAACTTTACAAAGAAGTGATGAGCCCAGGTGGAACAACTGAAGCTGCTTTTGAAGTTTTAAAATCAAAAGCATTTCAACAAACGCTTCGTGAAGCTGTACTTCAAGCAAAGCAAAAAGCTGACGAACTCGGCCGGCCGGCGCCAGAGCCAAAACTTTAAAAAGAGCCTCGTTATTATAACGGGGCTCTTTTCTCTATTTATATCGTATGAAGGCGTTCAGCTGCTTCTTTACCTGACAACAAAGCTCCTTCAACTTTCCCATTAAAAAATGCGTCCCCGGCAAATGCTGCGGTTGCGCCAGTTTTTGTTGTATGCAAAACCGATCCTTCGCCAGCAGGGTTTATCGGCTTCGCATAGCGCCATCGTTTGACCACACTTTCACGCAAAACTGTATCAAGCCATGGAGAAGCAAGTTCATGCATTTTAACTTTCACTTCGTCATCATCTACGTCAAACCAAGCTTTAGAAAACGACTCACTGCCGTGTACGGTTACAACGTGTGTCGCTGATACCCCTTTTAACTTATTATCAGCTATAAACTGTAACGGACCTTCATGGAATTGAAGTCCGGCTGGTGCTTTTAACGCCGGCTCATCTGCAGCAGCAATTAAAGCAAGGCAAGGTGAAAACGCCCTTCCAGATGCTGCTTGTGAAAGCCCCTGTAAGCCACTTGCCTCAAACAAACGCTTCGCCTGCGGCAGCGGCATCGTAAACAAAACGTTGGCTGCGCTTACTGTCTCTAATTCTCCATTTTGCGTTTCAAAGCTCAAATGCCAGCAACCGCTCTCTTCTTGCACATTAACAAGTTCAAAGCCTGTATATAACATGTCACAATCTTGCCAAAGGTACTTCAATAACGGCGCCATCCCGTCAACCGCCCGATACCTCGGGTAGCCGTCAGCGTTCAGTGTCATGTCTTCTTCAAAGCGCTCAGCATGCGCTGCTTGCCAAAAACCCCGGCACCACTCTTCTACACGTCCGCTTTTGACTTGTTCCTCCACCCACGCTTTCATCCAGCTGCTTCGTGCTGTGAAAAATTGAGCACCGTGATCCGCCTGACCGTCAAAAATGCGCCGCGTTGCCATCCGGCCGCCAGGACTTTTTGCTTTATCAAAGACGAGCACCTTCTTATCACTTCGCATCTCTTGATACGCACTCCAACCAGCCAATCCTGCGCCTATAATGATTGTATCTGCGTTGATCATGATCTATCCGCCCTCTCTTACAATTGTCACTATTCTTTTACTTTATCGCGGTATGATTGTTTAGTAAAATAGAAAGCGATGTTTACGCCTTGAAAGGCAGCTTAGTTGGAGGTTTATAATCATGGACATAAGTCAGACACCCCCGTCCAAATGGCGGCAGTACGCTAAACGCATTGTTGAACATAAAGCGTTCACCCCGATCATTATTGCTTTTATTTTATTTAATGCTGTGATCGTCGGGCTGGAAACTTACCCTAACCTTTATGATGGTAACGAGAATGTCTTTTTTACGCTTGACCGGGTTCTCCTCTGGATTTTCACGGTGGAAATTGCCCTTCGACTTGCCGGTACCCATCCGGTTTCTTCATTTTTCAAAAACGGATGGAACTGGTTTGATTTTGTTATTGTACTCGCAGGACATATCTTTGTTGGCGGCCATTTTGTCACTGTACTACGGATTCTCCGTGTGCTTCGTGTGCTTCGTGCCGTTACTGTGATCCCATCACTGCGGCGGCTTGTTGACGCTTTAATGCGGACCATTCCAGCAATGGGGAACATTATGGTTTTAATGTTTTTAGTATTTTACATTTTTGCGGTGATCGGAACGATTTTGTATGCCGATATTTCCCCTGAATATTTCGGGTCATTGCAAGCGACAATGATTACATTGTTCCAAGTTGTCACCCTCGAGTCTTGGGCAGAAGAAGTTATGCGGCCGGTTCTTGCTATTGATCCTTGGGCATGGTTTTATTTTGTCGCTTTTATTCTTGTGGGTACGTTCGTTATTTTCAACTTATTCATCGGTGTTATTGTTAACAACGTTGAAAAAGCAAATGAAGCAGACCAAGACAATGAAGAAGACGGAGCTGACCCATTAATCCCAGATACCAACACAAAAGAACTGCAGCAGCTTCGTGAAGAAGTTTCAGAACTGAAAGAGATGCTCCGATCCATGCAGCACAATGACAAAACTTAAACGTAGAGCCGCTCCTCATTCAACAAGGAGCGGCTCTTTTACGATGATTATGATTCTGTCCCTACAACCGATGGACGAAAGAACTGTTCATATAATCCGCGGATGGCTTCATCAGCTTGCGCTGCTTGAATCCCAAATGTTAAAGACACTTCTGAAGATCCTTGGTTGATCATCTCAATGTTTATGCCACGGTTGGATAAAGCCTGTGCTGCCCTCGAGGCTACACCTACTGTCTCATGCATCCCTTCACCGACAAGCATAATCATGGCAAACCCATGTTCAATATGCGCATCATCTGCTTCAAGTTCTTCCATAATTCTAGTAAGCATACGCTCTTCTTTTTCAGCAGTTAACTGAGAGTTGTCAATAATGACAGATGTATCATCAATCCCTGATGGGATATGCTCATAAGAGATGCCCTCGTCTTCAACAATTTTTAATAAACGTCGGCCAAAACCGACTTCTCTGTTCATTAAATACTTGCGAACATAAATGGTACTGAAGCCTTCATCGGCAGCGATACCGGTGACAGGTGTCTGGTCCTGTGCACGCTCAGCAATAATCATCGTACCTTCTGCGTCCGGATTGTTCGTATTTTTCACACATACCGGGATCGATGCACGAAAAGCCGGGATTAAAGCTTCATCATGGAAAACACCAAAACCAGCGTAGGAGAGCTCACGCATTTCACGATACGTCATCTGCTTAACTTCCATCGGCTGATCAACAACGCCAGGATTCGCAGCATATACAGAATCAACGTCTGTAAAGTTCTCATATAAATCTGCCTGAACACCAGCAGCTACAATTGAACCGGTAATGTCCGAACCTCCACGCGGAAATGTCGCGAGTTTGCCTTCAGGCGTGTAGCCGAAAAAGCCGGGAAATACAAGAATTTCATCGCGGTCGCGCAGCTTGTATAAGTGCTCATAAGCTTCCGGCAGCACCTTCGCGTTACCAGGCTCATCACTGACGAGCAGACCTGCTTCATACGGATTCAAATAAGCTGCTTTGACACCTTCGTTTTGTAAATAACGGGCAATCACTTTTGCGTTATTATCTTCGCCGCCTGCTTTCATTTGATCCATGTAAGACTCTTCATTGTCAGCAGCGAACTGCACGCGTTCAGTGAAGTCTGCTGCAACTTCTTGAACGACACTTTCTCCAAGACCTAAACCTGAAGCGATTTGACGGTATCGATCGACCACTGTTTCATATACCGCTTCATAAGATTGACCGTGCCATGCTTTTGATCCGAGTTCAATTAACAGGTCCGTTACCTTCGTATCACCACTATCTCGTTTTCCTGGCGCTGATACTACCAGCAGCCGGCGCTCCGGGTGCTCTTGCACAATATTGGTTACTTTTTTAATCTGCTCTGCGCTTGCGAGTGAACTCCCACCAAACTTTGCTACTCTCATCCTAATCTCCCCATCTTTATTTACGTAGTCAACAGCTTCTATCACTTTATTAAACAGCTGCTTTATACTGCTTAGCCACTTGCAAACAGTTTCCGTCAGCCTACCACAAATTCGAACTATCTCTCAACAGAAAATATTCTGTCTAATCAAGGCTGGGGCAGTCTCCATTTAAGTGATAAGGGGTCACCGCCGATTCTTTTAAAAATGCTAACGTTTCTTTTGAAACGGACGAAGGATGCGCTCTAAACGGCGCTTCCGCTTCGCTTTTTTAACATTCTTTTTGGCTAGTGGATGTCCTTGTTCAGCTGCTTTTTGCCACCAATGAAGAGCCTCATAGATGTCTTGACCTACATCTTTCCCGGTAAACAACATGTGACCTAGATTTACTTGCGCATCTGCGTCATTCAAGCGGGCAGCTTCTTCATAATAAGCATATGCTTTAGCTGCTCCTCCTTCTTTTTGAGCATACAGCCAGGCTAAATTATTCAGCGCCCTTGTATGCCCAAGCTGCGCCGCCTCTTTCCACCAGCGTTCAGCTTTTTTCGGAGCCTTTGTTACATCTTTCCCTTCGTAATACAGACTGCCGAGCATAAACGCAGCATCCTTCACGCCGCCCATAGCTGCCCGCTCATACCAATAAAGTGCCGGCTTTACTTCCCGCTCGATGAGGACACCTTCATACAAATGATTGGCCAGTTCACACATCGCCTCTAAAGAACCAGCTTCAGCAGCTTTTTCATACCACGATTTCATTAAAGCAGTATCAGGATCTACACCATGCCCAGTTTCGTATATCCGGCCAAGCGCCCGCATCGCCCGGGCATCCCCGTATTCAGCCGCGGTTTGAAACCACTCGACTGCTAAGTGTGGGTCTTGCTGCTGCATGCAGCGTACCCCGGTTTGATACGCGCTTTCCCGCTTTTCACCTTCAGAGGCCATTATGATTCCTCCCATGGATGAGACACGAGACCAAGCCACTGCAAAAGCGCCATAAATAACGGAACTTCTTGTGCTGTCAATTCATGTTCTGTACAAACAGACTCTGGAGTGTACTCAACACGCTTAGCCTCAGCATAGGTGGTTTCAGTTAAATTATTTGTTACATCTGCGTCATTAAAGCAAGCCGGGGCTACATACGTTTCATTTGTATGATCTAAAACAATTCGGGCATCCGGCGGGGCTGACAATTGAACCGGCACAACAAAACCAACAGCAGCTAGCACCATAACTGCGGCTATAAAAATAACAATAATTTTTTGCACACAAGTTCTCTCCCTGCTTTGTCTGTTATCATTAATGCCATGTTACTGCGTTTGTAAACGAGCGCTCTTTTACACTTGGTATAACTTCAGGTACACCAATAAACAACATGGCAATAACTTCTTCATCGGCACCTAATCCCAGTGTGTTTTTTGTAACCTCATCCTTTAATAAAGGCCCACTCCCCCAAAAGCAACCGACACCTTCCGACCATGCACTCAACATAAAATTTTGTACAGCACAAGCAGTAGCCGCTCGATCCTCTTGATCAAGCACTGGATCTTCTATGGAGGTTTTTGTCGAAACAGCAACAACAAATGGCACATCAGCCATGCCGTGATAAGCTTTTTCGTAAACCTTTGCCCCTTTTTCTGTATCCGGTCCACCTTGAGCTGCTGATTTCAACTCTCCGCGCCGGCGGGACAGCTGTTCTTTTGCCTCACCTTGAACGACATGAAAATGCCACGGTTCTGTCATTTTATGATTCGGTGCAAGTACTGCACATTCAATGGCCCGTTCAATTACAGCCGGATCAATGTCTTCATCTTTGAATTTATGGATAGTCCGCCGCGTTTTTAAGCCTTCTGTGAGTTCCATGAGATCCACCTCTTTGCTTATTTTTGTCGTGATATATTATAACGGCTTCCCCACCCTCCGGTCTAGATAAGGAGACTACACACTATGAAAAAAGCTGTCCGAAATCCGGACAGCTTACTCTCAATCACCTATGCAAATTTTTTATAGAAGTACTTATTCGCTTTTTCCTGCTTCAGCCTCCCAGTATTTCTCCTGATCATAATGATCAAACAAGCGCTCTTCAAATTCCCGGTCTAATGGCTGACCCGGCACGTATTCAGGCGCTGCCTGCACTTCGTGACGTGCCATTTTCACACGCACCTTTTTCTCCTCATCCTCTGTATGAAGAATCCAGCTTGAGGAAAGAACCGCATGACCTGTTGAAAACAAGCGTCCTGTATCGACACTGATATAGCGAATGTTCCAAGTGTCATCTTCTACAATCACATCATCAATTGTACCGATATCCCCGTCGCTTCCCTCGACATCATAGCCTGACCAGTCCCCTGTCATTTCTTTTAAGCTGCGTACTTTAATTTCCTCTTCATTAGGAAGTTCTTGCGGTCGTTGATGATGAGGCGCTTCGACCCGGAGCTGGTGCGGGTAAGGAAAACTTCCCCACATTCCTTGAGCAGGCCAGTAGTAACCATAACCGAAGTGATGATGCAGCTCAAGTTCTTTTTTACGTGTAATCGGTTCTGCTTCTTCTTTACCTGGAGCTTCTTCAAGCTCTTCTTTCGTTACATTTAAGTGAATGGTCTGTCCATTAATGTCCATGCGTTCCACTGCGATTGGTGAAACTAAAACCTTACCGCCTGGAAGCAGCGGCTTACGATTAACAACTAAATACCGGATTACCCATTGATCCTCATCCATATACACGTCATCAATTTTTCCAAGCTCTCCATCTGAAGTAATAACACCGAAATTTCTTAGTTTCTTAGCTTCAAAAAGCATAACGCTTCCCCCTTCAGGTTTGACTTCGTGCTATGCTTTTTACCTTCAGCCTTTTATTTCAAACATGTACTTTACTTTCGCTTTCAATTTTAAAGCCGGCAGCTTCAATCATATCGTGATCAAGTGCAGCCGTTTGTCCATCAGTTGTTAAGTAATCACCTACGAAAATTGCATTGGCGGGATAAAGAGCAAGCGGCTGCATCGAACGTAAAATCTCCTCTCGACCGCCGGCGACACGTATTTCTTTATCCGGAAGCATAAACCGGGCAGCTACAAGTACAGCCAACGCTTTTTGAGGTGACAGCTTCGGCCGATCGCCAAGTGGTGTTCCTGGTACCGGGTGAAGAAAATTAATCGGAACTGAATCCGCTTTTAGTTCCCGCAGCTCACGCATCGTATCAATAAGCTGTTCATCTGTTTCGCCCATACCGGCAATAATGCCAGAACAAGGAGAAATCCCGGCTGATTTAGCTTCATTCACCGTGGTCACACGATCATCATACGTATGGCTTGTTGTGATATGATCATGGTGATCTTTATGCGTATTTACATTATGATTGTAACGATCCACCCCAGCTTGTTCAAGCTGAGCTGCCTGTCCTTCTTTTAACAGACCCAAACAAGCACATATCTTTAAATCGTAAGTATTTTTAATTTCTGTTACAGCATCCGCTACCTCAGAAACCTCACGCCGACTCGGACCACGTCCGCTTGCGACGATACAGTATGTTCCGGCTTTGCGCCGCTCTGCTTCAGCCGCTCCTGCAACTAACTGTTCTTTAGATAATAACTGATAAGGCGTTTCGTTACTCGTAGAAACTGAAGACTGAGCACAATAGCCACAGTTTTCCGGACAAAGTCCATTTTTTGCATTAATTATCATGTTGAGTTTTGTTTCATCACCAAAATGTTGATAACGTATGTGATAAGCATGTTGCAGCGCCGGTAAAATCTCTTTTTCAGCCTGATTTAAGATGGTTACACCTTCTTCAACGCGCAGGCTTTCACCTTGCATAACACGTTTTAGCATATCTTCCATAATTAAAACATCCTTTCTTAATGTAAACTTTAACAATATAAAGGTTAACATTTACGATTTATGTTGACCAGCAAATAATGTCTTAATTTTTATAAATTTCAATCTTATAACTACAATTGAAAGCTTATTTTCAAGCATCAGTAAATATTTTCAACAAAATCCGTATATGTAGCACAGTTAGGTACGGTAAGGGTGTGTAAAAAAACCTTACATAGATGAAAAAATAACCCTTTATGTGTGATATGGTTATTTACATTAAGGATGCTATTACAGGGGTGTGGAGGGAGATACTTGTGGCTTCATATAAAAATAAGAAAGTCATTACAATTGGAATTGTGAGTGAGTTAACTGGATTAACGGAGCGTAAAATTCGTTACTACGAGGAACGCAAGCTGATTTTTCCCGATCGGAGCTCAGGCGGCACACGTAAATTTTCCTTTCATGATATTGAGTTATTAATGGATATTGCTGAAAAAATGGAAGATGGGATGCAGACATTTGAAATACGCAAGCAAGCTAAGCGGGCAGAAACGGAGTTTGAGGCGAAAAACCGAATGCGGCGCGGTCAATTAAACGCGGCATTTAACATGCGCAAAGGATAAGTGTTAAACATACTGCACAAGCTAAGCGCATCAATTATAAAGGAGCGACAAAAGATGCGTTTTACAATTTTATCTTTTGTAGTTTTTTCATTACATCTTATAGGTAGTACTGCAGCATACGCTGATGCATCCGGAGAAATTGCCATCATCATCGACGACTTCGGCCAGAATGTGCAGGCTGCCGAAAACATGCTTGAGCTTGATGCACCTTTCACAGCAGCTGTAATGCCGTTTTTAGAAGAGAGCCGTACCCATGCAAAAACAGCAGTTAACAACGGACACGACGTTATTGTTCATATGCCTATGGAACCCGTCCAAGGTCGGCCTTCCTGGCTTGGTCCAGGAGCGATCACAAAGGATATGACACCTGAACGTGCCCGGCAGTCCGTAAAGCAAGCGATGGACAGTCTTCCTGAAGCTAAAGGGATCAATAACCATATGGGTTCTGCTATTGTAACGAACGAACCAGTCATGCGCAGTATTTTAGAAGAAGTTAAAGAGCGGGGAATGTATGTAATTGACAGTGGCACCCATCAAAACTCCGTCGTTCCCGAACTATGTGAAGAGCTGGCTATACCTTATATGAAACGGGACTTGTTTATTGATACAGACCACAGCTCAAAAGCTGAAGCCATCAACATGCTTGAGCAGCTTCAAACAGAAGCCAAACGAAACGGTGCAAGCATCGGCATCGGTCACGTCGGTGTTCGCGGTCAAAATACTTATGCTGCGCTTTTAGAAATGATGCAGAAAAAAGATTTTCAAAACGCACTTGTACGGTCTTCTGATATGATTTTAAAAAACCCTGAACACAACCCGGAAGCTTTCTGGCAGTATTAAAAAGAGAACGCACTAGCTTTAATTTTTCAAAGTGAGTACTTAAAGCCGTCTCGCACACCGCCTGCGCCGGCAGCGCAATCTTATCATGGCTTTACTGCGCAGGCAGGAGTTCGCAACCCTCTCAGCTGCCAAAAGCTGCTGTTCTTAAACTTTCACCGGAATTTATAAGCTTTGTATTTATTGAATTGAGCTCAAAGCTTATATTTCAAGTCATTTGAATGTAAAAACCTTATTTGCCGCAACAGACTGCCTGTGATACATTGAATTCAGCAGGTACGTGCATTCGACCCCTATGAGCATCCTCCAAGCGTTCACTTCGGTTGACAATTTTTTAAAATCTCTCTACGATAAGTTTTGGTGATTTTCAATCTCTGAATCTAACGGAAGTAGTGATGCTGTATGATGCAAACGCTCAAAAACAGCCAATTGGTAAACAATGAAATTAATGAGTTAATTATTCCGCATGAAAAAGTTGCGCATGTCCACAAAAATAACCCTTTAAACCACGCACTTTTAGTATTAATTAAATCAGGCTATACTGCGATTCCGGTGCTTGATCACGAAAATAAAATTCAAGGACAAATTAGCAAAGCGCAAATATTGGATTCCATTCTCGGCTTAGAGCGTATTGAAATGGAACGGTTAAACGAATATGTTGTTGAAGACGTAGCGGATCCTGACATCCCTACATTACAAACAGATAGCACGTTTGGTGAAGCATTAATGCGCTCAATTAATTACCCTTTTTTATGTATTGTTGATGAAAATGGTGCATTTATTGGCATTTTAACGAGGCGCTCAATTCTCGCCTTAATGCACAGGTATTTTCAACAAACATGACATCTTTATTAACGGATAAAAAAAAGCTCGCCGCAGATGCGGCGGGCTTTTAAAATGGCCTGGCCTGCCGAATTTCAAACATCTCTTTAACTGCAGCTTCACGGCTTTTAAACATTTGATATAAACCGGCTTTTACACACAAGTCAGGTACAGCTGCTTCGAACTGCACTTTATCAATCATGTTTGTTCCTGAACGTGTTGGAACAAACATATGGGTATGCTGCCACGCTTGAAAAGGAAATGGAAGCACTTCTCCCTCGTCAACAAAGTAATTCCCTTCTTCAATTTCACTGATTCTTGACTCCCAATGAAACTTCAGCGGGCCGACACGAATCACTAAAGGCACATGGTAAATATCTTTAGCATCATTTTTCACGTGCACTTTCGGAAACGTTGTTAAGCTTTCTAAATTTTTTGGGTTTTGGAAGTAAGCCCAAACTTCGTTCACTGGCGCTTGAATCTTCGTTGTATAAGCTAACCTTCCCAATAAAATTCCCCCTTTCTTTGCAATTGTCCATTTCCCTATTTTTCGGCATCCTAACCCGTTTTACAGGTTGTAAGTCAACTTTTGAGGTAACCTCATAAGAAATACCTTAAATGACCTGCATGGGAAATATACTCGCTTTCACCAATGGCACAAGTGCGACATCGACTTAACCTGCGCTTCCGCTTGGTTGCGTCGTGTCTGCTTTGCAGCCGGGCAAAGCTTCAACCTCCTCATGAGCAAATCCGGCTCATTGCGGGGGATTCAGACGTTGCTTTTCCTGAAGGAATCTCGTATATTTCATGTGCCTTTTTTAACGTATCTGTTTATAACCTCTTGAGACAGCTCCTTTATCCTAATTGAAAGACTTATCCTTTCAGCTGATGATGCAATAATACTTTCATACGAAGACGGTCACAACGCCGGAAGCCAAATGTATTTCGTTTGGTCACCTTGGTTTGGTTACTCAACCCTTCTACCGGTCCGTTTCTGTATCCAAACGTAAAGCATCTTAAGATTTCTATCTACCAGTTCTGAAATGTTTCGATCACTTTGAGGAATACTTTCTGGACATCAGACTTAAAAGCATAACTCATATCCGAACCCGGTTTGTACGCTCATTACAAATGGGACAGCGGTGCGATTTTTGTTCTCTTTCTACATGGATGTGAAATGAACCCCTCCCAACAGTTTCTGTTTTCTTTATAACCATTTTTTCTAAGCCAGGGATAGACACGGTAAAATACATCTACACGCAACTCCTATCCTTCTCTTGTTTCTCGACAATTCAAGTTTAAAGGATATTGAAGCTTGCGTGTTTTTATATATTCTTTTGTAAAACCCCAACAAATACTGTAGAGTCAAAATAAAAAACCGGCCACTTAGGCCGGTTTTTTTTCATTATCCACATCCACAGCTTCCGCCACTACCGCAGCCGCCGCCACAGCCTGCTTGGTCAAAGAACGGATTTCCTGTAGGCACTTTAATATTATCAGAGACAGCATACGCCATTTCAGCACTGATCTCATTTAATAACGACTCAAGTTCTTTTTCTGCTTCTTTATAACGAGCAATTGTACCCTGGAGATCAACTTCACGTTTTAAAGCGCGGATATCGCGGGACACTTCCCGGTAGTTCGGATGATACTTACCAAACCGTTGAACTTCTTCATAATCTTCTTTTTTATCATTAAACTTCTGAATCAGCCGCTGGGCCTCTTCATCATGTTGCATTGACTCCCAAGCGCGAATATATGTGTGAAATACATCAGACTGTGCAACCATTTCTGCAAGCTTATAACCGTGCTCCATCCACTCAACCGGCGTTGAAGCCGCTGGACTCGAGACAGCATCCATTTCTAAACACCTCCATAACTGCATTGTATCATGAAGATAGGCAGGGAAAAAACGTCATTCATTCGCATTACTCAATTTTGACGGTAAATGTCTCTACAGAAGATAAAGCCTTTTCGTCGTCATTCATTAATTGCAGGCTGATTTCATGATAACCTGCCGAAAGCTCATCCACTTTAAATGCAGCCTGCTCAGCTCGATCGACCCACTCTCCATTGATATAAATATCAATCGCAGCTTGTGTCTTTTCTTCTTTTGAAGTTTGGAACGTGACATCAGACGCTGAAGTTTCAATGTAAACACTATCACCCTGAATTTGGTGCTGTACATGAAATTGAACAACTTCTTCATTTGAAAAAGCTGCGGTTATTAAAAAACCAATAATTATTAGCCTTATTAAAACACGCATAAAAACGCGCTCCTTTCTCCTCAAAATTCAACATTAGTTGTAGTATGAGAAAGAAGCACGCAATTATGAGTCATTTATCATTTTTGCTGTTTTAACAATTCCAAAAGCAATGCCCCGGCCTGGCCCTGTCTCGCTAAAAGATCTAATCGATCAGGCCAGGTTTTTTTATGGTAGCGTTTGGAAGCTTCAAGAAATTCAGCATATCGCTCCGGCGAGCGGCTTAACTTACGATACCAGGCAGGATCCTGCCGTAAATACGTTAAAGCGTCTTTGTCATAATAAATGGCTTCATACAACCTCCGCTCCATATTCAGTTAAAACCCTCGGAAAGAAAACGGGTCATGTGATGGCGGCTCAGGCATTTGCTGCTCCTGTGGGCCTTGAAATTGCTTCATTAACTGCTGGACATTGCCGAGCACACCACTGAATTGAGACATATGCTTTTGCAGCTCTTGTACGTTAATTTGACTCAAGAGTTGTGTTAATGATTCTGCCTGCGATGATTGAGCCGGCGTATTCGATTCACTCCGGTAAGGTGCCCAAATTTCATCTTCTTCACCTAGAATATACCAATCCTGGTAAAGTTGATTCCAGTCTGCGCGTCCGGAACGTACTTCTTTAATTAAATCTGGGTGTTCTTGAATAAAGGTTTTAAAGGCTGCGACATCTGGATGAAGTGTTTCATTACTCATATTGATCCCCCTTTGAACAATCCAACATTCAGCTACTAACAGACATATGCACATATGGATCAAAAGGTTCGCCTAAACCTTATGCTATAATAAAACTTACATTGATCCAGGGGGGATTGACTTGACAAAAGATCAACTCATCAAAGAAGCTGCAGCTTATATCGAAGCAGGCAGCGAAGAAGAAAGAGAAGCTTTCGCATTTTTACTTCAAGGGCTTCAAAAAAAGCAAAACGATCAATCTGGAAGCTACATCGGCGCTTGGCTGCAGCCGGAAAGAACTTATTTACCTGAAGGAAAATCTCAAATTACAATACCGCTGCGGGTCGTTCATGAAAACCCACACGGTATTGCTCATGGCGGTATTACTGCTACTTTAATTGACATGGCTACGGGTGATATTGTTCACCGTTCACTCCCAGAGGGTAAAAAAGCCGTTACAGCCGATATGCATGTTCATTACTTACAACCGGGCCGTGGTGAAACATTAACTGCAACGGCTGAAATGATTCGTACCGGCAAAACGTTGTGCACCGCCCGCGCTGAAATATATGATGAGCGCGGTGTTAAAGTTGCCGAAGGAACAGCGATGTACGCAGTACTACCTTAAGGCGTGTGTGGGGATCCTTCTGAAGCCGGCCGTACAAAGTTTTGGGTGTACGTCCGCTCAAACACACCTGATCCGTGATGAGTAAACTCTTCATGAAGCACATTTTCCCTGTGCCCTTCACTATTTAACCAACCAATCGCAGCAGCTAAAGCATCTGTATGTTCTGCTGCAATATTTTCACCGGCCATTAATAAGTCTACATTCTGCTCCTGAAGCCGCTCTCCAAGCCCTGTACCATCAGGAGCTGTATGTGCAAAATAATTTTCTTCTACCATATGACGGCTGTGCGCTGTTGCTGCTGTTGCTGCCTGCTCATGCCAAGATAACGGCGCTAAACCGTGTTGTTTACGAATCGCGTTATTATAAGCATGAATGGCCTCTGCATCAATGGCCTCTACATCTTCCCAATTTGCACGGGCTTCAGGTTTTTGGTCGGGTAGATCACCGGTATATGTCACCGGAAATGGCTGATGACGCACAAGTACATCTGGGCTCATATATCTTACAGCTGTTAACTGATTTTCGTGTACATCAAAATAAGCCTGTACGTATAGGTCTTCATCAATTTCAGCTACAGGGCGTGTTTCATGATGGTCTCCGCTGACATCAAACGTGTATGACCCTTGCTCTGTATCTACAGATAACTCGTTTTCAAACGTCCAACTGTCTTCCACTGTTTGGCGGTCGTCGTGCAGGAAAACTTCATTTGTGCTGTTCATTTGTTCAGTCCCAGCTGCTGTAACAATCGTTTCGTCTTCAACGCCAAAAGCAAACACACCGCCTTCTCCTTCATACAAAAGCCAATCATAACCATAAGCTGAAGGCCCTTCGTGTCCTGGTGGTCCCCAAACTTCAATCAAATCCTGGCGCGACTGTCCCATCCATTCATTTAAGGATGAACGGTTTTCAGGGACATCAACAGTTTCCTCATCCTCATCTAATGAGTCATTTTCTTCGCTCGTGTCTATCTCCTGCTCATTCTCAATAATTTCATCAATATCCCAATGTTCCTCTTCCTCCGGTGTCTCATATATAAAGGCGTAATAACTAAAGATGCCAAGAGCAAGCAGTCCTGAAAATACAAAGAAAGCAAACAAGCTTTTTAAAAACATTTTCTCCCCCTTATTTTAAACGGACGATGTTTCTTTTAATTATCCTCTTAAGCCATTCATCCGTCAAAACAAAACACTTATCAGATTGAGCTTACCATGAAAAAAACGAAGGCCACTTATACAGCAGCCTTCGTCTTACCATGAATGATAAATACTTAACAATTTTTAATGATGAACTTCAACGGACTCGGAGATTTCTGATAAAGCAAATGATGCCTCGTCTACGGTTGTCTGCCCTTCAGCCAAGTCTTTCAATGCGACAATCCCTACAAGCTTACCTTGTTCAATGACAGGAAGTCTTCGAATTTGCCGCATAGCCATTTTATTTGCTGCTTCATCCACATCCATATCCGGTGTGCCAGTTTCCATCTGTTCACTCATCGCCTCACGAACAGCTGCCGTTATGTTTTCGTTAGAGACACAGCGCAATACAATATCACGGTCTGTAATCATCCCCATCAATGAACCTTCTTCAGTTACAGGAATTGCACCAACGTTTTCATCGCGCATCATCTGGGCGACTTCAACAATGTGATCATCGGGGGTACATGTTTTCACATCTGTTGTCATCACTTCTTGAATCATAGACATATCATTCACACTCCCTATTTAGTATCATATGTAGCTTCACCTTCGCATACTGTGTTTATACACGTTTGTCATTGGAATGCCAAACAATTGCGTTGCATATGATGATAATTCATAATATGATTAAAGAAGATCATTGTCGTAGGAGGTTGCTGCATGAAAATTACGGGATTTGATGTTCAAGAAAAGGAAATAAACTTTGCCCAGTTGTCACGAATCATGAGTGATTTATCATTTATTCATGAAGGGCAGTGGGACTACGAACGTGTAACATTTGACGTTAAGATGCTTGATGCTACAGACGAGGCTACTTACTTTCTCCGACAACAGGCTGTTGCAATTAGCGGTGAGATTCCAAAAGATAATGCTGTTGTCAAACTTCTCACACCTGTTTTGGGCCGCCACTATTACCCACACGGGGTTGAGTACGATGAGGAATTCCCGGAAAAAATTGTTGCCAAATGCGAAAGTAAATTAAAGCAACTTGAAGGGGAACTGAACGAACTCGGCGTTTAATTTGTACGCAAAAGTAAAAAAGAAGCAAAACCGGATGACTTTGTTCACCCGGTTTTCTTTTTCACTTGCGTCAGCAAAATTTAAACTTGTTCAATGAAAGGCAGGAAAGGGGTATAAATGTGTCTAGTTTTTTAACGAAAAGAAATATTATTGCTTTAACTACAATTATTATTGCAGCAGTGGCAGCTTATTTTATCCTTCCAGTTTCTGTCCCAATCCTTCTTGCCTTGTTTACAGCCCTCATCTTATCACCCGTTGTACGAATAATGCATGAGCGGTTTAAAATGAAACGTAACCTAGCCGTGATGCTTACATTCACAACCTTTGTACTTGCATTTGCCACAGCAGGTTATGTCATAGCATTACAAGCTGTTACACAGGTCATTTATTTTGTAGAAAACTTACCTGATTATATTAACCAAATGAACCAGGCACTTCTTTCTTTCCAAACAAATTTAGAGCATACATATGCTGACGTACCGCCGGATCTTATCCGTGAAATTAACAGCCAGATTAACGAAAGCTTAATTGCAATGCGAGATCAATTTTCCGAAGCGGATGTTATTGCCACCATCACCGCATTTGTAGCTTCAATACCTAATTTTTTAATTTCGTTTCTTGTATACTTAATTGCCTTATTTTTATTCATGCTCGAACTTCCACGTTTGCGAAAACAGATGTATTCATTTATGAAAGAAAGCACAGCAGAAAAGGTTCATTTTATGAGCTCACGGCTGGCATTTGTCATCGCAGGTTTTTTCAAAGCCCAATTTTTAGTCAGTATCATTATATTTGCCGTCAGCTACATTACGCTGCTATTTATAGCACCAGAACTTGCTCTCATTATGTCCATTATCATTTGGTTAATTGACTTTATACCTATCATTGGGTCGATTGCGGTATTAAGTCCATGGGCACTATTTGAGTTTATCGTAAACGGCGATGTGTTTTTAGGTACGCAACTTTTAATTCTTGCAGCCGTGTTGTTAATTATCCGGCGTACCGTCGAACCAAAAGTAATGGGGCACCACATTGGATTATCCCCGCTTGCTACCTTAATCTCACTTTATATTGGACTGATGCTTTTCGGTGTTATTGGGTTCATCGCCGGCCCGCTGCTTGTCATTGCATTTACATCTGCACGTGAAGCAGGTATTATAAAACTGAATTTTAAAGTTTAAAGTTATAGTACCGTAGCAATAAATGTGCTGCGGTACTGCTTCGTTTAACGAGAGACCTATTTTACAATGTTGAAGAAAGAAGGCGCTTTAATTGAAAATTTTACACTTGAAAATTTGTTTGTTTCTTAGCTCATATGCACCTGTTTTTTATATCGCTTTGATACGGTTGCAAGAGGATCATAACCTTGGAGCTATCGAGATGGGCACGCTATTCGCAATTACGACAGTGGTACTGGCTCATTGCTTTTATTACGCTTACCGCGGCCTTTTTAAACATCAACATAACAAAACCCAGCCTGAAATGGACCGGCAGATTGTAAATGTCAGACCAATTAAAAATGAACTTTTCACAGCTTATGTTGTTTCTTTTTTCCTACCGATTTTAAATACAAGTTTCACCTCCGTGGCGGATACATTAACTTTTTTAATTATTATGGTTCTGCTTTTTGTACTTTCACTTCAAGTAAACATGTACTATTTCAATCCGCTTATGCTCGTGTTATTTAAATACCAAGCGTTTGAGGTTAAAGTTCATGATCATCATAAACTACACCCTGGTGATCCGCAGGAAGCGATTATTTTATCAAAACGTGATTTAGATTTTTTTTCAGACCGGCCTTATTTAAAGCTTGTAAAAATTAAAGACGGCGTTTATTATCATAAACACACGTATGAAAAAGAAGAAGCCACCGCAGACAGCTGAGTTAAGCTGCGCGGTGGCTTCTTTAGTAATACGGAGAAATCATTAAATAAACGAGCACACCTGTAATGCTGACGTACAACCAAATCGGCATCGTCCAACGTGCAATCTTTCGGTGACGTTCAACTTGATTTGTAATGCCCCAGAAGAACGAAAACAATGCTAATGGAACGATAATGATTGCTAAAATAATATGCGTAATTAAAATAAAGTAATACGTATATGCAAGCAGCCCTGTACCGCCGTACGCTGTTTCATCAGCTAAGAAGTGATATGTGACGTACGTTACTAAAAAGAGCGCAGTGGTGGTAAATGCTGCATAAATAAACCGTTTATGAACTTTAACATTTTTACGCAAAATCGCAAACAACGCTGCAAATAAAAACACCGTCGTAAAGCTGTTAAAAATTGCATTCATCATTGGTAGCACCGTTAAATCAAAACCTATATCATCCCCTGCATATCCATCCATTAAAAACAGCAAAACAACGAGCCCATTAATTAAAACCGTTAGTGTAACAACAATAGGTGTAAAGCTTTTTGGCTTTTGTTCGTTCTCGTTTGTCGGTGTATCTGCTGAAGCCAAATGGAACCCTCCTTTATGTATCAGTATCCAAATTCATTATACATGAACTTGTATATGTTACGTCACACTTCATATTACAATCTTTTGACGGATAAAAACCGGTGGCGCCAAAGCACCACCGGTTTTTCTTAATATCCATTAAAACTTTGTTTCTCCTAACAATAATGCCAAAGCAATTATTGTCGGTGTTGATAAAAATACCCCGGAAACCATCATCATATTCGGCCATGCATGGTTTTTATCCTTCAAATGCATGAAATAAAACAATTGAAGGAAGAACTGAATGACCGCCAGGCCTACAATAAACGGCACTGTGAAAACGGCTGGAATAATTTCGCTTCCAGTTGCAATAAACGCAAGCAGCGTCAAAGAGATCATAAATGCAAAGGCTGTAATTTGAATCCGCTTCTCTCTTTCAAGCTGAATGCGTTCATCTTTTGACATTGCGCTTTTTTCAAAAGGCTGAGAAAGGTTTTCACCCATAAGCTTAACCTCCTACTCCCATAAGATAAACGACAGTGAAAATGAATACCCAAATCACGTCAATGAAGTGCCAATACAAGCTCGCCACATAAAACTTAGGTGCATTTGTCAATGTAATCCCGGCACTACGATAACGAATTAATAATGTGGTGATCCACCCCAGGCCAAATAGTACGTGAGCCCCGTGCAAGCCAACCAACGTATAGAACGAAGAAGCAAATGCACTTGTAGTATACCCTAAACCATAGTGGTAGTACTCGTAGAATTCATAAATCTCTAAACCGAGGAAAGAAGCCCCTAGCAGTACTGTAACCCACATCCAGACCATAAGTCCCTTAAAGTTGTTCTTTTTCATGGCAAACATGGCAAGCACGCTCGTCAAAGAACTTGTCAAAAGAATCATGGTCATAATGAACACAAGCGGCAGTGAGAAAATATCGCTTGATGTGGGACCATCAGCGGTACCGCTCATTAGACCTAAATATGTCCCGAAAAATGTGGCAAACATAATTGTTTCGCCGCCAAGAAATACCCAGAATCCTAAAAATTTGTTTTTACCGTCCAGTGTCGCCCTCTCCGGATGAGAGGGCAGACCCTTTGTCATATCAACGGAATCGGCCATGATCAGCTAGCCTCCTTCTCGATCTTTTTGATACGTTCGAGTGGAATGTTGTAACCATGATCTTCTTTAATGGAACGTAAGCCCATCGAGCCAAAGGTCAGCACTGCACCGAGAATAACAACGAGCAGCGGTGGAACAATTGGATTTTCCATGTTCATCATAATAAAACCGAAACCGCCAATAAAGAGACCAAGACCAATCATAAATGGCAGAATTGAACCGTTTGGCATGTGAATATCATCTAACGGTTCCGCTGGTTTCATCGTGCCATCTCCATGTACTTTCTCATAAAACCATGGATCAAGTGAACGAACTTGTGGTGTTTGAGCAAAATTATACTCAGGTACAGGCGTGTTTGTAGCCCACTCTAGTGTACGTGCATCCCAAGGGTCACGCTCAGTAATGCGTTCACTCTTATATGCAGAGTAAACCACGTTAAAGACTAACAGAACAACTGCAAACGCCATAATGAATGTTCCAATTGTAGAGATCATATTCATTGTTGCCATACCTTGACCTTCAAGATACGTATAGATACGGCGCTGCATCCCGATCAAACCAAGGATGTGCTGAACGAAGAACGTTAAATGGAAACCGATATAAAACAGCCAAAACATCCATTTTCCAAGGGCCTCGTTCAACTTGTGACCAAACATTTTCGGGTACCAGTAGAATAATGCTGCAAAAAGACCTAAAACAATACCACCGATAATGATGTAGTGAAAGTGTGCAACAACGAAGTACGTATCGTGATACAAGTGGTCTACAGGAGCCATCGCAAGCATAACCCCGGTAACACCACCAAGTACGAATGTTGGTACAAACGAAGATGCGCACAGCATCGCAGTATTGAAAGTCAGTTTTCCGCCCCACATTGTAAAGAGCCAGTTAAAGATTTTAATACCTGTAGGTACTGCAATCGCCATTGTAGCAATGGCAAAAATGGAGTTTGCTACCGGCCCGATACCCACTGTAAACATGTGGTGTACCCAAACCATGAAACCTAGGAACGCAATAACGAGCGTTGCAAAAACCATCGCAGAGTAACCAAACAAGCGTTTTCTTGAGAAAGCCGGAATAACCTCAGAAATTATTCCAAAAGCTGGTAATACTAAAATGTATACTTCCGGGTGACCAAAGATCCAGAAGATGTGCTGCCATAATACAACATTACCATCCATACCTGGAATAAAGAACTGACCACCAAAGATACGGTCAAGCATTAGTAGTGCAAGACCAGCCGCTAGCGGCGTAAATGCAAATACAATCAAGATTGAAACAACTAGCGTGGTCCAAACGAATAATGGCAAACGCATCATCGTCATGCCCGGCGCACGCATGTTAATAATCGTAACAATAAAGTTGATTCCTGATACAAGTGTACCAATACCACTTACCTGCAAACCGAGCACGTAAAAGTCAATTCCTAGACCCCCGTGTTCTCGACTTGCGAGTGGCACATAAGATGTCCAGCCGGCATCCGGACCGCCGCCGAAGAACCAGCTTACACTTAATAAGAGACCACCAAAGAAGAAAATCCAAAAACCTAATGCGTTAACGAATGGAAATGCAACGTCACGTGCCCCAATTTGAAGCGGTACGGCAAAGTTCATAAACGCAAATATTAATGGCGTCGCCGCCAGAAAGAGCATAATGGTTCCGTGCATGGTAATTAATTCGTTAAATGTCTGTCCGGTGATAAATTCCATTTCCGGACGCATCAACTGGATACGCATAAAAAGCGCCATGACACCGGCTTTAACGAAAAACAACGTTCCGGCAATTAAATACATAATGGCAATCTTTTTATGGTCAACAGTCGTTAACCAATCCCATAAGACGCTTTTATCTGCCGTGTTGGCATAATTATCAGCCAATGGTCTTTACCCCCTATCTTACTTATTCATCTTCAAGAATTGTTAAGCTCTGCAAGTACTCAATAAGCGCGTCCATATCCTCATCGTTAATGCTTTCTTCTGGATATGCCGGCATATCGTTGTCCTGCTTAATCGATTCAGGATCGCGGATCCACTCTTCAAGGTTCTCATCAGTTGCCTCAAGAATACCCGCAAATGCTTCACGATCACCAAAGTTTGTCAACGTCGGGCCTGCTGCGGACCCAGAACCGCCGATTGCGTGACAACCGATGCAGCCTTGCTCTTCAAACACTTCGTGACCGCGCTCAGCTTCACCTGTGTCCTGAATTTCTTCAGGGTCTTCAGACATTTCTTCAACCCAGGCATCATACTCATCACGTTCTAGCGCGATAAGCTGAAACTCCATTAATGCGTGGGAAGGACCGCACAGCTCGGCACATTTACCTTGATAGACACCAGGCTCATCAGCTTCAAGCCATAAGTAGTTCGTAATTCCCGGAATCGTATCTACCTTACCACCGAGTGCAGGTACCCAGAACGAGTGCATAACATCTGAAGCATGCAGTTCAAACTCAACCTTTTCGCCTGCAGGTATGTAAACCTCCTGACCGGCTGTGAATCCTTCTTCATAGTCAAACTGCCACCAGTACTGGTGTCCTGTAACTTCAATTGTTACACCATCTTCTGCTACTTCATCTTCATCGAGTTCTTCTTCACCCGAGCTTCCACTTCCGCTCGTAAATTCTGAACCTTCTGGATCCGGATCGGTATCAGCAAGGATGAATGTTCCTGTCACTGTTGGAACAGCAAGAATTGCAAGCAAGAAGATTGGAATAATTGTCCAAGTCAACTCAAGGGTTTTACTTCCTTCCACCTGCTCCGGAATTTCATCATCTCCCGGTTTCCGGCGGAATTTCGCTACAATGATGAAGAATAAAACAAAAACAACGATAATGACGAACGCCATTACGTACAAGCTAAGCAGCATGTTGTCATACAACCACTGCGCCTGTGGACCCTGCGGGTCTAAAGCGGTAATCCCCTCTTCCCCACAACCGGCCAGCACAAAAAGTACTGAAGCCGCTGTAAGGTATTGGAGTAAGCGTTTCCACTGACTCATGGACTCCCTACCTCACTTTCTTAAAAAATTAATTTCTTTTTCTGATCACCGGTGAAAATTTATATGTGAATGATGATCATTAACACAAACAAAATGGTTAAATAATTGAGCGAGTACACAAACATAAGGCGTGCCCACTTCACATCATCTTTCATCTTAAATCCGGCAAGTCCTAACACGAGCCAACCTGCGCCAAGCAGTGCAGTCACGGTTGTGTAAAATGCACCGAACTCAAACAATAAAAGTGAAACTGGAAGTAGCGCCGCAACATATACAATGATCTGCCGCTTCGTCATCTCAAACCCGGCAACGACAGGTAGCATTGGAATTCCCGCAGCTCGGTACTCTTCACACCGCTTCATTGCTAGTGCCAAAAAGTGTGGCGGCTGCCAAACAAACATAATTGCAAACAATATCCATGCATACTGATGGAGAGCCGGATCTACAGCTGCCCACCCTACAAGCGGTGGTACGGCTCCTGAAATACTGCCGACAATTGTGTTTAACGAGTGGGTTCGTTTTGTCCACATCGAATAAAGTACGACATATACAAAAAAACCGACAAGCGCTATAAACGCTGCGACAAGTTCTACTGATACGAGCAACCCTAGACCGACAGCTGCTTGAAGTACACCTACCGCAAGTACGTTTTTCGGCTGGACATGCCCTGTAGCTGTCGGACGTTCTCGTGTCCGCTCCATTTTACCATCAATATCACGATCAATGTAATTGTTAATCGTACAACCACCAGCCATTACAAGACCAATACCGAGCATTGTCAAAATAAGAAGGTGAATGTTCTGGGTAAACTGAAAGCCCGCTGTATAACTTGCTGCAAGGAAATAACCTGCAAAGGCGGTCAACAGATTGGAGTTAACGATCCCCATCTTAGCCAGCGTCCAGTAATGACGCCATGCACTGCCCTCTTCCTTCATAGAGAGGCGCTCCGCTTCCGGGCCCATTACCGCAGATTTCATCACAGCATCCGTCTTATCCATTTTGTTCACCTCCTTTGATCAATAACAAACTTTATAATTCGTTTGTATACCTTATTTCTTACATAAAGATCCTCAAGAACCTTCCACACTTCGACATAAGGCATCATAGCATATTTTTAGCGTTTTGTTCAGTATGGCTTTTGACAATTATTTCACATTTGTTGACAAAGGCTCATTATTGGCCCCACTAATATGCACTATGACTATTATAGCTTAATTTCTAGTTTGTTTCATTACCTTAGCTACATTCACACTTTCTTCACATTTGTGCACAATTTATTGACGTTACACTGCATGAAATTGACTTTTGCATCAATCCTTCATAAGATGTAGGTGCTTTACATTATGATTTGACAAATTCGCATGAATTAAAGGGTGAACGAATGTGTACAAAGGGTTAAAAACGTTCGGTATATTGACATCTTTAGGCATGATCCTCGTTTTACTACAAGGGTCACTTGTAACAAAAACCGGTTCTGAGGATGGTTGCGGGTCAACTTGGCCGCTTTGTTTTGGCGAAGCTGTGCCCGAGTCCCCCGCCATTGAAACCATTATTGAATACAGTCACCGCCTTGTATCTGGTCTAGTTGGCTTAATGGTCATTGTTTTAGCCTTTTGGGCTTGGAAACGTCTTTCGCACCGACGTGAAACAAAATTTTGGAGTATTATGGCAGTCCTCTTTGTGATTTTTCAAGGGTTAATGGGAGCAGCCGCTGTTGTATGGGGGCATTCGAACTTAGTACTAGCACTTCACTTTGGGATCTCGGCGATTTCATTAGCTACAGTAATCATGTTAACGATTCTTCCTTTTGAACGAGAAGGGCAACCACCAGCACCGCGGGTGAGCCGGACTTTCCGGTATTACTTCTTCTTTGTCTTAACTTATTGTTACGCCGTCATTTATACAGGGGCTTATGTTAAACATACCGGTTCGACATTTGCCTGTGACGGCTTGATTTTTTGTGATAATGGCTTGTTTTCAGCAGGCAGCATGCAGCAATGGGTTCATATGATGCACCGTTTTTCTGCTTACTTCCTTGTTTTATTATTGATTGTGCTCTTGATCTGGTCATTTAAGCAGGCTAGCGGTCGCAAATTACTAGCGGCATTAAGCGGCATCAGTGTTGCGCTTGTTCTGAGTCAAGCTGCAGCTGGTTTTGCCATTTTATTTTCTGACAGCTATTTAACATCCGGTCTTTTTCACGCTTTAATCGTTTCTTTATTATTCAGCGTACTTTGCTATATCGGAATGATTATTACAAGAAAAACGAGCTAGACATCATATAGGCGTATAAATTAACTTTTCGAGGCCGCTTGTTCTGCAGGCGGCCTCGAATTTTCATGCATATTTTTAACCGTTAAATGATCCTTTACCTTAAAAAAAGTCATAAAGAAACGGTATGGTTTTTGGTACTGCTTGCTGCAGTGAAGCTATGATTTCAGCACTACCTTGTAAAGTACCTGCTGCATGGAGCTCTTCAGCAGTAACGTAACTGAACAAAATGGGAATTAACGCTTTTACATCAAGTTCGATCGCGTCATCATTTGCAGCCTCTACAACTTCTACATAGGTTTGTTCTTTAAAGTGCAAACGGTAGATACCGTTATTCCAGGAAGCAAAATCATCTTTTAATATAAGATCTAAATTTTCTTGCTTACAACTACCCCACGGAACCGCCTTTAAAAGCTTTTCGGCATTAACCACCCGAGCCATAAAATAAGGCTTTGTTTCTTCAGTAACTTTCGGGTCTTTTAAGAAAAAGCGAAAAGATTCATTTGGAGGCACCGTCCATTCACTCTCTTCCACCATAGAATCGTGCTGCCCGAGGAAACCGCTAAGCGCCTGTTTAGCCTGCGGTGTTGTGTAAACGAGCTCTTTCACTTTCAGCTCTTGTTCCTTCACTTCAAAAATAACGTAACCTTCAGGGCTGCCCGTTTCGTTTTCATATACAGCCCTTTGACCTTTTTTCGACTTTTGTACCCGCTGGTCCCACCAAACTTCGTCCCGTACGAGCGTTCCAGAATAACCTGCAGCAAATGCTTGATACACATGGTTTAAATCTTCCCAGTCTTCTTGCTTGAGCCGACGGATACGTCCATGTTCAGGCTGCTCAGGCTTTGGAAGTTGCAACTGATTAAATTGCCATTTTGTACGCTCACAAAATAATTCCCATCCGAAATTCCGATAAAATGAGATGTTAAACGGATATAACAAAGACAGGGCTGCGCCCCGTTCATACATGTCTTTTAAGCTTTCATCCAACAATTGGCGGATGTGACCTTGACGACGGTGCTCCGGCCAACTGCTGACACTTGAAACGCCGCATGCTTTCAATGGACTGCCGTGGAAGTAAACATCCATCGGCAGCAATGCAAGCTTTGACATTAAAGCATTTTCTTCGTCAAAAATCCCCCAGTGATCGTTTGGCACAAACCGTTTTTTCGCCTGTTCACGCTCCTCTTCACTTAATTCATTTTGAAACGCAAACTGTCCAAGTGATAAACTTTGTTCAAAATCATCCATTGTTAACCGACGTATGTTCACGATTGATCCCCTGCCTCTTTAAAGTGTATTAAAGCTTCTTCACGGCGCGACTTATGATCAAGCATCGGTACAGGATAGGTAGATACAGGTCGGGAATTCATGTTTTTCTCATCATGAACATTATGACCTTCCACCCTTCTAAGTTCAGGAACAAACTTTTTAACGTAATGACCTGCCTCGTCAAAACGCTCGCCTTGACGGTAAGGATTAAATATTCTGAAGTAAGGAACAGGATCCACCCCAATAGAAGCAGCCCACTGCCATCCTCCTGCATTTGAAGAAACATCATAATCAATTAAATATTTTCGGAAATGGTCTTCACCTTCTCTCCAATCAGCAAGCATATGCTTTGTAAAAAAAGAAGCAGTAAGCATTCGAAGACGGTTTGGCATCCATCCTTCGGTTTTCAACTGCCGCATCGCTGCATCGATTAACGGCACGCCTGTTCTTCCTTCTTTCCAAGCTTCGATTTCTTCAGTCACACCTTGCCACCTCATACCTTGATATTTGGGGTTTAACGCTTCGTTTCGCATCTGACCTTTTGCATAATGAACCATATGAAAAAAATCCCGCCACGCCAGTTCAGCCTGCAAAGCTTCGCGGCTTTCTTCATTCGTATTCTCTGTATGATTAACTTCGTGAAAGATCATTCGCACAGAAAGCCTTCCTGTTTTAATTAACGGGGAGAGCTGGGTCGTTCCAATTTCATCTAAGTAGTCGCGCTGTTCAGCATAGCCCGGCAAACGCTCACGAATGACATAGTTTAAATACTGCTTTGCGCCATGCTCGCTGTAAACATGCCAAGATGGCACAGGGCGGTTTTGTAAATAGCTGTTTAACCTTTTACTGCCTTTTTCATGGAGCTCTCTCAAATATCTGCTTTGATAATGACATTGACGCGCACCAGCTTTCGTTGTATGTACAGGTGTTGGTTTTGGATGTGCTTTCCATTGTTTGTAATAAGGTGTGAACTTTTCGTAGTACCCACCGTCCTTTTTCAAAATTTCTCCTGGGTCCAGCAACTTCCCTTCAGAGAACATACGAAGATTCACGCCGTTTTCACGACACACTTGTGCTGCGCGGTCGTCTCGTTCTTTTCCATAACCTACATCATCGGCAGCTGCGTATAATGTAGTTATCTCGTCTTCATTTGTAAGTAACCCTCTTATAACTTCTACAGCATCACCGTAAATAATGTAGAGTGCAATACCAGCGGCTTCAGCTTCTTTTTGAAATGCTTCAAGTGTATGAAAAAAATAATCATGGTGCAGGCACGGCTCATGAAGAAAAACTGGATCAAGTTGAAAAAACAAAAAACCTTCATCTTGATTCTTATCCATATCCGATAACATTGCATCAAGCGCTGGTTGATCATCAAAACGAAATTCACGACGTATCCATAATGCTCTTATACCCATACCTTATCCTCCTGACTGTACTACCTTTCGATGATTCAAAAACGCATGAACATATAAGAAAAGCGGCTTCAACTCACTTAGAAGGAAGTGAACTGTAAGCACCCCGGATTTTTCCCGGTTGCGTTTCAGTCGTTAATCCCCCGCAAGCAAGCTTTTAAGCCGCTTTTCTCATAGTGCGGAAAGATGTAGTGATCCTCCGCCTCTATAATTACCCGTTTTTACTCAAATTCAATTAATAAATCACCAGATTCGATCGGTTCACCATCTTTGGCATAAACTTCTTTAATTGTGCCTGCAAATGGTGCTTGTACAGTCGTTTCCATTTTCATCGCTTCTGTAATCATTAAATGGTCGCCTTTCTCCACTTGTACACCGGCTGAAGTAATTGTTTGTACAACAGTTCCAGGCATAGATGCACCAATATGCTTTTCATTGCTTTCATCCGCCTTTGGTCGTACGCTACTGTCAACCACTGCATTTTGATCTTTAATCATAACCTCACGCGGCTGACCATTCAGTTCAAAATAAACGATACGGTTTCCGTTTTCCTGCGGCTTTGAGATCGATACAAGCTTCACAATCAATGTTTTGCCCTGCTCAATTTCAACTTCAATTTCTTCGCCAAGGCGTAAGCCGTAAAAGAACGTTGGTGTATCAAGCACAGACACGTCACCAAACTGTTGTTGAAACTTTTGGTAATCCATATAAACCTTTGGATAAAGCGCGTAAGAAATCACATCATGCGCGGTCACTTGACGACCGAGCTTATGATAAAGATCTTCATTTAATTGATCAAAATCGACGGCCTCCATGTACTCACTCGGCCGGTCTTCTAAAGCTTCACGACCTTTTAAAATGATGCGCTGCAAATCTTTTGGGAAACCTTCGTGCGGCTGCCCTAAATAACCTTGGAATAATTCAACAACAGAGTCTGGAAAGTCAAGTTGCTCACCCCGGTTGTACACATCTTCTTCTGTTAGATCGTTTTGCACCATATAAAGTGCCATATCCCCAACAACTTTTGAAGAAGGCGTCACCTTGACAATATCACCAAACATATCATTCACACGGCGGTACATCCGCTTCACTTCACCCCAACGATCCCCAAGGCCTACAGCTTTAGCCTGTTGCTGCAAGTTGCTGTACTGTCCCCCAGGCATTTCGTGCTCATAAACTTCAGGGTGTGGTGCATTCATGCCGCTCTCGAAACCTTGATAATAATCGCGCACACCTTCCCAATACTCACCGAGCTCTTTTAAAGCTTCTACATTAATATCAGGCTGGCGCTCGTGGGTTGAAAGCGCATAGTAGAGACTGTTGGCGCTCGGCTGTGAAGTCATGCCAGCCATAGAGCTGACAGCTACATCTACAACATCAACACCTGCTTCCACTGCCTTCGCATACGAAAAAATCCCGTTACCACTTGTATCGTGCATGTGAAGGTGGATTGGCAAATCAACAGTTTCTTTCAACTCGCCAATAAGTTCATAAGCTGCCTGCGGTTTTAACAGACCGGCCATATCTTTAATTCCGAGAAAGTGAGCCCCTTCCTGCTCCAAAGCCCGGGCCATTTCTTTATAGTAGTTCAAATCATATTTTGTACGATTCGGGTCAAGAATATCCCCGGTATAACAGATCGCTGCTTCCGCCACTTTACCTGTATTCCGCACTTGGTGAATCGCATGCTTCATTCCTTCTAACCAGTTGAGCGAGTCAAAGATTCTAAATACATCAATGCCGGCATTCGCTGACTTTTCCACGAACTCCTCAATCAAGTTGTCAGGGTAATTTTTATAACCTACCGCATTAGAAGCACGTAGAAGCATTTGTAAAAGTGTATTAGGCATCTTTTTGCGAAGCGAAATCAAGCGCTCCCACGGGTCTTCATGCAGAAAGCGCATAGCAACATCAAATGTTGCACCGCCCCACATCTCCGAGGAGAAAATGTTCGGTACAAGACGCGCTGTCGGCTCTGCGATTGTTTTCAAGTCATGACTGCGCATCCGCGTTGCAAGGAGAGACTGGTGAGCATCACGAAACGTCGTATCTGTTAAAAGAACTTCTTTCTGTGATTTTGTCCATTCTGCTAATCCTTCCGGGCCGCGTTGCTCAAGAATTTGCTTGGTTCCTTCAGGGATCGGTTCGCTATATTTCACTTTTGGTACCGGCGGCACTTCAAATATCGGCTTTCTTTCTTGTTCAAGGCCTGGATATCCATTAACGATTGTTTCACCAATAAAGCTGAGCATTTTCGTCCCGCGGTCTTTACGCTTAGGGAAAACGAACAATTCCGGTGTGTGATCAATAAATGATGTATTATAATCTCCGGATAAAAAATTAGGATGCTGGACAACGTTTTCTAAGAATGCAATGTTGGTTTTTAAGCCACGGATTCTAAATTCCCGCAGGTTTCTCAACATTTTCGCAGCAGCACCTTCGAAAGTTAAAGACCAGGTGGACACTTTGACAAGCAGGGAATCATAATGCGGGGAAATGACCGCTCCTTGAAATCCATTTCCTGCATCCAGCCGTACACCGAAGCCGCCACCTGAGCGGTAAGCCATGATTTTTCCTGTGTCCGGCATAAAATCATTCGCCGGGTCTTCTGTTGTCACCCGGGATTGAATGGCATACCCGTGCGTCCGGATTTCTTCTTGTTTTGGAATCGATAGTTCTGGACCGTGTAAGTTTTTGCCATCTGCAATCATTAGCTGGGTCTGTACAATATCAACACCTGTTACCATTTCGGTGATGGTATGTTCAACCTGAACCCGTGGATTCACCTCAATAAAGAAGAATTCTCCGCTTTTATCAACGAGAAACTCTACAGTTCCTGCGTTAATATATTCAATATTCTCTGCGAGCTGCACAGCTGCTTGATTAATCTTTTCACGTACATCTTCATCAAGGGATAAGCTTGGTGCTACTTCAACAACCTTTTGATGGCGCCGCTGAACAGAGCAATCACGCTCGTACAAGTGCACAAGATTCCCGAATTTATCACCGAGCACCTGCACTTCAATATGCTTTGGATTTTCAACAAACTTCTCAACGTAGACCTCGTCGCTTCCAAAGGCAGAACGAGCTTCAGAACGCGCGCGGTCATATGCCTCTGCAAGGTCTTCAGAGCTGCGTACAATTCGCATACCACGACCGCCGCCACCAAGTGACGCTTTAATCATTAACGGAAATCCGTGCTGATCTGCAAACGTTTTAACTTCATCGAGGCCGCTCACCGGTCCATCTGTACCTGGAATGACAGGAAGGCCGGCCTTTACCGCCTGCTCACGTGCTTGAATTTTGTCGCCAAACATTTCTAAATGTGTACTATTTGGCCCAATGAAAATTAAACCTTCTTCTTCACAACGGCGGGCAAAATGTATGTTTTCTGATAAAAAACCATAGCCTGGATGAATTGCATCCACCCCGACACTTTTGGCAACTTCTATAATGTTTTCAATGTCTAAATACGCATCGATCGGGCTTTTATCTTCTCCAATCAAGTATGCTTCGTCCGCTTTATAACGGTGGTAGGCTCCAGTATCTTCTTTAGAATATACAGCTACCGTCCGTAAATGAAGTTCCGTACATGCACGAAATACGCGGATTGCAATTTCTCCACGGTTTGCTACAAGCACTTTCTGAATGTTGTCTAACCCGTTCATCAAATTCCTCCCTGCGTATGGTCTCTCTAATTGCCACTAAACGCACACATTTTCTATATGTTATGTATGCGTTTGTGATGACTGACAATTCAGAATAAAATCATTATAACACTTTTACGTAAAAGTGCAAAAGCTATGGTCTTACCAGTTAAGTTGTTTTACATTTAATTAAACTTTTTTACGCTTATGAAGAGAAAAGGGCCGAGCAGATTCACACAATTGAATCCCTCGGCCCTTTATTTGCTTACACTTGCTTCGTGCAGCTCGGCAAGCTTTCGTTCCAGCTCAGCCATAATATTTTTACCGGTTGTTTCATCGATCAGATTCATCCGGATCGCAAAGTCAATTTCACGGGACAGCCCGAACATCTGGGTATCGAGCACTTCTTCGTACAACGGGCATTGCGGCATTGTTAAGTTTTCCATTTGAACTTCGATAAGCTGGCGGATTTTTTCTGCATCAGCTTTCAACTCATCGTAGGCTTGATCCCGATGAACGAGGGCGGCATCAATACTCACGAGGACCCCTCCTCTTCCTATATCTCTCCTTTATCATCATAGCGCTTTAAAGCAAAAATTGCAACCATTGAAACACAGCTAATCCAAACTGTTGACAAAGTACAAAATGTAAAATTCGTTTTAACTGCTGATTTTTTCAAGACGGTGCAGAGACGTTATGATATGATGAGCATGCACAAGCTTTATACAGGAGGCATTTGCAAATGGATTTTATTCTTCGGATTCAGGGAAATGTGAATTACCCGATTACGATTGACCCGACCGTCTGGATTTTTGATGATCGTAAAGTTGATTTAACAACTTTTTTTGATGAAGCAAATGAACTAAGTGCTGACAAACGGGAAGAAAAAGCATTTTTAGAAGAATGGGAACGTGCCCGTAATGAAGGTGCGCGTGTACCTGAGCGTACACAAACGAATGAAGTGCGCACTAAAAAAGAAGCTTTACTGCAGGGAACATTCGGTATGGCACTAAAACCTTTTCTTGAAAACGCTGAGCCGACCGTTGAAAGCGGCAGTTTTATTATTGAGACACTAGACGGCGAAATAACAGTTCCACTTCCGGAGGCTTATGAGTTAATTTTAGGCTTTTCACAAGACGGAAAACCTTTGCGTGACAGCGGGCCCGTTCACGTTTATTATCGCGATGGTTCAAACCGCCACGAACCGATCACCCATGTTCAAGGCTTTCGCATCGAATAACAAGTTTGCCATGCGAATCTCCACCCAGGCTGTATCTCTATTACAACCCAGGTGGAGATTTGTTTCACCCGGAAAAAAACGCCGGATGTGCCTTCAAGCATTTATAAAAGATCAGCTGCAATTTGGGCCAGTTCAGAGCGTTCACCTTTTTCAAGCGTTATATGGCCACTTATCGCTTCATCTTTAAATACATCCACAACAAATGATAATCCATTTGTCCGCTCATCTAAATACGGATGATCAATCTGAGTTGGGTCCCCCATTAAAATGATCTTACTTTTTTCACCTGTCCTCGTGAGGATTGTTTTAACTTCATGTCTTGTTAAGTTTTGAGCCTCATCAATAATGATAAATTGTTCCGGAAGACTTCTGCCACGCATATAAGTTAATGCTTCAACCTGGATGCTGCCCATGCCACTTAAAATTTGTTCAAGCTCTTCAGGACGATTCGTATTAAATAAAAATTCAAGATTGTCGTACAACGGCTGCATCCACGGCCGCAGCTTGTCATCTTTTTCACCTGGCAAATAGCCTAAATCTTTCCCTACAGGAACCATTGGTCTTGCAACAAATAACTTTTGAAAAACCCCATGATCCTCCACTTGACTTAAGCCTGCAGCTAAAGAAAGGAGCGTCTTACCTGTCCCTGCTTTCCCAACGATTGTAACAAGCTTAACCTTATCATCAAGTAATAAATCAAGTGCCATCTGCTGCTGAACATTACGTGAACGAATTCCCCAGAGAACGTCTTTTTGATAGCGGAGTGGGACGAACTGACGCGAAACAGCATCGTAAACGGCAACTGCTGATGCGGATGAACCCTGCACATCTTTGCAAACGACGTATTCATTTGGGTGAATTTCTGCTGCTTCTATCGTCTCAACTGGCATTTTGTTTGTTTGATAAAACTGAGCGATAACCGCCGGGTCCGTATAAATAACACGGTACCCTTTATACATTTCTTCGTTTGGCAAAACTCGGTCATGCATATAATCCTCAACATTTAAGCCGAGAACATCACCTTTAATGCGCACTAACGCATCTTTAGAAACAAGAATTACACTTTGGTCGTTTTCCTGCTTCAAGTTTAATGCGACAGCCAAAAGCCGGTTATCATTCGTCATTTCCGGAAACTTTTCATGAACGAGAGCCACTGATCGGTGATTTAACTCGATCCGAAGGGTTCCGCCTGTATCTAGTGCAACACCGTTATGAAGCGTACCTTTTTTTCGAAGTTGATCTAAAAAACGTGAAACCATCCGGGCATTGCGGCCAAGCTCATCCATGTTCTTCTTTTTCGTATCAATTTCTTCTAACACCACAGCCGGCAGCACAACAGCATGTTCATGAAACGAGAACATCGCCGAGGGGTCATGCAGTAAAACATTTGTATCGAGCACATAAGTTTTTATCATCCAGCGCCTCCCATCTAAACGAAAACAACATGCATCCTCTTGCTATTGTTATATGCGAACGAGCCGTAAAACTTGCATGCATCAGCAATATGAAAAAAACCAGAGCTCGTTTCAGCTCTGGTCATTAACGGTTTGCAGCGCGGTCATCACTTGCCGATCAAGTTTGGCTGCAGCTTCTTCATCATACGTTTTTTCATACGCTACACTTTTGGTTACTCTTGCTCCATAAAACATAATGTCTTTCACTTCATTTACTGTAAGCTCGATTAAAGCAAGCTTTAACGGCGGCCCTTCAATGACATCAACTTTCACTTCTGCTTGACCGAACACAGCATAGGAGCTTCCGCTGCCGATAATATTTAAGGTGGCTTCAGGTTTTTGTTTAATATTTTCAACACTGCGCGAGCGGCGATCTACAGCGAACCGAATGGTTTTTTCATCAGGGGCATAAACCCAGGAGATGGAGTTCATATCCGGTGAACCCGTTTCATGATGCACTGTTGCCAGTGTTACAAATTGTTCGTTTTTCAGCATCTTTAACAAGTCATCTTTCAACTTTGTGTCTACACGATTTACCAAGTAAAACCCTCCCGACCTTCAACTTCAGCTGCTCATATACAGCTTCACTTGTATTATACCTTGCTTGCAGCTTTACTAAAACCATTCTTTACAGACATTAATGAAGTGTTATACTACATAAGAAACAATATTTAAGCAAATAAGGTAGTGAATATTGTGAAAGTAAAGTGCAGCCTTTGTGATAAAGTTGAAACATTGGACAATCAAGACCCTACAGCAAAAAAACTGCGCAACCGCCCGATTCACACTTATATGTGCTCAGATTGTCATGAAAGAATTAAACTTCGAACTGAAGAACGGCATGCGACAGGAAACTTTTCGCTGTATCGAGGACGTGCGGAAAACGATGATTGGTAGTTAAAGAAAAAGAAGGCTTTGAACTTTTGTTCAAAGCCTTCTTTTTTATGATTCATAAGCACTTTCCTGTACTTGCTCTTTTTTATGAGATTTTAAACGTAAACGGTAAATCCCTAAAACAAGCGCAGAAGCAATTAAAGCCTCAACAATCGGCATGCCGATCGCAAATAATGTTAACGGGAAAGTTCCAAACAAAAGCGCAGCATACACAATGACATTTTTGAGCAGTGGCAGCTTCCTTGCAAAACCTAAATTAAATACAACAATTGACATAACAGTAACAGCAAGGTATAAAAGCCAAAACCCAAGCACCATGTTCTCATGAATCCCTACAAGGCCGGCGACCCAGGATAAATCGCCTTGAGTTACTTCTTGTTCCATACGTTCACCCTCTTAAAACGATATGCAGTTAAGACTTTTTCTTACGTTTTTCTTCACGTTCACGCATCGATGTTGTTAAAATTTTCTTCCGAAGGCGGACGTTTTCAGGTGTGATTTCACAATACTCATCGTCATTAATATACTCTAATGCCTCTTCTAATGTCAAAAGACGCGGCTGCTTCATCGATTGGGTTTGTTCCTTGTTTGCCGAACGGATATTTGTGACATGCTTTTCTTTCGTAATGTTTACAGACAGATCATTTTCACGAGTATGCTCACCGACAACCATACCTTCATATACTTCAGTATTTGGTTCAACAAACATCGTACCGCGATCTTCAAGCTGCATCATGCTGTACCAAGTCGCTTTGCCGGTTTCCATAGATACAAGTACACCTTGACGCCGACCGCCGACTTGCTCTTTGATGACCGGCTGAAAGCTGTCAAAAGCATGGTTCATAATTCCAAAACCTTTTGTCTGCGCCATAAACTCAGTCGTATACCCAATCAAGCCGCGGGATGGTACGAGAAACTCTATCCGGACTTCACCGTTACCGTGGTTAACCATATCAACCATTTCACCCTTACGTGCACCAAGGCTTTCCATTACACCACCTGTATAGTCTTCAGGAACATCAACTTGCGCACGCTCCATTGGCTCTGAAAGCACACCGTCAACTTCTTTAATAATTACTTCTGGTTTTGAGACTTGTAGTTCATAACCTTCACGGCGCATATTTTCAATTAAAATTGATAAGTGAAGCTCCCCACGACCGGAGACGGTCCAAGCATCTGGTGAATCAGTCTGTTCCACTCGTAAACTAACATCTGTTTCGAGTTGTGTGAGCAAGCGCTCTTCGATTTTCCGACTCGTTACATGCGCACCTTCGCGGCCGGCAAATGGGCTGTTGTTAACGAGGAAGGTCATCTGCAAGGTCGGCTCGTCAATACGGATCGCCGGCAAAGGTTCAGGGTTGTCTTCAGGACAAACGGTCTCACCGACGTTCACATCCTCCAAACCTGCAAGCGCAATAACGTCACCGGCAGCAGCTTGGGAAATCTCCTGCTTCTGTAAGCCAAGGTAACCATACATTTTGGAAATACGGCATTTTTTCACGCCGCCATCGCGCTTAACGAGAGCAACCCGCTGCCCATTCTCAATAATGCCGCGGGAAACACGACCGACAGCAATTCTTCCAAGATAATCGTCATACTCAAGCATGGTCACCTGACATTGGAGCGACTCGTCACTTGTATCAAGCGGTGCCGGGACATGGTCCATAATTTTATCAAACACAAGGGTCATATCATGGTCTTGATTTTCATGAGATGTACTTGCCGTTCCTTTAATTGCTGACGTATAAAGCACTGGAAAATCCAACTGTTCTTCATTCGCACCAAGTTCAATAAACAGATCTAGAACTTCATCTACGACTTCTTTCGGGCGCGTCATGTCACGGTCAATTTTGTTAACAACAACAACCGGCGTTAAGTTTTGTTCCAACGCTTTCTTTAAAACAAAGCGGGTTTGTGGCATGCAGCCTTCATACGCATCAACAACGAGCAGTACACCATCGACCATTTTTAATATTCGTTCAACTTCACCACCGAAATCGGCGTGGCCCGGTGTGTCGAGGATATTGATTTTCGCATCGTTATAATGAACCGCGGTATTTTTTGCAAGAATGGTAATGCCGCGTTCTTTTTCTAAATCATTTTTATCCATGGCCCGTTCGTCCATTTGTTCATTTTGACGAAATGTACCAGACTGTTTTAACAACTCGTCCACCAAAGTCGTCTTTCCGTGGTCAACGTGGGCAATAATCGCAATGTTGCGTAAATCTTCTCGAATCATTTTCTATTCATCTCCTTACTAGCTGCACTATCGGCAAGCTTTGCCATTGTAGCATACATCTGAACATGATTCATCCAGGTTCCTGTCTTTTCCCTTTTTGTTTTACAAAAAGCGCGTTACAATACATATATAGTTTAAACAGAAAAGGTGGCCGCTTATGACAAAAGAAAAGTGGATTTTTCTTTTATTTGCCGTTTTAACAGTGCTTGCAATTGGGTCTATTGGCGTTGCTGTAGCTGAACGCAGTCTATGGATCGCAATTGCCGGTATCATTGTAATGTATGCTGCAATGAAAGGAGCGCGGGGGTACCGGGCCAAGTTGGAATCTGAAGGCCGGCATCAAACTTCTTAAAAAAATGACCGGAGGTATTAGCCTCCGGTCATTTTTTATCAATTCCTGTTTCCTGCAGTTGTTTTTGCAGCCATAGGTCCAACCCTGGAACTGCAGCAGCAATCCCTTGCTCATTAAATGAAATAACTGGGCCGCCTTGAACGGTTTGATAGCTGCATCCTGTTTCTTCTAAAAGTACAAAACCAGCAGCATAATCCCAACTTGAGAGTTTCATACTTATATAACCGTCAAGCCGCCCGGCTGCAACATAAGCGAATTCTAAAGCCGCAGCTCCGTAACAGCGCGTTGAACGAACCTTCGCAGTTAAATTCCGGCAAACTTGTTGTTTATCTCCGTAAATAAGCCAGCGGCCATTCAAACCAAAAATAGCTTCTTCTGGTTTAACAGAAGACCGTTTTGGAAGCTCTTTATTATTAAGCCATGCGCCTTCTCCACGTACAGCGCTAAACCACTCCTGTTGCATAACATCATATATAATACCTATCTTACCATGACCTTCTTCATAAATACCGACGGAAATGACAAAAAAGTGATGTTGATGTACAAAATTCGTTGTACCATCGATCGGGTCAATATACCATACCGTTTCGCAGCCATTTTTCGGGGCTTTCTCGCCGCTTTCTTCTCCTACAATACCGTGCGCTGGAAAATATTCCGTTACCCGCCGGCGAAATAGCTCTTCAACCGCACGGTCCATTTCTGTAACTAAATCATCCACATTCCGCTTCGATTCAATCAACGCATTTTCCTGCAGAGGTTTCTCGAGTAAACGCGAGGCTTCCGCTACAAAATTACAAGCTTGTTCATATAAGTAAGCTGTGTCTTGTTCCATAGATCCTCCCTTAGAATTTTTAACCTACTGTATTGAGAATAGCGGAATGCAGGAATTACTGCAAACTAAAAAACAAAAAAAGCGGGATACAGCTTAAAGCTGACCCGCTTTCATCTTTAGTTTTGCAGTTGCAGCCATTCTGTGCGCAATGCCTGTAAGTTGTCTTTTGAAGTTGTGATTGCAACTGCGTCTTCTGCTTCTAACGCATCGTAAAGGGTGGCCAATTCATAATCAATTTCAAGTCGGAGCACCGGGATCCGCAACTCTGCTTCTGTTTGTTTAAACGCCTGAATGACTTGTTCCATATCCACCACACCCCTTTTTCAGGTAATCATGAGTAGCACGACGGTTTTTTAAGAAAGAATATTCTGATATTTGTGACTTTATTATACCATATGAATGAGAAATTTCAAACGGAACTTATTGCTTCACCCATAAAAATTTAGTGTTCCTATTGATTCGCGTTTGTAACGCTGTTTGCTGTACAATAGATGCGGGTAAGCCTTCAGAATAGCATCCTAAATTTCTACATTGAGGTGAGCTTATGGCAAACGAACCTGTGTTTTTGAATGAAGATTTTCGCGTATTTACAATTGATGGGCTTGATGAACGTATGGAGGCGATTCGTAATCAAATTCAGCCAAAGTTTCAAGCAATTGCTGACAACATCACACCTGCTTTAACCAATTTGACTGGCGAAGAGATGCATGCTCACATTGCTAAGCATGCCCGTCGTAAAGTTAACCCGCCAAATGATACTTGGATTGCATTTGCTGACAACAGCCGTGGTTATAAAAAACTACCCCATTTCCAAGTTGGCTTGTTTGAAGATCACCTGTTCATTTGGTTTGCCATGATTTATGAATCTCCGGCAAAGCAAGATTTTGCTAGTAAGTTGCTGCAAGATCCAGAGTATTATATGAACCTTATTCCAGAATCTTTTGTTTGGTCAGTTGACCATACAAAACCTGAAGCTGATCTGCACGGCTCTCTTGAAAAAGGTGATTTTGTTCATAAACTTGAGCGTCTTCAGACCGTAAAAAAAGCTGAGTTGCTTTGCGGTGTGCATTTAGCTTACGACGATGACCGCTTACAAGATCCCGATAAATTACTTTCTACCATTGAAGACACTTTTGAGACTGTACTTCCGCTTTATGAGACGGCCAAAGAAGCTTACGGAGAAGCAACCTCCTAATAGATTTAATGCGCTGCCGCCTTTGCAACAACATTGTGAAAGGTGCAGCGCATTTTTTATGTTACGTGGTCATCCGAATCGTTTCATCAGCCTCTTTTTCTTTCGCTGCCTGTACCGTTTTCCAGCAGGAAACGCCAGCTGCCTCATCATACGTTTGAAACAACGACTTTTCTTCACTTTTAGAAGGCACAACCCGCTTAAACTTTTTGTACGCCTCGGTCAGCTTTCCACTTTTTACACCTTCTTCATAAGCTTGAGACACCATATCAAAGAAGTGCACAGCATCCACAACTTCTTCCTGACTCCAGTCTAGTGAGATCGGCATATGAATTTCTTTCTCACTCATTTTAATCACCCTTTCTCTCTACAGTATGATCATTGTAGCAGAGAAAAAGCTCACCATGACATCAAAAGCCTCCATCCGTTATGTAAAACAGATGGAGGCTGCCCGGTCATTTTACTTTTTCGCTTGTTCTGTGTGCGCTTTTCCGCAGCAGTTAGAGCAGGTTCCGTATAGCGTTGCAGTCTTCTCACCAATCACGTGATCAATCGTTTGGTCGCACTCCCGGCATACAATCGTTTCCATTTCGCCCACTCCTTTTGAAAGCGTTTTTAAAATGTGTTGTACAATTATATTATGATGTCACAATAGAAAAGTCAACAATAAATTGTATGACACAATCAAAATAAAAAAAGCCTCCGATGAACGGAGGTTTCAGCGTGTAGACAAACTTTCAAGAAAAGCGGAGGCTGATGTCGCTTTTCGGCGGACGCTTGCACCCGGAGGGCACAAGTGCGACATCGGTTTGATCTGCGCTCACGCTTGATCGCACCGTGTCTTCTTAGCCCCCGTCACGGCCTCAACTTCCTCGGCAGAAAGTCACTGCCTGCGGGATTTTCGGCTCGCGCTGTTCCTGGTGGCGTCGCCGCCGGCGCTCGTCAGCCTTGCGTCATTTGATGGTCATGAATTGTAGAGAACCTTTTGGTCAAGCGATATTTAGATGAATCAATTTCATCATGACGCTTCATGAGCGATCAAGCGAACCATATCCAATGGAAATCCTTAATGATCCGTTAACTAACAAGTAACCGAAACAAAAGACGGCGACTCCCAGAGGATCAAGCGCAGGCTGAAGATCCACTTGTTCGATTGGCAATCAAATCGAACAAGTTAGCTGAAGCCAAGCCCTCGGGAAAGCGTCCGTCTGAGGTGAAGGTTACGTTCATGATTCGGTTTTTTCTCTTAATAGGGCAGCCAGCGGCGGTTGAAGCCGTAAGTTGTGAGTTAATGTTAAGTTTTGTACTTTGTCTACAGCCTGAAACCTCCGATAAACAGAGGTTTTTTCTATTTTAAGAAGTCCACACTGCATAGCGATTTTCAATAAAACGCTGAACTTCTTTAAGTAGCACGATTTCATCTTCTTGAATAACCGGTCGTTCTGGAACTGTATGGAACACAAACATTTGCTTCAGCAAAGCATTATCATATATCGGTAATATGGCACTAAAAGACCGCTTCCCGTAATGAACCGATAAATCTCCACGAACAGCACATAAACTTAATGGTCCTTCGCCGAACGATTCTTTAAAAGAAAAATGAGTTTTACCATAGCAAAATACTTGTTGAAATTTATTTTCTTCAACTTTATACAAGGCCTGTCCTTCAAGATACCAACAATGTTCAGAAAAAATTTGTGCAATGGAGAAATAAAAATCTTCAACGGAACGAGCAGCATCGTACGCACGGCCAATATCTAAACGAATATCATCTAGAATTACAGCGCGTTGATCCATACAATCTCCCCTTAAAACTTTAACAAGTTGATTTTTTTCAGCATAGCACAAACCTTTCACCACATGTTATAGCTTCGGGAAGAATCGACAAAATTACTCACAACTTTATGAATTTTCTGGCTCGCGTGGCTTAAAAATTTCCTGCAGTACTTCGATTGTTTCATCCTCTGTTAATGGCTCGAAAAACAAATCCCCATAGATTAATAGATCGTGGTGAAGATGCAAACCATCGTCTGTATTCGCTACAGAAGCACTCGTCCCAGTATTTCCTACGTAACCGATGACGGTATGTTCATCAATCGATTCACCGAGTTCTAAACCCTCTGGTATTGAATCCAGGTGAGCAAATCTATTCATAACACCATTATCATATTGCACCCAAACTTGTTTACCACGCAGACGGTCAAGGATATATTCAGGGGTTTCCCCTGCTTCAGCAGCGATATCAAGATCGGCCAGTCGCTCTTCAACTGAACTATATTCTTCAAAATCGTGATCGACGCGGACTACTTTTCCTTCAGCCATCCCATATATCGGTGTATCTGTTGTAATTTCCACCCCTGAAGCGTAATCGTACCAGTCTATGCCTTCATGCACCCCATTACGATAAGCTCGCTCTGCTCCCGGTAAATGGCTGTCTACTGTACTCACTTCAGCATGATCAATCGGCGAGTGTAAAAATGACAAGTAATCAATCATTGTCTCTGCATCCCAAGAGCTTTCGCTCATAACAACTTCATCCTCAGGACCACTTACAGGCACAACTTCAGGTTCAATTTGAAATTGCACAACCTCATCCTCTATTTCATATTCAGTTCCTAAGCCTTTTTCGAGAAACTCAACTGGCAAATACGGGGTTTCATCTTCAAGGATCAAGGTCACTTCCTCTGTAGCCGGATACTCACCGTTATGTTCAAATACTGGTACACCATAAACAAATTCAAATATTTCGTCCTCTTTTTCCAATGTTAATGTTCGATTTAAATCATCATACTTTTTCTCACCATCTAGTGCATCAGCAAGGTCAACCGCTTTTACAACTTCTTTATCATCGATGGTATGCACTACAGTTTGATGCTTCTGCTCCTCGTATTCTGCATCCTCTTGAACTGTATCTTCTCCCTCATCATCTTCAAACTCTGTACTATTTTCCTCTGCCGCTTCGTCTTCTTGATTTACAGTTACCGGCTCATCTTGGCATGCAACCATTGCGAAAGCCCCTGCAAGTAAAGCTGTCCATACTCGCTTCAAAACGTGTCCCAACCTTTCTTAAGCTTCTTCTTCAGCGCGTTCAATATCATCCGGGTCTACAAATTTATAGCCCTTATCCCGCAAACCTTCAATAATTTCAGGCAAAGCTTCAAGTGACCACTCCCGGTCATGCATGAGTAAGTTTGCCCCATCCTGCAACAGTTCAGTTTCCACCATCTGCGCTGCTAAAGGAGCCGCTTCAGTAAACTCCGCAACCCAGTCATATCCATATGTCCAATTCATAGCAAGCATCTGCTCTTCATTCATAATTTGTGCTGAAATATCGGTATTTGCACCGTGAGGCGCACGGAAAAAGTCCGGACGTTCACCTGTTAAATCCTCTAACTTATCACTTAACCCGATGATCTCTTGACGCTGCTCTTCTTCAGTTATATTTTGTAAATTTTGATGTGTCATTGTATGGTTTCCGATTTCAAAACCATAATCTATGATTTCTTCTAACTGCTCAATTCCTTCTTCATCATTTAAAAAATGACCGTTCACAAAAAAGATCGCCGGTACATCATGCTCATGCAGTACCTCTGCCATCTTATGTCCATGCTCATCCGGTGCGTCATCAATTGTCATTAAAACAACATTTTCCGGCGCATCTTCTTTCGGTTGAACCGACCAATTGTTTTCATTTAAAACATACTTAGGTTCAATACTTGTTTCATCTTCTAACTCTTGGTCATTTTCAACTTCTTCTTCAGCTTCTTCGTTCTCTTCGTCTATTTCTTCTTCATCACTTTGTTCCTCATTACTTTCTGTTTCAATATCATCGGCAACCTCATCATTCGTTTCTTCCTCAACTGATGAGTCGCTTTCACTACAAGCAGTCATTATTCCTGTCATTAACGATATTGCCCCTATTGTTCGTATGTATTTACGCATATTTTTCCCCTTCCATAATTTTTCTTCATCTTAACACAAAGAAAAAAATATGTAGAGATTTATAGAAAAAGGTCATAGTTTCAAAATCCCCTTCATCCGTGGTTTTCATCGTATGATTTGTTCAGGATTTAATAAATTTTTTGAAGTATAAAGAGTTTTTTATGCTGTGTAAATTTTGCTGAACCTAAATACCATGTTATAATTAATTTCGTGGTTTTTTGCATACCTAAGTACATCGTCTTTTGAAGAATTTGGTTGATTTTACATACAACCATGCCCGGCCACTTCAGAGGCTGTACTCGTTCGTGGAAACGTCAGGTTTGGTGAGCCTGTCCGTGATCCAAAACAACTATCAAAGTTAAACCATCACGCTACAACTAACGTCATGAAAGGTGGTTATTTGCGTAATGAAGAAGCTGACATCTGTATTTATGATTTCAGTTGTCATTGCCTTCGCTTTCGTTTTATGGGGAGCTATTGCCCCCGGCAATCTTAATGCTGTGACAACTGAAATCCAAGGATTCATATCAACACAACTTGGCTGGTTTTACTTACTGGCCGCGTCAGGTTTTCTAGTCTTCGCTTTATTTCTTATTTTCAGTCCGTACGGGCGCATTAAACTTGGTAAACCTGATGATCAACCCGAATACGGTTACTTAACATGGTTTGCGTTTCTTTTTACAGCCGGTATGGGTATCGGGCTTGTGTTCTGGGGAGCTGCAGAACCACTTTACCATTACTATGCTCCGCCAAGCGGCGACGGGGAAACGACACAGGCCGCCAACGATGCAATGCAGTATTCATTTTTCCACTGGGGACTTCACCCTTGGGCTTTTTATGCTGTTGTGGCACTGGCACTTGCCTACTTTAAATTCCGTCATGATGCACCAGGCGTTGTAAGTGCAACATTTCGTCCTTTAATTGGCGACAAAGTCGACTCCGGCTGGGGCTCGCTGATTAATATCCTTGTTGTTTTTGCGACGATCTTCGGTGTGGCAACGTCACTCGGTTTAGGTACTGCTCAGGTTGGTGCCGGATTAGATCATATTTTTGGTTTTATTACAAATGACATCGGCACCCAGCTGCTGATCATTCTTGCAATCACCATTATGTATATGATTTCATCTCTAACCGGTTTAAACCGCGGCATCAAGTATTTGAGTAGGGCAAACATCATTTTAGCGCTAGGACTGATGGCTTTTGTGCTAATTGTAGGTCCGACCGTAACAATTATGAGTGCGTTCACGACAACGCTTGGAAGCTACTTACAGAACCTTCCGGCAATGAGCTTCAACCTTGAGCCGTTCGGTGCAGAGGGTACATCGGCATGGATTGAAGACTGGACCATTTTCTATTGGGCTTGGTGGCTCTCATGGGCACCTTATGTAGGTACATTTATTGCACGAGTTTCCCGCGGACGTACCATTCGTGAGTTTGTGATCGGTGTACTTGCCGTTCCGACGATTTTTGGTACTCTTTGGTTCGCAACCTTCGGCGGCTCTGCAATTCATTTTGACGGTGTATATGGAGGCGCGTTATATGACACGATGGTAGATGAAGGTGGCGGTGAAGAAGTCGCCCTCTATTCATTACTTGATGTTTTACCTTTATCTGAAATCGTATCAGTCATTGCGGTACTTCTCATTATATCTTTCTTTGTTACATCTGCAGACTCTGCAACCTTTGTACTCGGCATGCAGACGACAAACGGCAGTTTGAACCCACCAGTTTCAGTTAAGTTTATCTGGGGTATTATTCAATCTTCTGCTGCTGCAGTTCTTTTGTATTCCGGTGGTCTCGGTGCATTGCAGACCGCGGCGATCATTTCGGCCCTGCCATTCACAATTATAATGATCTTTATGATCATATCTGTGATCAAATCATTACGACAGGAACGGCCGAATATTCATGCAGAACGCACGAAGCTGCGTGAAGAGCGCGGCCGCTTGAAAGAAGAAAAAGAGCGGTTGAAACGTGAAAAAGCGCAGTTCAAAAAGGAACAAGCACAACTACGTACAACCCGGAAAAATCAACGTCAGCCAAAGCAGAACGAAAGTCAAGATGGCTCTGATGCACCATCTGAAGATGATTCAAAATCTGAAGATGAAAGTTCATCGTCAGATCATGATCCAAAATAATTGAACCTAAATAACCCCCGCTGTAACCCAAACAGCGGGGATTATTTATTCGCTCTACAATATTTGTTGAAGTTTTAGAAAAAAACATATAAAAACACGCAAGCACCAAGATCCTTCAAACTTGAATTATTGAGAAACAAGAGAAAGATAGGAGTTACGTGTATATATATTTTGCCATGTCTATCCCTGGTTTAGAAGAAAAGAAGATAATGAGAACAAAACAGCACCGGCTGCCTTGCCTGTAAAGAGCGGACAAACCGTACACACGGTTACCGCACACAATAAGTCCAACTTCTAGAGGTGTGTGTAACAAACCACCTAGCTATTTTACCGGAAACACCGCTATGCCTGCTCCTGTGAGAAATGGTTTCCTGAATAGAAAACGACACATAAAGAGCCCTTCGATCCTCTACAAACAGAATCGAAGGGCTCTTATTTATTTCTTTATTTAATGTGAACCGGACGACCGATCGCAACTTCTGCTGCTTCCATCGTGATTTCACCCATCGTAGGGTGCGCATGAATAGTCATCGCCAAGTCTTCAGCAGTCATCCCTGCTTCGATTGCAAGGCCTACCTCAGCAATCATATCAGAAGCATTCGGTCCTGCAACTTGTCCTCCAATAACTAAACCATCGTCTTTGCGAGTGACAAGTTTCAAGAAACCATCAGATGCATTTAATGACAAGGCTCTACCGTTTGCCTGAAACGGAAACTTAGAACCAACTGCATCAAAGCCGGCTTCCTTTGCTTCTGCTTCTGTATAACCAACAGAAGCTAGTTCAGGTTCACTGAATGCTACTAGTGGAATACCAAGGTAGTCTACTTCAGAAGCTTCACCGGAGATTACCTCAGCAGCTACTTTACCTTCGTAAGAAGCTTTGTGAGCAAGTGGCGGGCCATCGATGATATCACCAATTGCATAAATATTGCTTACGCTTGTGCGACACTGCTTATCTACCTCAATCAAGCCGTTATCGCTCATTTTCACACCGAGCTGCTCAAGGCCGAGCTCATCGGTGTTCGGCTTACGACCGACACATACAAGTACGTAGTCTGCATCATATGTTTGTTCTTCACCTTTAACTTCTGCAGAAACTTTAACACCACTGTCACTTTCTTCAACACCTGTAGCTTTTGCCTCAGTCGCAAAAGTTACACCTTTTTTCTTTAAAGAACGCTGCACGAGCTGAGCCATCTGCTTTTCAAAACCGGCAAGAATACGAGAGCCACCTTCAAGAACCGTGACTTCTGTCCCAAGGCTCGCGTATGCACCCGCAAGCTCTACACCGATATAGCCGCCGCCGATCACGACAAGTTTCTCAGGAACGTCTTGAAGTTCTAAAGCTTTCGTTGAATCAAGAACGCGATCGCTGTACTTAAATGTCGGAAGTTCGATCGGACGTGAACCTGTAGCAACAATGCAGTTATTAAATTTGTACGTTTGCGAGCTGTATTCGTCTTGAGAAACTTTTACAGTACTATCATCGGAGAAGTAAACCTCACCGTGTACAATGTTGACATTGTTCCCTTTCAACAAACCTTCAACCCCGCCGGTCAATTTCTGCACGACGCTGTTTTTCCATTCCTGTACTTTTGAGAAGTCAAGCTTTGCTCCTTCAGAGGTAATACCCATGTCGTCGTAACCTTCGCTGACGGACTCATATTTGTGGCCTGCTTCAATTAACGCTTTGGATGGAACACAACCTACGTTTAAGCAAACACCGCCAAGGTTCCCCTTTTCAACAATTGTTACTTTTTGACCCAATTGTGCCGCACGAATTGCAGCGACATAGCCACCTGGACCGGCACCTACAACGAGCGTATCAATTTCTTCTGCAAAATCCCCTACTACCATGTTACCCCTCCATTATCATTAATTCAGGATCATTGAGCAAACGCTTCACTTGATTCAAAGCGTTTTGAGCTGTCACACCATCAATAAGACGATGATCATAACTTAAGGATAAAGCAAGCATAGGTCGGCTGACAACTTCCCCGTCACGAACAACAGCTTTTTCTTCAATTCGACCGATGCCAAGTATTGCTACTTCTGGATGATTAATAACCGGTGTGAACCAAGCACCCTGCGCGGAACCAACATTTGAAATTGTGCTTGTACCGCCCTTCATTTCATCAGAACTTAGCTTACCATCGCGTGCTTTAACAGCGAGGTCGTTAATTTCATCTGCAAGCATGAATATTGATTTGCTGTCCGTCCCTCGAACAACCGGCACAACCAAACCTTGATCTGTGTCCGCTGCAATACCAACATTGTAGTAATTTTTATAAACGATTTCCTGGTTTTCATCATCAATTGAAGCATTCAACGCCGGGTATTTGCGCAATGCAGAAGTGTAAGCTTTCACAACGTATGGCAGGTACGTCAACTTAATATCTTGATCAGCTGCTACCGGCTTAAACTTCTTGCGGTTTTCAACAAGGGCACTCACATCAACTTCATCCATATGCGTAACATGCGGTGCTGTGTGCTTAGAGTTCACCATTGCGTTTGCAATTGCTTTACGGATGCCCTTCAATGGTACGCGCTCTTCGTCGCCTGCTGAAGCTGCAGCTGCTGGTGCGCTTTGCGCTGTCTTTTCTTTCTGCTTTTCTTCAGTTGCTGTGTCTTCTTGCTGTGCAGGTGCCTCTGTATCACCGGAAAGGTGCGCGTCAATATCTTCTTTCAAGATACGACCGTTTTTGCCGCTGCCTTTAACTTTATTTATATTGACGTCTTTTTCACGAGCATACTTTCGAACAGTAGGCATCGCAATTACACGCTCGTTATCGCTTTCTTCGGATGCTTCAGCTTCTTCTGCAGCCGGAGCCTCACTAGATTCAGCTGAAGTGCTTTCTTTACTTTCGGAAGTATCTGCTGCTTCAGAGGATTCTTCTTCAGCTTCTTCCTCGCCGCTTCCGTCATCAACTGTTAAGATGACATCTCCTACAACAACTGTCTCTCCTTCACTTGCTTTCAAACTAAGCACAGTACCTTCTACAGGGGACGGGATCTCTACTACAGCTTTGTCGTTTTGGACTTCACAAAGTACATCGTCCTCTTGAACCGTGTCGCCCTCTTTAATCATCCATTTTACAATTTCACCTTCATGAATACCTTCACCAATATCTGGTAGTTCGAATTTATATGCCACGTGCAAGTTCCTCCTTTGTACAATTCAAAATTCATCAATCAGCTGCAGCTGTAAATGCTTTGAATGGAAAAAGACTGCCGTACATAAAGAGGGCGTTCAGCCCAGTGCTGTCATCCCCCTCTTTTGTACCGGCAGCTTAATTAAAAGTTTAGATTTTCTTTCACTTTCTCAATAACGTCGTTTTGATCCGGCAACCATGCATCTTCAGCCGCTGCAAACGGATAAACCGTATCAGGCGATGTCACTCGCATCACAGGTGCTTCTAAGTGCAGGATCGAACGTTCGGTAATTTCGGCAACTACATTGGCTGCAATGCCTGCCTGCTTTTGTGCTTCCTGAACGACAATTGCGCGATTTGTCTTTTCTACAGACGTTGTAATCGTATCAATGTCAAGTGGACTCACTGTACGAAGGTCTACAACTTCAGCTTCAATACCTTCTTCTGCTAAAGCTTCAGCTGCTTTCAAGCATGTGTGCACCATCGCACCGTAACTGACGAGCGTGATATCTTTACCTTCACGCTTAATGTCTGCTTTACCAAGCTCAATTTCATATTCTTCCTCAGGAACTTCGCCGCGGAATGAACGGTAAAGTTTCATATGTTCTAGATAAACGACCGGATCATTGTCACGAATCGCTGAAATCAACAACCCTTTTGCATCATATGGCGTCGATGGAATAACAACCTTCATGCCCGGGGACTGTGCCATTAATCCTTCTAAGCTGTCAGCGTGCAATTCAGGCGTTTTTACACCACCGCCAAACGGTGCACGTACCGTTACCGGTGCATGATAATGACCCCCGGAACGATATCGAAGGCGGGACATTTGACCACTCACACCATCCATAACTTCAAATACGAAGCCAAAGAATTGAATTTCCATGACTGAGCGGAAGCCAGTCAACGATAAGCCAATGGCAAGACCGCCAATACCGGACTCTGCAAGTGGCGTATCATAAACACGGTCTTCACCGAATTCTTCTTGAAGGCCTTCTGTTGCACGGAAAACACCGCCGTTTTGACCTACGTCTTCACCGAACACTTGAACGCTTTCATCATTTTTAAGTTCGGTGCGCATTGCATCTGTGATTGCTTGAATCATTGTCATTTGCGCCATAGCTTACTTCGACTCCTTCGCTCGATATTCATCCATTTGTTCCTGCAGGTTCGCCGGAAGCTCTTCATACATGATGTCGATAAAGTCGGTTACTTTCTGCTTCGGCGTGTCATCTGCTTCTTTGATCGCCGCTTTGATATCTTCTTTTGCCTGCTCAACAATTTCATTTTCTTTTTCTTCACTCCACAAGTTCTTCTCTTCAAGGAATTTGCGGAAGCGAATAAGCGGATCACGCTTCTCCCATTCATCGTTCATGTCTTCTGTACGATAACGGGTTGGATCATCGCCTGCCATTGTATGCGGACCATAACGGTAGCACATTGTTTCAATCAATGTAGGTCCGTTACCATTCAGTGCATTCTCACGCGCTTCTTTTGTCGCTACATAAACAGCCAGTGGATCCATCCCATCTACTTGAATACCGTTGATACCGGCAGCTACAGCTTTTTGAGCAATCGTCTCTGCTGCTGACTGCATTTCAACCGGGACAGAAATTGCGAACTGGTTATTCTGTACAACGAATACAGCTGGTGCATTATAAGCGCCTGCAAAGTTCATGCCCTCATAAAAATCACCTTGAGATGCACCGCCATCACCTGTGTAAGTAATTGCAATGCTGTCAGTCTTCTTCTTCTTCAACCCTAGCGCAACACCAGCGGTTTGAACGATTTGCGCACCGATAATAATCTGTGGCATTAAAACGTTAAGACCATCAGGCATTTGACCGCCTTTAAAGTGGCCACGGGAGAATAAAAACGCTTGATAAAGTGGCAGACCGTGCCATACGATTTGTGGAACATCACGGTACCCTGGAAGAATCCAGTCTTTTTCCTCAAGGGCGTACTGCGAACCAAGCATCGAGGCTTCTTGACCTGCAACAGGTGCATAAAACCCAAGACGACCTTGGCGGTTTAAAGAGATTGCACGCTGGTCCCAGATTCGTGTATAAACCATCCGGTACATTAACTCTTGTAAATCTTCATCAGACAAATCTGGCATTGCATCTTTGTTTACAACTTCACCATTTTCATTCAGAATTTGAAACATTTCAAATTGATTTTCAATCTGCTCTAACGTCTTTGCAGTCACGACGTTCACCTCTTCCTTTCGTTTAAAAAGCTGTTGGTGCTTTTCTGCCTGATCGACAACTTGATTGTGTGCCGTTGGCTACGCTCATTTCTCTCTGCAGTATGCCCGGAAAGTGTGTAACTCATGACGAACTCCATTACTTTGCATACCCGGTTTTACCTAGTTTCAATCCACGGCATAAATAGCTGCACTGTTTCACGAAATGCAAAATCGAAATGGTACAACCCTGGCTCCACTCAACAGTTTACAAGACATAAGAATCATTCGTCAATCCTTGCATAAAAGGGTGATTTGCAAAAAGATCAATTCATGAAATATTCAAAACTTTACACACTGTTATATATCATCTGAAAACAAATATAATACAGACTCTGGAATTGCTTTAAATTCAAGATAAAAAAAAGCCCGACACCGGGCTCTCAACTCTAAACGATATGAATGATAATTAATCCAAAAAGAAATAAACGTTTGAAAGTCATCCGCCTAAAAGGAGGCGTGTATATTATTACTCATTATCTTCGTCTTCAGAAGCGTCGTCTGCCTCTTCATCTTCTTCCGTGATATCGGCGCTGTCTTCTTCATTTTCTTCAGACATCTCACCATCAACGGAGGTATTTTCTGCTTCGCTGCTGTCCGGTGCCTCTGTTTCTTCTACATCAAGTCCTGCTTCTTCATAAAACGCATGCTTTGCTTCATTGTATTGATCAGTATAAGCATTAAATGATTCTTTATCATCAATAATCTGTTGATACGTTTCATTGACTTCTTCAATATGCTCACTTAATTCTTCAATCGTTAAATCATCATCTAAAAACATATGATAAAGTTCACGATCTAAGTCAATCGCGGTTTCATAACCCTCATGCATCGATTCATATGCGCTAAAGCGGCTCTCCATATGATCAACCATTTCCTCAGCCTGTGACCGAACAGCATCTTCTTCTATATCTTCAACCATCTCAGCCGCATTTTCAAACTCATTGTAGCTTGCAGTCAAACTTTCGTACTCTTGTTCAATCCGTTCTTCACGTTCTTCGACCAATTCTTGTGCTTCACGTGCCAACTCTTCAATCTCGTCCATTTCTGCTAACCCGAGCGACAAAATTTCTTGGTAAATTTCGTGTTCTCGCTCTTCTGCTTTTACTAATGGCTGCTGCTGCTCCTCAAACACTTCTTCCATCTCTACAGCTTTTTCTAAATGCTCATGCATTTCCTCAGCTGTACTCGTGCCACAGGCAGTGAGTAACAAGACAGAAGCGAGCAACAATAAGCTTTTAAAACTCTTGATCAACGTCAAACTGATACCTCCTAGTAAACTATGTATCTCTGATGATTGACAAGCAGTAATTACCTATTAATCATAAAACAAACGCGCCGGTTTTTCAATCGAAGGTTTCTAAGCTGCAATTGTTTCTGTGGCATTTTTCATTTCAAACAAATAGGCAGAAGTTGAGCCAAATTGTATCCTCTTGCATAGACTATCGTGTAACCGCCGACAGCCGGCGGATGCTGCTTAAAAAGGAGGACATTGTTATGTACGGCTACGGTTGTTATGATCCTTGCGGGTATGGACACGGACACGGGCACGGGTATCATGGTTATGACCACGGAAAAGGGAAAGGATTTGCGTTAATTGTTGTGCTGTTTATCCTTTTAGTCATTGTCGGCGCTTCAAAATACTACTGCAAATCCTAAAACGTGCTTAAAACCGTGGGTGAACGAGTTAAGTAACATTCGGTAAGTTTTTCTGTCGTGCAAATCGAAAGTTGCTTTAAATATGATCGCCGCTTGGTAGCTGCTTAACTTGCAAATTGAGCAGATGTTTCGCCAAGCGGTGTTTTTTCACGTAGAAAAGCTTATTCTTAAGCAACAATTTTTTCACCCGTGAGAAAATTGTTTTTTGTAATTACTTATGTTTTTGGGTCCTGCTTATCGCTTGTTTGTTACAAATTTGCTATACTATGTCCGATTCTTGAACTATAAATAAAACGACACATTCGAAATTAGAGGTGAAAACCGTGATCACAATGAAAGATATTGTTCGTGAAGGACACCCGGTTCTTCGTGAAGTTGCAGAAGCTGTTGAGCTTCCGCCAACAGAAGAAAACAAAGAAACTTTAGAAGAGATGCTGCAGTTTTTAAAAAACAGCCAAGATCCAGAAACCGCAGAAGCTTATGACCTGCGCTCAGGCGTCGGTTTAGCCGCTCCTCAAATCGGTGTAAAAAAGCGGTTAATTGCTGTTCATTTTACTGATGAAAGAGATGAGCTGTACAGTATGGGGCTCTTTAACCCTAAAATCATCAGTCACTCTGTTGAAGAAACGCACTTAGAAGACGGAGAAGGCTGCTTATCAGTTGACCGGGAAGTTACAGGGATTGTTCCACGCTACAAACGCATAACTGTTGAAGGAACAACGCTTGATGGAGAAAACGTTACTTTACGTCTTCGTAACTTTCCAGCTATTGTTTTCCAACACGAAATTGATCATTTAAACGGTATCATGTTTTATGATCGGATCCCTGATTTTCAGGATGACTTAAAACGCGACCTTCAATAAGATTAAGAAAAAGCGCCGGCAGCTTCCCGGCGCTTTTTTAAAGAAGTTGCAATCTTTCAATCGCTTGGTGGATACCATCCTCTGCTACATCACCGGTTACCAAATCAGCTTCAGCTTTAGCTTCTTGTTTTCCGTTAGCCATGGCAACCCCAATGCCTGCCTCACGAAGCATCTCTATGTCATTTAAACCATCACCAAAAGCAATAACATCATTGATCGTTAAGCCTACATGGCGACTAAGCTCAGCAATCCCTTCTGCTTTTGAGCCAGCCCCTGGCAAAACATCAACAGATGCTTCATGCCAGCGGACAAATCGAAGCTCAGGAAACTGCTCGGCAAAATGCGCTTCCTCATCTACATTACAATACAATAAAGCTTGATTAATTTTCGTCCGGCTCGTTAAAGTTTCTGTTAACGCAGGATACGGAAGCTTTAATTGATGAAGACTCTCTTTAACAACATGATCGCCTGCCACATCTGTATAAAAGCCATCTTTTTCTAAGAAGACCATCGTTAATCCCTTGGTCTGTGCTTCATTATACAGTTTTTTTAATAACGGTAGTGGCAGCGTTTTTTCGGCAATCACTTCGTTGTTATGAACGACGACAGATCCGTTAAAACTAATGTAAGTATCAATATTTAATTCTTGGCGCAGGCTCTCAAACATAAACGGCCCACGCCCGGTGGCAATTGCTACTTCATAACCTGCGCGTTGCAATTGTTGAATTGCAAGCTTAGCCGATGCAGGCACAACCTTTTCATCTGTGTAAAGCGTGCCGTCAATATCAAAACAGAGCAGTTTATTCATATGTTTACCCCTTCACTTAAGATATGTGTGATGTAATTATGCACGATGTTAACGTGTTCGCTCAAGACATATTCAAATTATTCGACTGCAATTTCTGCAGAAGAATTGCGTCTGTTCACAATTTCAGCTATAATTTTCAAATTGGCGTTGTGTTTTAAAAATATTTTTTCTAAAGATGAATCCGTGAAAAACAAAGCGACATGCTTTATAATGTAAAAAGGATATTTTTTGCTAAAGGAGTGTACATGATGATTTATAAAGTATTTTATCAAGATAATTTCAACGAAGTTGCCGTACGCGAAAGAACAAATGCGATGTTTGTTGAAGCTGAAACTGAACGCGAAGTCCGCGAAAAACTAGCCCATAAAAACTACAACATTGAGCACATTGAAAAAGCCCCGGATGCGCTTATTGAATACGAAAAAAATAACAACGAAGACTTTAAAGTGGAAGAGCTGTAAACCATGAAGCAACTAAAAGACCACGAAGTTGCCGTATTCGCTCTCGGTGGGCTCGGAGAAATCGGCAAGAACACGTATGCGATTGAATATAAAGATGAAATTATTGTAATCGATGCCGGCATTATGTTTCCGGAAGATGAGCTTCTCGGCATCGATTATGTCATCCCTGACTATTCTTATTTAATTAAAAATCAAGAAAAAATCAAAGGTGTATTCATTACCCACGGTCACGAAGACCACATCGGCGGCCTTCCTTTCTTTCTTCGTGAACTAAATGTACCCATTTACGGTGGTCGTCTTGCAGTCGGCTTATTGAAAAATAAGCTTGAAGAACACGGCCTGCTCCGCCGGACGACGCTGCATGAAATTACAGATGAAGATGAAGTTATATCCTTTGATAACTTGTCTGTTACTTTCTTCCGCACAACCCACAGCATTCCCGATTCATTCGGTATTGTGGTACGCACCCCTGAAGGCAGCATTGTTCATACCGGAGACTTCAAGTTTGACTTTACACCAGTAGGCGAACCGGCAAATTTAACAAAGATGGCAAAAATCGGCGAAGAGGGTGTACTCTGTCTCCTTTCAGACAGTACAAATAGTGAGATTAGTGAGTTCACTATGTCCGAACGGACGGTTGGAAAAAGCATTAATAACATCTTCCAGGAAGTTAACGGACGGGTCATTTTTGCTACTTTCGCATCTAACATTCACCGACTGCAGCAGGTAGTAGAAGCATCTGTTACACACGGCCGCAAAGTTTGTGTGTTCGGCCGCAGTATGGAAGCAGCAATTACGATCGGTCAGGAGCTTGGCTACATCCACGCACCAAAGGATACTTTCGTAGAGCCTAACCAACTGAACCGACTGCCAAATGATGAAGTAACAATTTTATGTACAGGCAGTCAAGGTGAGCCAATGGCTGCATTGTCCCGGATTGCATTCGGCACACATCGCCAGATTCAAATTGTACCGGATGACACTGTTGTGTTTTCCAGCTCACCTATCCCAGGTAACACAACAAGTGTTTATAAAACAATTAACCAGTTGTTCCGCGCAGGAGCTAATGTGATACATGGTTCATTGAACGATATTCATACATCTGGACACGGCGGCCAAGAAGAACAAAAACTGATGCTGCGACTTATGAAACCTAAATATTTCTTTCCAATTCACGGTGAATACCGGATGCTCGTCAACCATAATAAATTGGCTGTCGACTGTGGTGTTGAACCGGAAAACTGCTTTGTTATGGAAAACGGTGAAGTATTAACACTCTCCCAAAACGAAGCCAAGAAGAATGGCAAAGTACCTTCAGGTTCGGTCTATGTTGATGGACACGGCATTGGGGATATCGGCAATATCGTTCTACGCGACCGCCGCATATTATCTGAAGAAGGTTTAGTGATTGTTGTGGTCAGCCTGGATATGAAAAACTTTCAGGTTGCTGCCGGACCGGATATCATTTCGCGCGGCTTCGTCTATATGCGCGAATCAAGCGATTTAATTAATGATGCGCAAGAAAGACTTGCAAAGCACTTAAATCAAGAAGTCATGAAAAACCAAACGACACAATGGTCTGAGATTAAAAACGAGATTATCGATGTTTTATCACCATATTTATACGAAAAGACAAAACGTAAACCGATGATCCTGCCAATCATTATGGAAGTTTGATTCAAAAAAAGCGCGGCTCACAAATGAATGTGAGCCGCGCTTTTTTTGTTAGTCCATCCAATGATTTTCAAGTCTATTAATATCTTGATTTGCCCCGAGCACAATAATTACATCATTCTGCTGAATCGTTTCATCCGGCAGCGGCGAAACGATCATATCGTCTCCTCGTTTAATCGCAAGAATACTACTACCGTACTTTTCACGAAAGTCCAAATCATAAATGGTTTCCCCGGCAATGGTAGAACCGGCGACCAATTCAGAAATACTGTATTCATCAGATAACTCCAAATGGTCAAGCACATTTTCACTAACAACATTATGTGCAATACGCACTCCAATATCACGTTCAGGGTGGACAATTTCATCTGCACCGATACGTTCGAGCACCTTTTCGTGGTAATCGTTTTGCGCTTTTACTGTAATATGTTCAACACCCATTTCTTCGAGCATTAATGTTGTTAAAATGCTTGCCTGGATATTATCACCAATCGCCACAATGACGTGATCAAAATTACGGATGCCTAAGCTTTTCAAGGCTTTTTCGTCTGTCGTATCTGCAATTGCTGCCTGTGTTACATCTGGTGCAAACTCATTTACTTTTTCCTCATCCATATCGATCGCTAAAACTTCCATTCCTTCAGCCACAAGGGATTTACAGATGCTTCCCCCGAAGCGGCCAAGGCCGATCACTGCAAATTGTTTTTTCATAAATCTTCCCCCTCTTTTCCTAACACCAATTGTACAATGGATCTTTTTAAAACCAAAGCGCCGCTTTTTAAACACATCAGTGCACAAAAAAGCCTGGGCAACCCCAGGCTGAGCATTCATGAATTTGGATCTTGTTTTTGCTTATCAAGCACACGGTTCACACGCTTTGTTAACATTTTCATACCGCCGCCTCCTGCTTGAAAATGGCGGAGTTCACCATCTTTATCAAACACGTAGTAAGCCGGTACATACTCGTTTGCAAAAGCATCTGTTAATTTATGATCATTATCTACAAACGTGGGCTGCGTGATGCCGTACGTATTTACATTTTCTTTAATCGTCTCAAGGTCTAAATCTTTTTCTGAGCGCGGCATGTGAACAGAAATGACGTTTAAATCTTCACTGTATTCATCACGAAACTCATTAATACTTGGCATGGATTCTTTGCACATGCCGCAGCTCACCGACCAAAAGTGAATTAATGTCGGCTTTTCCCCAATCAATTCATCTTTATTTACTTCACCGTTCAACCACATCGTTGCCCCTTCAAGATTAGGCATTTCGGAACGAAGTTTCATCCCCATATTTAAATTGCTCCTTTACAGCTTCATTCATTAAGAAAGCTAAGGTAAGTCGTTATGCGCTTTATATATTTAAAGTTTCTTCACCAGGCTTCCAATTTGCCGGACAGAGACCTCCCGTCTGCAGCGCCTGCAAGACGCGGAGTGTTTCATCAACATCCCGGCCTACATCATTATGGGTGACTACAGAGTATACAAGCTCTCCTTCTGGTGAAATGATAAATAACCCACGTAAAGCTACCCCTTCACCTTCATCCAGCACACCATAATCCCGGGAAATTTGATGGTTTGTATCTGCCGCTAACGGATAATTTAAATCACCTAACCCGTTATCTTCGCGCGATGTGTTAATCCATGCTTTATGGGTATGAATCGTATCTGTCGAGACACCAATAATTTCTGCATCTAAATCTTCAAATTCGTCATATCGATCACTCATCGCTTGAATTTCAGTTGGACAAACAAATGTGAAATCCATTGGATAAAAAAAGAGGACTGTGTACTTATCCTCACTCATCATATCATTCAACTTAACTTTACCGAATTCTTTGTTCGGCATAACAGCATTCATTTCAAAACGAGGCGCTTGTTTTGCAACCATCCGCTTATCCGTCATAAGTATTAGACCTCCTCATTGCTCTAATCAACAAAACGTAGTTTTCAAACATACATGGTACTGATTGTTACTAATTTAACCATATAACACATTGTTGATACCCTTATTTAAGCAAAATCCGCATTGATGATTGGGAACTCCAGCTTCCGCCATGATCGCATCTTCGACTTTTTTCGTTTAAAATATACATATACGGGTAAATTCAGTTTTGTATCTGTAAACGTTGCAAAAGGAGTGTCAGTTATGCCAGAGTTTTTACAAGAAGGTTTGCTTGCCGACTTTGTTGGTGGTGCTTTTATTATTATCCTGCAGATTCTGCTCGTTCTCATCGGCTTTTTCGTTGCAAAAGCGATTGGACAAAAATTAATCGCGCGCACTTTCAAGCGCATGCAGGAGCAAAAAAATGTTCACCCATCAAGAACAAAGACGCTCGAAAAGCTCATTGTCAACATGTTCAATTACGTGCTCATTTTTATCTTTATCGTCGTTGTACTCGGGATCTTTGAAATTAGTATTGCACCATTTATTGCAAGTGCCGGCATTATCGGTTTAGCGGTCGGTTTCGGGGCTCAAGGGCTTGTCAGCGATATTGTTACCGGCTTTTTTATACTGCTTGAAAAGCAAATCGAAGTTGACGATTATGTTACCGTAAGCGGCCTCGGAGGTATTGTTGAAGAAGTAGGACTTCGGACAACACAAGTACGCGGATTCGATGGAACACTACATTACATCCCCAACCGGGAAATCGGCAGTGTCAGCAATCATTCCCGCGGTAACATGCGCGCTATGGTTGATATTGGTATATCTTATGACCACGACCCTGCAGAAGCCATACGTGTCTTGCAAGATGTTTGTGACCAAGTTGCAGCAGAAGAAGAGGCTATTCAAGAAGGGCCGGACGTTGTAGGCGTTCAAAGTTTAGGTGATTCTGAAGTAACGATTCGCATCATCGGTCATACTGAAAATATGGAACAGTGGGGGATTGAGCGTAAAATTCGTGAGCGAGCGAAAAAAGCGCTTGAAGAAAACAATATCGAGATCCCGTACCCACATCAAGTTTATGTTCACAAAGAGCAAACGGCATAAATACAAAAAAGGTGACTGCCGAAATGAGCAGTCACCTTTTTTTATGTGTTCATGCGATGTTTAAGATAAGCTGCTGTATGATGAACACCGTTATGAATCGCTTCTTCAACCGGCGTTAAACGCGCATCATGTAAACCATATGGACTATCAGCGCCAAGCCAGAACATTAACCCTGGGATGTCCTTTAAAAAGTAGCCAAAATCCTCCCCCGTCATAGCCTCACGACACGCATAACTATGAACGTCTTCACTTTGCTCACTGAAGGATAAAAAGTCTTCAGCCAGTTCATGATTGTTGTACACTTGTTCGTATGTCGCACCCCAGTCCACTTTCGTCCTGCAGGTAAACGACGCCTCTGCTCCTTGAAGCATTTGCTGGATCCGCTCTTTCACTTTACGCATCGCCTCTGCAGACATTGTGCGAATCGTTCCTTCAATACGCGCCTCACCGGCGATAATATTTTGCTTTGTACCCCCTTGAATTAAACCGATCGTTACAACCGCACTGTCTAGCGGATCTACATTTCTTGAGACAATCGACTGCAGCTGGGTTACAAAGTGACTTGCTGTGACAACCATGTCATTTGCTTGATGCGGGTAAGCTGCGTGACCAGCTTGGCCGACAAAGTCGATAAACAACTCTGAGGTGTTCGCAAATAACAAGCCCGGCCGGGTTGCTACCGTACCTTCAGACAGCTCAGGCGCAATGTGGAGGGCATAAATTTCATCAGGATACCATCTTTGGAATGGCTCAGCTTTCATCATCGGCTCTGCGCCGCCCGGCCCTTCTTCAGCCGGCTGAAATAATACAAGCACATGATCTTTCGGCTGCGCTTGAGCAAACTGTTCACAAAGCCCGAGTGCGATCGTCATGTGGATATCGTGCCCGCAGGCGTGCATGTAACCTTCGTGCAGGGAAGCAAATTCGTAGTTTGTATTTTCGTTCATCGGCAGACCGTCCATATCCGTACGCCAGGCGATGGTTTTGTTCGCATCATAACCTTGAAAACGAACAAAAATGCCTGTCTGCCATGTTTCAACTTCCATATGCGGCACCTGCATACTGCTTAGCTGCCAAAGTAAATAAGCTTGTGTTTTTAGCTCTTCAAATCCAGGCTCCGGAATTTGGTGAAGCTCGCGACGAATTTGTATAAGATCCAATTCACTCATCACTTAAACCTCCTGCCAAAGCTGCGAGCTCTTCTTCGAGCACTGTAAGTAAATGCTCAATTTCAGCATTCTCTAATGTAAGCGGCGGGAGAAAACGAAGAATGGTCTGCTGTGTCACATCTATGAGTATGCCGCGGTCCAAAATGCGCGCACGAAGCTCTTTTACTTTTTCCGGAGCGAGTTTTAACTTCATCCCTAGCATCATCCCCAACCCACGCACCCCATCAACAACTGATGGATAGGCTTTAGTCAAAGATTGCAATCCGTTTTGTAATTTTTCTGCTCGCTCCCGGCTGCTAGAAAGCACGCCATCTTCAAACAATGCATCAAGCACAGCATTGCCAAGTGCAGCACTTAAAGGTGAAGGTCCAAACGTCGTGCCGTGATCCCCCGGCTGAAACTTATCTTTTACTTGATTCCCGGCAATCAATCCGCCAAGCGGTAAGCCTCCCCCTACACCTTTCGCGAACAAAACGATATCAGGTGTAACGTTTGTGTGCTGATAGGCAAACAATTCACCTGTACGCCCCATACCTGTTTGTATTTCATCCATAATAAATAGCACGTTATGTGACTTGCACAATGCTGAAGCTTGTTCCATAAACGTTTGCGACAGTGGAACGATTCCACCCGAACCGAGGACAGGCTCCATTAAAACTGCTGCCGGCTGTTCATCTTCTAAAATACGAGCAAGTGAAGCTGTGTCTTCTGCAGGTGTTTCATACACCGGCATATCAACAGCAGGAAAGTCTTGATAAATCCCCGGTTGGCGCGTCAAACGAATGGTACCTAGCGTTCGACCGTGAAAGCTGTTTGACAATACTACGATACCATTTTTCTCTTCATCCTGAGCGTTACGCCACTTATGAACCAATTTCACAGCTGCTTCAGTTGCTTCAGCACCAGAGTTTGCAAAAAAAACTTTTCCTGGCATGGTTGCTTCAATTAAACGCTTCGCAAGTTGCACTGCCGGAGGTGCAACAAAATAATTAGAAATGTGCAGATAAGTATTCCCCTGCGCTTCAAGAGCCTGCTTTACACGGGGGTGACCGTGACCTAAAACATTGACCGCAAGCCCCGTAAATAAATCGAGATAGGCTTTGCCATGTGTGTCATATAAATAATTTTGCTCTGCTCTTTCAATGGCAAGCGGAAGCCGGTTATATGTCGGCATAATATAAGTTTCATCTAAATTGAGCCATTCATCGCTCATAAAGCATCCTCCTATTCCCTTGAAATGGCGCTAAGACCCCCGGGAGAATACGGGGGTCTTAGCTGTGTCTTTTGTTTAGTTGTCGTTGTTTAAGCGACGGAGTTCTGTTTTGATTTCTGTTTTGCCTTTTGTTTGTTCATCGATTTCTTTAATGACACGAGCTGGTGTCCCAGCAACAACTGTATGAGCCGGGACATCTTCAGTAACAACAGCGCCCGCAGCAACTACAGCACCTTCGCCGACTTTCACACCTTCAAGTATCGAGCAGTTCGCACCAATGACGACTCCGTCTTCGATGATCACCGGCTGAGCAGAAGGAGGCTCAATGACGCCGGCAAGTACGGTACCCGCACCGACGTGGCAATTTTTACCGACAGTTGCACGACCACCCATAGCCACATTCATGTCGATCATCGTACCTTCACCAACAATACAACCGATGTTAATGGTAGCTCCCATCATAATGACAGCGCCATCACCAATTTCAACTTGATCACGAATGGTTGCACCCGGCTCAATACGAGCTTGAATATTTTTTTGATCCAAAAGTGGAATCGCAGAGTTACGACGGTCATTTTCTACAACATAATCTTCAATGGAAGATGCATGGTTTTCGAGCGCCGGCTGAATATCAGCCCACTCACCAAATACAACGCCAGTGTTTCCATAAATAAACGTTTGTGCATCCGGACCGAACTCAATATTCTCAAGTTCTCCTTTAATATGTACTTTAACTGGTGTTGATTTTTTACTTTCAGAAATAAAACGAATAATTTCGTTTCCATCCATCATTTTCATAGGTAAGCCCTCCTTGTCCTTTATCAATACTACGATACCATATCCAAAGGTTTGGTCAAAGCATGACGCACCTTTTCATCAAAAAAATGCCGCCTGCTTATGCAGACGGCACAGACCTTGTGAAAAATGACGCTATTTTTAAATTCATGCGTTTTACAATTAAAACTGTGCTTCTTCAGTAGAACCAGCCATCGCTGTTGTTGAAGAACTGCCGCCTGAAATGACTTGGGAAACTTCATCAAAATAGCCGGTACCAACCTCGCGCTGGTGACGCGTCGCAGTATAACCATTAACCTCGCTGTCAAATTCTGCTTGCTGCAGTTCAGAATATGCACCCATGCCTCGGTCTTTGTAGCCGCGCGCAAGTTCAAACATGCTGTGGTTTAATGCATGGAAACCTGCAAGTGTAACAAACTGGAATTTATACCCCATTTTCGATAGCTCTTTTTGGAACTCTTCAATCTCATCATCCGCAAGATTTGCTTTCCAGTTGAACGATGGTGAGCAATTGTAAGCGAGCATTTTGTCCGGATACTTTTCATGAATTGCGTCAGCAAAACGCTTCGCCTCTTCAATGTCCGGTTTCGCTGTTTCACACCAGATTAAATCAGCATACGGCGCGTAAGCAAGACCTCGGGATATCGCCTGCTCAATACCGGCGTTCGTGCGGTAAAACCCTTCTTCTGTCCGCTCACCGGTAATAAACGCTTCATCATATGGGTCAGCATCCGTTGTAATTAAATCAGCTGCGTTTGCATCTGTGCGGGCAATGATTAGTGTCGGAACACCGCAAACGTCTGCTGCCAAGCGGGCTGAAATCAGGTTACGTACAGCGTTTTGTGTTGGAATTAAAACTTTACCACCCATATGACCGCATTTTTTCTCAGAAGCAAGCTGATCTTCAAAATGAATACCAGAGGCTCCAGCTTCAATCATCCACTTCGTAAGCTCAAAAACGTTCAACTGACCGCCGAAACCGGCCTCAGCGTCTGCAACGATCGGAGCAAAAAAGTCGGTATCTCCTTCACCTTCCATGTGCTGAATTTGATCAGCCCTCTGCAGCGATTGGTTAATCGATTTTACAACGTTTGGTACACTATTTGCCGGATAAAGACTTTGGTCTGGATACATCTGCCCGGCGATATTTGCATCAGCCGCCACTTGCCAGCCGCTTAAATAAATTGCCTTTAATCCTGCTTTAACTTGCTGTACTGCTTGATTTCCGGTTAACGCTCCAAGTGCATTAATATAGTTTTCTTCATGCAGAAGCTGCCAAAGTTTATGAGCTCCGTGTTCAGCTAAAGAATATGTGAGCGGAAGCGACCCTTGAAGTTTCGTCACATCTTCTGCACTATAAGGTCTTTCAATGCCGATCCACCGCGGATTTGTATCCCAATCATTTTTCAGTTCCTGCGCATTGTAATTCATACTCATAATAAAAATCCCCCTTAAATAAAATTAAAATTCAGTAATTTTAGATGAAAATTTATAACCTTTCATAACCTGGCAAAGTTAAAAACTCTGTAAACTCATCTTCAGTCACAAGTTCTTTCATGAGTTGCTCTGCTTCTTTTAAGCGATCGGTAGATATACCGGCAGTTTTGTATTCAGCTGCGATATTCTCACTCGCTTGATTTACCATATCAAGGACGAATGTCTCCGTGATTTCTTTTCCATTTGAAGTGTACGCATCCTGGTGCTTAATCCATTGCCACAACTGCGCCCTTGAAATTTCAGCTGTCGCTGCATCTTCCATTAAATGATGGATCGGTACCGCCCCCATTCCTGACAGCCAAGCTTGAATATAGCGAAGCCCAATATCTACATTCATATAAACGCCTTCTTCTGTGATATCTCCTTTTGGCACTTGAAGAAGGTCACGTGCGCTAACTTGAACATCTTCACGTTTTTTATCAATTTGATTAGGCTGTGGCATATGTTTGTTAAAGATTTCTTTTGCCACTGGAACAAGGGCTGGATGTGCCACCCATGTACCGTCATGACCGTCTGTAACCTCCCTTTCTTTATCTTCACGAACCTTCGCAAGCGCCGCTGCGTTTTTCTCTTCATCATTTTTCACAGGGATTTGCGGTGCCATGCCGCCGATCGCCGGCGCATTTCGTTTATGGCACGTTTGAATCGCAAGAAGCGAATACGCCCGCATAAACGGCACAGTCATTGTTACTTTAGATCGGTCTGGCAGCAATACTTCCGGCCAATGACGCAGGCGCTTCAAATAGCTGAATATATAATCCCAACGTCCACAGTTTAAACCGGCGGAGTGATCTTTTAGCTCATATAAAATTTCGTCCATTTCAAAAGCAGCAGTAATCGTTTCAATAAGTACCGTAGCTCGAATTGTGCCTTGCGGTAACCCAAGCTGTTCTTGTGCCTCGACAAAGATTTCATTCCATAAGCGGGCTTCCCAATGATGTTCAAGCTTTGGCAAGTAAAAGTAAGGGCCGCTCCCCCGTTTTCTCAGTTCTTCTGCGTTATGAAACATATAAAGTGCAAAGTCAAACAAACCTCCAGAGATGGGACTGCCGTTAAACAACACATGATTTTCATCAAGGTGCCAACCTCGCGGCCGTACGAGCAATGTCGCTGTATCTTCGCTTAACTCATAAACTTTTCCATTCGTTTCATTTTCAAAAGTGATGTCTCGACGAACGGCATCATATAAATTCTTTTGTCCGTCAATTAAGTTCAACCATTTCGGTGAGGTGGCGTCTTCAAAATCAGCCATGAAGACATGCGCCCCGGAATTTAAAGCTTGAATGACCATCTTACGACTGACCGGACCGGTGATCTCCACTCTCCGGTCTTGTAAATCTTCAGGCAATGATGCAATCGTCCAGTCACTATTTCTTATGTGCTCGGTGTCCGGAAGAAAGTCTGGAAGTTTACGCTCATTGATCGCTGCTTGCACTTCCTTGCGCTCTTGAAAAATTTCGTGACGCTTCGTTTCAAATTTTTCTGCTAAACCAGCTAAAAACTGCAATGCTTCCTCAGTTAAAATATGACTATACTTTTCGGGAATTTCACCAGTCACTTTTAGGCCTGACTGGGTTGTTGTACTATGATTCATCACGTCTCCCCCTATCAAAATGTTATCTGTTTTAGTACAGTTTGTTTCTGTTACATTTATATTATAACAGGAGCATCTGTTACGCAACAGTTAAATAGAATTTTTTTCTTAAAATTGTATTTTTATTTGTAAAATGCTGATTTCATAGTTAAAAAACAACCTTGAAAACTTTTCAAAGCTAATCGATGTTATATAACAGGAACCAAATAAAAAAGCTCAAGCTAGTACTTGAGCTCAGCGTGTAGACAAACAAAAAATGACTTTGCATTTCGGCGGACGCTTCTGCGGGATTTTCTCACTCATTGTTCTCCGAAGGCGTCGCCGCCGATATTTATCAGCCTTTCGTAATTTGATGGTCATGATCTTTTTTATCAAGCATTATCTACATGAATGAATTTCATCACTTGTCATAACAAGAACCTTCTACTTAGGAATCCCCCCACCTCTTAGCGAAGGGTAGGTGGGGGGGATTCAAGCTCCTCTACTTGCAACAGCTTGTATAACATCTTTTCGACGACCTAGCCACTGTTTCAATTCACTAGATAGCATCGGTTTTGCATACAAATATCCTTGAACAACTGCACATTGCTGTTGATTCAAAAAGTAGAGCTGCTCAATATCTTCAACCCCTTCAGCAACCACTCTGATTTTCAAGCTGCGTGCTAGTGCAATAATAGCAGTTACAATTTCCCCATCATTAGAAGAAGCCGCAACATCTTTAATGAACTCACGATCAATTTTCAAAATATCAATAGGGAATACTTTTAAATACTTTAAAGACGAATATCCTGTGCCAAAATCATCAATCGCAATATTTACACCTAGTGCTTTCAATGCCTTCATTTTCTCTTCGGTCTTTTCAATGTTTTCCATCGCTACGCTTTCTGTGACTTCCACAGTTAAACATGAAGCATCCAAGCCTGTTCGCTCTAATGCCCCCTTTACATTTTCAATAAGGTCAGCTTGTTGGAATTGTCTTGCTGACATGTTCACTGACATAGAAATCGCCGGATGACCTTCATCCTGCCACTGCCGATTTGTCCGGCATGCTTCTTCAAGTACCCATGCTCCTACTTTGTTCATAAGCGGAGAACGTTCAAGTACCGGTATAAACTGAGCCGGCGATATACGACCCAGCTTATAACTATCCCAGCGGAGAAGAGCTTCAACACCTACTACTTCACTCGTTGAATAATCTACTTGAGGCTGAAAGTGAATGGAAAATTCATCTCGATCCAAAGCGAGACGAAGTTCTTTATCGATTTCAGCTTGCGCTAAATAACGTTCGTTCATTTCAGGTTCATATAAAGACGCTTGAATTTCACTTTTTCGTCCTGCGTACATCGCTGCGTCTGCATTGCGAATCAAACTTTCATAAGTTGTGCCATCTTTAGGATAAAAAGCAATCCCGGCTGTACCAGCAAGCAGTATTGCGTCGTCACCTATTTGAAACGGCTTTGAAAATACCGAGAGCAGTTGCTCAACATTTTGTTTCGTCTTTTCAGCAGAATAAGCTTCTGTTAACAAAAGCGTAAAGACATCACCTTCTCCACGGGCAAGCATAGCTCCTTTTGAAAGCGAAGCTTGCAACCTTTCTGTCACAGCTACCAACAGATCATCACCAGCTTGATGACCAAGCGTGTCGTTTACTGATTTAAAACCATCTAAATCTAAATAAACCACCGCAAAGTTTCGTTCCAATCCGGTGACACTAGCATTTATCGCTTCGTCTACGAGATCACGAAATTTACGGCGGTTGGCCAAACCTGTGAGTTCATCCTTATAAGCCAGCTGCGCCATCACTTCATCCGTCTCTTTTGTATAGCGTTGAATGTGGGTTTCGAGCCGGTCTAAAAGTCGATTGATATGCTGGCCTAACCAATGAAACTGCCTCGTCTTGAGTAATAAACGTCCATATTCATCCCCGAGGGACACTTTACGGAGAAATTGCTCAACTTCAAACAAAGGCCGAAAATATGTAAACAAAACCTTTTTAATTAAAAATTGCATGACGATAGAAACAAAACCAAGGGTCGTCACTACAAATACATACGGAATGTCTGCAGGTAGAAAAACCACCGCAGCAATTGCTGTCATAACAGCTGTTCCCCAGCAAACAGCTGTTATTTGATAATATAACCGCATAGCTGCTTTCCGGCTGTTCATCTATAGCCCTCTTTTCTCATCCAAAAGTCTCGCACACCTTACCTGTGTCTATTATACCAGAGGAGAAATGGAAAACAAGGCGAACCACTTGACAAATTTTGCAAAACTCGATGCATTTGTTTATAAGACTTCTTTAATAAACACTGTTCGCTCTTCAGCTAAATCAATATCTACGAATTCATAATCTTCTTTTGCATGACCAACAATATTAAACGCACGGACGACCGGACGCTGCGGCAAACCTTTATGTTGAGCGATCACAACACCTGTCTGCCCTGTTGTTAATCGAACTTGGCTTCCATTTGGATAAAATGCTACAGCTCGGAGAAAACGCCAAACAATAGGGTGGGCATACTTAAGGTTCGTAGCTCCCATAATATTTTCACACGCTTCATGTGGCAGCATCGGTTTTTCACCATCACCTTTTGTGAGCAAGTTATCAAAATCATTGGCTACCGTCGTAATCCTTGCCAATGCATGAATATCGTTTCCCTCAAGCTTCCTCGGTACTCCACTACCGTCTAAGTATTCATGGTGAGCTAATGCAACGTGAGCAGACAGCGTACTTATTTCATGATTCACTCGCAAAATATCAAACCCAAGCCATGTATGGTGTTCCGGCTGCATTCGATCCTTTTTTGTTCGATCAACTTTCCCAGTGACTTTCCCTACATCATGCATAAGTGCACCAATTGCCAGTTCCTGAAGCTTCTCACGGTTTAAATTCATTTTGACCCCAATCAATATTGAAGTCATACATACATTTAATGAGTGAACGAAAATTTCGTTTGCTTCTGTTTTGATATCAGTTAAAGCAAGCAGTAAATCTTTATTCTCCAAAATTTCTTCAATTAGTTTTGTAACCGATTTTTGAACATCTTGAATTTCTACTTCTCCGCCTTTTTGAATTTGGGCATGGCACGCTGATAAAGTACCCAAAGTTTCACGACGTGTCGTTTCTGATACCATCTCTTCAACTTGAACCTCTCCGAAAGTATCATCTTTAATATAAACCGCCCAAACACCCATGTGTCTCAGTTTTGCGATCAAGCCGACCGTTAAAGGTACACCTTCCTGTAAAAGAACCCGCCCGTCACTTGCATAAATATGACGGGCCAACTCATCTCCTTGATCCACTTGATGAAGCAGCTTATAGCGCATATCTATCCCTCCTGCTTTCATCGCACTCTATTTCTTTACTTCATTTTATTATACTTAGATTTTTACGAAAAACCAATTTTAACCTCAAAGATCATTTCACAAATTAAACCTCGTTTGAACTACCCCCACCTAAGCTTCGCTAAGAGGTGGGGGATTCCTAAGAACACCAACCTAACGGTCAGTTATGAATTAGGCGATCCCCGAAGTCCCTTCGGTTCGAAGCCTTATAGCTTCGGCTTCAATGTTTTTACTTGCGTTGAAATCTCGATCGTGATGAGTGTGGCACGATGGGCATGTCCATGTACGCAAAGCAAGATTCTTCACGTCTTGATTACGATAGCCACAAGAAGAACACAACTGACTTGAAGGGAAAGATTTTTCTACAGCTACAACCTTCTTTCCGTACCATTTTGCCTTATATTCAAGCATGGAACGGAACTCTGACCAACTAACTTCGCTAATGGCTTTTGCAAGTTTGTGATTCTTCACCATGTTCGTTACCTGCAAATCTTCAATGCCGATGATCTCGTGGTTTTTGACAATATCGGTGCTGATTTTATGCAGGTAGTCCGTACGGGCGTTTTTGATTCGTTCGTGAACACGAGCCACTTTCACCCGCTGTTTCTGATAATTTTTCGCTTCACGTAAAGGCTTGCCGTCTTTCTTTGCCTGTTCATAACGGCGGGACAACTTACGCTGCTCTTTAGCTAACGTCGTTTCCAAGGAACGGAGGAAGCGGGGGTTGTCGTAATCCGTTGCGTCTGACAGGGATGCATATGTTTTTAATCCGACATCAATGCCGATGGACTGCCCGGTTTTCGGAAGTTCGTCGACTTCCGTTTCCACAAGAAGGGACACGAAGTATTTGCCTGTCGGGTTCCTACGAACCGTCGCAGACAACAGACGCCCTTCCACTTCACGGCTCTTAGCGAACTTAACAAAACCAACCTTCGGCAGTTTGATTTTGTTATCGACAACCGCAATGTTCCCGTTTGTATGTTTGGTTGTATAGGATTGGACCGGGTTTCCCTTTGATTTGAAACGCGGAAGTTTGTTTTGTTTTTTGAAAAACCGTGTGAAGCTGTCAGCCAGGTTTTTGACACTTGTTTGTACAGCGACACTATCCACTTCTGTTAACCATTCGTATTCCTTTTTGAGCGCCGGAAGTTCCGAAGAGCAGGAGCTGTACGTTAAACCTTTCCCTTTCGTGGCATAGGCCTCGTTCCACTCCGCGAGAAAGTAGTTGAACACAAAGCGGCTGCATCCAATCGTTTTGTTAATCATCGTTTGTTGGTGTCGGTTAGGATAGATACGGAATTTGTAGGCTTTGTGTATGCTCAACGTCAGCGACCTCCTCTCGGAAATACGAACTTACATTCCCATTATAGCGAAGATGTCATACCCAGGCAAGCAAGGGGTAACAGAAGGGCGATTCATCCCCCGCTTTACACTTCGTAAGAAGCGGGGGTCTTCTCGCCTAATATGATAAAAAATAAAAAAGCAGCCGATTTTCGGCTGCTTACGTGTTTTAACTGCGGGTTGTTTTTAAATAAGACTTCGCTATTTGCTGTACATCATCCGACCAAGCTGTTAAACACCCGGTCATAGCTGCTTCAACAGTTTCAACCCCTGCTTCTTCCCAGTAATCAAGGGGTTCCTGGGTTAATTCCGAGCGTTCAAAAAACGTTTTTAAACCATTGATTACTTCTGTGGCATCCTCACCATTCGCTTTCACAGTAACCTTTTCTCCTAATTTCAGCGTGGTAAGCATCGACATTAAACCTAGCGCACTTTTTCCGTTTGCTGAAGCTTTTTTCGTTTCAAACGTGATATAACTATCCCAACGCTCTGTGGCGTGAACTAAATCAATGACTTGGTGCACCGGCAAACCTTTGACAAAAGTAAATGTCTCTTCTCGTTTCATGGCCCGCTCGGACCCCTTTCTGTTTCAAAGTTTTGTCTGATCATCCTTTGTCATTATAGACCTACGTATTGGCTTGCGCAACCATTGTCACGAAATTATTAAAGAAGGTTTAAAACACCGATACTTCCATAAACAATTAAAACAACACCGGGAAGATAGCTAAAACGAGCGAGCCACGGTCGCTGCAGTATCTGCTCTCCTGCTTTAAAGCCGATAAGCAGAGAGAGAGCACCTGCAAAAGCCATGATTAAAGCTGCTGAAACAATTGGGTAATCCTGCATACCGGCTCCTGCACCAGCTAGTAGGGCATCAAGAGATAAAATAAAAACTAGCAGCACACTTTCTTTTTTCTCAATTTGCGCCTTATCATCTGTTGTTGATTGATTTGATACATATACTTGGTATAAGCTGTACAGCCCAATAAGAATAAAAGCAGCTGCTGCTATACCTTCAGCCCAGGTTAAAGGCAGAACTTCCCTTAAACCACGTCCGCCAATAGCAGTCATGATAAATGCGGCCCCTGACACAAGACCAACAGCTAAAATAAATCTGAACTGCGCCGATTTACGCTGCACACCGTAAGCTGTTCCAACCGCTAAATTATCTGCAGATGCAGCAAGCGCCAGGACGATAATCTCGATCCACAAAACCATTCCCCCGCTTTCTGCTATTCCTCTGCCTCTTCTTGGCGCACGCCTTTGCCATGGGTCGCTTCAGGCGTTGCTTCCATATAAATACTTTGTGTCGGAAAGGCAATTGAAACTTCTTCTTCTGCAAGAATTCTCATGAAATCAAGGTGCACACGTTCACGAACTTGCAACCATTCAGACCAGGCTGTCGTTTTTGTAAAAAAGTAAATTAAAACATCCAGACTATACGCATTAAACTCATGAAAATGAACTTCAAGCTCTTCTTGATCAATTTCATCATCATGTTTTAAGTACTCACGAAACCGTTCTACACACCGCTCCACCTTATCCGGCGGGGTTGTATATGTTAAACCTAGCGTCACCATAACCCGCCGTTTATCCATTTCTGACCAGTTTGTGATGGCTTCATTGGCAAGCGTGGAATTCGGTACGATCATTAAAGAATCCTGAAAAGTGCGGATGCTCGTACTCCGAAAAGAGATGTCTTCCACAATTCCCTCGACCGAAGGAGTTTCAACCCAATCCCCGCGTTTAAACGGACGTTCTGTAACGATTACAACACCACCAAAAAAGTTACTCAAGGTATCTTGTGCTGCAAGTGCAAACGCAAGTCCACCTAAACCAAGGCCGGCAACAAAACCTGTAATTTCATAACCCCATTCCTGGGCAATCACAGTTACCGTTAAAGCAATAATGATAAATCGTAATAGCCGTGAAAGAAATGGCACAACCATACTATCTTCATGTTGGTCCACTTTTCTTATAAACGATCTGAAAATCGCTGAGGAGGCTGCCGAAAAATTGTATAACCCCCACCCTAGCGCCACAAGGACAAAGGAACGGAAAAGTGTATGAATATATACGTTCACTGCACTTGGAAGTGGTAAATACAAAAGCGCAAGATAAAAACCAAGAATACTTAAAAGAAAGTGAAATGGCTTCTCAAAAGATAGAAGCAAGTTCGGCATAAAATTTGTACGGCCCTTACGGGACAGGCGCAATATAAAAGAAAATAAATATTTCGTGAAAATTTTACGAAACAAATAAAGCAAAATAAATATGAGTAATGCAATAAGGTACTGCTGCCAATCAGCACGACTAGCTATTTCAAGCCACGATTCCCAATCAGTAAGGTTCATCTTCGATTCAGCCTTTCTATATGAAAACTTACAGCTTCATCTTACCATGATCTACACGTATGCTTGCAAAAAAAAACCGCCGTAATGGCGGCCAGCGTGTAGACAAACTTTCAAGAAAAGCGGAGGCTGACGTCCCTTTTTCGGCTCGCGCTGTTCCTGGTGGCGTCGCCGCCGATGCTCGTCAGCCTTGCGTCATTTGATGGTCATGAATAGTAGAGGTCACTTTGGTCAAGCAACATCTACATGAATCAATTTCATAATGACGCTTCATGAGCGATCAAAACGAACCATATACAATGGGAATCCTTAATGATCCGTTAACTAACAAGTGACCGAAACAAAAGAAGGCGACTCCCAAAGGATCAAGCGCAGGCTGAAGATCCACTTGTTCGATTGGAAATCAAATCGAACAAGTTAGCTGAAGCCAAGCCCTCGGGAAAGCGTCCGTCTGGCGTGAAGGTCACGTTCATGATCCGATTTTTCCTTTTAACAGGGCAACTCGCGGCGGTTGGAGCAGTAAGTTGTGAGTTAATGTTAAGTTTTGTACTTTGTCTACAGCCTGACCGCCATAATGGCGGCATTAATCTTATTCATACATATATGCTACCTTATGCTTGGTACACACAATTACCATCTATATAAGTTTCTTTCACTGATGTACGGTAATCAAGCGGGTGCCCGTCCCAAATGACAAAGTCCGCTTCTCTTCCTGCTTGAAGCAAACCAAGACGATCCCCAAGGCCTAAATGAACCGCGGCTTGGTGGGTGACAGCCCGCCAGGCAATATCTTCAGCAAGCCCGTGTTTTACGGCAGTAGCTGCACTCGTTACAAAGTTCTCAATACTAATAACCGGATGATCTGTTGTTATTGCAATATTTACACCAAGCTCATCGAGCACCCTTAATGTATCCCAAGTTTTATCAGATAGCTCTACTTTCGATTTCGGGGTCATCGTCGGACCGACCGAGACGGAAACACCGGATTTAGCAACACGATCGGCAATCTTATGTGCCTCAGTACCGTGTTCTAATGTCATCGGGATTTGAAACTCATCTTTAATTCGGAGCGCCGTTGCAATGTCATCCGCCCGGTGTGCGTGGACACGAAGCGGAATTTCGTGATTTAACACTTTCACTACATGCTCCATATGCAGGTCGCGCTGCACGTCTTGGCCCTGTGCCAACTGATTTCGGTAATGATCTGCTTCAACGAAAGTCTCTCTCATTAATGCGGCGATCCCCATACGGGTAACTGGTTTTTTCCCTTGGTCTCCGTAAACGCGCTTAGGGTTTTCACCGAGCGCGCCTTTTAATCCTGATGGAGAAGTGATCGCCATTTCATCTGTGAGTGTTCCTTCAGTCTTAACGGTACACATTTCTCCTCCAATGACATTTGCACTACCCGGAAGCACTTGAACTGTTGTGACACCGTGTTTTCTTGCGTTATAAAATCCTTCATCTGCAGGATTGATACCATCAAGAGACCGTACCGATGGCGTAATCGGATCGCTCGTTTCGTTAAAATCAGCACCAGGCTTACCAATTCCCTCTTCGTGCACACCTAAATGCGTATGTACATCAATCAAACCAGGTGTTAACACACAGCCTGTAACATCAATTCGCTCCGCCTCTGACGGAACGTCTTGAAGCGCTGAAACGCTATGAATCTTCCCTTGCTGAACAACGAGCGCCATTCCTTCTGCAACACGGCCGTCTCCGTTTAAAATTCTTCCGTTTATGTATGCCTTCATAGATAAAACCCCTCTCGCTGATTTTCTTAAATCTTACATTAGTCTATCATTCGAGCATGAAAAGCCATAGAGAATATTGAAATTTTTCGTCATTTAACTTTTTTATTGACAGAAGTACTGCAGCATTATAATATATGGTTGTCGCTTCTACAATAACTTATACAAATTGTCCCGTTAGCTCAGTTGGGAGAGCGCCACCTTGACAGGGTGGAGGTCGCTGGTTCGAGCCCAGCACGGGACACCATACATAAATACTACAACACCGGGCTTTTTAAGTTCGGTGTTTTTATATGTCATGCAAGGGGAGGGTTAATTGCAAACATCAATTATATTATTAACCACTTTTCAACTCCTCAAGCACTTCTCACTTAAAATTAATGGGATGCAAGCCACAGCTTATGATTTCCATTAATTTCTTTTAAAAACGCCAAAAGCTGATTTGAAGCTTCACAACTTACTTCAACAGCTTTTGGCGTTTTTCATGCGCACTATACTTTTTCAAACTTAAGTTTCACGAGGGCTGCACGCTTTTCCAAGACAATACCCTTGAATCTTATACCCTTTTCTTTTCAGCCAGCGAATACTCATATTTTTAGCAGAAATATCCTCGGCGATAACAACAATTGGCTTTTGTTCAATGGTGTTGTAGTGCCGCTTCAAATGAGCAAGAGGCATAGGTACAACTTCCCCTTCTGGCAGCTCGCCATCTACGTATTGATAATCGCGTACGTCCACGTATAAAACATCCCCGTCCGCGGATGTTTCATTCTGCAAATGATCAACTCCAAGCACTGGTACAAAGCGATAATATAATGAAAACATGAGCCAAAGCAGCAGGAAGCCTAAGGCTGCATACATCATGGTGGTGCCTCCTTCATAAACAATATCCTTAAAAAACTTATCTCATATCAAGGAGATTTGCAACACTTATGCTCACCTTGTAAGCCAATGGCCTATCTACATATTAGAAAAGATTAACATATCGTTTGTTTTTTTGATCTCTGGAAATACTGTAACAAGAAATTAGAACAGGAGGGATTAAGATGCAGTTTCGCTGGAAAGCGGTAGGTATGTGTCTTTTAATCACATTAGCAGCTTGTCAACCTCGAGCCGAAGAACCTTTAGACCACGAACTTCAGCCCGTTCAATCGGCAGCAGATTCAAGTGCTCGTGCAGAAATGACGCTTGCGAGCGGAGAAGATGCCGGCACAGTATCTTTTCTGAGAAATAAGGAAGGACTGACAGTCGTCACCGGGCACCTGCACGATGTAACACCAGGTTTTCACGGCTTTCACATTCATGAAAATGCAATTTGCGAACCTGAAGCACCGGATGGCCCGTTCACAAGCGCCGGCGGCCATTACAACCCTGAAAATACCGATCATCCCGCACATAGTGGAGATTTAGTACCTGTTTACGCTGTTTCAGACGGCACAGCTCAGTTTTCATTTGTAACAGACCAATTCAGCCCGGAGGAATTGATTGACGCGGAGACGGCACTAATTTTACATGAACAACCGGACAATTTCGCAAACATCCCTGACCGCTATGTATCTCAAAATACAGGAGAAGCTGGACCGGATGAAGATACACTTGCCACCGGTGATTCAGGCGCCCGTGAAGCTTGCGGTGTGATTGGTGCCCAAAATTCCAGTACTGAGTAAATCAGACGCTATTCAGTTATCCAGAAAAAACACCGCCATGTTGGTTTCGGAAAGCATGTGAACAGTGCAGCGCGTATAATCTCATGCCGCTACGGTTCTTAGGATTTACGAAACATTCTAATGGCCAACCTGCGCAAATACCGGAATAAATAACCAATAACGAAGGAACGAATAATACGTCGAACGATTAATCCCACCGAAGATCACCTGCTTTCTATTTAAGATTGAAAAGCCTATTTTTAATTTAATCATAGCAGGGGCGCAATCGCGGCTGAATTCTAATAACCGTAACGTTGATACGTACCGGCGGCGTCAGTACAGAACAATTACGAAGTATGCAGCCGCCGGGAGCGTTCAACAAAAATGCAGTATACAACTTCAGTTTGGCTAAGCGTAAATGCTGTAGCATTCACGCTCATATTCAAAACAACAACCAAAAAATTTCGCCACTGTGTTTACCGGTGTTCATCAGGACCTTCGTGTACACCTAAAGCGATTTTCGCATAGCGGGACATCATGTGTTTACCCCAAGCCGGACTCCACACAATTTCAACGTCAACGTCTTGAATCTCACCAAATTCAATCAAATCATTTAAAGAACTTTTAATATCCGATACGATTGTACCGGCAAGTGGGCACCCCATCGATGTCAAAGTCATCGTTACTTTCGCATCGCCATCCTTATCGACATCCACACCATACACAAGTCCAAGGTTTACAATATCAATACCAAGTTCCGGGTCTTGCACGTTCTCAAGCTCTGCATACACTCGTTCTTCAATTTCACTCATATTTTCGAGCGACATAATGACTCCCCCTTTTGTTAAAAATTATTCCCTTACTCCGAGTTTCAAAAACGTGAATGGATCATGCTTGAAAAAAGCAGTGAACTAAATCGCCCCCCTATTTCAAGCTTACATTTACAACGTATCACTCGCAAATATTACTTGAACTATATAGTAAAGTTTAAACAAAATGCTGACCTCTTTTACATAACGTCTTTCTTTTAACAAACTCTTCAATAATCACAGAACAACTGCTGTAAGACCTGCGCTTTGACAACTGCATTTGAACTTTGTCGAGCGCACGATTATCAAACATTGATAACCTGAACTTGTTAACGTTTTCATTTGCGTTAAATTTTTTCGTTCGACAATTTTCTTTTTATCTTGACGAACTTGTATATGCAGGATAGACTATAAGTGCTTTGATCATGTATATACAAGGTTAACTTTATTGACATGGTTCTTTTTTAGAGCTTATTTGAAAACGGATACAGGAAGGAGAAAATGGATATGGCGGATGTTACGAGACAAGCTGTCGAACAGATCGTCGAAGCCCTCGGAGGAAAAGATAATATTTCCTCAGCTACACACTGTGTGACCCGACTCCGGCTCGTGTTACACGATGATGAAAAGGTAGATCAAGAAAAACTTGAAAGCTTAAACCTTGTTCGAGGCTCTTTTTCTACAGCCGGTCAATTTCAAGTGATTATCGGGCAAGGAACTGTTGAAAAAGTTTATGCAGAACTTTTACCGATCACAGGTTTAGGAGAAGCATCTAAAGACGAAACGAAGCAGGCAGCTCAAGAAAAGCAAAATTGGCTGCAGCGCGGCGTAAAGATGCTTGCTGATATTTTTATACCGATCCTCCCAGCAATTGTTACTGCAGGTCTACTGCTTGGTTTAAACAATTTGTTAGTTGGTGAAGGGATTTTCTTTGATAATCAATCGATCATCGATGTTTATCCACAATGGGCTGATTTAGCAGACATTATTAATTTAATTGCGAATGCAGCCTTTACTTTCTTGCCGGCTTTAATTGGTTGGTCAGCTGTGCAGAGATTTGGCGGCAGTCCGCTTTTAGGAATTGTACTCGGTTTAATCCTTGTACACCCTGATTTATTGAATGCCTGGGCTTACGGAGATGCTGCGGAAGCCGGTGAAATTCCTGTATGGAACTTGTTTGGCTTAGAAATTGAACAAGTTGGTTATCAAGGGCAAGTTCTTCCGGTGTTAATTGCATCCTTTGTGCTTGCAAAAATTGAGAACTTCATGAAACGTATTACACCAGATGCCATTGAAATGCTCGTTGTCGCACCGGTTGCTTTGCTTGTTACAGGGTTTCTATCCTTTATTTTGATTGGACCTGTGATGTTTACAGTTGGTAACGGCATTACTGATTTCTTTGTCATGATGTTTGAAAACTTTTCAGCACTCGGTGGCTTACTATACGGGTTATTGTATGCACCACTCGTTGTAACGGGGCTGCACCATACCTTCTTAGCTGTTGACTTACAACTTGTTGGCAGTGATGCCATCGACGGAACGTTCTTGTGGCCAATCTTAGCCTTATCTAATATTGCTCAAGGTTCTGCTGCATTTGCAATTATGATGGCAACGCGAAGCGAAAACATGAAAGGCTTATCTTTCACAAGTGGTATTTCAGCTTGGCTCGGGGTAACAGAACCGGCAATGTTCGGTGTTAACTTACGCTATAAGTTTCCTTTCGTTTGTGCAGTCATCGGTTCAGCCATTGCAGCAACCTACGTTTCCTTAAACAACGTACTTGCCGGCTCGATCGGGGTTGGCGGTGTGCCTGGCATCTTCTCGATTTTACCGGAAGACTGGATTCCGTTTTTAATTGGTATGGTGATTGTCATTATTGTGCCGTTTGTATTAACCTACGGCTATGCGAAGCTTAAAAAGCAGGATGTTTAATTATTGGCTTCGCGCGGTTTTTCCGCGCGGAGTTCTCTTTCGTTTTATAATTTTTTTGTGAGGTGACTTTTATGTCAACAATGAATGAATGGTGGCGCAAATCTGTCGTTTATCAAATTTACCCTAAAAGTTTTAATGATACGACCGGTAACGGCACTGGTGACTTAAACGGCATTATTCAAAAACTTGACTATTTACACGAACTCGGTATTGATGTCATTTGGCTGACACCGGTTTATGCTTCCCCTCACCGGGACAATGGCTATGACATTAGTGATTACTTTTCGATCCATCCGGACTTTGGGACAATGGAAGACTTTGATCGACTTCTTGATGAAGCACACGCTCGTAATATTAAAGTGATCATGGACATCGTCGTAAACCATACATCTACTGAACACCCATGGTTTCAAGAAGCTTTAAAAGGAAAAGATAACCCTTACCGTGATTATTATATTTGGAAAGACCCGGTTGATGGTGATGTACCGAATAACTGGCAGTCAAAATTCGGTGGAAGTGCCTGGGCTTATGACGAAACAAGCGGACAATACTATTTACACTTATTTGATATTACCCAAGCTGATCTTAACTGGGAAAACGAAAATGTTCGACGCGATGTCTACGAAATGATGGATTTTTGGTTTAATAAAGGAGTTGACGGTTTCCGCCTCGACGTTATTAATTTAATCTCTAAAGATCAACGCTTTCCAAATGATGATGGGTCTGTGGCGCCGGGAGACGGGCGTAAATTTTATACAGATGGTCCGCGGGTACACGAATTTATGCACGAAATGAACGAAAACTCGTTCTCAAAATATGACATTATGACTGTAGGCGAAATGTCCTCAACAACTGTCGATCACTGCATTAAATATACCAACCCGGATCGTGAAGAACTTGATATGGTGTTTAATTTCCACCACTTAAAAGTTGATTATCCTGAAGGAGAAAAATGGGCTGTCGCTGATTTTGACTTTTTAGCGCTGAAAAACATTTTATTTAAATGGCAGACAGCAATGCATGAAGGTGGCGGCTGGAATGCGCTCTTCTGGTGCAACCACGACCAGCCCCGGGTTGTTACACGCTTTGGAAATGATGGCGTTTATCATAAAGAGTCAGCAAAAATGCTTGCTACTTCAATGCACATGCTGCAAGGCACACCTTATATTTATCAAGGTGAAGAGTTTGGCATGACTGATCCTAAATTCAACGACATCTCAAGTTATCGTGATGTTGAAACGTTAAACACGTACGAGCGGTTAACCGCACTCGGTGAATCACACGAGGATATCATGGAGAAAATTCAAGCCAAGTCCCGGGATAACTCCCGAACACCAGTACAATGGAACGATAAAGAAAAAGCTGGGTTCACAACGGGCACGCCTTGGATCGAACCGGCACCGAACTACGAGCAAGTTAATGCAAAAACAGCGCTTAAAGATCCAAATTCAATTTTTTATCATTATCAACGCCTCATCCAACTGCGGAAAACTTATGATATTATTACTTTTGGTGATATGGAACTACTCGATGCAGAGGATCCGGCCATGTTTAACTATATACGTACTTGGCAGGGTGAGACTTTGCTTGTCATCAACAATTTTTACGAGGAATCTGCAACATTTACTTGGCCTGTTCACATTTTGGAGCCAACGAATGATTGTGATGTGCTCATCAGCAATTACGAAAAGGCGCCAATGCCTGCAGAGGCGATGCAGCTGCGCCCGTATGAATCTATCGTTTTTCACCTTGGCGCCAAGGCATAAACGCTGGGAGGGCGTGTTATTATGCAGCGAAAGTATTTACAGATTTACGAACAGCTCGCTGAAGCAATCCGGGATGGTTTATACCCACCCGGCTCTCTACTTCCTTCAGAACATGCGCTTTGTGAAAAGTATACGACATCTAGAGAGACAATTCGTAAGGCGTTAACCCACTTATCGGAACACGGCTATATTCAAAAGCAACAAGGACGCGGATCTATCGTTTTAGATCAAACGAAACTGCAATTCCCCGTTTCCGGCCTTGTTAGTTTTCAAGAGCTTGCTCAAGGACTTGGAGAAAACGCTGTAACGCACGTTTTAGATTTACAAGTTTTAAAAACCGTTCCGGAACATCTTTTATCTCAATTAGACCAACCTGACGATACTTTCGTTTGGAAGCTTTGGCGAGTGCGTGAAGTTGATGGTGAACGAATTATATTCGACCGGGATTATATTCTTTATGACATCGCTCCTGGACTAACTTACAGCATTGCTGAAAACTCAGTTTATCAATATTTAGAACATAAGCTGAACCTTACGATAAGCTTTGCAAAGAAAGAAATTACTGTGGAAGAACCAGATGAACATGACCGTAAGTACTTAGATATTGACGGGTTCTCCAACATCGTGGTTGTTCGTAACTTTGTTTATTTAGAGGACACCACGCTATTTCAATATACCGAGTCACGGCACCGGCCGGACCGCTTTCGCTTTGTTGACTTTGCGAGACGGCGTGCGTCTGATGCCAATTAATACGTTAGAAAGGAGGGTGAGTTTCATTATGAACTCACCCTCCTTTGTTTTTTTGACTTACTTATTACGCAGGAGTTCAATCCACGCTGTTAAACTGTGCAGTGATTTTTCCAGCTGTTCCTTCGTCTTGCTGTCTGTTAAATTCCCTTCATCGTCAACTTTTTTATTCACACCGCCGATGTAAACTTCTGGATGCTCAAGGACGGGCGATCCTGCAGCCCGTAATGTCTGCTTTACCTGCTGCTGGCTCAGTGCGGTACCTAGCTGTGAAGGTGAGGCGCCGGCAACTGCTGCTGGCTTAGATGCTAGTGCATTATCATTTGCCATACTACCTGCCCAGTCTAAAGCATTCTTTAAAACACCTGGCATGCCGTGGCTGTATTCCGGCGTTACAATGTATATTGCATCCGCTCGGTGAATCGCATCTTTAAAAATTTGTACTGTCTCCGGGTCACCACCCGCTTCGTCATCAGCATTGAAAAGCGGAATGTCTGCGAGTGAAAAAATATTTACGACAGCTTCATCACCGCCGATCATTTTCAACTCTTTAAGGACGGACTGATTAAACGATCCCGTCCGCAGACTCCCTGCAATCCCTAAAATCTTATACGCTCCCAAAAACGTACCCTCCTTTTACATTCCCGGTAAAAGCCCTCTGCATCGTTATGCAGAGGGCTATAGGTTCAAGCCCGGGCTCTCCGGGAGTGCAGCTGCAGCGGCAAAGGATATGAGCCCGGCTCCTGAAGGCAGCCATATCAACTTACGTCTTCAGAGCCTCATCGTACTCGTACTCAACATCCTCTATAACTTCTTCCCCACACACATAGCAGTAGAGCGATTTAGCCACCGGATCATAAACACCGTTTAAAAAACCGTCCATGCTATACACGTCTTGTTTGCAGCCCTTGCATTGCCCGAGGTATTTTTTCAACACTAACACCTCTTTAATGCCGCTGCATTTCAGGCTGCTTCCCTGATTGACGATTCCCCGGAACGTCGCTTCATAAACATTACACAACGGCGTACTCAGGTGAACCTCCTGCAAGTACTTGTTGAATATGACGAACGGTCATCGCTGCCATTTTACGCCGAGTCGCCACCGTCGCACTGCCGATATGAGGAGTGGCTGTTACTTGTGGCAGCTGAAGTAGAGGATGATCAGATGAAATCGGCTCATCTTCAAAAACATCAAGTCCTGCTGCCCCGACCGGTCCATCAACTAACGCCTCATATAGCGCTTGCTCATCGATCACGCCTCCTCGAGACGTGTTGATTAGCACTGATCCTTCTTTCATGGTAAACAGTGCCTTTCGATCGAGCAGGTACTTCGTTTCCGGTGTAAGCGGGGTCTGCACACATACAAAGTCAGAGCTTGATAGTACCTCTTGGAATGATAAATAGGCAGCCCCTAGCTCTTGTTCTGCCGTTTCATTCCTTGATCGATTGTAGTAGCAGATATCCATTGAAAAACCTTGTGCGCGCCGGGCAACAGCTTCACCAATTCTCCCCATACCGATAATGCCAAGTCGTTGTTCATAAATGTCGACACCTGTATGGAAGAATGGCGCCCACGTCTGCCATTGATTATTTTTAATGAGCGCCTCGCCTTCCGTAACCCGCCTGGCTGATGAAAGTAATAGTGTGAATGTTAAATCCGCCGTCGTTTCAGTCAAAACATCCGGTGTGTGTGCTACTTTAATACCGTGCTTTTGGCAAACAGGAATATCGATATTGTTGTAACCTACCGCCATTGTCGCTATCACCTTTAACTTGGGCGCAGACTCAATCAGTTCCTGATCAATCGTATCGGTCACATTACAAAAAAGTGCATCAGCATCTTGTAACTCTTGTTTTAAGTCACGGTAAGGCATAGGCGTTTCTTCATAAGGCCAAACGACAAGGCGCGCTTGTTCATGTAGCGGAGCTAGCAAATCTTCCGGAAGACTTCGAGTAACGACAATTTTATGACTCAAAATTCACACCTCTTTTTTTCAATTTTTTTCAGCTTAAGTGTATGCCATTGATCCGCCTGCTGCTCTTCTGCTACTGAAAATCCAACAGACTTACACATATTTAGAACATCTTCACGCCGCCAGGATATAATACCTGAAATAATAAGCGTATTTACATTTTGCAGTGACAGCTTTGGCAGCAGCTTGAGCGTAACTTCTGCGCCAATATTTATGACGATATACGTAAACTTGGTTTCAAACGGTAGTAAAGAAAAAACATCAGCTTCATAAACCTCAGGAAGTGTTTTTAGTTGATTGATGTTAAACTGCCAATCTACTTCGCGCTTAACAGGTTCAATATCAAATGTACTCACATGCAGTGCCCGAGAAGCAGCTGCTGCTACAGCCAAAACGCCCGAGCCTGTACCAATATCAGCTACCTGCTCACCGTCCGGCGGGTCGTTCAACATTGTCTTTAAACAATGAACTGTCGTCGGGTGCAGACCGGTTCCGAAATTGCCTTGTGGATCTAAACGAATTTCTTTTTCTGCTTTTTCTTGGGTGAAAGGAGGATATGAAAGGGTGTACCCGTTCGTTAACGTGACAGGTTGATAACTAGGTATAGACGTATCGATCTTCAGTTCAAATAAACGGCCTGGTGATAAACCTAAAAATTTTTCAGCTTCTTCTATTGTGGCACAGGGTAAATTAAAGAAATGCAAGGTGGCGGTACAGCTCTCCGTACGAAATTGGTATCCGTCATGTACTGCTTCGTTTTCCCCATTTTCATCTATAAAAATCTCCGTAAAGCCTTGTTCAAACAACTGCTCCGCCCAAGTTCGGTCCTCGCTTGTATGTAAATATACAGCTGTATGGACTAATGTCACACTTGAAGCCTCCCTTCTCTTTTCTTACTATTATCATATACTTTATCGTTTTCACACACAAAAAAATCCCAGATAAAACTGGGATTCCAGCGTGTAGACAAACTTTTAAGAAAACCGGAGGCCGACGTCGCTTTTCGGCGGACGCTTGCCCCCGGAGGGCACAAGTACGACATCGGTTTGATCTGCGCTCACGCTTGAAGTCACCGTGTCTTCTTAGCCCCCGTCACGGCCTCAACTACCTCGGCAGAAATTCACTTCCTGCAGGATTTTCGGCTCGCGCTGTTTTTGGTGACGTCGCCGCCGGCGCTCATCAGCCTTGTGTAGTTTTAAGGTCATCAAATGTAAAGACCCTCTTGATCAAGCAATTTCTACATGAGCCAATTTCATCATGACGTTTTATGCGCAATAAAAAGAAGATGACCCATCAATATAAAAGTGACCCAAACGAAAGACGGCGACTCCCAGAGGATCAAGCGCAGGCTGAAGATCCACTTGTTCGAATGGTTTTGATTCGAACAAGTTAGCTGAAGCCAAGCCCTCAGGAAAGCGCCCGCTTTCGTTCCGGTTACGTTCATGATTCGGTTTTTAAACTCTTTATAGGGCAGTCCGCGGAGCCCAGATCCGGAAGCTGTCCGTGAATGTTTAGTTTTGTACTTTGTCGACAGTCTGAATCCCAGATAAAGTTATACTGAAGCTCCTTGTGCCGCAAATGGGCTGTGGGCGGGTGTAATAACATCTGACCGGCTCCGGTTAGCTAAATAATTCGGCCGTGGCGGCTGTCCTGAATATGGATCTTCAAGCCTGTTTTCAACAGAGTTAAAGACAAAGAAAGCATTGCTGCGGGCATAAGGAGAAATGTTTCCAGCAGACCCGTGCATGATATTGCAGTCAAAAAACAACACCGATCCGGCCGGCCCTGTAGCACGATCAATTTGATGCCCCGCTTGTTCAGCAAGCCAAGTCATGCTTTCGTGGTCCGGCACACCTGCTTCCTGCTTTTGTAAAGAAGATTTATAGTTCGCTTCAGGTGTTTCACCAGGACAAGATACATACCACTTATGAGAGCCAGGGATAAGCATCAGTGGCCCGTTATACTCATGATTGTCGGTTAAAATAATTGAACAGCTAAGCGCTCTCATATCCGGCATCCCATCTTCTACATGCCACGTTTCAAAATCCGAGTGCCAGTAGAATTCTTTGCCTTTAAATCCTGGTTTAAAATTGATGCGGGATTGGTGAACATATATGTCACTACCTAGAATTTCCCGGGCAATATTTGCAATACGTTCATCACTGGCTAACTGCTTAAAAAACGATGAATTTTCGTGCACATCAAAAATTGAGCGTACTTCATTAGATTCTGGTTCCTTTATGACTGTCTCATCATCAATCGTTTCATGACGCTTTAATTCATCATTAAGTTTTTCAACCATTAAACGAATTTCCTCAGCCGAAAATAAATCTTTCTTCAATAAGTATCCATTTTGCTCGTAAAAAGACACATCATTTGGATCCATCCAACCTTTCAAATCACCGCTTCCTTCATGAATAACTGGATCCTTTCTTTCCAAAATACTGGCTTCTTCACCTGTCCTTGATGGATAACGATCCTGATTCATTTCATCAACCTCCTTGAAAAATTGGATTTTTCTTTCATTTTCTATTTTACCGACTTCAGCTGTTAACACAATCCGAGTATTAAGCTTTATGCTTACGTATAACGCTGTCAGCGCTTTCTGTACAAAGTGTACCGCTGTTACGTCAATGTATCAGCGGAAACCTATGTATTGTAAAAAGAAGTTGTATTTTGACAATTTCAAACCTTAATTGACAGGTGATTCAATTTAGCTTACTACATCACATTTTTTTATCATTGTTAAAATTAACACTTGCAGGATTTTATCGATTCAGCGCAAAATAGATTTAGAGTTTATAAAATTTTTGCAGTTCTTGGAGGATGATACGAATGAGCTACCGTGTTGAGAAAGATACGCTTGGAGAAATGCATGTACCTGCTGATAAACATTGGGGCGCACAAACGCAGCGTAGTCTGCACAATTTCCCGATCGGTATTGAAACCATGCCGCTTGAAGTCGTGCGTGGCTTTGCAATTTTAAAAAAAGCTGCAGCCCTCGCCAATAATCGTTTGAATAATTTGGATGACCATATTGCAGAAGCGATCTCTGAAGCAGCTGATGAAGTTATTCGCGGCGAATTGAACGATCATTTCCCTCTCTCTGTATGGCAGACCGGAAGCGGTACACAATCTAACATGAATATGAATGAAGTTCTTGCCCGCCGTGGTACAGAAAAGTTACAGGAAAAAGGGTACGAGGTCAGCATACATCCAAATGATGATGTGAACCGGTCACAAAGCTCTAATGACACATTTCCTACAGCAATGCATGTAGCTTCAGTTACAAAAGTTGAAGACGAACTTCTACCTGCACTTAATAAACTGAAAAATACTATGAAAGAAAAAAGTGAAACTTTTGATGCTGTGATTAAAATCGGACGCACGCATTTGCAAGATGCTACACCGCTTACCCTTGGCCAGGAAATCAGTGGATGGCACCGCATGCTGGAAAAAAGTGAGGAAATGGTGACTGAAAGCCTCCGACATCTTCGCGACCTTGCCATTGGTGGTACCGCAGTGGGTACAGGCATCAATGCACACGTGAATTTTGGCACTTATGTCGCTGAAGAAATTTCTAAGATCACCGGTAAAACTTTTCAATCTGCACCGAATAAGTTTCATGCCCTTACATCCCATGATGATACCGTGCATGTACACGGTGCACTGAAAGGACTTGCGGCGGACTTAATGAAAATTGCAAATGATGTGCGCTGGCTTGCCAGTGGACCTCGCAGTGGTATTGGGGAGATTACAATTCCTGCAAATGAGCCGGGAAGCTCAATTATGCCGGGCAAAGTCAACCCGACGCAATCGGAAGCGCTAACGATGGTGGCAGCACAAGTCATGGGGAATGACGCAACGATTGGCGTATCAGCAAGCCAAGGTAACTTTGAGCTGAACGTGTTCAAGCCTGTGATTGTTTACAATTTCCTTCAATCCTGCACCCTGCTTTCCGATGCAATGACTAGTTTTAATGATAAATGTGCAGTCGGAATTGAACCAGATCAAACGAAAATTGATGAGCACCTGCGCAACTCTTTAATGCTTGTCACAGCACTTAACCCGCATATCGGCTATGAAAATGCTGCTAAGATTGCTAAGCAGGCACATGAAGCTGGTACAACCTTAAAAGAAGCTGCAATTAACAGCGGTCTTCTTACCGAAGAACAGTTCGATAAAATTGTGGATCCATCACAAATGGTCGGGCCAAGCTCCTAATATTAAAAAACATTAAAAAGCGTGCAAGCATTCATCAGCTTGCACGCTTTTTAATGTTTTTGTATAACCGCCTCATTGTTGAAAGTAATTCATACGCATTCATTGCAAAGACTTTTTCAACACCATTGTCCCGGAATGTTGGTTGCGCCAGCCCCAGTTATTCTTTTGGATCACTTCAAATCCATGACGCTCAAAAAAAGTCAGCGCTTCGCGATTTTCTGTATGTACTTCTGCAAACAAACTTGTTAAGCCGACATACATTTGCTCAGAAGCCTTTAAAAGCATTGATGCAACACCGTGTTTCTGCCAAGGTTTTGCAACTATAATATAAACAACCCAGGCAACTTCAATGGCGTCTCTTGCAAAAATCCCTACCCCTGTCAGGGCGCCATCTTCAGTTACAGCAGCTAAATGAAGAAACCGCTCATCTTCAAGCTTTAAATTCTTCATTTGTTCTTTTGAAATATATTCCTTCTGAATATGATTTTCCTGTTCTAACAATAATCCGAAATAATGGATATCCTCATCTATCATTCGTCGAATTTGCAAGCCGTCTTCATATGCCATTTAATTGACCTCCTTTATATCAAAAGGTACGGTCGTTCTTTTTGCACCACTTGCTGTTCAGCTTCGCAAGCTTTCTACATGAATTTTTAAATTACGCTTCGTCGTATGTATAGCGGACAATATATTTGTCACTTTTTAAACGACGAATTTCCACACATGGCGCAAGTTCGTAGCCGCCGCTCCAATTATCTTCAAGTTTTGCCTTCACGCAACCAGCTTGAAATTTGGAACGAAATGTTTGTTTCCAATAGATCCAGCGTGGCTTCTGATAAATATGACCCATTGCTGCTGCCTTCTCCTTTCCCGAAACTGTTTCAAGGGTTAGCTTCCAACACTGACGGCGGACATATACTCACTTTTCGTATATGCCCGCTTTTTACTTAGGATTTTCAGTTTACAGTATATGGTGCGAAAAACTCAGCCGATCAACTCTTCATCTTCACGCTTTTTTATATCTTGACTTCCCCGGTTTTCTTCCCGGTCACGCATTCGGTGAGCTAAACGGGCAGAAGCATTCGCTGCAATCGAGCAAATCAAATCATCTAGAAACGTGTGGACTTGTTCTTTGTTTGTATCAAGCTCTCGGATCTTGCCGATTTTTTCTTTATCAAGATAACCGAATGTGGTGACAGCAATACTCCCAAAACCAAATACGGAACCAAGCGCTACTGTTTCATCAACACCAAACAAACCTTCATCCGTATCTATAAGTGATTGAAGCGGTTCGGAAAGCATATTTTTTTCAGCTAAAACATCCAGTTCGACCCCAACAAGTACTGCATGTTGAATCTCCCGCTTACAAAGAACTGCATCCGCACTTTCAACACAATCTTCCATCGTTAAATTGTCTGAATATTTCGCCTGCATTTCATACACAATATCTGCTATATCCTCAATTTTCACACCGCGTTTTTTTAAAGCATCACGCGCTGCCTGTTCAACAACATCACATGGTACTGGTTCTTTCATGGCAGGTACCTCCTATTTCTTTATCTACGTTAGCTTGCATTTGATCGAACCTAAATAAGCCCTATGGTACAATACCTCTTGAAAGAAAATCTTAATCTCATAATAGAGGGGGCCGTTTAAATGGAAGGTGAGATGACCACTCTTTCTCTTGAAAGTGCTGCGCTGCAGCGAACAATTGATGTTCAACTGTACATCCCTCCCAATTACAATGATTTATATACATATCATTTAGCAATTGCCCAGGATGGACAAGATTACTTTCAATTCGGAAAAATTGCTCGAAAATGCGAACAGCTTATTCTTGATGAGGCTGGCGATGAAGTTATTGTTGCCGGTGTTCCTTATCCTGATGTTACGACGCGACGTCATTGGTTTCATCCCGTTTACGGCGAGCAGGATGCATATTTAACATTTTTAACTCAAGAGCTTGTGCCGGCACTTGAAGCAAGGTTTCACACCCATGAAGTGGCTTCAGGCCGAACATTAATGGGTGATTCACTAGCAGGAACAATTTCACTTGCTGCCTGTCTGCGCTATCGGCATTGCTTTGCAAGAGCGATTTTACAGTCGCCTTATGTGGACGACGATGTCATAAATGAAGTTAAGAAAGCCCCGGCTTTTCCAGCATTTGAGGTTTACCATATTGTCGGCGACAATGAGACGAATGTCAAGACAACCGATGGAAAACACATTGACTTTGTTACTCCAAATGAAGAATTAAGCACAATATTAAATGAAAAAGCCGGCCGCTATTCATTTGAGAAAAAATCAGGCGGGCATAATTGGAAACTGTGGGATCCGGATTTACTTCAAGCTCTACGTTACATGTTTAAATGATTTTTTGAAAAGGAATATAATGTTACGATCATTGTTCGGACGATTAAAGGGGGTATTTCATGATTTACGGGATCGCCTGCTTTCCTTCAAAAACGATTCAAGACATGGCGAACACTTTTCGAAAGCGTTATGATTCACGCTATGAATTAATTCCACCTCACTTAACTTTGATGGAACCTTTTGAATTATCCCCTGGGGAAGAAGAGGAAGCAGTGCAGACGATGCGGGAAATTGGAAAAAGCATTCCACCCTATCCACTGCATGTTTATAAAGTAGATTCCTTTCATCCTAAAGAAAATAAAATCTTTTTAAAAGTCGACCGTCACCAACATTTACAAAAGCTGCACCAAGACCTACATCAAAGCTGGCTGGGTGACCGAATATTAACACAAAAAGAGTTTACCCCTCATATTACTTTATGCCAGGACCTTCGTGATGATGAACACTTTGATGTACTTGATCAACTGAAGATGACAATGACTGAAGAGACTGCGTATGTTGATCGTATGCAGCTGTTTTATCAACTTGATAACGAGGCCTGGACTGTCTATGAAACGATACATTTAACCGGAAAGGAAGAACGAAGCGAATGACTGTAGTCCGATCGGGATTTAATGATACGTTAAAACAAGATGTTTTCGATGTCCGCTATGAAGTCTTTGTGCATGAACAAAACGTTCCTGAAGAAGAAGAAATTGATGAGCACGATGAAACAGCACGTCATTTTGCCTTATACAACGAGGAGGGCCAAGCTGTTGGCGCAGGGCGCATGCGTCTCCTTGATGATGCAGGGAAAGCAGAGCGCATTGCCGTGCGGGCCTCTTTCCGTAAATCCGGCGCCGGCCGCCAATTGATGGAGGCCATTGAAAAGGAAGCTGCTGCCGAGGGCAAAGGAAAAATTAAGCTGCACGCTCAACTTCAAGCTTTACCGTTCTATAAATCGCTTGGCTACACGGTGACGTCTGAAGAGTTTTTTGACGCAGGCATCCCGCACCATGCCATGGAAAAGCAACTGTAAGATGGAAAAAGCACTCATTATGCAATGTAATGAGTGCTTTCAGCGTGTAGACAAACTTTTAAGAAAAGCGGGGGCTGACGTCGCTTTTCGGCGGACGCTTGCACCCGGAGGGCACAAGTGCAACATCGGTTTGATCTACGCTTACGCTTGAAGTCATCGTGTCTTCTTAGCCCCCGTCACTTCCTCGGCAGAAAACCACTGCCTGCGGGATCTTCGGCTCGCGCTGTTCCTGGTGGCGTCGCCGCCGATGTTCGTCAGCCTTGCGTCAAAAGCGTCCGTCTGGCGTGAAGGTCACTTTTATGATCCGGTTTTTCCTTTTAACAGGGCAGCCCGCGGCTCAGAGCAATAAGCTGTCCATGAATGTTTGGTTTTGTACTTTGTCGGCAGTCTAAAAACACTCATTATGCAATGTAATGAGTGCTTTTTCATAAATTTTGAAATTAACGTACACTTTGACTCTCTTGATGGTGTACTTTTAAAAAGTTATCTTCTATCATCCATTGCAGCTGTCCGTCGTCAACAAGGGCCTGCAAGTAGGCACCTGCGGCTGTGCGGTATAATGACCAGCTTGGCATGTCATTCAGCTCGACTCCTTCTTTACAGCAAAAAGCTGCAGTCGCTTCTTCAAATGTCATTTTTTCATTTTTAGCTACAATTTCTTCAAGTTCCCCTAACAATCTTTTATGCCAGTCAATATTGTAACGTACCGTATCGTCAAATGAAGTCTCGTAACTCCCGTGGCCGGGTAGCGATCCTTTTAAGGTTGTTTTTAAAATTTTTCTAAGCGAGTGCAGACCCGCTTTAACATCCACCATAAATGGAATCTTATGTTTATTTAAATATTCCCGTCCAAAATAACTATCCGCAGCATACAAATGACCATGCACTTCAATACCTACTTGCGCATGACTGTGACCGCCTAAAACGAGAACTTGTACATTGATCCCACCGATATCCATACGACCTTCCCTGAGCTTACCATCTACACGAACAGGTTCAGCTTCCAAAAATTTTGTCCGCATAACCCGTGGCGGTTCCGTACCTTGAAACAAATAGACCGGCTCTAGTCTAGGATTTTGCATGACTGCACCTTCAAAAGGGGGAGCTAGCGTCATAATATTGTAATGAGTTTGCAGCCATGCTGCCCCGCCAAAATGGTCAGCATGAGCGTGTGTAACCAAAAGGTGGGTCAACGGCATCTCTTCTTTTTCAAGTATTGAAGCTACTTTTTTTGCCGTACCTGCATCAATACCTGCATCGATAAGAATGCCCGTTTCCTCGTGATTGATATATCCGATGTTCACCGGAAGATCAAAGTAATAACACCCCTGGTTAAGTGGCTGTAATGTCATGCGTTCTCCTCCTTCACTGTACATATGATTCCTTTATCATACCACGCCCGTCCTTTTTCTAACAATTTTGATCTGCCTTTATGTAGATGTGAACTACCCACCACTTACCATCCTTACGAGTTGGTTGAAGTGGGGGCTTCTTGGGTTGTCGTCACTTTTGGTAACTGACGAAATATACCAAGCTAACCCTCTTGTTCCAAGAGTTGATATTGATGATTAGGTATTCGCTAATAAGCGAAAGCCTTCTTTTTTTATGTTGATTGCAGAGTTATGGTCTCTATCTCCAATATATCCACACGAACAAGTGTATGTTCTAACACGCATTGGCATAGGTTTGGTAACCCCACAACTCGAACACGTCTTGGTAGAAGGAAACCACTTGTCAATTTTGATCAGCTGTTTGCCTTGTTCGTTTAGTTTATACTTCAAGAAAGAAACGAACATTCCCCAACCATTATCGAAAACACTTTTTCAAAATCTAAGCGCTTGCGACATTCCTTTCATATCCAAATCTTCAACGATAACCGCATCATAAGCAGCCACCAATTCTTTTGACTTGTAATGGAGAAAGTTCTTGCGTTGGTTGGCAACCTTCTCGTGGATTTTAGCAACCCGAATCCGTTGTTTGTTCCAATTTGAAGAACCTTTCTTCTTTCGGGAAAGTTTGCGTTGTTCCTGGGATAACTTATCAAGCATTTGACGATAGAAACGAGGGTAATTGGCTTTCTCACCCTCGCTATCGACAAACAGCCCATCCATCGCAAAGTCTAATCCAACAACGTTTTCGATCTTTTTGCTTGCAATCTCTTTCTCGTACGCTGTCAGCAATGAAAAAAACCGGGAAAATCCCCCCGGTTTTTAACTATGCTTGAACATCAAAGCGGTGTCCTTTGTTTTCAATTTCGTTCTCTACTTCCCTGCGGCGAGAGAGCTCATCCTTGTGACGTTCATCTCGATGTGTATCTTTACCGTGATCAAGTATAAAATTGCTTAAACCCGGCTTTTCTGAGGCCGGAACCCTTTGAACCATGGGCGTTTCTTCCACCATGCGACGACTGTACTGCAAAGCTGTTTCATTGCCATGCATCGGAACATATCCCATCGGGTTTCCCCTCCTTTAAAGAGTCATCCTCTTCACAAAACATATACCCGCTTATTCGTATTTTATGCATCAAATTAAGAATTGGGTTTGTGCATATACACAAAGGCCTGCGCTGCCTCATAGACTGTAACGAACCTAACATTAAGGAGTGATCAACGTGAGTTGTGGACATCATAAGCACAGCCGCCAAGACTGTGTATGCGATGCTGTGCGAGCAATTAAAGAAGCTCAGGATGCTGTCGATCGAAAAGGAAACTGCACCAATAGCTGCTTTCAAAATTTATTGAAACCAAATGGACGTCAGCTTGACACCATTCCATTTATGCTGAAGGACAAAACAGGCAAACTATTTTGGGGTACAGGTGGGTTGTCTGTTCATGATCACGATGTTTTTCACACCGTATTTTTCCGGGTAGAGCATATTTATAAAGACGGGTGCTGTGCGACACTCTCTTTACTCCGTCCAGACAAAGATCTTTCATTTGATAAGTGCTGCGTTGATCCACATTCCCTAGACAGCGTGAAAAGTTTAAAACAAACCGGGGATTGTATTGAAGTTGACTTAAACTGCTTCTGTGCGATTCAGTGTCTGGACCCTCGCCTACTTGATGCAAACTGCTAACCTAAACTCAAAATCGTAACACCTTCAACCTCTTGATAACGAAACCACCTCTCTTCTTTATGAGGGGTGGTTATCAACCAAAAACCCAAGTCATTATAAGTTTTTAAATATCCTTCTAACACTTCACTCACCAAATCAATCTGGCATAGGGGTTCACCTAAATTTTTCATCCGGGAAATTGAAGCGATTTTCTCTATAACGGTTTGCTGCTCAAACGGCAGTCTCTCATCATTAGGCGCTGAATGCTTTAGCATATCAGCGTCTTCTCTTTTTGTATCATACGTTTTCTCTGATACGTCTGACCCCTCATTTGCTTCAGGTTGAGTGCCTGTTTTTTCAGTTGTTTCTTTTTTGGACAGAACGCTTTTATACACAAGACTCTGGGTCGTCCAAGTATCTCCTCCCCGGGGTGAAGGTTGATCAATATATAACAGCGGTGGACCTTGATGCACTTGTTGACGCTTCATAAACATAGACGCCGGCCTCCTTCGTAATTTGTTATACATCTATATGTTTTTTCTTAAGGTGTATGAAAACAAACCTATGCGTAATCTTTTGTATACATTCCCAACATACGTCATATCTATTTGAAAAAGGGGGAGGTAACTTGCTGGCAGGGGGATTATTTATCATATTTCACCTCGCTTACGCTGCCTGGATGGACAAGCAGACATATGACAAAACTGCCCATGAAAACTTTAAAGAGATGAATAAAATCATGGTTCCTGCTTCACTTTTACCGCTTGTAGCAGGTTTATGGCTCATCTATATGTTTCCTATGTACTACGTGCATATTACATTAATAGCAGCTTTGTTTGGAACATTTGCAGGTGGCTGGTTTGGGCGAAAATTTGGGGCTGACGGAATGCTTTATGGATCGTGCTCTGGTTTTATGGCAGGCATTATGGCACCAATGATCGGAACGATGAGCAGCCATGATCCACTATTATTAGGGCTTGTTCAACTTCTGCACATTTGGGGAACAGCCCTCACCGTTCTCCCAATAGATAAGAATCCGTAAAGTAGCGCTTTTTCTTTTTTTACAACGTGCATAAAAACTGGGTAATCGCTGTTTGCAAGCATCATATGGTTGTCCAAATCACTTAAAAAAAGGCTGCGATGCAAAAACATCGCAGCCTTTTGCTACTTAATAAACGTAAGCTGAACCTACAATCACAAGTAAAATGAACAGCACAACAATTAGCGTGAAGCCTCCGTAACCACCGTACGACATGCTATCTTCCTCCCCGTCGCAAAGTTTGAGAATTTGATTCTCGCTATACGTTATGCGAGGGGCACTGACTTGTGCCGGCAAGTTTTACATTTAAGTAAATGCCTATTTTTTATGTCAAGCGTTGCCTTTCCGGGCGTTTTGCATATTGTAACAAAAGCAACTGTTAAGGAGGTTTCTATCATGTATGATCAAATGAACGGATCCGGAGATTACCGTCAACAGCCAGAAGTTATGATGATTCCACCATCGGTGATCGAACGTTATATCAATCAGTGGATCACCACTTATATCCCAGGTTTCGGAAGAGTCGTAGCCTATGTGCTTGACTTCAACCCACGCACTGGCATGGTATCTTTACAAGTATACCCCCGCCGCGGACGTCAGGGGCAGTTTGTTCAAGTCCACTATAGCGATATGGTTGGAATCAGCCCTTACTTTGGTCCAGTTCCACCACATCACGGCCATCACCACCATCACGGCCCTGGACACGGACCAGGCGGATTCTGGCCTTGGCTTTGGCAAAGTTTATTTTAATTCCACATACGAAGAGCGCCTCTGACTCATACTCGGCGCTCTTTGTTTGATTCCTCTATATTTACATACCGATTTTGTTATAACCACCATCAACATGGATCAATTCACCTGTAATGCCACGAGCCATATCACTCATAAGAAACAGCGCAGTGTCACCTACTTCTTCTTTTGTAACAGTACGACGAAGAGGTGCACGTTCTTCCATTTCTTTTAATACTTCGTTAAACCCACCGATTCCTTTCGCTGCAAGGGTGCGGATTGGCCCGGCAGAGATCGCATTCACCCGGATCTCCTCTTTGCCTAGATCGTTTGCTAAATAACGGACACTTGCATCAAGTGACGCTTTAGCAACGCCCATCACATTATAATTTTGTACAATACGCTCGCCACCAAGATAAGTCATTGTTACAATTGATCCGCCTTCACTCATTAATTCATGTGCCTGCACAGCTTTGGCTACACCTGTTAATGAATACGCACTGATATCATGAGCAAGATGAAAACCTTCGCGGGTCGTATTTAAGTAGTCACCATCAAGCTCCTCAGCTTTTGCAAACGCAATGCAGTGAGCTAAGCCATGGATCGTGCCTACCTCTTCTTTGATTTCACGAAAAGCACGATCAATTTCATGATCGTCTGTAATATCGCAAGGAATGATGAGCGAATCACTGCGCTCAAGGCCTTCCGCAAGCTCGCGCACATTCTTCTCTAAACGCTCTCCGGCATATGTAAATACAAGCCGGGCACCAGCATTTGACAAACTTTGCGCAATGCCCCAAGCAATGCTGCGCCGGTTAGCTACACCCATAACAACAAACGTTTTACCTTCAAGTGATAAATTCATTCATTTCGCTCCTCTCATTTTCACATCATATTAAGACCTGGTGATAATTCACAGCTTTATTATATCATTCAGCATGCAGTTCTCCTACCCTTGTTCAACACTTGTCCTTTGTCTTCCTGCTTTGTTTTTGGTATTCTGTTGATTGCATAAGATGAAAGGAATGTTTGCTACATGTATGATTTTATCGGTGATGTTCACGGTTGCTATGATGAAATGCATGAGTTACTGCTTTTACTGGGTTATTCGCGCTCCAATGATGGTGTTTGGAGCCAGCGCGACCGCAAACCCGTATTTCTTGGTGACTTAACTGACCGGGGACCAGCTTCATTGCAAGCTGTTGAAGATGTTGCAGCTACCGTACTTTCTGGTAACGGTAAATATGTGCCAGGCAACCACTGCGATAAGTTATACCGCTTTTTTCTAGGCCGTAACATTCAAATCAAACATGGTCTTGAAACAACAGTAGCTGAATGGGAGCAGTTATCTTCTTCTCACCGCAGCGTAATTAAAGATCAATTTATGCAGTTATTTGAGCAGGCACCTTTGTACCATGCATTGGACGAAGGACGTGTTTATGCTGCCCACGCCGGCCTGCGTCGCATTGATCAAGGGCACGTATCAAAACAGATCCGAACTTTCGTGCTGTACGGAGACATTACCGAAAAAAAAGATGAAACAGGGTTTCCGGTACGGCGTGATTGGGCGAAGGTTTATGACGGCAGTGCCTGGGTCATTTATGGGCACACACCGGTACGAACAACACGCATGCTAAACCGTACAGCTAACATTGATACCGGCTGTGTGTTTGGTGGCGCGTTAACGGCACTTTCCTACCCTGAAATGACAACCACAGCTGTGCATTCAAGACAACCTTTTCAGCCAGAAAAGTTCCATACATTCAGCGAAGAATCAACTTAAAGAAAAATTATGGAGGGAATTTACTCATGAAAAGACCCAGTATCTGGGCCGGCTTAACAGTAACTGCAGCCCTTTTAAGCGCATGCGGCCCTGAAGCTGAAGTTGGCATTAAAGATGAAAATACTTATGCCATTTATGATGAAGACGCAGAGCTTCTCGGGTTGCATGCTGTGTTTGAAAATGCGGCAGAAATGCCTTCAGACCATGTGTACGCAGCTTATCGTATCAATGACTCCGAAATTGCAGAAGCAGCAAACAGCGATTATTTCCGCTTTAATTTAAACCCAGGACAAGAAGATGAAGAACGGATTATGTTAGATGGTCGAGAACAGTTTGCCGTCAGTGACGGCCTTGAGCTCAGTGATTATTTTCCTGAAAACAGTGAAGATATTGAAGGCGCATTTACTGTCCTCTTACTCAGTAAAGAAGGTGAAATTATTGACGAGCTGACAATTGATCGGGTCAGTGAAATTGACAGTTGACTTAATCCTAAAAAGTGAAGTCTATTTAGGATTTACCTTAAAATGGAATTAAAGCGGAAAGTTATGAATGCGTTATCGAAAATGTCAAAGTCCCCTACCAGGGAACGGCGGACGTTATCTATTCCCTAAGAAGCCGTGACACGAACAGATATGGTGATTAGATTTTCACCGGTGTTGCTGTTTATGCTGAGTATTGTTTCGGTACCAGTCATTAAATCAGAAACTGATAAGGCCTCGTTTTATGTTGACCCGTGTTGTTGCTCTACCTTGTCCCATAAAGTTTCAAATCTAGCAGGAGCAGGACTTTCAAAATGAAAAGTATTTTTCGTCATTGGGTGCTTAAAAACAAGTTCAGCAGCGTGCAGTGCCGGGGTGTTGTCAGTAATCACCGGCCCGCCGTATAATGCATCATTAATCAGCGGATGATTAACGTGAGATAAATGAACACGAATTTGGTGTGTTCGACCTGTTGCAATAAGCGCTTCAATCCATGTTAGCTGCTTACCGCATTTCAGCGTACGGTATGAAGTGCGTGCATACTTTCCATCCGGCGCTGTCATTTGTTCAATTAAGCTGTTCGGATTTGGTTTTAAAGGTTGTTCTATCACATTCGCCTCTGGCGAAAGACAGCCTGTAACAAGCGCTTGGTACGTCCGCTGAAAACCATCTCTTTCTAAGCGCTGCTTGGCCAGGCGGTGCTTTGCAATCAATTGTAAACCGCTTGTGCCCCGATCCAACCGACCGGCTGCATGCACAGCACCGGGCCAACCTTGAGAAGCATAATGTTTTACGACACTATCATATAAAGCCGGTTGTTCTGGATCTCTACCAGGTAGTGTAAGTAAACCGGCCGGCTTTATCCAAACACTTAGATGGTCATCTTCATAAACAGGCGTTAACGAAGGAATCGCCACATCACGCAGCACAGGCTGTTTTTCGTCTGGCAGCCTCACTGCCAGTTCATCCCCTGACTGAAGTATCGTCCCCTGATTAGCCGATGCCCCGTTCACCCATATAAAGCCGCTTTGTTTCAAAGCAGCGAGCATTCGTGCTGATACACCTTCAAATTTTTTCAAATAAAACTTTACTGAAAGCTCTGCCTCCGTAGAGATCCTCCATTTGCATATGACCGGCATTTTGTTCACCTAATTTCGTATTAATCCCCAATAAATGATTCTTTCACCCGCTGCCAAAATGGGAAGGGACGAAAACGAGCAAACCGTATTTTCTCTTCAGCAACGCGGCACTGAATTGATTTAATTTTTTTATCCACCATTGAATGGTGATCGATCGTAATTTGCATATCTACATCATTTAATGGCTTGATTAATGTTGTGTGGTGTTGTGGTAAAATAAGCGGCGAGCCAATTGTTCGGTAAATACGGTTATTAATTGATGCCATTTCAGCAATTTGCAATGATTCTAGAGATGGATGCAGGATGGCACCATTGAGCGCTTTATTGTAAGCCGTGCTTCCGGAGGGCGTTGAGATGCACAACCCGTCTCCTCGGAATGTTTCAAACAGCTCACCTTTGATTTCCACGTTGGCTACAAGCGAACCCTCCATCGTCTTTAATGTACATTCATTTAAGGCTAAATAGCGGTCAGAGCTCTCTCCACCATAGTGTCGCACGACAACTTCAAGCAGGGGGTACTCTACAATTTGAAACGGTGTTTTGGCGATGTGAATAACTAAACGTTCAATTTCTTCAGGTTTCCAGTCTGCGTAAAAGCCTAAATGGCCTGTATGTACGCCAACAAAGCTTGTATCATCAAGCCGGTGACTGTAGCTGTGAAATGCATGCAAAAGTGTACCATCACCGCCTACGGAAATGACAATTTCAGGTTCTTGTTCATCAAGTTCCAAACCAAAATCCGTTAAGTATTCTTCCGCACGTTTACGTAAAGCTTCAGACGTTTCATCCCCTCGGGAAGTAACAAAAAATTTCATAACTTCCTCCTTTATGCCGCTTAATTGTCCGGCTTGTTTTCTTCACGCTTTTTCGTAATAATTTCCTGGGCTTCTCGAACTTCGCCTTTAATTTTTGACATCTCTTCATCAAGATTAAAGGCTGCTTCAGCAGCTCGCTCGAGCCGGCGTTGAATATCGACAGGGATTTCACCGCTATATTTATAGTTTAATGAATGCTCAATCGTAGCCCAGAAATTCATCGCAAGCGTACGTATTTGAACTTCCGCACGTACATCTTTCATCCCTTCAATTGTATGAACTGGATACTCAATGACAAGATGATACGACCGGTATCCGCTTTCCTTTTTCTCTTTCACATAATCACGCTCTTCGACGATAGCAAAGTCTTCACGTTCACTAAGCATGTGAACAACCGTATCAATATCACTTACAAACTGACAGACAATCCGGATACCGGCAATATCAAGCATATCTTCTTCAATTTGATCAAGCGGAATCTGCTTTCGTTTTGCTTTTTCTATAATGCTAGAAACAGGTTTAACCCTTCCGGTTACAAACTCAATCGGGGTGTGCTTAGATGAAAGCTCATACTGTTCACGCAGCCCTTTTAATTTTGTCTTTAGCTCTTCCACCGCCTGTCGGTACGGTGCCAAAAAATTATCCCAGCGATTCACGAATATCCCCTCCTGTGACTACATATCGGCTGCTTCTGAAAATGCAGCTGTCACTGCCTGCTCCATTTCTTCCCCGTAGTTGTTATTCCCCGGAATATTATGAAGCAAAAAGTCAAGTTCTTCATGAAACCCGGTTAATTCAACCTCCGGGGCTGCAGCAAACACAAACGGCACCCGCTCCGCTCGGCTTTTTTCAATCTGTGGCCATACACTTTCCGGAAGACGAACTTGAATAAAACCATCGCCGTCCATAATGTATACAAACGCTAAATCATTTGAATCTGTCAGCAGACGTTCTGTTGGCTGCAACTGTTGAATCTCCTCTTCCGTTCCCTCTTTTGTATACATATAATACGTGCCATTTTCATATTCAACCTTGTCTACATTGTATTGTCCCATTATACATCACCTCAAAAATATCGTTTTTACACTTGGCACCTGCACAATTCGAACTCGCTGTGAGATAATTAACGAGGATCAAGATCCCAAGAAAGGAGATACATCATGAGCCGCGAATTAGAAGTCGAAGGAAAAAACTTACTTACATTTGAAGAACTGTGCCGGGTCCAAGCTTACTTTCATGTAGCAGATACAGCCTTTACTACACAGCGCAATCATTATTTTGACACAGCTCAATTTCAATTAAAAGAGAAAGGATGTGCGTTAAGGCTTCGCGAAAAAAATGAGAAGCTGACATTAACTTTAAAAGTACCGCATGAGGAAGGTTTAATGGAGTATCATCAAGCGCTTGAAAGCAATGAAGCAAAAGCTGTTCTTGAAGCTGAAACCTTCCCAACTGGAGAGATCGAACAGGTATTTCAAACAGAGCTGAACCTTGAACTTGCAGCTTGTCGCTACTTAGGAACACTGACTACCTCTCGTGCAGAAGTTGAAGCGGAAAATGGTACGTTTGCGTTGGATGATAACACCTATCTTGACACTTCAGACTGCGAACTTGAATTTGAGGGAACGACACGTGCACACGTCAATGAAGTTCTTTCGTCTTTACTTCATGAACTTAACATTCCTGTACGAGACACGCCGAATAAAATTCAACGTTTTTTTCAAAGAAAAGAACTTCTTAAACAAGAAGGCTGACATAGTACTTGCAAATGTCTCCTATTTTGTTATAGTTAAAGAAATTAAAATGTGAGGTGACTGGTTTGCCGTTTTTTGATCAAGCAAGTTGGATGATGCCGCCCGCTCCTTCACAATCTTTACTTTCGATGAGCCAACTTTCACAAAGTGACAGTAATCAAGGACTTCATCCATCGCAAATGTTCTCACAGCTTTTGCAACAATCGCTTGCAGGTATGCAATCGCAAACGAACGATTCATCGCATACTGCTTTTTCCTTATCACAGTTACAAACTTCCCCGCATTCAAATGGGATTGCTGAAGCAGAAATTAAAACAAACGAGACCGGCGGTGCAGATGAAATAAGCGTTCATGATAAGGCACCAGCTTCCATTAACCAGATTGTCTCTGAAGCCGCCAATCGATACAATCTATCTCCTGGATTAATTCATGCTGTGATTGAGCATGAATCAAGTTATAATCCGGATGCGAAAAGCCATGCTGGTGCGATGGGCTTAATGCAATTAATGCCTGGAACCGCGCGCTGGCTGAACGTAGACGACCCTTATGACCCTGCTGATAACATTGATGGCGGCGCTAAATACTTACGTGATTTACTCGATCAATATGATAATGACCTTGAACATGCACTTGCCGCCTACAACGCCGGCCCGGGTAATGTTGATAAGTACGGTGGTATCCCACCATTTGCTGAGACAACTCGTTATGTTCCTAACGTCATTGCATCCTATGAGTCGTTTGCTTAAAGCAGACGACTCTTTTAAGGCTTTTCCCTTGAACTTTCCCTTTTATTTGGTTTATGATGCCCGGTAGCTGAATCATCCGGAAATCTTTGAAATGAGGGGATGGCACTCATGCAGGAACAACAAACACTCTTTGATTATATCGGAGAAACAAAGCTTCACCAGCTCGTTGATGCTTTTTATGCACGTGTACAGGAGCATCCAGATCTTGCTCCGATCTTTCCGGACGATTTAACGGAAACTGCTCGTAAGCAGAAACAATTTCTCACACAGTTTTTCGGCGGTCCGCCTTTATATACAGAAGAGCACGGCCACCCTATGCTTCGTGCACGCCATATGCCGTTTACAATTACACCTGTACGAGCCAGTGCTTGGGTTTTTTGTATGGAAGAAGCAATGGAGGACACAGGCATTGAGGAAGAGGTACAGGAGCATATGCTGGAGCGTTTAACATTAACTGCAAGGCATATGATTAACTCACCGGATCCAGATGGAGGGACGAGCCATGACTAAAGATAAGACGTCCTTAGTTTGCGGTCCAGACGATTGTTCAACAGAGACAAACACAAAGCATGGCCGCGTCGAACTTTACGTGTTTACAGACCCATTATGTCCGGAATGCTGGGCGTTTGAACCGGTTTTAAAGAAATTAAAAATGGAATATGGTCATTTCATTACCTGTCGTTTCTTTTTGACGAACAGTTTGACCCCCTCTCCTGTCCCGGAAGAAGATGGAGGAGCAGATCAATTAAAGATGCTCGCTCATCAATGGGAGCGAACAGCAAGCCGGTCCGGCATGTCATGTGACGGGGATTTATGGATGGAAGACCCGGTCTCTTCAACACACATTCCATCACTGGCAATTAAAGCTGCTGAAATGCAGGGAAGGTGCTTATCCATTAAATTTTTCCGCCGGCTTCGCGAGCTTCTCTTTCTTCATAAACAAAACATTGAAAAAGAAGAGGTGCTTTTATCTTGTGCCGCGGAAGTCGGTTTAGACCAAGCTGAGTTTTATAAAGACCTTTACTCAGATGCAGCGGTCAAAGCGTTACAATGCGATATGAAAGCTACAAAAGAAATGGATGTACAAAAAGCGCCTACATTTGTGTTTTTTAATGACGATATTGAGGATGCCGGTTTAAAAATCTCGGGGCTTCATAATTACAATGTCTATATTCAAGTGCTGCAAGAAGTACTTGGCTTCGCTCCTGAACCTGAAGAAAAACATGACCTCGAAAACTTTTTACAGCTCTATGACTTTGTTGCAACAACCGAAGTAGCTGAAGTCTATGATTGGAGTTTGAAATATGCCGAGTGTCGCTTAAAACAGCTGCAGCTGCAGCGTAAAGTTGAGCAGGTACCTGTAAAACATGGAACGTTCTGGCGCTACAACACACATTAAAGTCTTACCAATGCATAAACTGAAGCATAAAGTTGATGCCAGTAGGAGGTCGCCATCAATGCAGCGTAGTTGGATGCTTTTAACGATCGGAATGATCGGAACATCTGCAGGTTTTGTACTTTTTATCCTCGGCCTGCTTCACTTTATGCCTGTATGGATTGGTAGTCTTTTAATGTTTGTGAGCATTTTTGCAACACTCTATTTTTGGAACGAACGGAAAAGGTTTAAAGGTTTTCATCTGAAACAATAAAGAGAGCCGAGGCAGAAGCCTTGGCTCTCTTTATTTATGATGATGCGTCTTTTTCCAGTTCTTCACCTTTAATACCAGTTGGTCCAAGTTCTGTATTTTCTCCGTTGCTGGACGGTTCAGGAGTGCTGCGCTCACCGTATTTTTCAGCCTCCTGTTCTGCACGGCTGCGGTATTCTTCAAGCGGCATCAGCTCGTATTCAACCTCGCTATTCACACTGGGTGTTTCCAAATAATTATCACTTTCACCCTCAGAATTACACCCTGTACAAACGACGAGCAACCCTAGAAGTATTTTCAGTATCACAGCCCGGTGCATGGTACCGCCTCCTTTTCCTTAATACAATCATAAGAAAAAGCAGGCAACAAAGGCATCACAGCGTGGTAACAATCGTGTTAAATGATATTATCATCTGTTTACATCTTTCAGCTGTCAACTTGTTCGATTAAACGCTCCATCTCCTCGAGTGTCTCTTCAAACACTTTCATAGCTTGTTCAATTGGGGCTTTTTCAGTCATATCGACCCCTGCTTTTTTCAACAAGTCTATCGAATAATTCGATCGTCCGGAAGAAATAAAGGAGAGATAACGCTCAACCGCCGGCTGTCCCTCTTCTAATACTTGTTTAGATAAAGCAGCAGCAGCACTAAAGCCTGTTGCGTACTGATATACATAAAAATTCATATAAAAGTGTGGGATACGGGCCCACTCAAGCGATATATCCTCATCTACAACCAAATCCGGGCCAAAGTACTTTTCGTTTAGCTCATAGTACCACTGGTTGAGTTGATCTGGTGTGAGCGGAACACCTGCTTCTGCTTTTTCATGGATAAGCTGTTCAAACTCAGCAAACATTGTCTGTCGAAAGACGGTGCCACGGAAATCTTCAAGAAAATGATTGAGTAAATACATCCGTTGTTTAATATTTTCTGTTTGCTCGAGCAAGTATTGATTTAACAACATTTCGTTCAGTGTAGAAGCAACTTCGGCTACAAAAATCGTATAACCACTATACGTCGATGGTTGATGTTCATTTGTGTAATAACTATGCAGCGAGTGGCCTAGTTCATGAGCCAACGTAAACAAAGAGTTCACATCATCCTGCCAATTCATTAAAATGTAAGGCTTTGTGCCGTAAGCACCGGATGAATACGCGCCACTACGTTTTCCTTCATTCTCATACACATCAATCCACCGGTCTTGAAAACCTTCTTTCAAACGGTTCACATACGTATCTCCAAGTGGCGCTAAACCGTTGACAATTAATTCTTGCGCGCGTTCATACGTTACATCCATATCAGCATCTTTGACAAGCGTTGTATATAAATCATATGGATGCAGCTCATCTACTTTTAATACACGTTTACGAAGTTGTACGTAACGATGCAGCAAGTGTAAGTGTTCATTAACAGTTTCAACAAGTTGATCATACACTTTTTCAGGAATATGGTTTTTACTTAAAGCTGCTTCACGTGCTGAACTGTAGTTTCTTGCTTTTGCATAAAACAAGTTCCGTTTCACTTGTCCACTTAAAGTTCCTGCAAATGTATTTTCATAAGTTTTATACGTTTGATAAACATTGAAAAAGGCAGATTTGCGCACTTCACGGTCATCGCTTTTTAAAAGACGCAACAGTCGTCCGTGCGTAATCTGAATGTCTTCGCCTTCCTCGTCTTGAATAACTGGAAAATTTAAATCTGCATTATTCAATAAACCGAATGTATTGGCTGGTGCCGTAGTCACTTCGGCCGCTTTTGCAAGCAAAGATTCTTCAGCCGGAGAAAGTACATGAGCCCGCGTTTGATTAAGTTCATCAAGTGCATGCTTATATAACGCTAAACCTTCATGATTTTGAAGAAAAGACTGAATCTTTTCTTCAGGAATAGATAAAATCTCCGGTTCTAAAAATGACATAGCCTGACCAGCTTCACTTGCAAGCCGTTCCGCCCGATCATTTAAGCCTTGATAGTACGAGTTTGTCGTGTCCTGATCATAACGCATATGAGCGTATACAAACACACGGGATAAGCGCTCTTCAATGGTGTCGCTCATTGCAAGCGCCTCATATAATTGTCCGCTTGAATCTCCTAGCGTTCCTTCAAATTTTGTCATTTGCTGCAAAAGCTGTTGTACAGCTGCAAACTCTTCTTCCCACGCCTCTTCATTTTGAAAAATTGCTTTTAAATCCCACGTATAAGCTTCATCCATTTCTTCACGCTTTGGCAGCGCTGTCGTTTGACTACTCATTTGTCATCTCCCTTTCAATCGTTAAGAATGTTGGTCATGTTGTTATGTATCACTGAGGTTATTTTTAAGAAGATACACCTCTCACTTTATTTTAACGGACGATTTCTTATTCGACCAAATAATTCAACTTAACAAGCGAGTCATATAATTTTTCCACACTTGAACAAGTTGTTGATCGTCATAAAAAGCCTGATCTAAATGCGTGGAAAATAGCTCATCCCCTTGCCAACTGAACACTTTTTGGTCCGTATGGCTCACGAGATGCATCTGTTGTAGAAGTTCTTTATACTGCTGCAGTAAGTCTTCAAAAGTTACAGGAGCCAAAGGTTGGGAACGACTCTGCCACAATTCTTGAGCTTGCAGTTGTCGAAAGGATTTCGTTAATTCATGAAAAGAAACAGATGACTGTTTTTTGACTTGACTTAAAAGTAAAGTTTGCCAGACATATGAAGGATTAAAAAACGAAGTGGCAAGAGGAAGCGGCCAACCTGCAGCTGAAGGGTACATCGTAAGAGGTTGTTTAAATTGAGCAGCGAGGTATTGTTGAAAGTTTACTTCGTGATGGCGATTGATCCGCCCGTAACGCTGACGTTTTTTTATCTGCATCAAAACAACTACATGACGGTTTTCAATCGTTGGTTTTGGAGGCTCTGATAAATAAAAGTAGGACATATGACGAAGTTCAGATATTGAAAAAGCTTGCAAACATTTTTGGGAAGATACCCTGCCAAGCAAATACCTAAAATAAAAGCTGTTTTGCTTTATATCGAGGTAAATATTGTACGAGCTATTTAATCGGGAATGTCTGCGTAATGAACTGTGCTCATAAGAAGTCATTGAAGCCATCGGTGAAAGTTGGACGGCGTTTGTTTGCACAGCTTTTCTGACAGGAAAAATCCAGTACGGCTGAATACCTGATTTCATGTACTGAATGGTACGAAAGCGAAGTTCCTCTTCTGAAATTGCGGCACATTGAAATTCGAAAGCTGAAGGAGGGCTAGTTGTAGCGCAGAAAACATCCGGGCGCTGTTTAAGTGTAGGTAAATACCGCTCTAGTTCCGGTGCTAACCTTTGTTTATTTAACCAATCGTACAGCAGAAGCTTACCATGGATATGTTCTTCAGTTTCTGGTTCAGTGAATATGTGGCAGGCTTGGCGTGGAAGATGAGCGAAATAAGGGCGAATGACTTGTCCTGTTTTCAGTTGGACGCGCTGCGCACAAGCCGGACAATAAAACATTTGATCACGTGCTTTTACTGCAGCTGTATCCGCAAACATCAACTTTTTATGATTTGTTTGAGCTATGAGCATATATTACCTCCTTTGCAATTATTAAAAATTATACCGAAAAACGTTAAAAAAAACAAAAAAAAAGCCCCGTCAATTTACGGGACTTGAATGCTTAGACTGCAAAATAAGTGTAAAACGTCTTTAACGCTGTTTCATTAGCTACTGTACTGCCATATTCGCGGATACGATGCACAGATACATCTGATTCATCACCATATTCTAAAACGCGACTTACAATATTATCCTGCTCATTTTCCTTAAATGACTCATCGAAGCGGGCATACAAGTAATAACGTCCTTCAAAATGATGAAGTTCATTATGGATGCCTTCTAAAGTTACAGCTTGGCTTAGCGCAATAACATCTTCAATGTCGGTGAATGAGAATACAATTTCAAGTTCACCATCGTTCTGCTTTTTCTGACGGTCTTTTTCTTGATCATTGCGGCGGAACTGCTGATCTAACAGATCAACAATATTGTCATCAACTGGTTGTTCTTCTCCAGATTGCTCTTGGACCGGAATTTCAAGTTTCACATTGCCGTCTGATACCTGACCGCGAGTAACAACCATTTCAAGTCCACGGTCTAAAGCCTGCACTTGAATCCAAAGTGGTCCTTCAATTTCAAAATTTTCTTGGTCGTGAGCTTCATTCATCATTTCGAATAAAAGTTCTTCACCACGTTCACGGTTATACCAAATCTCATCGCGGTCAAAGCCTCTATCTTCAATATCATTGTACGTAATGAAAAATTTCAATGTTGAGTCGTTGATTCTTTCAATTTCCACGTTGATTCCCTCCCAGAAGGTAAGGTGGATGCGGAGACTATTTTTCAGTCTCAAATATAGAGTTCTTATTAAGAACTTATTTTGAAGGGTTTCCCCCTATGCTGTCAAGCTTTTTATTACAGAATGCTTGAATCTTTAAAAGCTCATCCGACCTTTCTTCATTTTTTGAGGTTACCGGTTCGCCGTTCGTTTAGCATATTTGCTTAATTCACAAGTTTTTGTGCTTCTTGTAAATAGTACGTACGAACTTGACGCGGTAGGAAGCGACGGATTTCTGCTTCGTTATACCCTACTTGTAGACGCTTTTCATCAAATATAATTGGACGTCGAAGCAGACCTGGATTTTCACTAACAAGTTCAAACAATTTCTGCAAAGAAATATCGTCAAAATCAACATCGAGTTCTTGATATACTTTTGAACGTTTCGATACAATTTCGTCGGTGCCGTCTTCGGTCATCCGTACTACTTCTTTAACTTCCTCAATACTTAAAGGTTCAGTAAACACGTTGCGTTCATAAAACTCGATGTTGTTTTCTTCAAGCCAGCTTTTCGCTTTTCGACAAGATGTGCAGCTTGGGGATGTTAACAATGTAACCATAATTCCCTCTCCTTCCTAAGCTAACCTCAGTTCACTACATATACGTTTTACGACTCATTACAATAATAATTATACAATAATTATTATAATTTGAATAGTTCATATGTCTTGTATACATAGTTTTTTCACTTTTTGTATAAATGTTGTTCAACATTTGCTGAATTACACATCTTATTACCGAAATTGCTCGATGTTAAACCCTTGTTTAAAATTCACCCTCCACCTAAGCGGAGGGTGCTTTAAATTTCCCTGAACAGCGACTACTGCTTTTTATGCAGCTGGAAACGACAAAATGACTGTTTGGGCTGAGGCATCCGATGAAGATCCTTCAAGTTTTTTCTTAAAAGGTCACGAAGCGCTTTACGCTTCTTCTTATTTTTCACCGCTTGTTTCGTTGCCATACCGCCCCTCCTTTCTTTGTCTCCAGCAGCCAGATCAATGTTCAGGAGTATACACTCTGTATTCGTTGTACAGAGCTTTTCTATAACTCCATTATAAATCATCGCTCAGTGACTTGAAAATATTGAAGAGCAGGCGGAGCCTTTCTTTAATTTACCTTTTAATCCAGCGGGGTGTAATTAACCCCTTCAGTGTAATTATTGCCTGCATTCCATAACAAAAATTCATCAATACCGTTCTCGTTTAACGCCCGGATCTGGTCCTCAACTTCTGCTACACCATAATTTTGATAATTGCCTGCACCTAAGTAAGATGCCGTGAAGTCTTGGATCCACGGCCGCGAGATCGGCGGCTCTTCAAGCTCTCCTAACACTTCGTTCTCAATCTCTGCGTAAGCATCTGTCAACTCATAAGGATACAGATCCGGTTTATCCAATCCAAAATGCGGGGTCCAGTGACTCGGATAAATCATTGACGAAATAACATCTACATTTTCTGAGATCATTGCAAAGTTCTGTCCAATTCCAGGTGCATTTTCGAGTGTCGCTGCGTAACCGAAAATATCAACAGAAACGTCCACATCATAATACTCAAGTTCCTCGCGGGCATGGGCTACAAAATCAGTGACAGCGTTCACCCGTTCCATAACATTATCATCCATGCCTTCATAATCACCCCGCGCGTAGTTTAAATCCTCATCGCGGGTTTCAAATCCTTCCGGAAAGCGTACGTAGTCAAACTGAATGTCTTGAAAACCCATTTCTGCAGCTTTTTCTGCAATATCAATATTGTAATCCCATACTTCTTCTAAGTAAGGATTGACAAACGCTTCGCCTCTTCCATTTTTCCAAACTTCTCCATTATCGTGAGTGAAAGACCATTCAGGCTTTTCTTCAGCGAGCAAGGTGTCTTTAAATACAACGACACGAGCGATCGGATAAATATCATTTTCTTCAAGGACCTCCATCATCTCTTCAGGGTCCCCAATCCAATTTCGGCTTTTCTCATAAGCTGGATGATTTTCATCCAATTCGAAAGTGATATAACCATCATCCTCTTTAATGTCAATCACCATTGAATTTAAATCCGTTTCATTTGTTAATTCGATAAGTTCCTCAAACTTTGCTCCTCCTGCTGAGTGTCCTGTTACAAATGTCCCCCGGACTGCATCTGGATACTCGAATGTATAACCGGAATCGTATGTAAACCGTGGGGAGCTTTCCGGCACTTGGCGTTCAGTTTCTGCTAACGAGGCAAAATCGTGAAAAGCAACTGGCTTACTCTCTTCTTCAGCATTTACAGTGGTTGTTATCAGTGCGCCGGCTGCAATAAGCGCCCACGTTGTCGTAAGTTTTTTCATTATGGTTGTCACCCTTCTATTATAATCTCTTATGTTTGCAGGTACGCTCCAAAGAGTTCCCTTGCATTCCAAATTATACATTGCCAACAGACATCGACCAACAAGTTTTTTCAAATTAAATATAAATTCACGAAATTGATGAAAAAATTTTACTTTGGTTTATTCTTCATTCCCAAGCGGGGATGAATTATGTAAGATGCTGACTTTGTAAAAGAATTGTTGCATCTCTATTTTGCAGTGCTTATAATATGAAAAATATTAGCTCACCTATGAAAACAAGGAGGAGATATGAGTGGGACACCGCGTCACGTTACCGAAACTATTTGAACACCCTGTCACACAAAAATATGTGAAACGCGCCGGGCTTGCTCATGCTGTAGCTGTTGCTTACCATGCCTTTTATCTCGCTAAAGAGCGAAATGTAGATGTTGACACTGCAGCTAAAGCTGCTTTTTTACATGATTCAGGTCATTATATGTGGTATCGAAATGGTGAGTGGGATTATGAGCTTTACAAAGCAAATGACATTCACGCAATTAAAGGAGCAGAACGGGCACATAAATTGTTAATCCGCCTGGGCGAGGACCGGCAGAAAGCAAAAGAAGTAGCTGTCGCAATTTTACTGCATACAGACTCTTATCTGCCGGGGCAGTCTGTGGACCGCACACCTCTGCAAACGGTTGTCGCCGAAGCTGACGAATTGGACGAAGAGCCCGGCGGCGCTCATCATTACCGAAAAATGAGTGATGAGCAGGCAAAAAAGAAGTTGAAAGAGCTCGACTTGCGCATTACCGAAGTATTAAAAGCTCAAGACGAAGCCATCTATCCTAAATAATTGTTTTAAGAATTTCCTTTTTCCTGTTGCAGGAATGGGTATAAACCGCTCATATCCCGGCTGTGAAAACCAGCCGAGGCTGCGTCATGGAATGCTTCTTTTGCACTTTGAAACCCTTGCAGCGTGGATGTGAGCGTTTCATCAAGACCAGCTGTTAAGTTTAAGTCCTTCAACAACAGCTCAAGTGCAAATCCTGGTTCATAATCATCTTTGGCGATAAATTGCTGATAGTGACGGTCGTAAATTTTACTTTGAGCAAAGCTTGAACTTAATATGTCGTATAAAGATTGCTGATCAACATTTACAGCTTCAGCCATAACCATAGCTTCACTTACAGCAAGCGTATGCATACCGACAAAATATTGATTTAACAACTTAATTTTCGTTCCGCTTCCGACTTCACCTGTATAATGAACATGACTTCCCATACACGAAAGTAATGGCAGTGCCTGCTCAAAAGCTTGACGACTCCCGCCGGTCATGACTGTCAAGGTTGCCGCTTCAGCGCCGGTTGTTCCTCCGCTCACGGGTGCATCCATAAAAGCCACCTCTTTTGTTTCAGCTGTGCGGTGGATTTCATGAATAACATCGAGTGATGTCGTACTTAAATCTATAAGCAATGCCCCTTTTCTCATATGAGTACATAAATCAGCTTCTTTTAGTACAACAGAAGCGACATCTTCCGGTTTCGGCAGACACGTAAATACAGCGTCTGCATCAGCTGCGGCTTCTTGAATAGATAAACTTTTTAAACCGCCTGCTTGTACAAAACGATCCACTTTTTCTTGTGAGCGGTTAAAACCGTACACATCATGGCCGGCGGCTACCAAGTTTTTCGCCATTGGCATGCCCATATTTCCAAGCCCGATAAAGACAATTTTCATAAAGCTGCCTCCCTTTATTCGATCTATTGATACAATTAATCATAAGCAGGATGAATTCCTGCCCGCAAAAACCATTGATTTTCGACTAAAATTTGTTATGATAATGCAGCAAAATTTGATGATTTGTGGGGGCGCTTATGCCATGGTTTTCGTTTTATTCATCCTTGCCGCTATTATTACAGTGTTAAGTGCGATTAAATTATCAACTTATGCCGATGTTTTATCCCATAAGACAAAGGTCGGAAGTATGCTGCTAGGCTTTTTACTACTCGCCGGTGTAACGTCATTACCAGAATTAACGACTGGTTTGACTGCTTTATATATTGAAAATGTCGACCTTGCAATGGGAAACATGGTCGGGAGCAATTTATTTAATATATTCATTATTGCCGGGTTTGATTTATATTTCCGCAGGCAGCGCATTTTTTCAAATGCAGCACAAGGTCACGCATATACTGCTGCACTCGGTGCGGCTCTTACTCTTATTGTACTGGCTGGTTTGTTTTTTCCTGCTGCAGCCGCGTGGGGTGGCATCAGCTTATTCAGTGTCCTTTTAGTTGCTGCTTACGCTGCAGGCACACTCAGCCTTCGCGAACGGATGAGCAGCGGTGGCGCTGATGCTGAACCAACGAGTGATATGCTCCCAGTCGTTTCAGTTAAGCAGGCTAAAGTCCGCTTATTCATCAGTGCTGGACTCGTTGTCGCTGCCGGCAGTATTTTATCAATTACCGGGGATCAAATCGCCCTCACAACCCCTCTCGGGTCAAGTTGGACCGGCAGCTTCTTAATTGCTGCTTCTACCTCCCTCCCCGAGGCTGTTGTCGTTTTAATTGCTATCCAATTGGCAAATATTAACCTTGCCATAAGCTCAATTGCCGGAAGTAACTTATTTAATCTAGTTTTGATCGCACTGCTCGACGCAGCCTACCGCCCGCAGTCTGTCTTTTTCGTCGCAGATGATGCACATATTTGGACGGCTTTTGCTGCACTTTTTTTGTCATTATTGTTTGTCTACAGTTTAATTTCAGCTAAAACAACCTCAAAACAAATTTACAGCTGGCCTTCGGTCTTGATGATCATTGTTTATTTTATTTTTTCGATTGCGCTTTTTCTTATGTAGATAGAACGAGCCACATAATACCGGCTGTGACGGTAAGCGCACTTATGATCGTGTAACGATAAATTGGCTCAGTCTCTTTCAAAATGAGACGTGCAAGAATGATTGTTAACAGCGGCTCTAAGGCTGCAACAACAGAAACGTAAGAAACTGGGGTGAACTGCAGCGCCGCAAAAAAACAAATCATTGCTGTACCGGTACCAAGTCCAGCTAGCATATAAAATGGGTTTTTGTTTTTCATTTGAAACTTAAGCTGCTTTGTCACACTCGTATGTCTTGCTTCTAAAATAAGAAATGCAGACAAAGCAACGAACGCGCTAATTAAAGCACCTAAAAATGGATCAGGCATCACTTCCATGCCTGGACTTCTCATCGTTTGACCGAAACCGAATGCAGCAGCTGATACAAGCGCAATGACGTAACCGCGCCTTTCTGCTGCTCCATTCCCTTCTGCTGTTGTTGCGTTTCTTACCATGAACCAACCTTGAATCAATAAACCTGCCATAACGAGCAGCGCTCCAGTCATTGGAAGAAGTTCAAGCTCTTCCTGAAATAGAAGAACTGCAAAAAATATGGTGAACATGGGTGCACTGTTTTTAATTGCTGTTCCACGGGTAGGCCCAATATCACGAAAACTGCGAAACAAAGTAACGCGGCCGATAAATGTCGTGAAAAAACCAGCAAGCACAAACCACCCGACACCAACCAGCGTTACTTCTACTGCAGTGAAGAGCAGTCGGTATGTTAATAGTGCGGTGACCATCATTAAAATATTAATAATTAAAGTCATAAATACACCATTATCTTCAGGCGATTTTCGCATACCTAACCGAATGAAAATATTACTGAAAGCAAAGCCGGCAGCTGTGCCTAGTGCGAGCAGAATCCCCATATGTCATTTCCTTTCGAACTTAAAGCTTAGTTGCTACATCTTATCCTTTTTTTGAAGCCGGCGTCAATTTTATACATCGTTTTGAATTAATCATCAGCAAAAAGCTTTTGCTCAATGTTTGAGCGCTCAGCTCCGCCGGGAAAGCGGCCGGTTAAATCACCATCAGCATTAAAAGTTAACATATAAGGGACGTATTCAATTTGAAGTTGTTCAAGCGCAACACCTTCTTTGTCAAGTAAAACACTTTTAGCACCTGCTTCTTGTAAAGTCGCTTTAGCTTTAGATAAAGATGGCTCTTGAGCACTCGCGTTAACGAGTACAATATGCGCGTTTTCTGCCTGTGCTTTTTGGTATTTAAGCATCTGTGGGAGCTCCTGCTGACAACGGGCACACCACGTGGTAAAAAAGAACATAAGTACAGGCTTACCGGAAAAGATCTCACTTGAAACCTCTGTATCATCAAGCTTCGTTAATGTGACTGTTTCACTCTGCAGGTTAATATTTTCAATCGGTGCCACACCTGTTTCCACTGCATTTTTCCACGGGGCTTCCCAAATGTTATACATCACACCGGCTGCTGCTATAATGAGACAAAGTGCAACGCCATACAAAAATTTCGGCATAAATGTTCCTCTCCTTCATACGCGCTGATCCGGTGATTTAGAAAGGATAATGATTGATGACCTCAAATTTACGTGTTGTTTTAATTATACTTGCCCTGGTCATTGCCGGACTTATTTTAGGTGCTGAGGCGTTTGGGTGGCATATTCGCGAATGGCTTGGATTATTTTTAATTTCTGCATTTTTCATCTGGACAGCGTTTTTAGGACTGAAACACCGGAGGCGTTAAGTGTAAGTGCATAGTATAGTTTATTCACCCTTTAAAGCCTCTATGTGAATTTACGCACAGCCGCTTTTCCGGTATGATAAATTTGAGAAACCATGAATGAAGAAGGGAAGTTTTCGCCATGGCAACTGTATTTTCAGGCATTCAGCCGAGCGGCACACTAACGCTCGGAAATTATTTAGGCGCGATGCAGCACTTTGTTGACCTGCAAGAGGAACACGAAAGTTACTTTTGTGTCGTCGACCAGCACGCCATTACTGTTCAACAAGATAAAACAAGCCTGCGCAAAAACATCCGCAGTTTATCTGCACTCTACTTAGCCGCTGGCATTGATCCAAAAAAAAGCACACTCTTTATCCAATCCGAGGTACCTGCGCACAGCCAACTTGCCTGGATGTTGCAGTGCGTTTCTTATATCGGCGAGCTAGAGCGCATGACCCAGTTCAAAGATAAGTCTACAGGAAAAAACGCCGTATCATCTGGCTTATTAACTTACCCACCTTTGATGGCTGCAGACATATTGCTATACCAAACTGATATTGTACCGGTCGGTGAAGATCAAAAGCAGCATTTAGAGCTTACACGGACACTTGCTGAACGTTTCAACACACAGTACAACGACATTTTCACTGTTCCTGAAGTGCAAGTCCCCCCCGTAGGCGCACGCATCATGTCTTTACAAGAGCCTACGAAAAAGATGAGTAAATCCGATGAGAATTCAAAGGCGTACGTTTCAATGCTCGATGATGAGAAAACGATCACGAAAAAGCTTAAAAGTGCCGTGACTGATTCCGACCAAACTATTGTTTTTGATCGTGAAAACAAGCCTGGTGTAGCCAATTTGTTATCAATTTATGCACTTGCAAGTGGCCGTACCATACAAGAACTTGAAAAAGATTATGCCGGAAGCGGCTACGGCACCTTTAAAACGGACGTAGCACAATCGGTGGTTGAACTGCTTTCCCCGATTCAAACACGCTATTACGACTTAATCGAGTCCAAAGAATTAGATGACATTCTTGACGCTGGTGCAGAACATGCAAACCGTCAAGCAAACAAGTCTCTTATTAAAGCCGAACGTGCGATGGGGCTTGGACGCCGCCAGCGAAAATCTTAAAAAAAGAGCTGCAAGCTTTAACAGCTTGCAGCTCTTTTTTTAATATCCTTTTTGCTTACGCCAGATTTTACCTACAAATAAGCTGAAACCAATAGTGCCTACAGCAAAAACAATTGTTAAAATCTGCATTACAACATAAACCATTCCATCCATGAACTCGTCCCTCCACATTCATTGAAGTATACTCTTCTGCTATTATATCCGAGTCCTAAGGACGTGTAAACGCACTTCACAAATTGGACTTTTTCGCTGAGCCATCGACTTGATGTTGAAGCTCCCATAACTTTTCAAAAAACGGCTGTCCACGGATGATACGGCGGCATAATTCATGATGTGCAGAACTCCATCCCTGCTTTATTTCCCGGTACAAGCGATGCCATAAATTATGTTTGTCCATTTGCTGGACCGCCGGATAAGCCTCAGGATTCCATTCAGTATACCAATAACGTAGCTCTGGAGCACTTGCTGTCGTATACAGTTCATCAAGCGCCATATATAGCAGTTGTTTCAGCTGACGTTCGCGCCGGGTTAAACCAAGCATTTCATGCGGCGGGGGTGATAAGATATGATACCCTTTTTTAACAGGTTCGATGTGAAGACTGAAATAAGGCACCCCTTCTTCTTGAATCCGCTCAATTAATAGTGCCTCCTGGCGTGGGGTCATACGACTTTTACGCATCGCTGTATCATAACCGATCGTATCAATGACCAGTCCGCGCTCTCCATCTGAAGCTGCAAAACAGTAATCAAGCGTTGTTTGGCGCATATTTTTCCGCAGCTTGGTTTGTTGATACACAGCTTTTAACAAGGATGGCGGCAGGGGTTCTAATGTGTTTTCTAAATGTTCAAACAACGCTTTTGTTACACGAACGATGATACAGCTATCAAGTACTTCAATTTGATCTTCACTGCGCCATTCATGATAAGGACAGACGTTATAACTATTTTCTTCACCTTCAAACCAATTCACCCAAACATCACGGATCCGAACCATCGCTTCTCCTCCTCTCAGCCGAAGGTGCTGACTATTGAATCTACACCCATTATGGTCAGAGGATGTCCATGTTATTCCAATAAATTAAACAATTTCAGTTTCTTCTACTGGAGAACTTATAAGGGAGCATACTTAAAATAATTAACAGCCAACCGCACAGAAACATATACAATTCTATACGTCCACTAATAAATATCAGGTAGGTGTGCAGAGGATAACCTGCCGCCATGTAATTCATATATGCCAGCACACTGATTCCTCCTGACACAGCCAAGCCGAAACCAACAAATAAACTAAACAGCCTCACCCTGCACCTCCCCGAATTTTTGCAACCATAAATAAATTTTCATACAATAGAATGAGAATTGTCGAAAGGGTGACCAACGTGCGCACTTACCGTGAACAGCAAGCTGTTGAATATGAAGACATGGCTGTCCAATATGATAAACTTGTCCAATCACTGAACGCGCGCAGTGCTTTTTTAGCGAACGAAACCCGATTTACACACCTCAGACTTTATAAGGAACAAGTCGAACAAATTGAAGAAATTCAAGCCTATTTTCGAAATGTGGGTATGTCAGAATCCGATATGACAACTGAAGCGGTCCTTACCATGGCTCTTAAAGAATTTTATGAGTTTGTCCAATCATTAAGAACAGAGAGCTGACCTTCCTCAAACATGGCACAAAAGCTTGATTTGAACGTACAGATCGGAGTGATCAGCATTGACCAGCATACGAAAAGCTTCCGGCCTTCGAACCAACCGGATTGGAAGCTCTTATGTACACCGGATGACCCGGCCAGAGGGAGTTGAGGCTGTTCAAGCTGTTACACCGGCTTCTCCTGCAAGAGAGGTTGATGAGCAGCCAAGCTATCAAGAAGCTTCTGCTTATGCCCGAGGCATGATTGAACCTTTTAAAAAGTTTTATTACTACAACCCACGTGCTGTTCAGGTAATAAATCGCGATACGTTAACAAACGAAAACAAGAAAAAAGCCGTCATCGAAACTGCCGAGCTGTTAAAGCGTTATAACTATTGGCACATGGCTATGCAGGAATATGACAAAAACAACAGTACGCAATTTGTTCTAGAGATGGATCAAGTAACAAAGCAAAACCTTCCGTTGCTTTATAATGATGGAATTTACGAAGGTAAGGGCGGGGAGCTTCGTCTTGACCCCGAACGGTTAATTCGCAGTTTAAAAGCTGGTAAAGATCCGGATAAACCTTTGAAAGATTGGCGCGCTCAGTTATTTGACACTTATCATGCTTGGTGGTCCGGCGCGCACTCTCTCTTATCTAATCCTTCATTTCAACAGCTCGCTGCCGAAGAAATTAAAGGGTTTATGTTTGAAGAAAAAACGTAGCTGTATTAAAGGATGGCGATATGAGTGAAAGTGATAGCAACACATCAAAACGCAGATTTTGACGGTGCCGCTTCTGTACTAGCGGCAAGTAAGTTATATCCGGACGCTGTTCCGTTATTACCTGACCAGCAACAACCGATGGTTAAACAGTTCTTTGCAATTTATAAAGATGAGCTTCCTTTTCAGAGCCCTAAAAACATCACCCATGAAAACGTTACCAGCATTGTTTTAGTTGATACGTCACAACTGCAGCGTATCGGTGATTTTAGTGAAAAATGGCGGATTGAAAAAGTTGATGTTTTTGATCATCACCCGGTAACAGAGAGCAGCTTTCCGCCGGGTGATGGTGAAATCAGCAATACCGGCGCTGCTGTCACACTTTTGATCGAGCGGCTGGCTGCTCAACAGATTGAGCTTTCCTCTATTGAGGCAACACTTTTAGGGCTCGGCCTCTACACTGATACAGGCTCGTTATCATTTACAACAACGACGAAACGGGACTTACAAGCTGCAGTGTTCTTAATGGACGCCGGGATGAACCTTGCTTTAATTCATCAGTTTTCTTCTGAATCACTTACAACTGAACAGCAACAGATGTTTCAAGATTTGTTAAACAGTGTTGAAGAGATTGAACTCGAAGGCCAATCTCTTTTAATTGCTCATACTTCGAGCGCTTCATTTAAAAGCGGTCTTGGCATTTTAAGTGCGAAAGTACTTGAGACAACTGGGGCTCACGGTGTCTTTGCAGTTGCAGCCATGGATGACCGTATTTTTGTAACCGGTCGCTCCCAATCCGAGCGTCTTGACGTTCGTCCGCTTATTCAAGAGCTTGGCGGCGGGGGGCATGCTAAAGCTGCTGCAGCCACGGTCAAACATCAATCACTTCAAGAAATTATTCATACCATTCATGAGCACGCTTTTCATTGTGTGAAACCTGCACTCAAGGCTGAAGATTTAATGTCAAGCCCAGTCAAAACTTTAAGGTCAGATGTTACGATCCAAGAAGCTAAAGATTATATGACACGCTACAGCCATACCGGCTTTCCGATCATTGACAATGACGAGCTGACCGGCATCATCTCAAAACGTGATGTAGATAAAGCAATACATCATGGGCTCGGTCACGCTCCGGTCAAAGGATATATGAGTACACATCTAGTTACACTTCAGCCGGAGGAGCCACTGGAACGGATACAAAAAACCATGATTACAAAAAATGTTGGACGACTGCCTGTTGTTCAAGATGGGCAGGTTATCGGGATTGTATCGCGGACTGATTTAATTCATGTTCTACACAACGAAGATGTTCAAGCGCAGCTCTATGAAGAGGAAAATGCAACACAGCTTATGCATGAGCAGTTTTCTAAGGAGACGATTCACTTTCTTCAACAAGTTGGTGAGCTTGCAGACGAGCTAGATACGAACGCTTATATGATTGGTGGTATTGTGCGTGACTTATTTCTAAGACGACCAAATGAAGATATAGATATTGCAGTTGAGGGAAAAGCTGATATCTTTGCTGAAAAAGCGGCTGAGCGTTTTAAAGGTACAGTACAATTTCATGAAAGTTTCGGTACAGCTCAGCTTGTACTTCCGAATGGGGATAAAATTGATGTTACGAGTTCCCGTACAGAATACTACTTAAAACCAGCAGCCCTCCCGACTGTAGAGCGATCCAATGTACAGGAAGACTTGGCTCGTAGAGACTTCACGATTAACGCAATGGCTATTCAATTAAACAGTGGTGATTTCGGCCGCTTAATTGATGCTTACAATGGAAAAAACGACTTAACAAACAAAGTATTGCGGACGTTGCACAACTTAAGTTTTGTTGAAGACCCTACCCGTATTTTACGTGCTGTCAGGTTCGAAACCCGGCTCGGCTACAAAATGGATAAAGATACAGAGAACTTTGCTCGCCAGCGGCCAACTTCCATTCAGTCCCTGTCTAAAGACCGGGTTTGGTCGGAGTTCCAGCATTTTCTACAAGAAGTTGCACCTGGAGAGATGTTTGCAAGACTCGAAGAACTTGATGTCTTAGATGCATTTATGCCTGGTGCTTCATTTAAACCTCCCGTCGTGACAGCTCTCTTTCAACGCGTTCGCTCGAACAACCTAAATGTAGATGAAAAAATGAACACACTCATCCAACTTTTAGCATTGTTTACCGAGAGCCGCAGCAGCTTTGAAAAGAGCCTTTTGTGGATGCGTTCCAACCCAGAGCGTACGCTCGTACAACAAATTATAAGTCTTTACGATACAACATGGATTAAAGATGTTGCTTACGGAGCTCTGCACGATGCCTTTTCGCATGTTCAAAATATGTCACTCTGGTTTACATCACGCTGGTTTGAAGCAGCAGATGAGTCAGAAAAAGCTTATGTGCTTTATACTTATTTTGAAAAAAAACAATCCATGCCTGAGCTCATTAACGGAGATGATTTGCGTAAATTCGGGCTTTCTCCGGGTCCCCAATATAAAGAGATCATACACAAAGTTGAAAAAGCATGGTTTGATGCTTTACTCACAACAAGAGACGAGGCACTTTCATTTGCTCAAGGGCAAGTCGAGGCATATATGAAACAATTGAACGACTAATTTTTCACAAAAAATAGTCAGTAACGTCACAATCTGCTATAATCGGCTTGACTGTGCAAGGAGGATGAACCAATTTGAACCGTTATGAAGCCCGTGTCGAGCGTGAACGAAAACGGCTCAGGCGCAAGTTTATCATGCTTGGGCTTTTGAAAAGCGTACTTGCTGCTTTATTTATCTGGAGTCCATTGGAAAATAAAGTTGCATCAGACCCTGAGCAATCGACGTCGAAAACATCGATGGAAAGCGCTAAAGCCGAAAGTGCTGCGACTGACGAAACAAGTGATGAAGAAGAAATAAATGATAAAAAAGAAAATCGCGAGCCAATGCATGTGCTTCTTGTAGGTATCGATGAAAAAGAACATGAATCACATGCACGCACAGATACAATGATGGCCGCAAAGTATGACCCTGGAGTAAATGAAATTCGACTTGCTTCTTTGATGCGTGATACGTATGTAGACATTCCAGGTTACGGAGAAAACAAATTAAACGCTGCCTACGCTTATGGCGGCATTGAGCTTTTAGAAGAAACTGTGGAAAAAAATTACGAACTCGACTTTGACCATTACGTTAAAGTGAATTTGGATGGTTTTTCTGACATTGTAGATATTGCTGCACCAGATGGGCTTGAAGTAGATATTGAACAGGAAAAAAGCTATACCGATCAAGCTGGCGGATTGAATATTCACTTTACCCCAGGTAAACAAAAGCTTGATGGCGAGGAAACCCTAAAATATGTTCGCTTCCGGTCTGATGAGGAAAATGATTTTGGCCGGGTAGCCCGTCAGCAAGAAGTATTGGAGCTTCTCCAGAATGAATTGTTAAGTTTTTCGACAGTAGCCCGTGTTCCTCAGTTGATTGGTGCGATCCGTCCAAATCTTGAAACTGATATTTCTGCAGGAGGTATGCTCTCTCTTGGGCGTGATGCAGTTACAAGCGATATTAAAAATATCGAAACGCTAACCGTCCCTGTAGAAGGAACTTATCAACATGAATACTTTAGCCATGCCGGATCTGTCTTAAAAATCGACCACGATGAAACCCAAGACATACTTGAAGATTTTTTCTCAGGTGTAGATCCAGTAGACTTGCAAGATGAAGACAAACAAGAAGTAGAAGAGTAAAAAAGAACGCACCGCAAAAGCGGTGCGTTCTTTTTATTCTTCAAAACGTTTAAAGGCTAATGTTGCGTTATGGCCTCCAAAACCAAGTGAGTTACTAAGCGCTGCATAAACCGGCTGCTCACGTTTTTTGTTTGGTACATAATCTAGATCACAATCCGGATCAGGTGTTTTGTAATTTACTGTTGGCGGCAGCACGCTTTCTTGGATCGCTTTAATTGTGAACAAAGCTTCTACTGCACCGGCTGCACCGAGCAGATGACCGGTCATGGACTTTGTAGAACTTACGCCAAGTTTATAAGCATGGTCGCCAAATACAGATTTGATCGCTTTCGTTTCAAATTGATCATTGTAAGGAGTACTCGTCCCATGTGCATTAATGTAGTCGAAAGCATCAAGCGCTAAACCGCTATCTTCAACCGCCTGAGCCATAGAACGTGCTGCACCCTCTCCATCCGGTGCCGGTGCTGTTAAATGATACGCATCACCAGTCGCCCCGTATCCGACAATTTCAGCATAAATTTCCGCCCCGCGCGCTTTCGCAGAAGCTAGTGATTCAAACATAAAAATGGCAGCACCTTCACCCATAACAAAACCGTCACGATCTGCATCAAACGGGCGTGATGCTGTCGCTGGATCTTCGCTTGTTGTAACCGCTTTGGCCGTACTAAAACCAGCCACAGCCATAGACGTAATCGGCGCTTCTGAACCGCCGGTAATCATCGCATCTGCATCACCGCGCTGAATAACTTTAAATGCATCTCCCATGGAGTTGGTTCCTGAAGCACAAGCTGTTACTGAACAAGAGTTAATCCCTTTTGCGCCTGTAATGATTGAAACTTGGCCTGAAGCCATATCTGGAATCATCATAGGTACGAAAAATGGGCTAACACGCTTATAACCTTTATCCATAAATTTATAGAACTGCTCTTCGTGCGTTTCCATACCGCCGATGCCGGAACCGATCCAAACGCCTACGCGCTCAGCGTTTTCTTCCGTAATTTCAAAACCTGCATCTTCTACTGCCATGAGTGCTGATGCCACTGCAAACTGGGTGAAGCGGTCCATTTTCCGAGCCGCTTTTGGATCCATATAATCACCAGCAGAAAAATCGTTCACTTCGCCGGCCACATTTACTGGAAAGTTTTCTTCATTCACACGTGTCAAAGGTCCAATACCTGACATACCCGCCTTTGCATTTTCCCAGGATGTTGCTGCGTCAAGACCAAGCGGACTCACTGAACCTATACCTGTGATCACAACGCGTTGTTTTTCTGTCATTACAGACAGCCCCTTTCACATCAATAATTTAACGACCCCAGCGAAGCGAAACCCCGCTCCAAACAAGACCTGATCCGAATCCGACCATAACGATATAGTCTCCGTCTTCGATTTTCCCTGCTTCAAGTTCTTCAATTAAAGCAACTGGAATCGAAGCTGCCGAAGTATTTCCGTACTTATGAACTGTTGCGGCCATTTTTTCTTTAGGTAGCTCCAAACGTTCCCGAGCCGCTTCCATAATGCGGATGTTTGCTTGGTGCGGCACGAGAAAATCAACATCGTCTTTCGTCCGTCCGGCTTTTTCAAGCAGATTCATGCAAGTGTCACCCATCTGCCGAACCGCGAACTTAAAAACTTCGCGTCCATTCATTTGCAAATGAGGATCCTGTTTAATATACATCGCACCGGAACCATCAGCGCCGAGTTCAAATGACTCAATCCCGCGGTCTTCAGAAACCGGACCTATGACACATGCGCCGGCTGCATCACCGAAAAGTACAGCTGTATTACGGTCCGTGAAATCAACAGTTTTTGAAAGTTTCTCTGCACCTACAATCAAAACATTGTTATACGTCCCGGTTTCCACAAACTTAGAAGCTGTACTCATTGCATATAAAAAACCGGCACAAGCTGCACTTACATCCATCGCGCCGGCGTTATAAGCACCAAGGCGTTCTTGAATGAGCGCAGATACAGACGGAAACGGATAATCCGGCGTTACTGTAGCAACTAAAATTAAATCGATATCTTCCGCTTGCACATCAGCGCGATGTAAAGCCTCAACTGAAGCATGATAACTCATATCTGATGTATCAACGTCTTCGTGGGCAAACACCCGGCGCTCAATACCTGTACGTGTGCGGATCCACTCATCCGAAGTATCAAGGGTTTGTTCAAAGTCTTTATTTGTCACTTCTTTACCTTCTACGTAGCGTCCAATGCCGAGAATCCCTGCTTTTCTCAACTCTTCTCCCCCTTGCCGCCCGCCTTAAAACGTCCGGGCGCTTATAAGTAATTCTTAGTACCTGATCTTAATTTTACGCCAAAATTCATGAACTGTCCATATTTCTTATTCGTATTAAGCAAACACAAAAAAGCTTCAAGCCGCCTGCTGAAAAGCAAGGCTTATGCTTGAAGCTGCCACTATTATTCATGATCATTCGGCGTGCGCCAGTAGGACGGACTGCCGCCCCACGGTCCATGAGGCGGACCAAACTGCGGCCCATACTGCGGACCAAAACCTGGACCGAAATGCGGGCCGTAACTTGGGCCAAAACTAGGGCCGTATTGCGGACCATACTGCGGGCTGTACACTTGAACAGGACCTTTGCTTTGATAACCGCCGTATAAAATCGGACCAACAGCAAGCCCGGCAAGAAAAGGAAGAAACGGAAAGTAGCGATGCTCATACTTGCCTTTAGGTCCGCGAACAGGAAACGGATGCATAAGCTGACCTCCTTTACAACTTCTATGATCAACTTATGCTTATATCCTAAAGCTGTGCACATCCCTAAGAAGATAAAGTACGCCGGAAGCTAAATTCAGCAGCAAACGCGAGAACAAGTGCAATAATGACAGCGGCAGCTTCCGGTAGTTGAAAAACGTAAAATGAAGCTGAAAAACTAAGCACCAGCACAGCACAAAAAATGAGCGCGCCTAAGACGATCGGATTCATAACGCCACATCCTTTCCATGCATTCCACTTCATTTTAGCTTATGTACTTCACTGAGACCAAACGCTTTCCCAATGTTAAAAACTTTGAGCTCATGATCATTTTTGTCATGAGCTCAAATCAAATTATTGAATGACTGATGCAAGGACAGCCTTCTGCACATGGAGCCGGTTTTCAGCTTGTTGATAAACAACTGATTGTTCACCATCTATAACTGCTGTTGAAACTTCTTCCTCACGGTGAGCGGGCAGGCAGTGCATGAAAACTGCCTCCGTGGAAGCTTCAGCCATCAGCCCGGCGTTTACTTGAAAAGGTTGAAAGGCTTGAAGTCGTTCACTTTGTTCACTTTCATACCCCATGCTCGCCCACACGTCTGTATAAACGACATCTGCATTTGTAACAGCTTCTACCGGGTCGTTACCGATATGAATTTTTGCGCCGGTTGTTGTAGCTGCTTCTTTCGCTTGTTGAATTGCAAATCCTTCTGGCTCAAAGCCTTCCGGTGCCGCAATTGAAACATCCATTCCCGTTTTTGCTCCAGCTGCAAGTAAGGAATGAGAAACGTTGTTGCCGTCTCCAACATAAGCGAGCTTTTTACCTTGTAGCGACCCATGCACTTCTTCAGCGGTCATCAAATCCGCAAGCGCCTGACACGGATGGTACGCATCTGTCAAAGCGTTAATGACCGGGCAGTTTGCAAATGATGCAAACTCTGCTACTTCTTCGTGGCTATTCGTTCGAATCATCACAGCATCCACGTATCTTGTGACAACCGAAGCTGTATCTTTAATCGGCTCTCCACGGCCAATCTGCATATCACGGCCGCTCAAAAATAAAGCATGGCCGCCGAGCTGTGTCATCCCGGTTTCAAAAGAAATACGGGTACGTGTAGATGGGTTCTCAAAGATCATACCAAGCGAACGTCCCTGCAGTTCACTCGTATAAATCCCATTTTTAACCGCTGCCTTAAGCTGGTGGGCTTGATCAAGAAGGTAACGGATTTCGTCAACTGTGAAATCATATAGTGATAAAAGGTGCCGCCCTCTGAGTTGTCCTTTATCTAGTGCTCTCATTGATTCACTCATCTCTCTACACTCCTTGTGCTGCTGTATCTTTGGCCCGCCAAGTTTCAATGGAAATAGGTGCAGCATGCTGCTGGTTTAAGCCTTCGATCAAGTTTGTGAATGTACGATCGTTTGTAACAATGGTTTTTCTCGCTTTCAGTGCTTCACGCCGCATGCCGCTGCCTGCACCTGTTTCGTGCCACTGCACTAGGGCAAGGCTGTCTTCATCCTTCAGCCAGTCAGTAAATGATGTGTCGCTCGGCCGTTTAATCGTGTAGCCACGATTCTCAAGCGTTTTGAGAGCGTCTGCCACCTCTTGAGATTGTGTATCGATATCTAGATAGACTGAGCCAAGCTTCCTATACAGCGCAGGCACTTCTTGTTCTGACCAGGCGAAGGTCTTTTGCACAGCTTCAGCTTTGGCTGCACCGATACTGATTAATTCCCCAGTTGATTTCATTTCGGCACTTAATGCCGGGTCCAGGCCAGCCAATTTCGTATTGGAGAAAACCGGGGCTTTGACGGTTACATATGATGTTGGTGCCAGTAGTCCAGTTTGCATGCTGCCTACATTTTGTAGGCTTTCTCCAAGAAATAGTTGAACCGCTAATTCAATCATCGGAACACCTGTGACCTTTTGTAAAATCGGTACAGTACGAGAAGCACGCGGATTCACTTCAATGACGTAAATTTCTCCACCATGCTCAACAAACTGAATGTTGAAAATTCCTGTAAAATTCATACCAGAGGCGATTGCCTGCACATCTTTTTCAAGCTTTTTTAATACGTCTTCGCTAACATCGACCGGCGGGGTTACAGCCATAGAATCACCTGAATGTACCCCTGCTTTTTCGATATGCTCAAATACACCAGGAATTAAAATGTCTTTGCCGTCTGTAAGCACATCTACTTCTAACTCTTTTCCAGGCATGTAACGATCGATAAGCACCGGATAAAACTCAGCACTATACTTATCATTGACATCAGCTTCAAGTGCTTCTTTTGTGTGATAAACCACCATGCCTTGACCACCGATGACATAAGACGGGCGCAAGAGAACCGGAAATCCTAAGTTTTCTGCTTTTTCAACGGCTTGAGTACCGTTTGCCGCCGCCTCTCCAGGAATGTGAGGAACACCGACATCCTTTAACAACTTATAGAAACGATCTCGATCTTCAAGTTGATCGATAACATCGGCAGTTGTGCCGGCAATTGGCAGCCCTGCAGACTCTAAGGCTTTTGTTAAATCAATCGCCGTCTGTCCGCCGAGTTGAACGATAACTATATCAACTTGTTCGCGCTCGGCAACATGGATCACATCTTCAGCAGTGAGTGGTTCAAAGTAGAGTCGATCAGCTGTAGCATAGTCTGTGCTCACCGTTTCAGGGTTATTGTTCATAATAATCGTTTCATAGCCTGCTTCCTGCAAAGCAAATACCCCGTGTACAGAACAGTAATCAAATTCAATGCCCTGCCCAATACGGATCGGCCCCGAGCCAAGAACGAGGGCTTTTTTCCCGTGCTCTGCCGGGGCTTGATCATCTGCACCACCCCAGCTCGAATAAAAATACGATGTTTCTGCTTCAAACTCTGCCGCGCACGTATCCACCATGTGATACGTCGGCGTTAGCCCAGCTTCCATCCGATCATTGCGCAATTCTGTTTCTGTCGTGCCCAGCGCATAAGCGAGCCATTCATCACTAAATCCTAGGTGTTTCCAAGATTTCAGCTTTTCTAAGGTAACAGTTTCATAGTTTGCTGCTCTTACGTCATTTTCTGCTGTAATCAGTTTCATCCAGCTGCGCAAATACAACCGTTGAATGCCGGTTGCATCATGAAGATTCTCCAAAGAAACACCACGGCGCATGAGCTCCAGCACAGCTAAATAGCGACGATCATCCTGTTGATAAAGGACTTCCCATATCGCTTCATCAGATAACGGGCGGAATTCCGGCCATTCTAAACCGAATGTTTCAATTTCAAGGGAGCGTACCGCTTTTTGGAATGCAGCTTCAAGATTCTGCTCAAGTGCCATGACTTCCCCAGTAGCTTTCATTTGTGTTCCAAGCGTACGTTCAGCATCCGGAAATTTATCAAATGGCCAGCGCGGAATCTTTGTTACAACGTAATCAAGTGCCGGCTCAAAGCTTGCATACGTATCTTTTGTGACCGGATTTTTGAGTTCATGCAGATGATAACCGAGACTAATCTTTGCCGCCATTCTCGCAATCGGATAACCTGTCGCTTTTGATGCAAGGGCTGAGGACCGGCTTACGCGCGGATTCACTTCTATCAAGTAATACTGTTTACTATGCGGGTCAAGCGCAAACTGAATATTACATCCGCCGATCACACCTAGTGCGCGAATAATTTTTAACGAAGCTGTACGGAGCATTTGATACTCTTCATCTGTTAACGTTTGCGAAGGTGCGGTTACAATCGAGTCACCTGTATGAATCCCGACAGGGTCAATGTTTTCCATATTACAAACCGTAATACACGTGTCATTGGCATCACGCATCACTTCGTATTCAACTTCTTTGAAACCAGCAATACTTTTTTCCACTAAACATTGCGTGATCGGACTTGCTTCTAATCCCCCTGCTACGATGCGACGAAGTTCAGCTTCATCCGGTGCGATCCCACCGCCACCACCGCCAAGGGTATAAGCCGGACGTACGATAATCGGATAGCCGACATGCGCGGCAAATGTTGTCGCTTCTTTCACGGTCTCTACAATTTCACTCTCAGGAACCGGTTCGTTTAATTCATGCATTAAAGCACGAAACTCTTCCCGGTCTTCGCCTTTCATAATCGAAGCAATTGATGTTCCAAGCAGGCGCACCCCGTGCCGTTCAAAAACATTTTGCTCATTCATCGCGAGTGCCAAGTTTAACCCTGTCTGGCCTCCTAGCGTTGCAAGCACACCATCCGGCTGTTCTTTTTCTAAAATCATTTCAATTGAATCCGTTGTTAAAGGTTCAAAATATACTTGATCCGCGCAAGCTTCATCCGTCATAACTGTCGCCGGATTGTTATTGACTAGAATGACGCGGACACCCTCTTCTTTCAGCGCAAGGCACGCTTGTGTACCAGAGTAATCAAATTCAGCTGCCTGACCGATCACAATTGGACCAGACCCAATGACAAGTACGCTTTGGATCGAAGTATCTTTAGGCATGAAGGGCCGCCTCCTTTCCTTCAGCTACGACTGTTAAAAACTGCTGAAATAATCCATTGCTGTCTGTTGGTCCAGGATGAGCTTCAGGGTGAAACTGGGCTGTAAATACCGCGCGTGCATTATGCACCAAGCCTTCAACCGAGCCGTCATTAATGTTATGAAACTTAACAGAAAAGCCGGTACCGTTTAAGGACTCCTCTTTCACTACGTAACTGTGATTTTGCGAGGTGATATAGACACAGTTTGTTTCTTTGTCGATCACCGGCTGGTTCGCACCACGGTGTCCAAACCGTAATTTTTCCGTCTCTGCACCATGTGCAAGGGCTAAAAGCTGATGTCCAAGGCAGATGCCCATGACTGGATAGCTTTCAGCTACTTGTTTAATATCTGAAAGCAAGTGCTGCATCTGCTTTGGGTTTCCTGGGCCGTTACTTAACACCACACCATCTGGTTTTTCAGCTTGAATCTCTTCAAATGTGCTGTTCCAAGGCATAATGGTCACAGCGCAGCCAAGCTCGACAAGGGCATTGCCGATGGATTCTTTCGTACCGAAATCCCATAAAACAATGTGCGGTCCGTCATTATTCATCTTAATTTTTTTCTGAACGGAGACATCCGGGATTAACATTAATTCTGCAAGCGGTGCTTGATCTTCAAGCGAACATTCTTTTGGCGGTTCCGTCGTGATGACAGCCTGCATATCCCCGTTATCACGCAGTACTTTAACGAGGGAACGCGTGTCGACATCAGTTAAAACCGGTACATCATTTGCTTCTGCAATGCTGCATAATGAAGTTTCAGAAGCATAATGATCCCCTTCTTCTTCAAGCGTATTTATAATAAGTGCTTGCGGCTGCAGGCTCTTACTTTCATTATCACCGGCGTTCCAGCCGTATTGACCGATTAATGGATACGTAAAAACAACCATTTGTCCGTGAAAAGAAGGATCGGTCACAACTTCTTGATAACCGGTCATACCGGTGAAAAATACAGCTTCTCCATAGACTGGATTGTTCAATTCTGTACATAACGTGCCTGTAAAATAGTCTCCATTCTCTAGCACAATATAACCTTGCATATCGCGCGCCCCCTATGCGTATTCTTCAGCGTATGCTTGCAGGATATGAATCAATTGATCTGTAGCTTCATCTAATAGTGGATCAGGGATGTTGAGTGGCGGCAGCAGCCGCAAAACATTCGGTCCAGCATTTAAAACAAGCACCCCATCACTTCGAAGCTTTGTCATAATATCAGTCACTGGACCTATGCATTCAATACCGATCATCATCCCGAGCCCGCGAACTTCATGAACAAACGGATTGTTATGAAGTGCTTCATTCAGCTTCTTCTGGACTGCCTCACCGCGTCGCGACACTTCAGCTAATTGTTCTTCGGTTAACTCGTTAAGCACGGCGTTGACTGCAGACATCGCCAAAGGATTTCCCCCGAACGTTGAGCCGTGTGTGCCCGGACCAAAAGCGTCTACTAGTGACGCTTCAGCAAGTACGGCACCAACGGGAAAACCATTTCCTAGCGCTTTAGCCGAGGTAACAATTGATGGACGCATACCGTAATGCTCAAATGCAAACGTGCGTCCAGTCCGTCCAATACCCGTTTGGACTTCGTCAACGATAACGAGCGCTCCATGTTCTTTTGCGACCTGCTCAACAGCTTTGTAAAACTCAGCATCACCAAGTTTCACACCGCCTTCACCTTGCACAATTTCAAGCATGACCGCTGCTGTATTTTGATCCACAGCTTCTTTTACAGCTGTAATATCGTTAAATGGTACATACGTAAACCCTTCAAGGACAGGACCGAATCCGCTGTGCACCGCCGGTTGTCCGGTAGCTGCCATCGACCCTGTTGTTCGGCCGTGAAACGATTGATGAAATGTAACAATGGTTGTTTTTCCTGTCGCCTTTCTTGCCAGCTTAATTGCACCTTCATTTGCCTCAGCCCCGCTGTTGGCAAAAAAAGCTGCATTTAAACCGGACAATTCAGCCAATGTACGCGCAGCTTGTTTTTGACTGTCATAATGAAAAAAGTTAGACGCATGCCAGCCTTGTTCAAGCTGTGCTTTGACAGCAGCTGTAATTCGCGGATGCGTATGACCGAAGTTGACCGTGCCGATACCGGACATTAAGTCTGTATATACTTTTCCATCCGTATCTTCAATTGTAGATCCGGCAGCTGCTTGAAAAGTAATGGGCCACCGTTTATATGTTGGAAAGATGTATTCAGCGGTTGTTTGTTCAGTCATGATTTCATCACCCTGTTTCTACCTTTTGTTCTGCTGGTGTTGTACCTGCTGTTATCGCCGTACCTTGAATCGTGCCGTCTGCCGGCTTTTCTGCTGCCGTGCCGCTTGCGATCACCACTTTTTTCACATGCCCATCTAAGCAATTCATAGCTGCTTGAACTTTTGGAATCATACCACCATAAATCGTTTCATCTTGAAGCAGTGCTTTCGCTTCTTCCTTTGTTAATGTTGGAATGACTTCGCCCTCGGCCTGCACGCCTGGCACATCAGTTACAAATACCATTTCTTCAGCGCAGCAAGCTTCGGCAACAGCGCCTGCAGCTGTATCTGCATTCACGTTTAACCGTCCACCTGCTTTATTTTGTGATACCGGAGAGACAACTGGAATGATGCCTGCTTCACAAAGACTGTAAATTAACGAAGGATCTGTGTCAGCCGGCTGCCCGACAAGTCCGAGCTGTACTTCATCAATGACTTCAGCTTGAACGATTGGTCCATCTGCACAAGAAATGCCGGCTGCCTGCCCTCCAGCTTCTTGAATTTTTTCTACAATCATTTTATTGACCTGCCCTGACAGCACCATTTCTGCGACTTGAAAAACTTCCGGTGTTGTTTTTCTTAACCCGTTCACAAAAGTTGTTTCGACTTGAAACGTCTCTAGCATTTCGTTAATCACTGGACCGCCGCCGTGTACGATGACCGGATGGCGTCCGTATTTTTTAAGCTCGACAAGTTCTTGAAAAAATGCCTCTGTTAATGACGTGACCGTTGAACCTCCACACTTAACGACGACGATCCCTTCCATAATGTCCTCCTTTTTCCTGTTCAGCTACGTCCGGTAGCCGGCATTAATACGCACATAATCATAAGTTAAATCACAACCCCAAGCTTTGCCGCTGCCCGGCCCTTGATGAAGGTGAACGTGAATAACGACGGTTTCATTTTTCAAATAGGTTGTCGCTTCTTCTTCAGAAAATGGCTGAGGCTGCCCTTGTTTTAAAACGTTAATTGAGCCGATGGATATATCAACGCTTTCTACTGTAAGAGCGGCACCACTGTAACCGAGGGCGCAAATGACGCGTCCCCAGTTTGCATCATTTCCGTAAGCCATCGTTTTCACAAGATCACTGCCGACGACTGCTTTTGCCGCTTTGCCTGCTTCTTCATCATCCTGTGCACCTTCAACTTGCACTTCAATCAGCTTTGTTGCCCCTTCGCCATCCTGGGCAATGCGCTTGGACAAGTCTTCGCTTACGGCTTTTAGCATACCCGTAAAAACGCTCCATTCCGGATGATTCGGTGTTAACTTGTTATTGTGAGCAGCGCCGCTTGCCATCACTGCAACCATGTCATTTGTAGATGTATCGCCGTCAACTGTGATCCGGTTGTATGTCTGATCTGTTACTTCTTTTAATGCGTCATGCAAAGCAGCTTCATCAATGACTGCATCAGTAGTTAAGAAAGCAAGCATCGTTGCCATGTTTGGTTTAATCATTCCTGAACCTTTAGCTACGCCTGCAAGCTTTACAACAGCTCCATCAATGACAGCTTCATAACATGTATGCTTTTGAATTTTATCTGTCGTTAAAATTGCTTCATTAAAAGCATGGGCTTTTTCAGTGCTTCTTTCAGGGTTTAGTAATTCAATACCGGGCAGAATTTTATCCATAGGCATCGTTTCACCGATCACTCCGGTAGATGCAACTCCTACATCCTCAACTGACAAACCTAGCTTTTCTGCGGCGGCGGCCTGCATAGTATATGCATCACGCTGGCCTTGTTCACCTGTGCAGGCGTTCGCATTGCCACTGTTTACGATAAATGCCTGCAAGGTCCCGTTCGTTTGAATCGCTTCTTTTGTAACAAATAGCGGTGCTGCCTGAACTGCATTGGTCGTATATACCGCCGCAGCTGCAGCTGGATGTTCACAAAAAATAACGCCTAAATCTTTGCGCCGGCGTTTCACCGACGTATGGAGACCGTCGGCAAAAAATCCCGCCGGTGCTGTTATGCTTTCATCAACTTTTTGAATCATTTTACTTTCGGTGTTTGCCGGCACAAAAACGCCTCCTTCAGTTTTAAGTTACGGAAATACTGGAGCCTGTTGAATCCCCGTGTTTTGAGAGAAACCAAACATAACATTCATGTTCTGTATAGCCTGCCCAGCAGCGCCTTTCACTAAGTTATCAATTACACTGACGACCGTAAGCCTACCCGTACGCTCATCTAAGGCTGTGCCAATCATACACATATTGCTTGCGTACGTTTCTTTTGTCGACGGGACGCGACCATCTTGATGCACATGCACAAAAGGCTCATTTTGATAAGCCGCTTGATATAATTCATCGATATCTTTTCGATTGAGTTCTTGTGACGGTTGAACATACATTGTCGCCATAATTCCACGTGCCATAGGAGCAAGGTGCGGCGTGAACGTTAACTTTTGATCAGCGCCTCCGAGTTTATGCAAATGCTCTTCCATTTCCGGCAGGTGCTTATGTGTGTTTACACCGTAGGCTTTAAGATTTTCATTCGTCTCACTAAAATGTGTCACCGCACTTGGCGAACGACCTGCGCCGGTTGTTCCGGTTTTGGCATCAATAATAACCGAAGCGCCGTCGAGTATCCCTTCATTCGCAAGCGGCAACAATCCAAGAAGCGAAGCTGTCGGGTAGCAACCCGGGTTCGCTACAACATTTGCAGATTGAATACTTAATGCATTCCATTCAGTCAATCCATATACTGCCTGTTGTCGTAACGCATCAGGTGCTGCAGTTCGTTTATACCAAGTTTCATATACACTTTGGTTTTCTAAGCGAAGATCTCCGGAAAGATCGATCACTTTCGCCCGCTTGTTTAAAAGCTTTACTGTTAATTCAGCAGAAACGCCAGGTGGTGTCGATAAAAAAATGACATCGTGTGCTTCTCCCATTTTCTCAGGAGTTACGGCTTCAAGTTGGTACGTCGGAAATGAAGCAAGATGAGGATATAATTCATGCATTGCTGTTCCTTCTTGTGAACTTGAATAAAGTGTAATATTTTCTACTTTATAATGCTGATTTAACAATCGAAGCAGTTCTACTCCTCCATAACCAGTTGCGCCTACAATTGCGATATTCATAAACTTGCACCTCTTGTTATTTTTATACGTCCTTCCGATGTGTTTAATTATAATAGTGAATAAAAATAAATTCAACTGTATTTTTATATAAATTTTCGATTTTTCTATTGAACACTAAAAAACCTACATGGAAGAAGGTATAATCGTATAAACAAACTTTTAAGAAAAATGAAGGCGGACGTCTTCGGGATTTTTCACTCGTCGTTATGCGTAGACTTCAATATATACATAAAAGCTTTACATAAAAAAAGCTCCCTCCAGCTTAAAGAGCTGAGGGAGCTTTCATGCACGTTATTCAATTTCCTCTAAAGCTTCAATGATATTGGATTCTGTTTCATCCATGTGCATTCCAAACATATCATCTTCATAATTCATAATGACCGAACCGTTTTCATCGAGTACGCTAACGCCCCGCTTCGGCTGGTTATTATCGACCATATTTGTATGCTCTAAAACATCCAGGGCCGGATCGGATAAGAAAGAGTAAGTGATTCCTAATGCTTCTTTTAATTCTTTATGAGCCTCCGGCGAATCGGGACTAATTGCAAACAAATCTACATCTACATCATCAAACCGGTCTAACTCTGCCTGCAGCTGCCCGAGCTGCTGTTGACAGATCCCTCAATTGGTTCCTGTAAAATGAAACAGTACAACCGGCTGTTCGTTATTTTCTAATGATATATCTTCATGTTCTTCGCCAAGTGCTGTTAATGCTTCATCATCATCGCCACACGCTGCAAGCAGTGCTCCTGTTAAAGTAACCACAAATAGCAACGGGAGCTTTCGCAATAGAAGTTTCACGGAGGAGGCCTCCCTTCTTAGAAAATATTGTTGCTTACTTGATTTAATGTATCAATCTGTACGTGTTTGGTCAATTAATTAAGATTCAGTCCTCAACGATAGCTTCAACGTCGCCGGCGTAGCCTTCTGTATCAGTATCCATGCCATCAAATGTATGCACAACTTGCCCCTTTTCATTCACGAGGAAAAAACTAGTCGCGTGAATAATATCATTGGCTTCAGGATCTTCTTGAACGACACTTTGAAAGGACGCTTCAGCAAAATCGCTGATCCATTCATCAGAATAACCTGTTAAAAAGTCCCATGTTTCAAAATCAGCGTGATAAGCTTCCCCGTATTCATGTAACCGCTCTGGTGTATCGAATGATGGATCTACCGTAAATGATACAAACTGAATATCTGCCTCCCGCTCCTCAAGTTCGGCCTGCAAACTCGACATATTCGGTGTCATTGTATTACATACAGATGGACAGCGTGTGAATACCATACTTGCCATCCAGTAAGTTCCTTCAAGATCCTCGTTTGTTACCGTTTCACCTTGTTCATTTTCTGCTTCGAACTCTTCCACATATAATTCCTGTCCAGATAAATCACTTCCGCTGTCAGCTTCGGATTCATAAAGCCAGCCGCAGCCGGAGAGCGTAGCAATAACACATGCGACCAGCATAATTTGCAACCTGCGCATCCGCATGCTCCCCCCCTTTTCTAACTTCACCATTATGACTGTCTTTCTGATGTCTGCATATGCGCAGGTATGTCATTAATAGAAAGTTCTCCATCTTGCTGTTTCTCTTTTGCAAGCCACTGCTTGAATATATAGCCGATAGTGATACCGTAGGCAATTTCCTGCATAACTTTCATTAATACACCTGCCAATTGTTGATCAAGGTGCGTATTTAACGTTAATAATGCATTTGAGGTGTTAAACATGCTCATCGGCACATCACTGCCGGCTGGTACACAGTAAGCCATTACTTGCGACCATACCGCCGGATCTGTGTATGTGCTATAAATCGGCTCGCCAGCAAAAATAATTAACGCACAAGCCGGCGTAATTAATAGACCATTTGCAAAAACGTAGCCGATGCGCCGTAAATCCGAAAGTCCATCTACTGTTGGCAGTGGCGAAAGCATGTGCCACCACATGAGCATTGCAGCAAGCAGTAAGGCAATCTCGTAGATGCTGTGCAGGCCAACATTCAGCATTAACATATCAAAAACAACGGGCATGTGATAAAACGAAAATAAAGCATTAAATAACAAAAGTCCCAGGACCGGATGAAACACAATTTTATGCAATACTGGTACCTTTTCTTCTAGGCCTTCATACAAATACTGAATTAGCCAACGGGGCAGCGCTAATAGAATCAACGGTACCGCTAAAATATAAACGAGCACCATTTGAAACATATGTACACTGAACACCATGTGTCCGAGCGCATACAACGGACCGCCCCATCCAAAATAAATCGCTGTTAATCCTGTAACAAACATGAGGTCCTGCCCAGGTGTTTGCGGCTCGCTTAAAGGAAAGCGGTGACGCATACGCCTTGTAATATAAAAATATAAAAGAAAGACGATGAATAAAATGACGAGCAGTTCCGGTGTAAATAAACCACGGAACGAAAAAGTTGAAAAGTATTCGCCCACAGCAACTTCTCCTTTCTAATCATTGTGTTGCTATGAAACCTCTACACGTAATATAGCATATTTTTTTCATCATCAAATGAATAAGATGTTACAATTTTGCTTCTTAAGCATTAGGCTGACGTGTTTTAAAGTAAAAAACTGTGGTATGATATGAAAAGGTGCGACCGGCATTCCACGGATAGGAGGAAAACCATGAAGATCTATGAAGTTACCTCACAAGCAACAAACGAAGAAATAGAACAGATCGCCAACTTACTTATGGGGCAGATGGAGTCGATTGGTGAAGATCACGCATATGACCGTTTAAGAACTGCTATGGATGAAGCGCTAAGCGAAGAGGCCCCAGCGCATTTAGTCGTTGCAGAAAAAGATGGTGAAATGCTTGGTGCTGCATTTTTTAACGTAAGTATAAGCCTTGCCAAAGGTGGCTCTTATATTTGGCTTAACGATTTATACGTACATAAATCTCACCGGAATCAAGGGATCGCTAAGAAACTGCTCCGTCACGTCATTCACTGGGCTGAAAACCATAATATGAAAGGAATTGAGCTTGAGACCGGAGTTAATAACCAAGCAACGAAGGCCTTGTATAACTCATTAGGTTTTTATGACATCGTTTCGAAGCGATATGGTTTTCGGTTTTAAACTTTAACAGATATGAAGGTGTTTTAAACGTGCAGACAACAACGCTATCAAGCACACCCTCACCTTTTTTACGCGGGCTTACCGACGGCTTACCTCTAGCTGTTGGATACGCACCGGCAGCCATCACTTTCGGTTTTTTAGCTGCTTCCACACATTTAACAATGGTGGAAGCTGTTTTAATGAGCATGCTCGTATTTGCCGGTGCAGCTCAATACATGGCTTTAAACTTAATCGCGTTAAGTACAGGTGTGCTAGAGATTATCTTAACCACTTTTGTCGTTAATATTCGTCATTTACTTATGAGTATATCTTTAAATGAGAAAGCTGAAAAAGACCACCCATTGAAAAAAGCCGGGTATGCATTCGGAATCACAGACGAAGTTTTTACTGTAACTTCGACAAAAGAAGCTCCTGTACCAACAGGCTATATTACTGGTGTTTTTCTCATGGCTTACATGAGCTGGGTTGTTAACACCGCACTTGGTCATGTGGGCGGGGCCCTTCTCCCTGAAGTTTTACAGCAAAGTATGGTGATTGCACTATATGCTTTATTCCTCGCGCTCCTTGCACCTGCAATGCGCTCAAGTCGAAAAGTTATTTCTCTAGCTGTTCTCGCTGCCGGACTGAACGCTGCATTTGGTCTTGTCATCGCAGAAGGGTGGGCAATTATTGCTGCAACATTAACAGCCAGTGTGATCGTAGAAATGATTGTGCCGCTTGAACAAAGCGACAATCGAAAGGAAAGTGAGCCTTAATGTCTTATGAAATGATGCTATTAATTCTTGGCATGGCCGTCGTTACTTATATTCCGCGAATGGTTCCCCTCGTTTTTTTAAATAATAAAAAGATGCCGTCAAAACTTGAGGGCATCCTGCACAATGTACCATACGCCGCACTTGGCGCATTAATTTTTCCTGGAATTTTATTTGCCGCTGAAACCATCTGGCTTGGTCTTGCCGGCGGTGCCACAGCTCTTATTCTCGCATGGCGTGGCCATCACATGATGACCGTTGTCATTGCCTCAATTGGCACCCTGCTTGTGTTGCAGCTTCTTTTTCCTGGTTAAAGCGAAAACGAGAGAGTGCGCACTTTCTCATCCACTTCTTTATCATTCCACTGAAAAGCTTTGAATACCGCTGTTACATGCACTGCTTCAGCCTGCAAATCTCCCGTTTCTAACTGCCAAGTATCACTGTCTCCAGAAGGAATTTGAACTTCTTCAAGTGCCTGGGTAAACATTTGACCTTCTGAAGAGTTAAATACAACATTGTCAGATTCATCTTTTAAGATGAATCTGACTTTTTCAGCTGAAGGAAATGTTAAATTTAAGTCCTCGTCTTCACGGTTGAAAATTGTCAAACGAAGCGACCAGCCTTGTTCTTTTTTCACCGCTTCGCTTTCTATATGCCACGCCTGATCAAGCACAGTAGCTGAAGCTGCATGCGTTTCTTCACTTTCCGACCCACAGCCTGCTGCAAACGCTAGAAAACTCATAAAAAAGAAAATGGCTCTTAATTTATGATACACGTTAAGCCGCCCCCTTACTCATCCCTTGCGCTAGCCATCACGCCGGAATGAACCGTAAATATCCGCTGTATTTACAATGTTTGTGAACGCATTAGGATCCTGGTCATGAATGACTTGTTTTAATGAATACAATTCGTACCTTGTGATGACAATCATTAACACTTCTTTATCTGTTTCATCATATCCGCCTTTTGCAGGCATTCGTGTAATACCCCTAGTAATATTTGCATGCACCGCTTTACGGACTTCTTCCGGTTTTTTCGTCACCACCATAGCTGTCAACTTCACATGACGGGTATGAATCATATCAATGATGCGCGAAGTTACATAAATCGCTACGAGGGTGTATAGAGCAGCTTCCCAGTCAAATAGCAATCCGGAGAAAACGACGATCATGCCGTTTAAGATTAAAAAGTACATGCCGACCGGGCTGTCATTCATGCGCGCAAGTACAAGAGCGATAATATCAAGGCCACCAGCAGAAGCCCCGTACCTTAATGGCAGCGCTGCTCCAGCCGCAGAAATCACTCCGCCGAACACGGCGTTCAACAATATATCCCCGGAAATCTCTTGAACCGGGACAACTTCTAAAAAGAAGGTTGTCAAAGCAACGTGCAAAAAGCTGTAAAACGTAAATAATTTACCGACTTTCACCCACCCAAGCACGGCAACAGGAATGTTAAGTAAAAAAAGGAGTACACCTGCAGATAACGGAACAAGTGCTGCGAATAACTGTGCAACCCCGGTCATCCCACTTGCAAACACATCTGCAGGAATTAAAAATAAATTTAAACCTACAGCCACAGCAAGAGCGCCGATGATAATAACACCGACTTTCGTTAATTCCATTCGCAAGGTTGTATTATGTGTAATCAAACGGCTCACCTCGTCTATGTCCCCAGGATTTTTAATCAATCCTTGTTCAGCAGTTCTCGAAAAACATCGAAGCTTTTAAACTGTATCAATTCACTTATCAATGCTCTTTTTCCATTGTACACGAAAAAAACAAGGGTTACTAGCAACCCTTGTTTTTTCAACATCATATTACTTCTGCTTTGTGTATTCGGCTCCATCTTTTGTTGGTTCGAAGGTTTCTTCTTCAGTTTCCTGCTTTTCATTAAAATGAAGGACAGAATACATTGCGCCTTCATCAACCATTTTATTATCTGCTAAATCATGAGGGTCCGAATGCCCTACTTTTTCGCGAAGTTTTTCATCTTCATCTTCTTTGCTCATGCCTTTAAGTTGTGCAATGGCGCGCTGAGACGTATGCATCAACCTTTCCCGCTTTTCTTCATCGCGCAAAACGTAGGCGGCGGTACCAACAGCACCAGCAATAAGTGAACCTAAAAGAAACTTTCCATTGGCCATGACATGCTTCCCCCTTTAAAGGTATGCTATGTAATATCATACCCGCTGAGCTGAAATATAAACCGGAAAAGTCAAAAAATTAATTCTCTGTTGTAAACAAAGGAGCGACATGTCGGTGCCATAAGCCGATTCGTTCGATTTCGTTACGATCATCCGCTATAAACCAAATTGAACCTTCGCGTACATCATATACACGTACTGTTTTTCCAACAGCTTCGAATTCTTCATAACTGCTCCCATACATCCTGCGCGCCTCAAATAGATCATCGCCAACCGCCACATTTTTTGAAGTTGCATAATCTTCATCTGAAGCAATTAAATAAGTAACCGTTTCACCTTTAATTTCAATCTGTACATCCGGTACATCTCCGCTGCGTTCTTCACCAAAGCGATTCGTATAATTAAATTGATTCATACCGCCATGAAACCCAATTTCATCTGCAGCTTTGCCATACCCAGTTTTCCAATCTGCATTAAATGCATCTTCTGCACTTGCACGCGTTGCACCTACAGGAACGCCGGAAAATCCTAATAAACTCCCTGTCTCTAAATGCAGACGAGCAGGATCATCGAACCAGTAAGCCTGCACACCGAAATGCTCCACATTGCGAAGGGCAACGGACTCACGATTATCGACCTGCTGCACCCAGCCTTCCTCATCGAGCACATCATAAGGCCGCTCGTCTTCAAAAGGGTGGTTAACACCTAATGCTTCCTGAACATCGCTATATTCATTCAAGGCTTGTACAGCCGCTGCTACCGGAAGAAAGATCTCTCCGCCGGCCCAAAAAGGTGCACCGCCATAATTTTGCTCTTGACCATCGATGTAAACTGGAATATCCGGCTGCAGCTCGTCAAATTCCGGATGTTCTTCCTCATCAAGGTCTGCATCTTCTACTTCTTCTTTCAACTGTTCAATGTCACCGAGCAGGTCTCGGGGAAACTCCCCTTCTGCTGTTTCTTCTCCTTGAAGGTTTGCCGTGAAGGCGAAAAAACAAATGACTCCTGCTGCTGATAGAATGGTTCGTTTCATGCTTTGCGCCGCCTCTCCTATTTCTTTCTATATTTCTAGTATACACGTCAAGTTTCATTAAAAAAAGCTCGACGGGAAAGACGGTAGCTCATCTAAATAACAGCCGGCAGATCAAACCTCGCTTTCCTGCCAAACGACCTGCCGGTATGCAGCATTTTTTAATTTAAGGACGCCGGCCGCTTACTAAGTTAAAGATACCTACAATCAGGGCAATTACGAGCAGTAAATTAATTAAACCGCCGCCAATCTCAAAACTGAATCCAAGTAGCCATAAAACGATTAGAATACCAACTACAGTCCACAACATAAATGAACGCCTCCTCGAGTGTAAAGTTATTGCTTCTGTCGCTTACATTCCTGTTTAGAAAATGTTTTAAACGAAAACTTTTACACAAAGCGAACTACTTTACAAGAAACGGCAGCGTGTAGACAAACTTTTAAGAAAAGCGAAGGCTGACGTCTTTTTTCGGCGGACGCTTGCACCCGGAGCTCGGAGCAGTAAGCTGTGCGAGAACCTTAGGTGATGTTTTTAGAAAACATTCTACTGTACCGAAAGAAGGCTTCTTTATTCAAATTTGAACCACGCGACGAAGGTATCACGTGTATAACTTAATCCGTATTCGCTTGACGAAGTTTAATCAACCGGTACGTATTACTTGCGATCACTTTTACAACTGCATATGTCGGAACAGCTAAAATCAACCATAAAATACCACCGAAACGGCCGGCAACAAGTAAAAGCAGTAAAATCGTAACCGGGTGGATTTGCAGTTTTCTCCCCATGACTTGTGGAGATATAATGTTGCTTTCAATCTGCTGCACAATCACGACCACAATAACGACAAGCAGTCCCATAAGCCAGGAGTCAAATAAACCAACAACGACGCCGGGAAACGTTCCTATCCAAGGACCTACAAACGGGATCACGTTCGTAAACATCGCAACAAGCGCCAGCACCAGCGGATAATCTAAGTCAATTATGAGATATCCGATATAAACAAGGACCCCGACGCAAAAGCTGACAATGACCTGCCCCTGAATATAGGAACTTAAGGCGTGATCCATATCATTAAAAATTCGGCGTGCTTCATGTTCGTTTCGGGTGGAAAGGAACCGAAAAACTTGATCCGGCGCTTTCCCGCCTTCTTTAAGCATGTAATACAGCACAAAAGGGATGATGATTAAGACGATAAGGAAATTAGCAATTGTCCCTACATATCCTGTAATATTTGTTCCGATATTTCGGACAAAGTCATTCACAACAATTGCCGCTTCACGTGTAAGTTCCTCCCACGTGTATTGATCCGTCTGTTCAATAAATTGACCAATTAGTTCATTTTCCTGCAGATTTATAAATGTGACCTGCGCTTGATAAACAATGCGCGGCACTGTATTGATTAAACTATTAAACTGATTTTGAACTTCCGGCCCTACTGTTAATATGAACATTGTAAGTCCACCTACAGCAGATAAGTATAATAGTAAGATTGCAACCCCGCGCGGGATCCAGTTTGCTAATAGACCGACAAGCGGGCGAAACAAGTAATAAAGCACACCGGCAACGGCAATTGGTGCAAACAAAATCTGCAGTACTGTAAACATTGGTTGAAATACAAACTCAATTTGCTTCAACATAAATATAATTAATGCAGCTAGCAAAACCCCGTATCCTATACGAAAATACTTCCCTTGAGGCATATCATCACCACTTTTATCAATATCAAACGAAGACTTTACGAGCTTTCGTTTTGTAGGTACGCTAAATCTACTTATCAATCTCGAAATAGAAAATGTTTCTACAACACTATGCTTATTTTAAGACGGGATGTATTGTACATGCAATTATTCTCATCACTTAAGGTCGTTTTACAAAACAGCACTAACTTTATTATACATTACATCTCGTTTTATATTTTTGTGCAAAACACGCTAAGAGCCCAGCTTACAACACTAAACATTGACACCTTGCAAAACCTTTGATTAAATATGTATGCGCAGACTAATATCTGCCAAGAACAAACATTTGGGGGGAATCTACATGAAATCACGTCTACTGATGATGCTGGCAATGGGCTTTACAGTTGGTACAGTTCTTGTCGCATGTGGCGAAGAGCCGGATGGTGATGAAGCGCCGGAAGAAGATGAAGGTGCTGAAGAAGACGGTGCTGAAGAAGACGGCGAAGCTGCCGGTGATGTTGAAGAAGTTACCGATATGCAGCTTGGTACCGGCTCTACAGGCGGTACTTATTATCCACTCGGTAATGAAATGGCAACAGTTATGAACGATAACGTAGATTATGATGACTTCTCTGTAAGCGCTGTATCAACCGGTGCTTCTGTTGAAAACCTTGCAAGTATTGGTCAAGGTGATCTGCAGCTTGGTATGAGTGTTCACCTGCCGGCACTTGATGCGTACAACGGCGAAGCTGATTTTGACGGCAATCCTGTTGACAACTTCGGTTTTATGGGTCACATCTATCCGGAAGTTATGCAGATTGTTGCACTTGAAGATTCCGGCATTGAATCAATTGAAGACCTCGAAGGTGCTGATGTAGCGATCGGTCCAGACGGCTCCGGAACGCAGGAAGCTGCCCGCATTATTCTAGAAGCTTACGGCCTTGAAGAAGGCGATTATAATGAATACGCAGAAGGCTTTGGCGATGCGGCTAACCGTATGCAAAACGGTAACCTTGACGCATCTTTTGGTCTTTTAGGTCTACCTAACACAACAATTGAAGAAGATCTAGGCAGCCAGCGTGATATCACGCTTCTCTCAGTTGATGAAGAAGAGCTTACAGATATCGAGGAGAACAGCGGTTATGAAGGCATGACTATTGAAGCTGATGATTACAGCTTTCTTGACGAAGATGTCGAAGCTGTAACGGCTTACGCAATTCTTGTTGGTTCTACCGATCAGATCGGTGAAGACCTCGGCTATGAAATTGTAAAAGGGCTCTATGAAAACACAGATGAAGTCTCCCACCAACAAGGTGAAGCAATGGATATGGAAAATATCATGAACGGCTCGAATGATTTACCGCTTCACCCAGGCGCAGAACGTTTCTTTGAAGAAGAAGGGCTCCTTGACGAATAATAAAGCTCTTTTAAGAACATAGGTGAAAGCCGCCTATGTTCTTTTTTATGAAATTTTTTAAAAAACTTCATGGTTTATTGAGACACTCTACATATTTTTTTGTTATGATAAGACTACATTTTGCCCAAAACCGCTATAAACTTTTCCTTAGCGGCATAAGCTGAAAAAATGAGTTTTAAAGGTGGTGACTTCGTTGACGGATCGCAACGTACATAACAGTGCTAATACAACAACCGAAGCGTCTGACAGTAAAGACGTGCTAGAAAAATACGACCGCGAATCCGCGGTTCGTCATGATTTAGGAAAGTGGTTCTGGGTAACAGCCATTATTGGTATCTCTCTAACGATTTTCCACTTATATACGGCCATGCAGGGGCCTTATACTTCACTTATCCAAGGTGCGATTCATCTTGGTAGCGGCATGGCATTAATTTTCGTGTTATATCCAATAAAAAGAAACATGACAAGCCGCGCAGGCGTGCCTTGGTATGATGCGATTTTAGCGATGGCCGCACTTTATTGTAATTTTTATATTGTGTGGAACTACGATGCCCTCTCAAATGCAATCGTGCAAGGTTACACTGCGCAGGACACCTTCGTTGCGACGCTTGCAGTGCTTCTTTTACTTGAAGCAACGCGCCGGGCGGTCGGTATCCCGATTGTCATTATCGCTGCTATTGCGATTTTATACGGGGTATATGGTAACGCTGCAATGTTTGGGGTCTTTTCGCACGGAGGGTTTGAGTGGGGCGACATGATGCGCCGTCTCTTTTACCGAACAGAGGCTATCTTTGGTACACCAATACAAATTTCATCAACGTACATTTTCTTATTCTTGTTCTTTGGTGTGATGCTCGTTCAAACCAATATTGGTAAGTTTTTTAACGACTTAGCTTTCGGCCTTACCGGACGGTTTACCGGCGGTACAGCAAAAGCCGCTGTATCTGCTAGCGCCTTGCAAGGAACGATCACCGGAAGCTCCGTAGCTAATACAGTAAGCTCCGGCTCATTTACAATTCCGATGATGAAGCGAGCTGGATTTAAGCCTGAATTCACAGCAGCTGCTGAAGCTTCTGCCTCTACTGGCGGACAAATTATGCCGCCGATTATGGGCGCTGCTGCTTTTATTATGGCAGACTACACAGGTGTACCTTACAGTGAAATTATCATTATTGCACTCATCCCGGCGTTTCTCTACTTCTCTGGTGTATTTATGGGAACTCACTTTCAAGCGAAGAAGCAGGGGATTCACGGCCTGCCAAAGTCAGAACTTCCTTCATTGAAGAGTATTGGTAAGCGTCTGGATTTACTTGCTCCACTTGTCGTCATTATCGGTTTGTTGTTGAATGGTTTTACACCGACATATGCTGCATTATACGGGATTTTAACTTCGTTTATTGTCAGCTTGTTCCGCGAAGATACGCGAATGAATATCCCTAAAATGATCGTAACGCTCGAAAAAGCAGCCCGGACAGCACTGCCAGTTATCGCCGCCTGTGCTTCTGCCGGTATTATCGTCGGTATCGTTACAACGACCGGCTTGGGCGGACAAATCGCTGGTGGTATTTTGCAGCTTGCCGGTGGTAACTTCTTCTTAATTATGTTCTTTACGATGCTTGCGTGCATATTACTTGGCATGGGGCTTCCGACTACAGCAAACTACGTTGTCACTGCTTCAATGGCTGCACCTGCGCTTATTGAATACGGTGTACCAGATGTTGCTGCACATATGTTCGTATTTTACTTTGGTATCGTTGCAGACATTACACCGCCAGTTTGTCTTGCTGCTTATGCCGGAGCCGGCATTGCAAGGGCAAATCCGTTAAGTGCTGGTGTGAGTGCCTTTAAACTTGCCATTGCCGCGTTCATTGTACCTTATGCTTTTGTTTATAACCCTGTGCTTGTTTTACAAGGGGATGCAAACTTCATGAGTGTCTCGATTGCTGTCGCGACAGCTTTAATCGGGATGGCAGGTGTGAGCGCAGCAATGATGAATTACTTCTTTGCAGCACCTAACATGATTGAACGCTTACTATTGTTCACTGGTGGTTTAATGGCTATTTATCCAGCTACCATTGATGATCCAGGGTCAATTGCAATTACGGTGGGCGGCATTGCTCTTCTAGCTGTCATTGCGCTACTGCAAGTCTTACGAAACAAACGGAACAAAACAGAACCAGCTGCATAAAAAAACGGGCTCACCTTAAGCCAATAAGGTGAGCCCGTTTTTCATTTCATTCTTCAAATACAGAAAACGTCTCCCATAATCCTTCGAGTTCTTGAAGCCGGCCCTGAACTTTATCATGTTCTGAACGGGTGACTGCAGTGATGAGCGCACTTACAATACTTAGCGGAGCGGAAAACGAATCAATAAAAGAATTAATTTCAGTAGCCGCAAGTAGTTTTTGGTCACCATATGGAACGAGAGGAGACATTAAATGATCCGTGATTACAACCGTTTTCGCATTTCGCTGCTTCACGTATTTTAATACATCAACCGTCCGCTTTGTATAACGCGCAAATCCAAAGCCGATAACAAGATCATTTTCAGTAATATCCAAGAGGTGTTCGGATACGCTGTCAGCTTGAGTAACCATTTCTGTATTTTGCAGAACCAAATCTAAATAAAAGGTTAAAAATGAGCCAAGACTGGCTGCACTTCGGTAAGCAATAACATAAATTCGTTCTGCTTCGATAATATCGTTAACCACTTCTTCAAAAACCTTTGGATCAATTTGCTGAAGTGTCATCTGTAAGTTTTGTATATCATCAGATAGCACTTCAGTAAACGCATTTTCCGGTGTATCGCCAACTTCTGTTGTCCGCGCGAACACTTCAGCAGATGTCCACTTTCGCTGCAATGCTTCCTGCAGATGCCGCTGTAAGTCTGGATAGCCTTTAAAATCAAGAAACATGGCGAACCGAACAACTGTCGCTTCGCCAACACCTACATTTTTTGCTAGTTTTGATGCAGTTAAAAATGGTGCCGTCTCTGAGTAATTTATTAAATAGTTCGCGATTTTTTTTTGCGACTTGCTCATATCATCTTGCAGAGCAATAATTCGCTGATACACATCACTTTCAAGCATTGCTACCCATCCTTTGTCCGCCGCAACATCTGTACGGGTGCATCCGGATGGAACCTTCTTTAGCGCTTTAACAACACACGCTCATACGCCTGTATCGTGGTTTGAATATCTTCCCAAGTATGCTCGGTGGATAAGCTGTAACGATTCAGCGGCTTCGTGTAAATGCCTTCTTGAAGCAGCTTCATATCAATCTCTTTGCGCATAGACAAGTTCGTTTCCTGAAGGTCCCGATAGTTGCGGATGGTTTCTTTCTCTGTTAATACTACACTAAAGATCGAACCTTCGCCAACCGCTTTCATCGGAATGCCTGCTTCAGCAAACACCCGCTCTAATTCACGTTTTAAATGCTCCGTCTTTTGAAATACTTCCTCAATCTCTTCTTCTAAAACTTCGATCGTAGCAAGACCTGCTGCCATAATCATTGGATGGCCGTTGTACGTTCCGCTGTGGAATAACACATCGCTTGCTTTTGCATTTTTATTTTGACTGCTGTCAAATACGTCAGCACCTTGGTTTGGCGAAGTGACTTCCATCACATCTTCACGTCCACCTACAATACCGACTGGAAAACCACCGCCAACAACTTTACCAAGCGCCGTTAAATCCGGCTTAATGCCATAACGCTCTTGTGCGCCTCCGAGACCGAGTCTAAAACAAGTTTTAACTTCATCAAAGATTAATAAGATGCCAAGTTCTTCAGCAAGGCTCGCAAGCCCATCAAGAAATTGCTGTTCTGCAGGGATATAACCTGACTGAAGCGGCTCAATCATCATTGCCCCAATTTCGTCTTTATGCCAGCGTAGAATTTTTTCAGCGGATTCTAAATCGTTAAATGGCAAAACGACGGTGTTACGTTCATGAGAAGAATGCATGCCCTTAGATTCAAGCACAGCGTTTGGTTTTTTCACTGAACCTGCTTCTTTTACATTCGGGCTGACGCTGACAAGCATCTGATCATAGCCGCCATGATAATGGCCTTCAAACTTTGCAACTTTATGCTTGCCGGTATATGCGGCAGCAACACGCAAAGCAAGCAGTGTCGCCTCTGTGCCTGAATTTGTGTAACGTAGCTTCTCCATGCTCGGGTAAAGCTCTTGAAGTTTTTTACCCATTTTAACTTCAAGCTCGTGCGGTGCGCCAAACAACCACGTTCCATGGTCTTCCATCTGCTCGATCATTGCTTTTTTAATATGCGGGTGACCATGCCCTGTCATAAGGGCCCCGTAACTCAACAAGTAATCTAAATATTCATTGTCATCCATATCTGTGATGCGGGCGCCTTTTCCGTGTTTCATGGCAATTGGGTGTGGTGCGAAATGCTTAATATTTGCCGTCACCCCACCTGGCATAACGCTTTCTGCTTCTTCCATAAATGCCTGGGAAGCTTTCGTCTGCTCTACATAATCGAGCACAGGATGCTCAAGTTTTTGAATTGCCATAATCTCTCCCTCTCCTAAAAGAATTTTTCGTTTCATTTATTAACGTTTATGAATTGTTAATTTCATTTTATGATAGATTCATTCATTTGTGAAGTCATTATTTCATTTTAATTTGATTTATGAATTGTTAATTTCATGTTCGTAAAGCTCTTATTGCTCGCATAGGATGATTTGCTTATTTTTGTTTTTGGCTTTCACAACGATTGCGTTATAATTGTATAAGTATCGCTAAACAAAATTACGGTGAAAGATTTGGGATCACACAGGAAAGTAGGATGAAAGATTGATTAAACACGTATACTCAACCTTTGTTATGTTTACAGTCACCATCTTCACAATCGTAGGGTGCGGGTGGTTAAACACTTCTACGACAAATGAAGAGCCGGCCGAAACGAGTTCTAATGAAACTGATACAGATTTTACTACATTTATGGAAAACCCTTATTATCAAGTTTATGTCAATCATTCTGAACAGCGCATGACAGAAGAAAAAAATAAGTTTGTCATTGAACTACATGTCGCGGCTCAAGACGAAACAAACCGTCTTGAGCCTGATGACTTAAATTTTCATTATCAAGAGGCAGCTTTTGATGAAGACGGGCGGACGTACCCGCCAATTGATGAACCATCCGTAAGCTCGCTTGACGGAGAGGAACACATCATAAAGGTCGAACTGCAATACCAAGCATTTTTGCATCGTGATACATCAGAAATTGAAATTCCTTTTGCTTTTGAACCTGTAAATGAGCCCCAAACCGTTGAATTAAGCCCCTTGAACGAATCGATTGCTCCGACGACGCGCGACCATTTCATTTTGCGCAGCCTTGAGCGGTCAGGCGAAGAGCTGTCCTTTCAAGGTACAGGGCTTCACCCCCTTGAAGGGGCAGATATATGGATTTCAGTAAACGACGAGCAGTTTTTTCCGGAAAATCAATTAACGGAAACATCAAATAATGAGCGGAGTATCGAAGCTGAATTAAGGTTTGCCATGCCGATTGAGGAACATTACACGCTGCATATTGCTCGTCCGGCACTAAACGATGTGATGTGGCGCAGTACATTTCACTTACCGGCTGAGGAGTTTTATGAATAATTCTCAATGTTTAATATCATTATCGACAAACAAAAAACCGGAAAAGCAGGCTGTAAATCAGCGCTCAGCTTTTCCGGTTTTTTTATGCTTTCTGCTTGATAACATTTGTTAACGTACCAATGCCTGGGATTTCTACACTTACCTCGTCTTCATCCTGTAAAAACCGGGGCGGATTCATCGCTTTACCGACCCCCATAGGCGTGCCCGTTGCAATAATATCTCCTGGTGATAGTGTCATACCTTTTGAGATTTCAGCAATAAGCTCCGGTACAGAAAAAATTAAATCCTCTGTTGTACCATCTTGCCGCAGTTCACCGTTAACTGTAGTGCGAATCTTAGCAGGCAAGTATTGCGCCATTGCGTCTTTTGTTACAATCGATGGACCCATTGGACAAAACGTATCACCGCTTTTTCCTAAAAAGAACTGTTTGTGACGACTTTGTCGGTCACGAGCTGTAATATCGTTAATAATGGTATAGCCAAAAACACTGTTTTCTGCTTCATGAACAGAAACATCCTTTACTTCTTCCCCGATCACAACGGCAAGTTCACCTTCATAATCCAGCTGTTCAGTTACTGCTGAATTAAGTTCTATGGCTGAGCCTGCGCCGGTGACAGAGCCGGGAGCTTTCGTAAATACGACAGGTGCTTCTGGAATATCGGCTTCGCTTCCCATTTCAATCGCATGGTCTTTATAATTTTTACCGATGCACAAAACATTTTTCTGCGGCCGCGGGATAGGTGCCAGCAGGGAGGTTTCAGGATGATACCAAAAATCTGCTTGATGATGAAAGACGGCGTTTTCATATAATCCAAGAATGTAAGCTTCACTTCGTCCCGGATCATTGAGCCAGGCAAGTAGTGTCTGCGGTAAACGAACCGTTTCTGTAAGCGCCCTTTCGGCAGCCGGAAGATTTAAAATCTTATGTTCCGTTTTCGCAAAAATCCCAAATGTTTCTTTTCCGTCACGATCATAAAAACTTACAAAGCGCAAGCGGCTTCCCCCTTTTTATTGCTCAATAAATACATCCCAATGTTCAAGTGTTTCATCTAATTCGTCTGCAGTTTCAGCCGAAGCAGCTTCGATTTCAGCTAACAAAGGTTCTACTTCTTGAGCAAACCAAACCTCATACTGAAAGCGGGGCCGGCCTTCACCTTCAATATAACCGGTTTCTTCAAGTAATGTTTCAGCAGAAGCCGGCTCAAAATAAAATACAGCTTCGTTTTCACCGTCAGGCGAAAGCTCACGAACGTAAGCTGGCCAGTATAAGCTCTCGGCAATGACGTAGGATTCAAATGGTACAATGACAACGGGTGAATCCATCACTTCAGCACCATCTTCTGTAATTACAGCATCTTGATAACCAGCACTTTCGGTAAGCACTTCTGTTATAAGAAAATATAAACCGATCATTGTCACCGTAACAACAATGGCAAGGAACCGTTCCATTTGCTTATGGTTTTCTTTCCTTTTACGGACCCATTTTGTTAACAACCAGCCGATCACAAAAGCAGCTGAAAGAAGGAGTAATGATACTATAAAATGAAATAACCACGGGCTCAGCGTCCAAATCATGCGTAACGCCCTTTCTATGTAGCAGTATTGCGGCAAAGGGCCGCATCTGCTTCATGATAGCTCGTTTGTAGAACGATTTCAAGTATCGGCTTGTGCGCGGGCAAATGCTTCCACCTCACGTATCATTTGTTCATGCTCAGCTTGTCCAGCTTGTACCACATTCCCAAAATGCAAATTTCCGCCCGGGTTCATGCCGCAAAAAGAAAAAATAGAATCATTTAAAACAGATTCGAGTGCAGCCTGCATGTCGTTTGCTTCTTCTTTTGGGCTGCCTGTGGTATAAATCGCATGCGCCCGCAAATGGTTCAAGTGACCGATCGGCGATTCGCCTTCTAATTCATAGGCAAATCCATAAGAAAGTACACGGTCAAGGTAGCCTTTACCAGCGGCGGGAAAAGTTCCCCACCACACCGGAAAAATAAGCGTCACAGCTTCTGCATGAGCTAAAAATGTATGTTCTGCTTGCACATCTTCAGGATACCGCCCTCTTAACGACTGCTGATATTCCTCGTCCGTTAGTGTAAGCTTCATAGAAAGATCATACACAGCGCGTACAGTGACGATAAAACCGTTTTGTTCGAGTTCCTTGCGGTAAGCTTCAAGCAGCCGACCGTTAAAACTGTCATATGTGGGGTGCATATAAATAATTGTATGATGGCGCATGCCGTTTCCGCTCCTTTTTGATTGAAATTTGTTTGCTTCTATGATCAGCGGGTACTACGTATATAAACCGTATATGAACAAAGGAGGTATTACACCGTGAGCAAAATGCTGACTGCCCTCGCCGTCTGGTCGGTATTTGTCGTAAGCATGGGGATATTGTTTCCTGTACCTACGACAAACAACGTCTCTACAATTGAACAAACATTGCAGAGCTTTACGGTTTATGGATTTTTCTCATTACTTCCTATTGTTTTTTACGGTGCAGGTGTTTCCTACATTGCTGACTGGACAGCCCGGGCTTTTTCAAAACAGCACGAGCATTTCACCTCTTTTCTCATGCATATCACCGGTGCATTAATTGCTGCTCCTTTTTTCGATTTTCCTGATGCGTTTATGTTCACTTTAATTGCTGCGGTTTTGTTTTTCGTGCTGGACAGAACTTTTGCGCTTTTAAGTTTGCGGCCATTTGAAGCTTTTCTTACCCGGAGATGTGCTTTATTTATTGGATTGAACGGAGCATTTGCTACAATGATTGGCGGGATCATGACGTAAGTATCTCATTCTTTTCGGCCTGAGCCATTCGAACGCTGCCAAAATATGAAATCATTAACATTCAAATCCCTCCGCTTTACACGTCGCAGGAAGTGGGCGCTGCCCGCTTAAATGAAATAAACGAAAGCCACCCCGTTGATCAGGGTGACGTAGACTGTCGACAAAGTAGAAAACATAACATTCACGCACAGCTTACTGCTCCGGGCTCCGCGGACTGCCCTATTAAGAGCATAAAAACTGAATCATGAACGTAAACTTCACTTCAGACGGACGCTTTCCAATGTAAATGGTTCCCTTTATCGTTCGTAAAGCGTCATTATGAAATTGATCCATGTAGCTATTGCTTGCTCAAAAGGACTTTTACAATTGATGACCCTCAAATGACGCAAGGCTGACGAGCATCGGCGGCGACGCCACCAGGAACAGCGCGAGCCGAAAATCCCGCAGGCAGTGACTTTCTGCCGAGGAAGTTGAGGCCGTGCCTGGGGCAAGCGTCCGCCGAAAAGCGACGTCAGCCTTCGTTAATCTAAAAAATTTGTCTACACGCTGCGCACCCCGTTGATCAGGGTGGCGTTTTTTGTGCATCAGGGATTACAGTGCCACTTTATTGTTATTCAGCGGTTCGGCTGCCGGACGCCCGATATAAAAGCCTTGGGCATAGTCAACGCCGGCGTTCTTTGTTGTATCGAGCTCTGCATGCGTTTCAATGCCTTCCACAAGTACTTTAGTTCCTTGTTGATGAGCGGTTGCGACAATGCTTTCAATTCGTTTTTGTTTTACTTCATCCGTATCACAGTCCCGAACAAGGTCACGGTCTACTTTCACGTAATCCGGCTGCAGCTGTTGCATTACTTCTTCAGAAGCATATCCAGAGCCTAGATCGTCAAGCGCAACTTTCACACCGTACTGCTTGTAAACATTAAATACTTTTTGTAGATGCTCAATGTCGTCAATTTTTTCAGTTTCAACAACTTCAAAAATTAAATCTTCCGGATGCACGCCGTAACGCGTGACAGCTTGAAACGTTGTCCGTAAGCAGTGTGAAGGATCATAAATCGATGAAGGTAAAAAGTTAATAAACATTTTTGTCCCAGACGGCAGCGCAGCAGCACCTGTACTTATTGATGACACACGAGCCCGGCTGTCCAGCAACGTCTGCAGTCCTGCTTCTGATGAGTAGGAAAACAGCTCTCCAGGGTGAAACTTATGCGCATCATCTAATGGACGAACGAGAAACTCATAGCCAAACACTTCGTATTCATCAACTTCAATAATTGGCTGCATATGGTGAATAAACTTTGCGTCGTTAATGATTTGAAAATAATGCGGATTATCTACCCTGAGCAACAGCTGATCAAAAGGCGCCATATTTGGAAAGCGTTCCTTTTGTTTCGAAGACCACGTGCCATTCAATTTTGATTTATCTTCCTTTGAAAGGCTTGTATCCATATGTTTTAACGTTTCACGCATCTCGTCTTTAGATTGAAAATGTACTTCAAGTGAAGGCTCGTAATATTGGAATGAGCGTCCGGCATCTTTAAGGACTTTTTGAACTTTGGTCATCGTTGAAACTTCGGCACTTTGGAGGAGTAAATATCCTTCCTCAAATAAGTGGGGCATTTGTGAGCAGGCTGAGCAGCTTTTCATATGTTCACCTCTAGTATGGATTATTAAACTTTCTCAATTTTGGATTTGAATGGAGAAAGAGCATTACGCAATTAGTAATTCATACCCATACTTGCTATACATATAAACTTATTGAAAAGAATTATATGAGAAAAAAGACAGAGACTTTGACACTATCTCCTTACTTATCCTCCCAAAATTGTTGCAAAAGCTGCTGAACGGCACGTGCTGGCGCTGTTTTTCCCGAAATCACAGATGCTTCGAACGCCGGCCAGGCCGATTGAACGCCTGGATTTTGATAAAAGGTACGTTCGAGTTCTTCCTGCACCATTGCTTTCATCCAGTCACTCATTTGATGGCGCCGACGCTCTGTTAAACGACCGCTCTCTTGTACTTTTGAAAAAAACGTATCGATCCGCTCCCACATTGCTTTTAAACCATCATGATATAAAGCTGAGACTGTATGCGCTTCGGTCGTCCAACCGGGTGTAGACGGCTGCAGAAAATGGAGCATTCGGTTAAACTCTGCTCGAGCATTTAAAGCAGGCTGTTTGTTTATTCCATCTGCTTTATTAATATAAAGATCGTCCGCAATTTCCATAATCCCTTTTTTCATTCCTTGAAGCTCATCACCGCCACCTGTCAATACGAGCAGCAGGAAGTAATCAACCATAGAGCGGACAAGTGTCTCTCCTTGACCGACACCGACTGTTTCAACAATAATAACGTCAAACCCAGCTGCTTCGCATAAAAACATCGTTTCCCGGCTTTTTTTCGCGACGCCGCCGGCAGTACCGCCTGAAGGTGACGGACGTATAAAAGCATTTGGGTGTTTTGACAGCCGCTCCATCCGCGTTTTATCACCTAATATGCTGCCGCGGTTTGTTGTAGAAGACGGATCAACTGCAAGCACAGCAACACGGTAACCTGCTTCACAAAGCATCATGCCAAAGGCTTCAATCAATGTGCTTTTACCGGCTCCGGGCACTCCAGAGAAACCAAGCCGGCGAGCTTTACCGGTATAAGGAAGCACCTCTTCTACAACTTGCTGGGCTTGATCCCAGTGCTTAGCTGACCGGCTTTCAATTAAGGTGATGGCCTGAGCAAGCGACGCCCTGTCGCCTGCAAGCACCCCTGCTGCATGTTCTTCAGCTGTCTTTTTCCGCCGCTTTTCGACCATGTAAGCCATCTCCTTTCCCGGTCAATCTTGTTCAACCTGCGCCCAAACGGCATCTAGTACTTCACCAGCGGCTGCTGGAAGTACTGTACCCGGTCCAAAAATTGCAGCTGCTCCCATCTCTGTTAACTCTTCATAGTCGTGCGGTGGAATGATACCGCCGATAATAACAACAATGTCATCACGGCCCAGCCGCCGCAGCTCTTCTACAACACGAGGCAGTAGTGTTTTATGACCGGCAGCAAGGGAGCTGATCCCAAGAATATGCACATCATTTTCTACAGCTTGCAGCGCCGCTTCTTCAGGCGTTTGAAAGAGCGGTCCGATATCTACGTCAAATCCCATATCTGCGTATGCTGTAGCAACAACTTTCGCCCCCCGATCGTGACCATCCTGACCCATCTTTGCAATCATAATGCGAGGACGCCGGCCCTCTTCCTCTTCAAATGCATCGGTACGCCTGCGCACAAGCTCCATCTGCTCATCTTCACCGTATTCAGCACTATATACACCACTGATCGAACGAATAACTGCTTGATGGCGCCCGGAAGTTTTTTCTACGGCATCTGAGATTTCACCCAGGGTGGCCCGGGCTCGTGCAGCATCAACGGCTTTTTCAAGCAGATTTATGTCGTGACTTGCTGCAGCTTCACTTAAAGCAGTGAGTGCTGCTTGTGCGCCTTGTTCATCCCGCTCATTGCGAAGCTGTTCAAGACGCTCAAGCTGCGCACGGCGTACTTCTGTATTATCAATATTGCGGACATCGAGTGGATCTTCTTCGTCAAGACGGTGTTTATTTACACCAACAATGGTTTCTTTGCCGGCATCAATTTGTGCTTGACGGCGGGCAGCAGCTTCTTCGATTCTCATTTTTGGCAGGCCGGTTTCAATAGCTTTTGCCATACCGCCAAGTTCATCGACTTCTTCAAGATGAGCCCATGCTTTTTCTGCAAGTTCAGCTGTTAACACTTCAACATAGTGCGAACCGCCCCATGGATCTACAACAGCAGTCATACCGGTCTCTTCTTGTAGATGCAGCTGGGTATTGCGGGCAATTTTCGCAGAAAAGTCGGTTGGAAGTGCGATGGCTTCATCTAAAGCATTTGTATGCAGTGACTGGGTATGACCCATAGCGGCAGCCATTGCTTCGATTTGTGTACGAACGACATTATTGTACGGATCCTGCTCGGTTAAACTCCAGCCAGACGTTTGGGAATGCGTACGAAGCGTAAGTGATTTCGGGTTTTCTGCTCCGTAATCTTCCAGCAAACGCGCCCAGATGAGGCGAGCAGCCCGCATTTTTGCCACTTCCATAAAATAATTTTTACCAACCGCCCAAAAGAACGATAGACGAGGAGCGAACTGATCAATTGGAATGCCTGCACTCAAGCCGGTGCGCACATATTCCAAACCATCAGCAATCGTATAGCCGAGCTCAAGGTCAGCAGTCGCCCCAGCTTCCTGCATATGATACCCAGAGATTGATATGCTGTTAAACTTCGGCATGTGCGTAGATGTATAACTGAAAATGTCTGCTATGATTCGCATCGACATGTCCGGTGGATAAATATACGTGTTACGCACCATATATTCTTTTAAAATGTCATTTTGAATCGTGCCTGTCAGCTTTTCTTTAGGTACCCCCTGCTCTTCAGCCGCAACAATATAAAATGCCATCACCGGCAGTACAGCACCGTTCATCGTCATTGATACCGACATTTGATCAAGTGGAATTTGATCAAATAATACTTTCATATCTAAAATCGAATCAACTGCAACTCCAGCTTTACCAACATCTCCTTCAACCCGGGGATTGTCAGAATCATAGCCGCGGTGCGTAGCTAAATCAAATGCAATTGACAACCCCTTCTGGCCGGCAGCTAAATTGCGTCGGTAAAAGGCATTGGATTCTTCAGCTGTGGAGTAACCTGCATACTGACGCACCGTCCACGGACGGGTGATGTACATACTTGCATAAGGGCCGCGTAAATAAGGAGGAATCCCGGAAACGTAATCAATGTGCGGCAAGTGCCTTGAATCTTCAGCATTGTACGCAGGCTGAATATGAATGCCTTCTGGTGTTTCAACCGTTTCGCTGTTATCTTTTTCTGCAGCTTGAACACGATCGAATTTAAAATCGACTTGTGTAAAATCAGGATTCGTCATTGATCGTCACCCCATGACTTGTTAGTAAATCGTGTAAATACCTGTACACATCCATCCCCTGCTTCAGCCGCCCGTTTAGGTGTTGTTCTTCACCAAGCTTTCCGCATACCGCAAGATGAGCACTAGGATATTTTTCTTGAAGCACCTTTGCTGTTTCATCGACGACCGTTTCAATATCCTGATCCGCTCCACAAATGACAAAAGTATCTGCTTCTGCCGCTTCAACAGCGGCAAGTGCGTCCTCTAATGTATTTAGCTCACCAGCAGTCGTCACAGTTAAGCCGGCGGTCTCAAACACCCCGCGGCCAAAATCCGCCCTTGGCTTGTAATCTTTTAAGGCACCGAAAGTTAATAAGTGAACATTCGTCTTTCGATCTGCATTTTCAGCCGTACGATGCTGATCAACAGCTTTTCGCAAAGTTTCAAACGGCGCCGGACCGCGCCATGACTTCACAGGAGAAACTGTTACTTCATCAGGATTTACAACAGACTGTAAATCTTTGAAAGATGCGCCTGCTTTCGCTGCTTCTACAAAACTTTTCACTTGATCATCTGCAGGTGAAATGCCTGTTTTTACGATGTTTGGTGCAGCGGCTTTTTCCGCTTCAGCACGTGGAATTTCCGGGTCAACGCCTGATAAATCAGGGTATTGATTAATGCCGACAAATCGCTCCTTCCGCGTATAAATATTTTCCCGCTTTTGGCGGGCTGTTGCTTCAATATCTTCTTGCAAGGTTCCAGCTTCTAAACTTTGAATAATGCCTCCTGCCTCTTCAATCTCCTGAAAGGCACGCCAAGCTTTCACGCTAAGCTCATCAGTAAGCTGGTCTACATAATAAGCACCACCAGAAGCGTCTTGCACACTTGTTAAATAACTTTCTTCTTGAAAAATGAGTTGTGTATTACGTGCGACGCGGCGCGAAAACCGGCTCGGCACTTGAAATGTTTCATCGAAAGGGGAAACGTGCAGGCTGTCCGCTCCGCCAATGACAGCAGCGAACGCTTCTGCAGACGCACGCAGCATGTTGTTGTAAGGGTCATACACTGATTTTGTCCAACGCGACGTACATGCATGAATGTACGCTTGTTTTTGCTCAGCACCAAACGCTTCAAGCACGCGGGTCCATAACAGCCGGAATGCACGAAACTTGGCCATCTCCATAAAATGCTGCTTGCCGCTTGGCATTTCAAAACTGAAATGGCTTGCTGCTTCATCAACTTCAAGCCCGCGTTGGGTCAGCTCACGAAGGTAAGTAACTCCTGTAGCTAACATTGCAGCCAGCTCTTGAACTGCCGATGCTCCTGCTTCATGATACGCAGAAGAAGAAACGAGAACCGTTCGTAAATGTTGTTTTTTCTCACATACGCTTTGTGTTGTTTCAGCTAATTCAGCAAATGCTGTCTCAAGCTGATGACCCAGCTTGCCGCAAGCTGCTAGTTCACCAATTGGATCGGCAGCAAGTGTACCAAAGAGCGGACGATTAAGTTGTTCAAAGGCAGCTTGAAATTGAGCATAAACCGGTTTTATACGACTGCCGGCGTGAATGATCAATGCCACGTCCGGCGCTACACCTTTTATGGCTGTTTTTACATCTTCAATATCGTTTACATAAAGACCATCTTCGCCGCCTTTCACACTACTTCCTCTGACGCTCGGGGCAAGGGGCACTTTCACAACATGCTGACCTTTGGCAGTATCATGGGCTGCTTCTTCTGCAAAGCCTTCCGGCGTTAATGCAAAAATCTCTTGGGCTGTCTCCCAGCTTGGATGAACTTTACTTTGCTGCCACACAGCACGGATGACTTCAGGTCGGTGATGCATATCTTCAGACGTTCGGCGGTAAATCGGGGCAAGATCTATCCCTTCATAAGTTGAAGTAAAGAGCTTTTCTTCAACTGTACCTCCCTTTAAGCCTGCCTCAGCTGCCTTCTTCCAATCTTCATCCGACGGGACTGGGAAATTACATATTGAGGACAAGCGTTCGAGAAATGATGTTTGCTCCATAACTTTGCAGAGGCCTTCGGTTACATAATACCGAAAACGCTCCTTCCTCCCTTCTTATTAACTACAACGGGATATTGCCATGCTTTTTCGCTGGTTGCTGCGCCTGTTTACCACTTAACATTTCTAACGCACTCGCTAACTGCTTACGGGTATTGCGCGGGTCAATGACATCATCAACCATGCCGTTACTTGCTGCGACATACGGATTGGCAAACCTTTCACGGTATTCTGAGATTTTTTGCTGACGTGTCTGCTCCGGTTCACTGCTTTCTTTAATCTCTTTAGCAAAAATGATATTGGCTGCACCTTCGGGACCCATGACCGCAATCTCCGCGTTCGGCCAAGCAAAAACAACATCAGCTCCGATCGCTTTACTATTTAATGCAACATATGCGCCCCCGTAAGCTTTACGTAAAATGACGGTTAACTTTGGCACAGTCGCTTCGGAGTAAGCGTACAAAATCTTTGCTCCATGGCGAATAATTCCGCCGTGCTCCTGCTGGACACCTGGAATAAATCCACTCACATCTTCAAATGTAATCAATGGAATGTTGAAGCTGTCGCAAAAGCGAATAAACCTGGAAGCTTTATCTGACGAATCGATATCTAAACCTCCGGCCATCATTTTCGGATTATTGGCAACAATGCCAACCGTTCTCCCTTCGATCCGGCCGAAACCAACGGCAATGTTTTTCGCAAATCCGGCCTGCACTTCAAAAAAGTCACCGTCCAGCACTACATCAAGCACTTTACGCACATCATAAACTTTCGTGCCATCAACCGGAACAATATCGAGCAGCTGCTGCTGCTTTTTTTCTAACGCTTCTGGTTCCGGCGCTTCTACTTGTGGCGGCTTTTCTTCAAAACTTGATGGCAAGTATGTGATTAAATCACGTACCTGCTGCAGCGCCTCTGCTTCAGATGAGGCAGTAAAGTGTGAATTGCCGCTTGTTTTCTCATGTACATTCGCCCCGCCAAGCTCTTCAGCATTCATCTTTGCTCCAGTGACACTTTCAATAACCTTGGGTCCGGTAATAAACATTTGGCTCGTTTCTTCCACCATAAACACGAAATCTGTAATAGCCGGCGAGTACACAGCCCCTCCTGCACATGGGCCCATAATGACAGAGATTTGCGGGATAACCCCGGAATAAATCGAGTTTCGATAAAACACGTGGCCGTAACCATCAAGGGAAAGTACACCTTCTTGAATACGAGCACCGCCAGAGTCATTTAAACCGATCATCGGGGCTCCGTTTTCTGCGGCTAAGTCCATCACTTTTGCAATTTTAAGCGCATGCATCTCCCCGAGCGCTCCGCCGTAAACAGTGAAATCCTGGGCAAATAAAAATACAAGGCGCCCGTGAATTTTACCGTAACCTGTAACAACACCTTCACCTGGTGCATCTGTTCCGGAAAAGTCCATCCCCCGGTTTTCAATAAAAGGGTTTAATTCTACAAACGTTCCCTTGTCAAGAAGCATATGGATCCGCTCCCGGGCTGTATGTTTCCCCCGGTTGTGCTGCGCTTCAATCCGGTCTTCGCCACCACCTAATTCCACTTGTTCACGCTTATCTTCCATTTCTTCAATTCGATTTAACATTTCATCTGACATCGTGGATGCCCCCTTTCAAAAGTGTATTGCAACCGCTTTCTAAAGTGCTTAAAACAAAAGGCCGGCTTTGCGTAAAGATTGATATGAAAGACAATACGGTTAAAGGTGCTTGATTAACCGCACATTTGCTTTGTCTGCCATGTACTTTCTTTACGCTGAAGCTCAGCCTTTTCCGTGTACAATTTGTTATTTTGACTTCACCGTAAAGAGTGGCTGTCCGTACTCCACAAGTTCACCGTCTTCAACGAGAATGTCTTTGATCTCACCGGAGACTTCAGCTTCAAGTTCATTCATCAGCTTCATTGCCTCAACAATACAGACTACTGAATCCTGTTGAACCGTATCACCTGGATTGACATACACATCTGAATCCGGTGATGGCGCCCGGTAAAACGTTCCAACCATTGGAGAAGTGATCTTCTGTAAGCTTTCATCAATTTCTTTTTCTTCTGCCGCCTGTGCAGGTGCTCCAGAGGAGCTTTCCGGTGCTTGTACAGGAGCAGCTGGGGCAGGAGCTGGGGCAGCTGCTTGTATTTGTGTTTCTACTGGTGTTTGCACAACAGTGTTCTGACCTTCTTTTTTGATCGTTAATTTCGCTTTGTCGTCACCTTTAATTTCAAGCTCGCCAACGCTTGAACGGTCAACTGCCCGGATTAGTTCTTTAATTTCATTTACATCATACATCTAAAACACTCCTTACTAAGAATCGAAATTTACCGCTTTTCACGGTAGAAAGCTAGCTGTTTTCTGCAATAAAGAAACTTTGGTATTTTTGATCGTTGAGCGATTCCTGAGTTAGTACTGCCCGCATAATTAAATCAGCAAATATATCAGCAATTTCGGCTACAGTGTATTTCCCATCTGATTTGTACCATTTATATGTCCAGTTGATCATACCAAAAATCGCCATTGAAGTGATCGGAACCGGCAGCTCAGACCGGAACTCACCTTCCAGTTTACCGCGCTTTACAATTGAAAACATGGTTTGTTTATATTGATCACGCTTTTCTTTCATCTTTTCAGCATACGCCGGACCGAGATACGTATTTTCTTGATAAAAGACGGTAACATGCGCCCGATATTTTTCAAACATCATGACAAAGGACCTTACCGTTTCATATAACTGCTCCGCCGGGGTTATGGTTTTTGCAGCAGCTTCTTCAGCCTTATCAAGTACAAAGGTGATGAATGCATCATGAATTGTGTACAGCAGTTCATCTTTTGAATTGAAATAGTAATAGAAGCCGCCTTTTGATGTTTCACTTTCCTGAACTACCGCATCTACGGTTACGCTATGAAATCCGCGTTCCTCAAACAGGCGTAGAGCAGCTTCAATAATCCGGGTTTTTACAGACGACTGCATACCTTCACCCGCTTTCAGTCGCTTAGCTTTCGCTCGTATCGTTCATAACATCATACTTTTCTAAGAACTTCGTGTTGAAATCCCCGCTGACAAACTGCTCGTGCTCAAGCAGCTTTAAGTGAAATGGAATGGTCGTGTCCACACCATCAATGACAAACTCACCAAGTGCTCGTTTCATGCGATCAATCGCTTCTTCGCGGGTTTTCCCACGGACAATCAGCTTGGCAACCATGGAATCATAGTGCGGTGTAATCGTATAACCTGTATAGCACGCACTATCCACTCGGACACCCATACCGCCCGGCGGCAGATACATTTCAATTTTACCAGGCGATGGCATGAAATTTTTCTCTGGTTTTTCCGCATTTACGCGGCACTCAATCGACCAGCCGGAAATCTCAATTTCATCCTGGGTCACTGACAACTTTTCTCCAGCTGCTGCCCGAATCTGCTCTTTAATTAAATCAATGCCAGTTACTTCTTCAGTTACTGGGTGTTCCACTTGAATACGTGTGTTCATCTCCATAAAATAAAAGTTTTTATGTTTATCAAGTAGAAATTCAACCGTTCCTGCCCCGCAGTAATTTACAGCTTTTGCAGCATTTACTGCGGCTGTCCCCATCGCTTCTCGAACGTCTGGATCCAAAGCAGGTGAAGGTGCTTCTTCAACAAGTTTTTGATGCCGGCGCTGAATTGAACAATCCCGCTCACCGAAATGAATCGCTTGACCGTGAGCATCAGCCATAATTTGAATCTCTACGTGCCGCGGTTCTTCAACAAACTTCTCCATATAAACCCCAGCGTCACCAAACGCACTTGCAGCCTCTTGTTGGGCCATTGAAATGGCACGCTTTAATTCTTGCTCATCATAAGCAATGCGCATCCCTTTACCTCCGCCGCCGGCTGTTGCTTTCACAATGACCGGGTAACCGATGTCAGCTGCTGTTTTTACCGCTTCAGCTTCATCCTCGATTAAGCCGTCGGTACCAGGAACAATCGGCACACCAGCTGCTTCCATTGTATCGCGGGCAGCGGCTTTCGCTCCCATCTGCTGAATCGCTTCAGCCGATGGGCCAATAAACGTAATGTCATGGTCTGCACAAATTTCTGCAAACTCGGCATTTTCTGATAAGAAACCATAACCTGGATGAATCGCGTCAACACCGGTTTTCGTAGCTGCTGCAATAATGTTTGTTTTATTTAAATAACTGTCCGTTGCGATGTGCGGACCGACACAATACGCTTCATCTGCCATCAGCACATGGAGCGCTTCATGATCTGCTTCTGAATAAACCGCTACCGTTCCGATGCCAAGCTCACGACATGCGCGAATGACTCGAACAGCAATTTCACCACGGTTAGCGATTAACACTTTTGAGAACATGTTACGGGCTCCCTTCCTTCATTCCCAGCCGTTTGCAAAGGCAAACCGACTAGTCAGTTTGTCTTCTTTCATTTTAAAAAGAAGAAACTTCCGTGTCAATTGCCTTCTTAAAGGAATTTAATCGTTTTCTTTCTTTTAATACAGGGAAAAGAATTGTCGAAGGTTTATTATAACATGCAACGGAGGTGGGCACATGGGTTTAACACGTGCAGATGTTGAGCAACAGCTGGCTGAAATGAACGGCTGGACATTGACAGAAAATGACATGATCGAACGTGTGTATGAGTTTCAAGATTTCTTAACTGGAATCGCATTTGTAAAGGATATGGCTGACTATGCTGAACATGTCCAGCATCATCCACAAATTGTAATTGACCACACAAACATTACCGTCCGTCTGAAAACGTTCGATCAAAATGCCATTACCGAAAAAGATTTATCAGCTGCAGCTGCGTTCAATGAAAAATACAGCGCGTACTAATTTAGACGACTGACATGGTGAAAGGAGTTCTTCATGAGTGAACGAACGCGTACGAAGCGGCTCGAAAAAAAAAGGCGCGATCCAGAAGATGAACGATTTGAACGAATGGATCAGCTGCTAAATAAACTCGAAGACATTACAACGACCGGTCGACTAAAAGACATTGCTTATCACTTTAATGACAAAAGAGAAGTGATAAAAACGAACTTAATTGCCGGGGTCGCCCGCGGTGTCGGCTTAACACTCGGTACTGCGATATTTCTTGCGCTGCTTTTCTTTTTACTTCAGCAGATTGTTAGTCTACCAATGGTCGGCAGTTATATTGGTGACCTTTTAGATGCGATCGAGCGCTACCGTGATGTCGGCGCGTAAAATTCATGCTACACTGAGAATATCTTGAAAGAAATGATTGAAAGGAGTCGAGTCCATGGATCTCGTAGGTATTGGTGTGTTGATCATCGGCATCGCATTTGCAGTTGCGGTTATCTTTCTCGCCCGAACTTTAAATAACCTTTCCGGGGTACTGCAAGGCGTTGAAAAAACCGTTGGCAAACTGCCTGAGCAACTTGATCAAATTACAGATGAAACAGGTAATGTCATTCACAACACAAACGAAACGATTATTGATGTTAATGAAAAGCTCGAAACGCTCAACCCTGTTTTTTACATTGTACAGGATGCAGGTGAAGCTTCACGTAAGCTTTCCTCTTCGATGGTCGATGTTACAGCAGCTTGGAAAAAGAATACTTCCGAAGCTGAAGAAACTGCATCTTCAAAAAATCTCGGCGGAATTTACGGCGCCGCTGCACTTGTTTACTTCTTAGCACAAAAACGAAAAGAAAAGCAGCGTGAGGATGAAACAAATGGCATCGCCTAAAGTATGCGGCTATTTGTGGGGGCTTTTCGCCGGCTTATGTACAGGCGGGATTCTCGGCTTATTACTTACACCACAATCCGGTTGTGAAAACCGTAAATTCACTGCCGCAAAATATCATCAGGCAGTGGAGTATCCACGAAACAAAGCTGACTCTTTTCAGCAAAAAAAAGCAGCTTTACAAGAAGCCGGTGAAGACCATTACGAAACTTTTCATTCCTTAAAGAATCAAGTAAAGCAAGAAGCCCGTATGTCTGCAGTTCAAGAAGAACTTCAATATCGGCCAAAAAAATGATAACCGTAACTGAAAACGCCGGAGCTCATGAAAGCTCCGGCGTTTGTTTAAGTTTTCGGGGAAACGAGCGATCCATTCGTTTCAGTCGTTACTTGTGCATTTGACATAACAACACGGCCTTTTGCAATCGTATGAACAGGCATACCCTGTACATTAAAACCGTGATAAGCGCTCATTTTACTTTTGCTGTGCAGTTCATTTTCATCAATCACGCATGTTTGTTCCATGTCGACAACAACAAGGTCAGCATCAAGTCCTGCTTGAATCTTACCTTTTTGATGATCAATCTCATAAAGCTCAGCCGGTCCGGCTGAAAGTAGCTGCACAACCTGCTCAAGCGATAGTTTACCTTCATTCACTGCATTTAACATCAACGGCAGCATCGTTTCCACACCTGTAGAGCCGGCAGGAATTGACCATAGATCTCCTTCCTTCTCCTCTCTTGTGTGCGGGGCATGATCAGAGCAGACATTTGAAATCGTCCCATCAGCAATCCCTCCCCAAATTTTTGCTTGATCGCTTTTGTACTTAACGGGAGGGAAAATTTTCATCCTTGGCCCGACTGTTTCATAATCTTCTGCAGATAAAAATAAGTAATGTGGACAAGTTTCAACAGTGACACGTTGCCCGCGCTGCTGTGCTTTTCGGATCATTTCTACCGATTCTCCGGCACTCACATGTAAAACATGAAAGTGAACCCCGGCACGCTCAGCAAGCTGCAAACCTGTTTGAACTGTTAAAGTTTCTGCTAAGTGCGGCCGTGCCTGCAACAGGTCTTCATAGGTGGACCCCCCTGCTTGTTTAATCTTTGCTGTTTCCTCTTGGATTAAATGGTGATTTTCTGCATGAACTGCAAGGAGCCGCCCCGTTTTTGCAATCGTTTGCATTGCCGAATAAATCTGTCCTTCATGAGCTGGCATGAAAACATTTGGATCTTTAGGGTCATAATCATAAACAAGTTGATACGTATCACGATTAAGTGCATAACCCCAGAAATGCTTAAACCCAATAATACCGGTTTCACCTAACCTTTCAAGCTCCCCTTCATTAAACCCACCGAGATAAATCCCCCACAACCCAAAATCAATCACAGCTTGGGCTTCTAAGTGCGCTTTCTGCTTTTCAAAGTTCTTCTGGTCACTCACAGGTGGATTCGTGTTCGGCATTTCAAACAGGGTTGTGACACCTCCGGCAGCTGCCGCCTGAGTGGAATGGAAAAAGTCTTCTTTATGCGTCGGCCCGGGATCACGTGAATGTACATGTGTATCAATCACACCAGGAAGCACATACTGACCTGTTGCATCAATCATCTCCAGTGCAGGTTCTTCCACCTCCACTGAAGTTACAGCTTGGATGACGCCGTCTTTCGAATACACATTCCCTATGTACGCTGCATCCGGGGTCACAATTGTTCCATACTTTACAGCAAGATCATACATAAACAGCACCTGCCTATATATCTATTTTCCTTATCTTCGCTTATCTAACCCTGCTCGTCAATGACCGCACAAAAAAAGCAGAAGAGACAGCGTCCGCTGTTCCTTCCACTTTTTAAATGTTTTGACAAATTAAGTGTCATCTACATCGAATGTTAGCTCTAGTTCATAACCTTGCTCCGAAATCATTTTGCCAATCTGTTGTGTTTCACGCCATTCGTTGTACACCGAAGTGTAGTGCATAAACGCTTCATAGTCACCATCGTCGAGCGCTTGGTCAATGCGCTGTTTTAAGCGGGCTTTGTTTTGCTCATGTACTGTGTATTCCATCATCATGCGCGCATAAAGTGATTGCAACACTTGCCTGGGTGGACGTTGACCTTGCTGAACGGACTTCAGTTTTTTCAACAAATGCTTTTCGTATGTTGGTTGTTGCATTGGTCATACCCCCCTGAAATAATTTTCACACAACGTATGCTAAAGGCGCGTCACCTGGCATCATCGTTTCGGAGTACTAGTTAAATACCCCTTTACTTCGATGATTAAACGCTTCAGCTACTGTAATTTATTATATGCACGAAAAAACCACTCATGAGTTTGATTCCACCAGCCACGCAAGCCTATTGTAAATGCTCAGCTGCCAGGGTTTGAATGACGGTTGAAAGTGCTTTTTGCTGCAGATCCAAAGACATACTTGGGGTTGATGGCTTTTGTAAGGTCATTTCCGGTAAAGCCGGGAAGTGCAGAAACCCACAAACTGTTTCCCATTTCTGTTCTTGCAGACGGTATAAAGTTTCATATAGTGTTTGGTTGCATATATAAGTTCCGGCAGTGTTTGAAATTACGCTTGGAATTTCTTTTTCTTGTAAGTCTTCTTTCATTTGATCAATCGGCAAAGTTGAAAAGAGTGCATCCGGCCCGCCCGCTGCAATGACTTCACCTGTGTATGCCCGGCCTTGGTTATCTTTTGGAGCGCCGTCACTTGAGCCGGAATCTTTCACATTGATTCCTATTCGTTCAATGTTCACCCCGCTGCGACCATAAGCAAGTCCTGTTGAAACAATAACGTCCGGTCGAAACAATGTTACTTCTTCCCATAATGCGTCAACGCACGTATCAAAAACGACCGGCAGTACTTTCGTCTTCAGTTGAATCACTTGGCTCCCTTGGTATTCTTCAGCAATTTTTGTCATCAACCGCTCAGTTGGGTTTGATTTCATCTGGCCGAATGGTTCAAATCCTGTACATAAAACTTTCATTTCCTATGCCTCCTTTACGGCACTTAACGCCTCTTAGTATCTATATTTCTCGATGATTCAGCAAAATCCTTCTGAAACCGACGAATCCCTGCATAAGTGAGTAGAAACAATAAGAGCGCAAATCCTTGCAGAACAAAAATATAATAGGGCCAGTCCCCTAACCAGTCCACCGGGGTCACTTGCGCAGGTGGTTTTCTTAAATATAAGTAATTCCCGCCGGTTAAAAAATTTAACCCAAACATTACAGCGGCATAGCCATTTAAAATGCCCCAGACTCTAAATACAGATCGGAGCTTTAATTGAAAGCGGCAGGAACTAAACATATAAACCGCTGCCCAAAGCATAGCTGCATGCGCAAGGAAAAAATGAAAAAACCGCGCATGTGGAAAGCCATATATTGAAAGATCCGGCGTAACAAGTGTGAATACCGCACTCCAACCGGCTACAAATACTGTTAATTCATACAGCCACTGCTTAGGACGCAATAACAACAAAGCTGCTACAAACAACGTTATGCTGCTAATATGGAGCGGAAGCGCAAATGATACGTCCCAGACCCCTTCAGCAATGTACCATATTTGAATTGCAAGTTCGCAAATGATCAATAAGGACGCTAACACCCATCTTACCAATAAATCTACTCCGCTGTTATGTTTTAAGCGCTGAGCTGTAATTGAAAAAATTATGGCGAATACTAATGCAAGCGTAAGCGCTATAAGATGGGGGGTGTCAAACAATGTAAAACCGGGCCCTTCCCATTGATAAGTCAACCAATCCATATTGCAGCTCCTTTCTGTAATTGACACGTATGATTTCATTCCGTAAAGTACAAATCGTACCTGCTCGTAAGCCTTAAAGACCCAAAGGGCAAGGTGAAGGAGGAATACTGCTTGAAAAAACAATTTGTCATTATCGGATTAGGCCGCTTTGGCGTCAGTGTATGCAGTGAGCTGCATGAACTTGGTCATGAAGTTATGGCCATTGATATGAATGAAGACAAATTAAATGAAGTAACCGATGTTGCTACCCACAGCGCCATCGCTGACGGTACCGATGAAAAATCCTTACGCGGTCTTGGGGTGCGTAACTTCGACCATGTCATTGTCGCGATAGGAGATAATATTCAAGCTAGCATTTTATGTACCCTGCTGTTAAAAGAGATGGATATCCCGGATGTCTGGGTTAAAGCTCAAAACTATTACCACCATAAAGTGCTTGATAAAATCGGCGCTGATCATATTATTCATCCAGAGCATGACATGGGCCACCGTATTGCCCAGCATCTTGTCTCTGATAAAGTACTCGATTACATCGAACTCTCCGATGAGTATTCAATCGTTGAAATTGTAGTTTCCTCTTCTTTTCATAATAAAACCTTACTTGAAACCGATATTCGTGCCAAGTATGGCGTTACGATTCTCGCCATTAAACGAAATGAGCATGTAAATATTTCCCCTATGCCGGACGACAAGCTTTTCCACAAAGATGTGCTCGTTGTGGTTGGACGTAAAAAAGACTTAAAGCGATTCGAATCGATCTCATAAGAAAACCTCGCTATTATGCCTGTGGCATCCATAGCGAGGTTTAAGTTTATCTCAACTGAAAATAAACAACAATGTTGCTACTGTAAAACAGTAAAGCGCGAAATATAAAAGTTTTCCGGAAGCAACCGCATCGATTAATACTTTAATGGCAACAATGGATACGAGTGTTGCAGCAATAAAAGAGATTGTGTAATACATAAATTGATCCGGTTGCGTCCAAGCTACATAAATTTCAGGTGCAAGCAACAATAAGGAGCCTACACTTACCGGAATGCTGAGGAAAAAAGAAAATTTCAACGCTACCGTTGGCTCAATCTTACGAAACATTGCAGCTACAATTGTTGCTCCGGAACGGCTGATGCCAGGTGCAAGTGCAAGCATTTGTGCTAATCCGATAATGACTGCGTCTAAAGCTGTTATCTCACCTTCCTGTTTACTCCCGTTTAATTTATGAATTAACCAAAGCGCCGTTCCTGTAACTAGAAGCGCTACGGCAACAGACGTCGTGGTTGTCAACTCGCCTCCGATTTCATCCGAAAATAAACCGCCGATAACAACTGCAGGAATCGTTGCAATGAAAAGCATTAGCGTAAGCCGGAAAAATGGATAGTACGATGGATCACGAGACATCGTATAGCGAACTGTACCACCGGCCAGTTCTACCAAGTCTTTACGATAAATTAGTAAAACGGCGAGCAGTGAAGCTCCGTTTAAAAATACTTCAAAGTGCAAATCAGGTGTTCCAAGCCCAAAAAAGTGCTGAAAAATGACAAGGTGACCACTTGAAGATACGGGCCACGGCTCGGTCAACCCCTGCAGCACACCGAGCCAAATATATTGCAGCAACTCCCACAAATTCATAACTCATAACTTCCTCTCTAAATCATCATTTCTAGTAAAACCGTTATCAATTTAATATGTAAAGCAGTTGCAAAACAAGAGACTTCTTAACGAAAAATGACATTCAACCGCTTTTGACACAACCATAATTATTTCACACCCAACTTTTGAAAACAATATAGCAAGCGTGTAAAGCTGCTGAAAATTATATAAGAACTTTTGAAAACGGATGAATAGACACTATTCTCGTTTTACCTTATGCTGAAATATGAATGTTTTGAATGTCGAAAACTTCAGAAAGGAGCAATCAGCATGACAACGCTACAGCACTTCTGGGAACGTGCGTGGGACAGCCACGACCGTATCAAGAACCTTATGTCTTTTATGATGGCACGCCCCGGTGGAAATGGCGAGGATAACCGCAGGATGGAAAAAGCTTCTGGAAAAATGACAGGAGGCCACCGCCAGCCTTCACCTCACCGGCCTGATTACTCAAAAAAACAATGGATCGGTTTATTTCTTGGACCACTTTTGTTCATTGCAATCCTCCTCCTTTTTCAGCCGGAAGGTTTAAACAATGAAGCCAAAGGGGTCCTTGCAGCGACTGTATGGATTGCAACGTGGTGGATTACCGAGGCCATCCCTATCCCTGTTACATCTTTGTTACCGATTATCTTATTTCCATTCGTAACAACGATTGAAGTCGGAGAAGTAACACCAAACTACGGTGACGATATTGTCTTTTTATTTCTAGGCGGGTTTATAATAGCCCTTGCCCTTGAACGGTGGAACTTGCATAAACGAATTGCTCTATTTATTATCTCATCAATCGGGACGAGCACGAAACGTATTATGCTCGGCTTTATGCTTGCAACTGCCTTTTTATCGATGTGGATCTCAAATACTGCGACTGCCATGATGATGGTGCCAATCGGTACCGCAATCGTATTTCAAGTTAGCCAGTCAATGAAACGCGAGGCTCTTGATGATTTGCAAGGTCAAGAAAACCAATTCGCAAAAGGATTAATGATCGCGATTGCTTTCTCTGCATCCATTGGTGGATTAGGAACGATTATCGGTACACCGCCTAACACAATATTAGCCGGACAGCTTGATGAAATTTTCGGCGTTGACTTATCTTTTGCGGCTTGGATGATGTTTGGCGTACCACTTGCTGCTGTACTACTTGTGATCGCCTGGGTGTATTTAATCACCTTTGCATTTCCAATGAAAATGAAAGAAATTCCGGGCGGGCAGGAAGTTATTCAATCTGAACGGGATCAGCTCGGCCGGATGGCACCGGAAGAAAAGCTCGTTATGACCATATTCTCTTTAACCGCCCTTGCATGGATCACCCGTTCGTTTGTGCTACAGGAATATGTTCACCCGAATATTGATGATACACTGATTGCAATTACAGGTGCTGTTGTACTATTTCTCATTCCTTCAGTTCGGTATCAAGGTGAAAAACTGATGGACTGGCATACTGCGAAGGACGTCCCTTGGGGTATTCTTATTTTGTTTGGCGGCGGTCTTGCAATCGCTGGTGCATTTGGAGATACAGGTCTTGATGAATGGATCGGAAGTCAGCTGCAGATCCTCGATGGCGTACAGTTTATCGTTATTGTATTCTCTGTCAGCCTGCTTGTTGTATTCTTAACGGAAATTACTTCAAACACCGCATCTGCCACAATGCTGATGCCAATTATGGCTTCACTTGCAGCTGCAATTGACGTACATCCATTTGCAATGATGGTGCCTGCAGCAGTCGCTGCCTCTTGTGCGTTTATGCTCCCGGTAGCTACTCCGCCAAATGCGGTTGTGTTCGGGTCTGGTTACTTGCGCATGATTGATATGGTCAAAGCTGGTGTCTGGATGAATATTATAGCGATTATTGGGCTTACAATCTTTGTACTACTTCTCTTACCTGTCGTATTCGGCATCGATTTAACCTCATTTCCAAGTTAATTGAAGGCGGCTGCAGAATCTGCAGCCGCCTCAGCGTGTAGACAAATTTTTAAGATGAACTATGGCTGACGTCGCTTTTCGGCGAACGCTTGCCCTAGGCACGGCCTCAACTTCCTCGGCAGAAAGTCACTGCCTGCGGGATTTTCGGATCGCGCTGTTCTTGGTAGCGTCGCCGCCGATGCTCGCCAGTCTTGCGTAATTTAATGGTCATGAATTGTAGAGATGCCTTTGATCAAGCAATATCTATATGAGTCAATTTCATCATGACGCTTAAAAAACGGTAAAACAAACAATAAACATTGGAAATGCTTGCTGATCTTTAAATTAATAAGCGACCGAAACGAAAGACGACGACTCCGAGAGGATCAAGCGCAGGCTGAAGATCCACTTGTTCGATTGGCAATCAAATCGAACAAGTTAGCTGAAGGCACCCCCTTGGGAAAGCGTCCGTCTGGCGTGAAGGTTACGGTCATGATTCGATTTTTATCCGCTTCATGCAACAGCTCGATGCTTGAGGCAGTAAGCTGTCCGTGAATGTTTGGTTTTGTCCTTTGTCAACAGTCTGAGGCGGCTGCATGCCCTGCGGCCATCTTTGTCTTCGTTTAATCCTAATGTTATTTTGTGCTGTACTCCATATAAGCAACAGTTGTGCCAAGAAATTCTTCAATTCCATATTTACCGTCTGCCCCGCCGATCCCGGATTTACGCCAGCCTGCATGGAACCCTTGGAGCGCTTCAAAATGCTCGCGGTTAACAAACACTTCACCAAATTTTAATTCATTTACTGCCCGCATCACTTCGTTGTAATTCTTTGTAAAGATCGATGAAGATAGTCCGTAATCTGATGCATTAGCACGGCGGATGACTTCATCGAAATCTTGATACGTATCTACCGGAAGCACTGGTCCGAAGATTTCTGACGCTAATATATCCATTCCTTCTTCAAGGTTGGTAAGCACCGTCGGCTCATAGTAATAACCAGTTGAGGCCTCACCTTTTTGACCACCTGTTTCGACTTTAGCACCAGCTTCCACTGCCTGGTTCACTGCTTGCTCTACACTATCTAGCTGTTCCTTGTTAATGAGAGGCCCCATATCAAGACCTGTTTCTGCTAAAGGATTTCCATAACTTACTTTGCTCATTTTTTCGGTTAACTTTTGAATAAACGGCTCTGCTACATTTTCATGTACATAAACACGCTCTGCGTTCGTACATACTTGGCCGCTGTTTACAACTCTTGAAGCAATTACCTTTTCCACTGCTAAATCAAGATCCGCTTCATCAGATACAATCGCCGGCGCTTTTCCGCCCAGCTCTAAATTCACTTTGATGACATGCTTGGCTGCTGCTTCCATCACTTTAGACCCTGCTGCAAAACTACCTGTTAATGAAATCATTGCTACATCAGGATGACTTGCAAGCGGAGTACCGACAGAGGACCCTGAACCGGTAATTACTTGAAATGTTCCGGCTGGTAACTCAACTTCATCATGAATGATTTCAGCTAGTTTCAAAGCTGTCAGCGGGGTTTCTTGACTCGGTTTGATAATAACCGGGCAGCCAGTAACAATAGCTGGCGCCGCTTTACGTGCAAGCACCATTAACGGGAAGTTCCAAGGCACGACACCACCAACAATACCAATCGGCTTCTTTATGAGCATCATTGTTTCATTTGGTCGGTCACTCGGGATAACATCACCCTCTAAATGCCGGGCAAAACCAGCCATATACGAGAAGTAATCAATCGTCATATCGAGCTCGGCTTCTGCCATACTTTCTGTTTTCCCCTGCTCCTGCATTAGCAGTTCCTGCAATGTTTGTTTATGATTTTTAATTGAACGGCTGATCGACAGTGCATATTCGGCCCGTTCAACCGGCGGTTTTTTCTCCCAGGAAGACTGCACTTGTTTTGCAGCTGAAATTGCTTGATTTACATCCTGCTCTCCAGCTTTAGGTACTTCAGAGATAAACTCTTCTGTTGCTGGGTTCACAACCTGGATTTTTTCATCTGTTGTAGCGTTTTGAAACTGACCATTTACATATATTTGTTTCACTGTTCAACATTCCTTTCTTTCATTATGGATATAATGCTTGCATTCCACTTTTTTCGATTACCGAAACAAAATAACCCTGCCGATGATATCGACAGGGTCAAACTTGTGACAAAGTACGAAACCTAAAATTCAAGTACAGCTTATTGCTCCGGGTTCCGCGGACTGCCCTATTAAAGACTAAAATCCGAATAATTAAAGTAACCTTCACTTCAGACGGACGCTTTCCCGAGGGCTTGGCTTCAGCTAACTTGTTCGAATGGAAATTATTCGAACAAGTGGATCTTCAGCCTGCGCTTGCTCCTCCTGGAGTCGCCGTCTTTTGTTTCGGTCACTATTATATTGATGGATCATCTTCTTTTTATTGCGTATAAAACGTCATGATGAAATTAACAATTAGTAGACATCGCTTGATCAAAGGATCTTTACAATTGATGACCTTCAAACGACAAAAGGCTGGCGAGCGCCGCCGGCGACGTCACCAAAAACAGCGCGAGTCGAAAATCCTGCAGGCAGTGAATTTCTGCCGAGGTAGTTGAGGCCGTGACGGGGCTAAGAAGACACGGTGACTTCAAGCGTGAGCGCAGATCAAACCGATGTCGTACTTGTGCCCTCCGGGTGCAAGCGTCCGCCGAAAAACAACGTCAACCATAGATCATTTCAAAAATTTGTCTATACGCTGAGCCCTCCGATTAATCCACAGGGTTAGTTTTTACCAATCTTTTGGTGGTTCAACACGGTGTTTTTCTGCCCCTTCTGATCGAAGTGACATAAATACAGCGATACACATCGTGACTATTAATAGTGTGAATGGTAAAGCTGTCATAATGGCTGTTGATTGCAAGCCTTCAAGCCCGCCGCTTAATAAAAGTGATGCAGCCACTGTAGAAATGAGCAGTCCCCACGTAATCAATACTGGCGTTTTCGGGCTTAAGCTTCCTTGTGATGTGAATACACCAAGAACAAACGTTGCAGAGTTCGCAGAGGTGATAAAGAAAATTAAAATCAGAATCAAAGCCGCAATACTTAACATTAAGCCGAGCGGCAGCTGCTGCAACACTAAAAACAGTCCATTTTCCGGCTTTTCTGCCACGGCTTCAGCTTGTCCTAAGTTTTGAAACAGCTCCATGTGCAGTCCGGTGCCGCCAAACGCTGCAAACCAAAACACACTAACAAGCGTAGGGACAAATAACACACCGATCATAAACTGCTGCAGCGTCCGCCCACGAGACACTCGAGCGATAAACGTACCTACAAATGGACTCCAGGAAATGATCCATGCCCAGTAGAAAAACGTCCATTCACCCATCCACTCATTATCTGAATAAGGTGTCGTATCAAAGCTTAGCTGCACCGCACTGCTCACATAATCACCAAATGTCTTTGTGAAGTGCTCAAAAATAAACAACGTTGGCCCAAAACTGACGACTGCAACGAGTAGCGCCGCCATTAACGTTAAATTGACAATACTCAAATACCGCATCCCGCGGTTGATGCCAGAGACAACAGAAATCAAGAAAATAACAGTTACGCCGCCAATAATGATTAACTGCAACTGGGTCGTATTTCCAATCCCGGCAACTTCTTCAAGACCGCCGCTTACCTGCAGGGTACTTAAACCAAGTGATGTTGCAATGCCGACAGTTGTACCTACCGTCGCAAGCAGATCAATCCCTTTACCGATCGGACCAGCAACCCTGTCTTTTAAAATGGGGTAGAATGCAGAGCTCACAAGGCCCGGTAAGTTTTTGCGGTATTTTGCGAATGCTAAAGCAAGTGCCACGATCGCGTAAACCGACCACGGATGCATTCCCCAGTGAAAAATACCATATAGTAACCCGGTTTCTGCGGCCGCCTGTGTTCCACCTTCTACATCTACATTGGGCGGAGGATTAACGTAATGTGCCATCGGTTCGGCTACACCCCAAAATACGAGGCCTACCCCCATTCCAGCTGCAAATAACATACCTATCCAAGTATAAAATGAATATTCCGGTTCATCTTTCGGTTTGCCGAGCTTCATATGTCGGTACGGTCCAAACCCTAGAAATAAGCAAAAAGCTAGAAAAAATGAAACAGCTAGTACGTAAAACCAACCGAAGCTGTCAAGAAAAATTGTAAGCATATCACTTGTGACTGCTTCCATATTTCCAGGGAAAAATAGTCCCCAGATTGAAACACTTAAAATAATTATTGTAGCTAGTACAAATACAATGCCCGGCCGGTCTGATCTATAGCGGTATGGCAAAACGTTCCCTCCTCTAACAAGAATGTGAATGATTTTGAATACTATTTACAAGCGAGACGACCCGGGCGTAAGATAAAACAAGTGAATTTATTGCGCGAGGAGGTCTACTAACTTGGATGATAAAACAAATACGACCTACCAAAGTGGGCGTAAACGAATGATCACAGCGTCTATTTTTATCATTCTTACAATCCTTACTTCAGCTGCAGCAATCGCAGCAGGCATGTACGAATGGTCAGTGTATACAAGCTATGACAGTTCAACACCAATCGAAACCGTGTACGCTGAGACAAATGACCCGTGGCTTCTTTTTGCATTTCTTACTCAAGGGTTAGCTACGTTTGTTTTCACTGTAGCCGGCATTGCTTTTCTCGTATGGCTGCATCGGATACATAAAAATGCGAAAGCCTTACAAATACCAGGTATCATTTATCCGGCCAATTGGGCAGTAACATTTTATTTTCTTCCATTTGTGAACTTTGTTCTTCCGTTCATCTCGATGCTGCATATGTACAAAAACCATTATAAAGAAGCAGTCGAGCATAAGACAAGCAGTGTGAAAAGCAGGACAGGTAAGCTTTATATTTGGTGGATTTCATTTGCTTCTTATTTTGCAATTATGTTTATTTCACACTTTCTCATCATTAATCCACTGACCTATACGGAGGAAGCAGAAACCGTCGGGACAGCAATTCTTGAAATCCAAACGTCTTCAATTTCACGCGGCGCCCTTATCATATCCGGGATTTTCCTCATATTGATTATGAAACAACTCACAAAGAAGCAGGATGACATTTACCATCAGCAATAATTACGAAAAAGAGCCCCACAACGCAAAAAAGGGGCTCTTTAACATACGAAACACCAATACCCTACGTCATATTGCTCCGGAAGTCGTTCACAGTATTCATCAATACTGCAGGCACGTCTTTTCATTCTTTATCTTCTGAAGAACCGCTGCTAATTTCATGATTGATGCCAAACAAATATTTTGTATCCACGACAAATCCTATCCCTGTCCCCGGCTCATCTAGATTACCTTCACGTCGCAAAGCATCACGGATTGACTCCACCTTTTCTTCTGGAGCTAAGATAAAAATAATTTCCTTTTCCGGCTGAACTTCTACACCAAAAAGTTTTTTTTGTTCATGAATGCCAGTACCACGACCTGAAAATATTGTCGCACCTTCTGCGCCATGTTCTTTCGCTGCCTTTACTAATTTTGCAGCTTTCCCTTTTGGAACAATTGTTACCATTAGATCAACAGACGGATCGATTCCCATCTTCATGACCCCTTTCATTCTGGTTTTTCTTTAAAGCGAAAGATCATGCCTAGGATTAAAACAGATAAAATAGGTGCTAAAGCAACAAGTGCTACAAGTCCGAATCCTTCCATAAAAGGGTCTCTTCCTTCTAACGTACCTGCTACACTAATAGCCATAGCCAAAATAAACGTCACAGTCATTGGTCCTGTTGCAACACCACCCGAATCAAAAGCGATAGACACAAAACGCTGATCAGCAAAAAATGCAACAATTAAGGCAATCCCATAAGCTGGAACAAGCACCCACCATAAAGGAAAACCGATCAAAATCCGAATCATAGCAACAGCGACAAACACACCTACGCCAAGCGCTAAAGTTAACAACAAAATACTTTTACGTATCGCTCCATTTGATTCTTCTTCTACTTCATATGTTAAAACACGAACAGCTGGTTCAGCTGAAGTGGCCACTGCGCCGAGAACAAAACCAATAGGTACTAAAAGCCAGCTCTCTGGATGCTCAACGATGGCCGCACCAATCTCCTGTCCCGCTGGCATGAAAGCAATGTACACCCCTTGAAGAAAGAGTGTGAAGCCGACAACTGCCATCACAATGCCGATCAAAGCTTTATAAACTTCATGCCATGATAATTGGATTAAGAACACTTGAAATACAGCTAGCAGTGCAAGCAGTGGCGCCAGTGCACCAATAACTTCAATAAGCTCTTCAAGCATCCCTTCCATTAAAATCAGTTCATCAATCATAGAACAACACCCCTAAAATTAGCACCGCTAAAATCGGGCCAATCGACGCCATTGCTACCAATCCAAAGCTGTCTGAAGATGTTTCTTCGTTTCCACCTTTTACAACAGCTGATATACCAATACTTAAGGCAAGAATAAACGGAACAGTGATAGGTCCAGTTGTTACACCACCAGCATCAAAGGCAATGGCTATAAATTCTTCAGGGACAAATAATGTGACGAAAAAAACAAGCATATAAGAGGGCACAAGCATGTATACAAGTTTGATCTGCAATAATTTCCTTAAAAAAGCTAAAGCAACAAACACACCTACGCCAAGAGCTATTGAAGCAATTAGTAGGCCTTCTGAAACAAACTGTTCGCCTGCATCGTCAATTTGACTAGCTAAAATCCGAACATCCGGTTCAGCTACCGTTACAACAAAGCCTAACAGAAATCCGGACATGATAATCCATGAAAATGATACTTTTTCCGGAAGTCTCGAACCAATCTTTTCACCGACTGGTAACAATCCAAGCTTAGCACCACCGATAAAAAGGGCAAGACCACCAATTGTCATAACTGCACCGATTATAAGTTGTAACAGCTCTATAACGTTTGTTGAAACAAAAATGAGCTGAAGCAGTATGACAACGATTGTTACCGGCAATACCGCCGATAATGTTTCTTTAAACTCATGCCACAACGTCCCCACACTTTTCACCCCCACACTCATCTAGTATTAATTTCACGGTTTAAGAAGCAATCAAACATCAATTATTGTAACTATCGTGACAAACTTGCAGAATCATTTGACCACCTTTGACAATTCCCGCTATAATTACAACGGACATTAAAGTATGCGAATGTTTTACTGATATGAGGAAGCGAGGGACAAACCCTTTATGACTTGGTTTAAACGTACGCTGCTGATTATCGGGATTATCCTGACGCTACTAATAGCTGCCGGAACTTCTTACGGTTATTATGTATACCAGCAGGCGGAAACAACAGTTGAAGAAATGAATACATCCTTTGAAGAACACGATGACGAATTTGAAGAAAATGGGCTTCCTGATAGTGAAAACAATCATACAAATCGTAATGAGGAAAATGACGACGACATAAGTGATAACCAATCCGAGTTTGCGCTCGATGAAGAACCTGTAACATTTTTGCTAACCGGTATCGGGGACCGCCCGAATGATCCAGGCCGTGCTGATGTCATTATGGCTGTTTCTGTGAACCCAAAAACAGATTCTACATTAATGTTTAATATTCCTCGTGATACACTTATTGAAGAAAGTGCTGTGGTGGACAGCCTCCGTGGTCAAAAGATCAACCACACGTACGCTACCGAAGGAATCAATGGATTACAAACAACGGTGGAGAATTATTTAGACCATGAATTCGACTTTACGATTAAGGCAAATATGAATGGTTTCCGAGAGATTGTTGATGAAATTGGACCGATTGAAGTAAACAACGATTTTGCATTTTCAGAGTCTGACGAAGTGAATGACCAAACCTACGATTATGATGAAGGTTTGATTGAGCTAGATGGCGAGCGTGCGTTGCATTACGTGCGCATGCGTAAGGAAGACCCTCGCGGTGATTTAGGCCGTAATGAACGACAGCACCAAGTTATGGAAGCGTTAATCGAAGAAGGTATGTCGCTGCAATCTCTATTTCAAGCCGGCAGCATTATCGAAATCTTAGGTGACAACATTGAAACAAATATGACCTTTGATGAAATGCAAGGTGTGTTTAATCACCACCGTTCGGCTGCAGGTAACATTGAAACTTTCGAGCTTAGAGGCGAAAACGAATATCAAAATGGCACGTATTACTATATCATCTCTGAAGAAGAAAGAGAACGTGCTGGAGAAGAGCTCAAGCGTCACCAAGAAGGTGCTTGAGCCTTTTGTTTAGCTTAGGATATTCTTTGGGTACACAGTTGGTGAAACAGTCCAAGTCCGTACGAATTTTTCAAGGGGGTTACACAATGAAACATGTGATTGTTACTGGAGCTTCACGTGGAATCGGTGCGGCCGTTACACAAGCTGCTGCCGGAGAGAACACGATCATTCACGCTATCAGCCGCTCACAAAACGACATCGCTTGGGAAAAAGCACGCACGCAGGGTGCAGAGGTTATTCATTACAGTTGTGACTTAACGAATGCTGAATCTGCCGATAAAACCCTTGCTGATATCTTTCACACACATCTTCCCGCATCCGGCGACACGTGGGTGCTCATTAACAATGCCGGTATGGTCAGCCCTGTAGCCCCAGCCGGCCAAGCAGAGAGCAATGAGATCCAACATAGTTTGAGAGTCAACGTCGAAGCACCTTTGCTACTTGCCAACCGTTTCACTCAAGCCCTGCAAGCTGTGGATGCTTTTAAAATGGTCATTAATGTTTCTTCAGGAGCTGGTAAACAACCGATTACTTCTTGGAGCAGCTACTGTGCCGCCAAAGCTGCAGTAGATATGTATACTAAAACAGCTGGCCTTGAACAAAAAGAAAATGAACATCCGGTTTATTTCACAGCATTTGCCCCCGGCATTGTTGATACCGATATGCAGTCACACATCCGATCGCATTCTGAAGACACATTTGCTCATGTTGATCAATTCCGGGCTTATAAAGAAAATAACCAGCTGCTCGCGCCTGAAACCGTGGCAAAAGCACTACTTCGTCTCATTGAATCACCACCTGAAAACGGGGCTTTAACCGACGTGCAAACTTATTTGTAACCAATCAGCCTTCTCAACGCGCGTAACACCGCTTTTAGAGAAGGCTGAGGTTAACTTTTCATCTTTAATCGGTGCTTTTTCTTAATGACAAAAAGCCCCTTCTTCCATCATCGTCCGCATATAACCTCCAATCTCTTCTCCTTGTGCATTATAAAATTCAAATGGGTGATTTTCGTTCCACCGATTTTCTGAAGTAGCATAGGTGAAGAAGCTGTTATTCTTCATCTCCACTTCATGCCGCTCATCTTCATAAAAAACATGAACTTCTGCTGTATTTTCAGGCTCTTGTATATAGCCTAGCGTGATGTACGTATAATTTGCTCCTGTCTGCTGCCAAACGCCATCCTCGATTAAGAATGTTCGAATTTTTGTATCACTGTGTTCAACTGGTGTGCCACCAATCGTAAGACGGGCATCCGGCAGTCTCATATAAGCTTCTTCTGTTTCTAAAAATAATTCAGCAATTAAAGATTCACCGTCCAAAGTATAAATTGCGGCTTTGTAATTTTCGCCGTACGGCTTAACTTGTAACAACTCCACTTCTGTAGTTTTGGGAAACGGTTTTTTCACAGCTTCTGATACGGTCGAAAACATCTCCTCAGCTCCACTTCCTTCCACTGTCGATGCGCCAGTAATTACTGCACCGTATCCGGAAATAACGATCATTGCAGAAAATAAAAGCGGCGCTATTTTCAACCGTGATTGATAAAGCGACCAAAACATAAGGAGTGATACACCAAAACAAGCAACGATAAATAACACCGCAAGCATCGTAACCTCCCATGCTACATAAGAACCTGGTAGAATCGCATCGCCGATCCACATCGTAGCAAACAAAGCCGGAGCTTCGAACTGTATCGTTTGAACAACTTCGTGTGGCGGGGTTTGTTCTGCCATGATGCCAGTTACGAAAAAAACAACAAAAAGTAGAACAGCTTCAAGTTGAAAACTTCGTCGTGGAACAAAACCAGGGTCCTTTTTCCACTTTTGTTTCAATAAAAACCCGTGGAAAAATCCATAGAAGATTAAAGGTAAAAACAGTAAATGTTTAATTAATAAAAGCTGCCCATACGGTAGAAGCCAGCTGTTTTGATATTCGGGCACGATATACTGCATTAAAATCAAACCAGTCACCAATAAGCTTAGGACCGCACCTAAAGCGACATAATGAAACCATAAAGCAAATGCTCTCCACCCTTTCTCGCCGCTAAAGAAAAATGCCCCTACAAAAACCACGCCAGCCCACACAGAGGCACCACTTAAATGCAGAGCATCAGCAATGAACCCACCAAAACGGTCAAGTGACGCCGCATGAGACATCCAAGCCACACCAAATATTACAAAAACGAGTGCTATCGTCTGCAATATCCCAAGGCACCAGCTTCGAAGCAATAGACGACTTATTAAATACAGGATCATGCCTGCAAAAACAGCTAACAACCCTTGACCACTTCTGTAGTCAATCAAAACGGTAAAGGCGGTGGAAACAACCGGTGCATTAAACATATTTACAATCGAAAGGACTTGCTGTAGATAAGGGACGGCCGCTAAAGCCGTTACACATACAAATAGAAGAGGTATAAACCACCTCGGTATACTTAAGTCCGGCCGGGCTTTTGGTGGTACGTGACGCAAAATTACTATACCTACGATAAGCGCTAGTGCAATAAATAAAAACGCATCAATTACCGCCATGATGAACGCTTCCGTTTTAAGAGGATAAAGAAAATTATAGCAGCCACCACCAAAGCCGTACTTAAGATTATCCACAACCAAGGCTGCTGATACAAAGCAGAGCTTTCAACTTCTTCCTCTGCCTCTTCTTTATCAATAGAAACTCTCGCGGTATCCTCGCCTTCTTCCTGAATGTCAGGCTCCTCTTCACGCTCAGCTTGCTCTTTTTCGTCCGTGGCCGCCTCTTCATCGTTTGTTTCTATCTCTACTTCATCTAGATCTACTTCAAATTGAAAATGTCCCTCTGTCATATGACCATCCTCTGCCAATGCCTGCCACGTTACGTTGTATGTGCCATCAGAAAGCGGCTCTTCAAAAATTGCTTTATAAACAGGAGAATTTACCGTTTGCTCGGTTAACTTTACTTGTGCTCCCTCGTCATTTGTTACTTCAGCCGTTGTATGTGACTCGATTCCTGAATCAAAGGTTAACTTCAACTTCGTCACTTCCTCGATCTGTACACTACCGTCTTCCGGGAATGTTTCATCAATATGAGCATGCGCTTCTACTTCATGAGGTGTAGCCCATAAACTGAACATGAGAACGACAGCTGCAAGCTTAAACATATTTCGCCACATGAAATCACCTTATTCTTATATTTTTAGTATGAATTATATGACTAAAAGTTTATCATATGACAACATATTAAAAAAGCCTGCAATTGTTGCAGACTTTTACACTTCCAAATCAGTGTTCAATTTTTTTAAAAGCAATAGTGCAACGCTGCCGTTGTAAACGACATGGGCAGCGATTGGCATCCATAAATTTTCGGTCCATAAAAAGAGAAGGCCAAGGAGAAAGCCCATGCACAAAACAGAAGCATGCATCCACAAGCTCCCCTTATACTGAGGGATGTGTAACATAAAGAACAATAATGAACTAATTCCTAAAGCTGCCCAGGCCGGTAATACAAATAAAAGCGACCCGAGGAGCATACCACGAAACAAGATTTCTTCAGTAATACCTGGCCCAAAAGCTATTGTTGCTATACCGCCACGTTTATGCATTAAGCTGATCAGTATACGCGTCTGTTCATTATCCGGGAATTCAATTGCAAAAAGTCTTTGAAGTCCGTAAGCTACAACTGCTGCAATCAAACCGATCCCGGCACCTGCTGCAGTCTCACTCAACGCTGTACCCAGCGAAAACCACCCGCGGATGTATAATAAAACATCACCTTGATGAATAAGCAGCATGAACAAAAGTCCTATGATAAAAAAGAATCCGAAGCTGTACCATACAGCGCGCAAGGGTACATCAGGGGGCTTTGGACTTTCCTCATCTTCATGGTGTGTCGTCATAAATCCACTCCTGTTCAATACGTGTACCCATGACTTTTAATCAGGTCAGGCCAGTAAATTATTGTGAAGGCTTAATCTCTTCCATGTACCCTTCAATATGATCTTCTGTCATGCCTCCGGTAATTATTCTTTCAACTTCTTGATCTTCATTAATCAAAAATGTTGTCGGCAGTGGACGAATGCCATAATGATCTTTGACATCTTCACCTTCATCCATCAACACCGGAAAAGTTAAGTTATGACGGTCAACAAAACGATCAATTGTAAGGCGTGATTCTCCAACGTTTACTGCGAGAATCTCCACTCCTTCGTCTTGATAGGCTTGATATTGATTTTCCATGTAAGGCATTTCTCTTTCACATGGCGGACAAAATGTTCCCCAGAAGTTTAAAAACACGCCTTGACCTTCGTAATCTGCCAGTTCCACACGCTCACCCTCCATATTATGGAGCGCAAAGTTTGGTGCTTCTTCTCCTTCACTAATGGAAGTTGCTTCAGCTTGAAAAAAGTTTGAATAAAACACATAACCGACAGCAACAGCTAAAATCGATAATATGCTTACACGCATGATAAACCGCCGTTTTTTACGATCCACCTGCATACCTCCTCTAATGTAAATCCATTTATAGATTCTCATACCATGCCCTTAAAAAGCAAGCTGCACACGGTTTGTTTCATATTTTGTCATGAAGATGCAGGGATTTTACCGAAGTTTGTAGAAAACTTTGTTCATAACTAAGAACGTAAAGTTAATTTTTCAGGGCGGGAGGTTTTTTATGTTCACAAGAAGAGCAGAACAAAAGCCGCAATTGATCACAGCCGGCAATCCTAAAAGTTTGACTTTGATGTTTACGTTCCACAAAGAATATTCTGAAGCCCGGAGCTGCGCTAAAACATGGATGAACGACCACCTTCAACACCGTGTTTATGCAGGCTTTCCAAACTCCTCACAACAAAGTGATTTAGGACTGCACTGGGCACGGGAAGAACAAGCTGTGTTCGAAGCTGAAAAGCTCTTTCACACATTTCAAACTCCTGTAAAAACCACACCTGAACATGTACTTTTAAGCGGGGCCGGGCAGGGCGGGTCATTAGCTATACGGCTCGCTTTAACCGGACAACTCTTTTCACCTTCTACGTTCTTTGTTTGGGAGCCGGCACTAACAAACCTTCCGCAATGGGAAACGCTGCTAAAACACGCTGATAAAGATGTTCAAGGCTGGCTGATCGCTTCGCACATGTCAGCTTCAACAACACAGCACGAAGCTTTTATCGACATGTGTGAATATTTCGATGTGGATTGCCGCTACATTATTCGACAAAGCCCTCCTTCTCAACTACCAACAGATTTTCATGCGTTAATAAATGAAGCTCTTACCTTCTAGGCCGCTAACGTGACTGACGGTCGACAAGGTACAAAACCAAACATTCACGAACAGCTTACTGCCTCAAGCCTCGAGCTGTTGCATGAAGCGGATCAAAACCGAATTATGAACGTAACCTTCACGCCAGACGGACGCTTTCCCGAGGGCTTGGCTTCAGCTAACTGGTTCGAATAGTACATACGAACAAGTGGGTCTTCAGCCTGCGCTTAATCCTCTGGGAGTCGCCGTCTTTTGTTTCGGTCACTTGTACATTTGTCTTTAGTGTATGGTACGCTTGATCGTTCATGAAACATCGTGATGAAACTGATTCATAATGACGCAAAGCTGACGAGCATCGGTGGCGACGCCACTAGGCAACAGCGCGATCCAAAATTCCGCAGGCAGCGGTTGTCTGGTCTGCCGAGGAAGTTGAGGCCGTGCCTGGTGCTAAGAAGACACGGTGACTTCAAGCGTCAGCGTAGATCAAACCGATGTCAGCCTCAGCTTTTCTTGAAAGTTTGTCTACACGCTGATTTACTATTTATCACCATCGGATAACGAAAAACCAACCGGACGACAAACATCCGATTGTTTAAGGATATTTCTTATAAATTTTTCAAGGCGGTTTCTATATCTTCTGAACCATTTAAAACATCAAATGTCTTTCCAATGGTATTTTCCGTTTCTAATGTTTCAACAATGACACGAGCGGTGTCCTCTCGTGTAATTTGACCATCCACACCATGAAGGAGAGGAGCGATGCGCGCATTTCCTGTACCTTCTTCGTTCGTAAGCGGTCCCGGGCGTACAATTGTGTAATCTAGTCCTGTTGCTGCTAAGTGGTCATCTGCAAGCTTTTTAGCAACGAGATAATGACGGATTTTTTCAGGACCGCTTTCCGGGTCTTCTGCACGCATTGCGCTAAGCATAACGAAGCGTTTAACGCCTTGTTTTACAGACTCATCAATCGTTTTAAGGGCGCCCCATAAGTCAATTAATAATGTCTTGTCGCCACCTGTACTCGGACCGGAACCAGCAGCAAAGACAACAGCATCTTTATCAGAAAAGGCGTGGGAGATATCACCTTCAAGATCTGCAATAACGGTGTTATCCGCTCCCCATGCCTCTATCGTTTCTTTTTGGCTTTCATCACGGATCATCGCAGTTACTTCATGACCTTCACTCTGATTCAACTGGCTTACAATATGACGACCTACTTTTCCGTGGGCGCCAACAACGAGTACTTTCATGAAACCACTCCTTTTCATGTAAACGTCTTCCACTCGTTATCTACCCTGTTTTTAGGAAACGATAAACATGAAAAGCACTTTGAACCACCCACCCGCAACTGGGCAAAACTAAGACTCAAAAAAGTAGGACCGAGCATGATACCTAACAGACATTATAATGCCAAGCAGAGCCATCGTTGTCACCAGTGAACTACCGCCGAAACTAATGAGCGGAAGTGTGAAACCGGTGACCGGCAGAAGCCCTAAATTCATACCGACGTTTTGAAAGATTTGAAATGCCAGCATTCCAATAGAGCCAGCACAAATATAAGCACCAAAGCTGTGATTCGCTTTTAAGGCAATGACCATCATCTGATATAGAAGAATAAAAAAGAGGGTCATGACAACTGCCGCACCGACAAAGCCAAACTGCTCACCAATCACAGCGAAAATAAAATCTGTATGAGCTTCAGGCAAATAAACGGTTGTCCCTTCACTACCCGTTAACCGACCAGAGCCTATCGCACTAATCGCACGCGCAGTTTGAAAGCCTTCGTCGGTGTATTCCATAGGGTTTAACCAGCCGTAAAACCGTGAGACTTGATAATCCGCCATATAAGTGAAGATATAATTTTCCACTAAGTGAGGAAAGCGGAAAAATGCAAACAAAAACAAAAGCCCGACACTTAATGGTACGCCAAATATTAACACATTCAACCAGACAGACACGCCGGAAACGATCACAATGGAGAAAAACAAAGCCGCACTCATCATTACCATGCCCATATCCGGCTGAAGCCGCAGTAATAAAACAGGTGGTATTAAAACGAGTAATAGCTTAGCGATCAGCCAAATGTCATTTTTAAAGATTTTATTTGTGAATTTTTGATTATGTTTATATACTAGTGTGCTCATAGTTAAAATAAGTGCAACCTTCATAACTTCTGAAGGCTGAAATGAACCGATCACCGGCAATTCAAACCAGCGTTCGGCATTATTTCGTGTCGGCGCCCATTGTTCATTCGGTGATATGATTTCAAGAAGTACAAGCAGCGCTAGTCCGCCCCCGTAAAACGCCCAGGAGAGCGTTAAATAATATTCGTAATCAATATGAATTAACACGAACATCACCGTGAAAGCAAGTACAAAGTAAATCCCTTGATTTACAACAAAGTTTCCCTCATATTGCGGCATCTGTTGTGCATAGTAAATTGAAATACAACTAATTACCGCGAACAAAAACAAGACAAACAGCATATTTATATCGTATTGTTTTTCATCTTTTGTCTGCCAATTCACCCGCAGAACCCCCGTCTTTACATACATAATTTCATGAAAAAAACATCCGCTGTCTTTACTCGACAGCGAATGCAAATCACTTTCTTACATATCATACATGATTTCAAGCTAAGCGTATAGATGCATCTCGTCCCAGTTCATAAAATTTCAAGGTCCTAAAGGAGGCACACGTGTGTGCGGAGCTCCTCGGTTCCGTCGATCAAAAGGGGTTTCTTCTTCCAAAAAAGTTTCCCGTTCTTTCTTCCAATCTGCTACTGCATCAGTAGCCATAGGCTCTTTATTGGACAGCTCTGTTGGGGCATTTTCTGCCTCAGACCCTGTAACACCTATTAGGTCAACTGCAACAATCGTTCCTTGATCATATTGAACCGTGACCTTTTGACCAACTTCTGCACCTTGAGGACTTATTTCAATCGGTACTGCAATATGGTCCTCTCCCGCTTCAATAATTAAACGTCCCGCTGTGTTTAAACTTTTAATTTTTCCTTCCACGGGCATTCACCTCTTTTTCTGTACGATTTATAGCAATCCCTCGCGTACCTTTTGCAAGCCGCCAACCAACAAAGCTTGCTAACGCAAATCCAAACGTATTAGTTATGCCGTGATACTGCACCATATGACTAACAGTAAGCCATTGCAATGAAAACGCATTGGACATTGCATAAATTGTTGTAAATAAAGACGTAAACGTAATGCTGACACCAGAAACGTAAAGTAAAAGGCGAGCCGTTTTTTCAGCAACAAACCGGAATGCACAAGCTGCGACCATTAAGGCAAGCACAAACAACATAAAGCTGTAAATCGCAACAGACACAAGTTCCCAAACTCCTCGAATTGCAATACCACTAGCCACAAGCGGTGGTCCGGCAATCAACGCAAGGGAAAAACCGTTCATTAGTTTCGGATACGGAAAATCCCCCCGCCAAACGCGGTGGACCATCGCAACATTGATTAGAACAATTAAAGTGGTGTAATGGTAATGAATCGCAGTTAAAAGCATTGTGTAATCGTCGTATGGTATAAACTCCATACCAAACCGGTGGTACACTAACCACACACCGCCAATCACTGTATAAATCCACCCTGCATCAAGTGCCCACTCCCCTAATAAAGACCAATCCTGCCGCCGCCAGCGGTATAAACCGAAAAGCGCAAGTCCAACGGTAAACAAAAGCCACAATACCGCTAAAGTGCCTGCAGCAGTACCCGGCGACATATAAATCGAAAGGGTTCCAGCTGTTGCGATAAATGGGTGTGCATACCACATCCACCGATAAATCACCGGCTCTTCTCCCCAGCGGCTGCTCACCTGGCCTAAAGAAAGCGACATTGGTGTTAATACCCAAAATAACAACAACAGTACCCAACTCACGAAACCATCTTCTAAAAATGGGAAAAACAGTGTCGATACAATTAAACCAACCCAGATCCCATACACCGGATACCATCGTGACATACAAAAACCGCCTTTTTGTTCATAAAGGATCAATTTACATTCCATACCTTAAGTTTTCTTTCCTCATATACCCTCTTTATTGTAAGTTTACGCTTTTAAAAAACTATGTAAGAAATCTTCACACTTTTGTTGAGTAAATCTTCTGAACTTTTTAAACTTAGTATACATTAAATAGATGAAAGGAATGTGGGAGAGATGCTGAAAACTTACGTACCAAGCACAAACACAAATTTGGAGTCGATCCGTGAGATCATAGAGAAAAATGATGTTGAACTTTTACATCTGCAGTTTGTAGATATTGAAGGACTATTAAAAAATGTTACAGTTACGAGCGAACAGCTTGAAGATGCTGCAGCTGGACAAATGATGTTTGACGGGTCCTCCATTCATGGGTTTTCAACAATTAATCAGTCTGATTTATATTTGCAGCCCGATTTAAACACATTTGCTGTTCTTCCATGGACAGTGGAAAGCGACTGCCCGCAAGCAAGATTTATTTGTTTCATTACTTACCCAGATGGCACGCCATTTGAAGGTGACCCTCGTTTTGCTTTAAAGCGGACAGCCGATTACGCTGCTAAACTTGGGTATGCGATAAGTGTAGGGCCTGAATTAGAATTTTTCCTGTTTGAAACAGATAACAATGGAGAGCCGATTATGACAACTCAAGACCAAGGCGGGTACTTTGAAACTTCCCCTCGTGATGATGGTGAAAAAGTACGGATAAAAATTTATCAGACGCTTCGCCGGATGGGCTTCACAATCGAAGCCTCACATCATGAAGTAGCAACAGGACAACACGAAATTAACTTTAAATTTCAAGATGCACTTAGTTCCGCTGATGCAGCTACAACTTACAAGTGGGTTGTAAAAACGGTCGCACAGTCCTTCGGATATCACGCTTCGTTCATGCCAAAGCCATTTGGCGGTGCTAATGGCAGCGGTATGCACACAAATATTTCTTTGTTCGATACTGAAGCTGAAAGTAATGCTTTTTATGGCACGACCGATGATAAAGAACTTTCAACAACCGCTTATCAATTTATTGCTGGTCTTTTGAATAACGTTGGCGCTTTTACCGCTGTCACCAACCCGCTTGTGAATTCTTACAAAAGACTCGTACCAGGATATGAAGCGCCTTGCTACATTGCTTGGAGTGCTTCCAACAGATCTGCACTAATTCGGATTCCTGCCACCCGCGGCGGTGGTACCCGCGTGGAAATCCGCTGCCCTGATCCATCAGCGAATCCCTATCTTGCATTTGCTATGATTGCTGCAGCAGGGCTCGATGGCATTGAAAATGGCTTAACAGCACCTGAAGAAGTGACTGACGATATTTTCAGCATGGATGACGCAAGTATCAACGCTAAAAATATTGATCACCTTCCAACAAGCTTGGAAAAAGCGGTGGATGCTTTTGAAGCGAATGGCCTTGGTGAAGACATTTTAGGGAGTCATATTTTTAATGAATATCTTAAATTGAAGCGCGAAGAATGGGACAGCTTTCGCACAACAGTTCATGATTGGGAAATCTCTCAATATCAGCGCAAATTTTAATATCAGAAAAAACCTGAAAGCATGTAAAATCAGCTTTCAGGTTTTTTCTGCTTGACCCAACAATAACTGTGCACTTAGGATAACGATAGTACTTGATAAGGGGAGGCACCTTAAAATGCTTGACCGCTTCGTATTATTTATCGTCCTATGTGCAGCCTTAATTTTTCTTAGTATCAATATAAACATGCAAGCAACAATAACAGCGCCAATTACAGCGAGTGCAATTGTCATCTTTGCTGTGTCTATCGCCGCTTATTTTTTGTTTTTCCGTTTTATTTCAAAAGCAGTTGTTTATGGTATTTGGACATCTAACTTCGGGCTCATCGTTACATCTTTTGTTATAGAATATCCAGAAAGTTTGTGGCCTAGTACTGTTTTATTTATCTTACTTGGCAGTTGGATTATTACAGATTTTTCTCTTCTCGATCAACCACGTGCAAAACGTTAAACTGCCGGAAGATAAAATCTTCCGGCAGTCAATTGTTACGCGTTCTCTATTCCAGTTTTGACCCAGCTTGTTACTTGCGATGTACGACGTGCTTGATGCTTCACCGCTTCTTGAACATCCTCCTGCATTTCACCATCTTGGCTGACTGTCACAGATGTTCCGTAAGGGTTCCCCCCTGCAGCAAAGATTGATTGATCTGTATATCCTGTAGGCGCAATGATTGCACCCCAGTGCATCATCGTTGTATAAATCGCATGAATTGTCTGCTCCTGCCCACCATGTGAGTTCATAGCAGAAGACATAGCACTTACAACTTTATTGGCAAGTTTTCCTTCAAACCAAAGTCCTCCGGTTGTATCAAGAAACTGCTTAACTTGGGCTGGAACGTTTCCAAAGCGTGTTGGTACACTAAAAATAAATCCGTCAGCCCATTCTAAATCATCAAGTGTCACCGTTGGGACAGAAGCTGTTTCCTCAAGATGAGCTTTCCACGCCGGGTTGCCCTCGATGGCTTCATCCGGTGCTGTTTCAGCAACACGCAGCAGTTTCACCTCTGCTCCAGCTTCTTTTGCGCCTGCTTCAGCCCACTTTGCCAATTCATAATTTGTACCTGTTGAACTGTAATAAATCACTGCAATTTTTGGTGCACTCATAATCTAAACCCCATCCTTTACACTGAATTCATCTTTCTTGAATTAAAGATATTTGGCAAATACAAATACTTGACGAAGTGTCAAGCATCTTTGCTACATAACCTATTCCCACCTGAGCCTCACTCTAAACTTTGTGTTAATGAAAAACCTACTTTCTTTAATAAAGAATAGAGATGTTCTTGTTCTTCGGAAGATAGAGCCGAAAAGATCTCCTCAATACGCTTTTCATGCTCGGGAAACATTTCGTCTATGACCCTCGCACCTTCATCTGTAATGTGGGTATAAATAACGCGACGGTCTGAATCACATGGTTTGCGGTACAGCCAACCTTTCTTTTCAAGCTTATCTACAACGTACGTTATACTACCGCTGGAGATTAATATCTTTGCACCGATATGCTGAATTTGCTGAGGACCTTTATGATGTAAAAGCTCCATTACGGCAAACTCAGTTAAGTTCATATTATGATGTTTGATATCCTGCTTTACTTCATCTAGTACGCTTTGATGAGCACGTGACAAAACAATCCAAAGTTTTAATGATGAGGGTTCAGGTGAAGACATAAACAACATCCTTTGTAGTATCAAAATATCTTTAATTCAAGATTATTATAAATGTCAATTACGACGTTGTCAAATTGATACTCCCCGCACTGCCACATACGGCTTATATTCAATGACAGAAATGAAATTATTTATTTGAAGCACAAAGTACGCATCAAGACTTACAAACTTTATTTAGCAGGTTCTAACCTTTGTCCTGACGGTGACAAGCGTTTTTCTTGTCACAACCTCTTATCTTCAGTTTCAAAGAGCAATATGTACGCAGTTATTTTAACGCAAAAGTGTATATGTATATGGTTACATTTCCTAGCCTAAAGACATAGGGGTTTTACTACGCGCCTCACTATAAAAAACCCTCCAGCTCGTTAGCCGGAGGGTTGGTTTGCTTGGCGACGTCCTACGCTCACAAAGGGTTGCCCCTTCATTACCATCGGCGCTGAAGAACTTAACTTCCGTGTTCGGCATGGGAACGGGTGTGACCTCTTCGCCGTCATCACCAAGCTGATTGAGCGTCGTTCGCTCAAAACTGGATAACCGACAACTGCTTCCACAATGATCTGCGTCTTGGTTCGTAATTGTGTCTATAGGATAAGCCCTCGATCGATTAGTATCGGTCAGCTCCATGTGTCGCCACACGTCCACTTCCGACCTATCAACCTCGTCATCTTCGAGGGATCTTACTCACTTGACGTGATGGGAAATTTCATCTCGAGGGGGGCTTCATGCTTAGATGCTTTCAGCACTTATCCCGGCCGCACGTAGCTACCCAGCGATGCTCCTGGC
>NZ_PYAV01000003.1 GCF_003014715.1 Salsuginibacillus halophilus
GTAGAGACCGCTCGCTTAGAGGTAGAGACCGCTCGCTTAGAGGTAGAGACCGCTCGCTTAGAGGTAGAGACCGCTCGCTTAGAGGTAGAGACCGCTCGCTTAGAGGTAGAGACCGCTCGCTTAGAGGTAGAGACCGCTCGCTTAGAGGTAGAGACCGCTCGCTTAGAGGTAGAGACCGCTCGCTTAGAGGTAGAGACCGCTCGCTTAGAGGTAGAGACCGCACGCTTAGAGGTAGGGACCGCTCGCTCAGAGGCAGGGACCGCACGCCGGCAGGCTCATCTTCTCATATCAAAAAGACGCGGCTCACCGCGCCTTCGCCTTCATATTATTCCTCAATCACTTGTTTCACGCGGCCGACGGTGCCATCCGTCAGCCGTACTTTAATACCGTGTGGGTGCGTTGGCGCTTTCGTTAACAGCTGCTGCACGGTGCCGCGCGTCGTTTTGCCGCTTCTTTGATCTGCTTTCTGCACAACATCCACCGTTTTACCAGGTTCGATATTTGTTCGTTTCGTACCATCATTTTCACTCATTACAACACGTCCTTTCCAATCTAACTTTAGCAGAAATGAGGGCAAAATTCAGGATTTCGGTGAAATTGATTTTTCGTCTATCATTTTAAATATTAAGATAATTTTGTATACTTGATCTAATAAAATATGTATTCGTTTTCAAACAGGTGGTGGTGAAAATATGGCGACGTTAACAGAAACAAAGAAAGCCCGCGAAGCTTTACGAAAAGTAGAAGAAGTTGCAGCAAATTTAAAGGATCGGCTTGCGCATACCCATGTTGAACAAGCCCGCCATGAGCTCCGGCAAGAACTTGATGAGCTTTTAGAAGGTGATGAATATTTATTAATTGTTGAACCATCCGGCCGCAGCCTTGTACATACTAACCGGCTGCGCGAAGGTCACGTCTTTAAAGATGATGTTGGTTTAAATGCGGCAAAAACAACGACACCGATCGTACAGGAGTATACCCGCAATACAGGTGAAGTGCTGTTAGATGCGGCTGCACCGATCGGCGTGGACGGTGAAGGCCGGTCCGTCAACTTGCGGCTCGGCCGACCGGTGCAAAAGCCGTTTTTGTTTCCGTTATTTACAGCTATGGCGGTGATACCCGCTGCTTCTGCATATCTTGGGGCCGCTGTTGTCGGGGCAGAAGGCGGAAGCGCTTTAACGATAACAAGTATCGTACTCTTCGTTTCAGTCGTATGTGCTTTCGTATTGTACCGGCTGATAACTGCGCCTGTGCGTGCCTGGTATAGTACCGCCCGTTCCCTTTCGGCAGGGGACTTAACAAAAGAGGTCCAAAATCAGCGGCAGGATGACTTTCACAAAGTTGGTTTTGAAATGAATAAAGTTGTGCTTGGCATGCGCAACATGATCCAAAATATGACGCAGGCTTCGGCGATGGTGCAGGAAGTGAGCACGAAGCAGGAACGCGAGGCAGAAGAAGTCACCGCGGTGTTTGAGGAAGTAAGCGGTACGCTGCATCAATTCCATGACGATGCCGGCCATCAGCAGGTTTCGCTACAGTCAGCAGCATCACATGTAGATGAAATGATGGCACGTGTTGAAGCGGTGAAAGAGGAAGTGAGCGCCTCACTAGAGCGTTCTTCCGGCGCTGCTTCATCTTCTGCTGAAGGTAGAAAGGCTGTGCAGGCATCACGGGTGCAGATGGAAAAGATGCAGGAAGCCGCCCGCACTTCAAGCGGCCGGCTTGAGACCGTCATTGATGAGGCGGCAGCTATGCGGAGCCGCGTTGCCTCAATTACGGAAATTGCTGAGCAGACAAACCTTCTTGCTTTAAACGCCTCGATTGAAGCGGCCCGTGCCGGCGAGGCTGGTGCCGGTTTTGCGGTTGTCGCTGGTGAAGTACGCAAACTTGCAGAAGCGACCAATCAGTTTAGTTCTGAAGTCATTCAAAAGCTTGAACATCTTGAAGGTGAAGTGCAGGAAGCCGCCCGGCATTCAGATGAAAGCCTGCACGTGATGACAGAAGGTGCGGAAAAAATGCAGGAAGCAGACGGTGCGATTCAAACGTTAAGTACGTTAGTTGAAGAAACGCTCACTTCTGTACAGGAAAACCGGACACAAGCAGAGCAGCTTGCAAAGGATGGGACAGAACTGCAGGAGAAGATTCATCACGTTCATAACATTGCAGATGAATTTTTAAAGGGGATTCAAGATACCACTTCCGGCTTAAGCGAAAAAGAAAGTCATGTAGAAGTGATGTCGCAGGAAGCCGCGCGTCTTGCCGATGAATCAAGGCGGATGCAGCAGATGGTGGAGCGCTTCAGAACAGAGGTAGAGTAAATTACTTGCACAACTGCTTCTATGCTGTGATATACTGTTTTAGAAAAATGAATGAGTTTTCAGCGGTACCTTCGGGGCAGGGTGAAAATCCCGACCGGCGGTGTTAAAGCGTATGCTTTTCAGTCCGTGACCCGGCTGGCATTTTTGGCAGCCGGTGGATCCGGTGTAACTCCGGAGCCGACAGTGAAAGTCTGGATGGGAGAAGGAATGACCGCGGACGTCAATAATAAACCGGCGATACGTGTATGTTCTGCCGGTTTGTAGATATTCGGCACGTGTATCTTTTTTTCGTCCGTGATGAAGCGATTTCCCCCTCAATCCTGAAGTCGATTGAGGGGTTTTTATATGATGATAAAGCCTTAAAGGGGGAGGAAGCTTGTTGAATGATGAAACATATATGCGCCAGGCGCTTGATTTAGCTGCGAGTGCTGAAGGCCAGACTGCCCCGAATCCGCTCGTCGGCGCAGTTGTAGTGAAAGACGGCGCGGTTGTTGGTGTGGGGGCGCATTTGGCGCACGGCGAGGCGCATGCAGAAGTCCATGCGTTAAATATGGCAGGTGACAAAGCAGCAGGCGCGACGATTTATGTCACCCTTGAACCGTGCAGTCACCACGGAAAAACGCCGCCATGTGCGGATAAAGTTATTGAAGCAGGAATCAGCCGCTGTGTGGTGGCTGTGCAGGACCCGTTTTCGCAAGTGGCCGGAAACGGCATTCAAAAGTTACGAGACGCAGGAATTGAGGTGACTGTCGGGTGTCTTGAAGGTGAAGCCCGCGAACGAAACCGGGCTTTTTTCCATTACGTACGCACCGGGTTACCTTACATTACTGTAAAATCAGCAGCATCGCTGGATGGGAAGACGTCTACGCATACTGGAGAAAGCCAGTGGATCACAAGTGAAGCTGCCCGTACCGACGGTCACCGGCTTCGTCACACGCATCAAGCCATTGCGGCTGGGATTGATACGGTCATTCACGATGACCCATCACTTACGACCCGCCTCCCTGCCGGTGGTAACTCGCCGATCCGGGTGATTGTAGATACGATGCTGCGCACACCACTTGAGGCAAAAATGCTCCATGACGATCAAGCACCGGTATGGATCATTGCAGGACCGGAAGCGCCGCAGGATAAAGCGGCTTCACTACAGGAGGCCGGGGCTCGGATTTTTCGCCTGAATGAATCACCGGCGTCGAATTTGCGCAAGGTGATGGAACTGCTCGGCGAAGAAAAAATCACGTCTGTTTTAGTTGAAGGCGGCGCCACTTTAATTGGCAGCTTCGTTACAGAACAGCTCGTTAACGAGTGGGTTTCCTATATTGCGCCGATGGTCATCGGCGGTCGTGAGGCAACTCCGCAATCGAAAGGAAAAGGTATGCCAGCTTTAGCCGACGTACCGGCCATGGAAATTCAAGAAACAACAATGCTTGGTCCTGATGTAAAAATTACAGCGCGCAAACGGGAGGAATGAGGAATTGTTCACAGGTATTATTGAAGAAAAAGGGAAGGTGCAGTCGCTCAACCGGCAGGGCGAATCTTTTGTTCTCGTTATTGAGGCAGAGAAAATTTTACAAGATGTCCATCTTGGCGACAGCATTGCCGTAAACGGGGTGTGCTTAACCGTGACCTCGTTTCAAAGCCACAGCTTTACGGTGGATGTTATGCCGGAAACGGTCCGGGCAACAAGTCTGCGCCAGCTCGCTACAGGAAGTGCCGTCAATTTAGAGCGGGCAATGCCGGCAAACGGCCGGTTTGGCGGTCATTTTGTAAGCGGGCACGTGGATGGGACCGGAGTCATTCAAAAGCGGACGCCTGAAGCGAACGCTGTGTATTTTCACATTCAAGTAGATAAGGAGCTTACCCCTTATATCAGCTATAAAGGTTCGGTTGCAGTCGATGGAATCAGCTTAACCATCTTCGGGATTGAAAATGATGAGCTCGTACTTTCGATTATTCCACATACCTTAGAAGAGACGGTGCTTGGTGAAAAAGGCACAAAAGATGTGGTGAACATTGAAACCGATATGCTCGCAAAATACGTAGAGCGGCTGCTTGAAGTAAAAGAAACGCAGACAAAGCCCGGTTTAACGAAAGAAGACTTAAACGGTTACGGATTTTTATAGCAGAAGCCAACAAGCCGCAGAAAGGCGTGATGACATGACAGAGGAAATGTTTGACCCGATTGAAGAAGCGATTTATGAGTTAATGCAAGGGCGGGTTGTCATCGTTTGTGATGATGAAGACAGGGAAAATGAAGGGGATTTTGTTGCGCTGGCAGACCGGGCGACGCCGGAGACGATTAACTTTATGATTACCCACGGCCGTGGGCTCGTCTGTGCTCCGATTACAGAAGCGCGGGCAAAAGCGCTCGAGCTTGCGCCGATGGTTGATCATAACACGGATCCAAATGGTACTGCTTTTACAATTAGTGTAGATCATGAAACGAACACAACCGGCATTTCTGCGCACGAACGGGCAGATACGGTGCGGGCCCTCGTTGATGAAAAAGAAGGCCCGAAAGCTTTCCAGCGGCCTGGTCATATCTTTCCACTCGTTGCAAAAGAAGGCGGCGTACTCCGCCGGGCAGGGCACACTGAAGCTGCTGTTGACTTAGCCCGTCTATCCGGTGCATCTCCTGCAGGCGTGATTTGTGAAATTATTAAAGAAGACGGTGCGATGGCCCGGGTGCCTGACCTTCGTGAAATCGCTGATACGCACGAGCTGAAAATGATTACAATTAAAGACTTAATTGAGTACCGTAATAAAAAAGATCAGCTAGTGAACCGGGAAGTGCAGATCACTTTACCGACAGCGTTTGGGGAGTTTGAGGCTTACGCTTACACATCAGTCATTGATGATAAGGAACATATTGCATTAGTGAAAGGAAAAATTGACCCGGAAGACCCGGTCCTCGTCCGCGTCCACTCGGAGTGTTTAACTGGTGATGTGTTTGGCTCAAACCGCTGTGACTGCGGTCCGCAGCTTCATACTGCGATGCAGCAGATTGAAGATGAAGGCCGCGGCGTATTATTGTATATGCGGCAGGAAGGCAGAGGCATTGGCTTGATTAATAAGCTAAGGGCATATAAACTGCAGGAGAAAGGTTATGACACGGTCGAAGCCAATGAACAGCTCGGCTTTAAGCCGGATTTGCGCGATTACGGTGTAGGAGCGCAAATTTTGCGCGACCTTGGTGTTTCCAACATGAAATTGTTAACGAATAATCCGCGTAAAATTACAGGTTTGAAAGGTTACGGCCTGCACGTTGTGGACCGGGTGGCAATTCAGCTGCCTTATAACCTGGACAATGAAAAGTATTTACGTACGAAACATTCGAAGCTTGGTCACATGCTTCACTTTTAAAATTTTACAATTGTAGAAAGTAGGCTAAACATGGGTAATGTATATGAAGGAAATCTTGTAGGTACAGATCTTCGCATCGGCATTGTTGTCGGTCGGTTTAATGATTTTATTACGAGCAAACTGCTTGAAGGTGCAGAAGATACGCTCCGCCGTCACGGTGTTTCAGCAGATCAGATCGACACTGCCTGGGTGCCCGGCGCCTTTGAAATTCCATTTGCGGCAAAGCAGATGGCTGAAAGTGGGAAATACGATGCGGTTGTTACACTTGGTACAGTGATCCGCGGCTCCACGCCGCACTTTGATTACGTTTGCGGCGAGACGGCAAAAGGCGTTTCCTCACTTTCGCTTTCAACGAATGTGCCGGTGATTTTTGGTGTAGTAACGACAGATACCATTGAGCAGGCGATTGAGCGTGCCGGCACAAAAGCCGGTAACAAAGGTGGCGAAGCGGCTGTTTCTGCAATTGAAATGGCGAATCTTGCGAAAAGCTTTCGTTAAGTCGCGCCGGCTGGTATGATATACTGCGGACGCCGGTTTGAACAGGCGGATTAAGGTCTTGCGAACAAAGGATGATGAAGGATGTTAACGAAATATAAACCTTCGCATAAAAAAATCGCGATGGGGCTTCTGTCGTATTCACCGGAGCAAAAAGATGTCAAAACGCTGCAGGAGACGATGCAGCGTTACGAAGAAGATGATGCGTGGCGGCTTTATTTATGGAAAGAAGAAGATATGGTCGCTGTCGCCGGCTTATATATGCCTGAAGAAGGCCGGGTGGAATTGCGTCATTTGTGTGTGAATCCGTCTTTTCGTGATGAAGGCATTGCCAAAAAGCTTGTAGAGACATTGGAAGAGCGTCTGCAGGTAAAATTGCATGGAACAGAAGAAACTGCGCCGTATTTAGCGCAGCGTCAAACGAAAGATGAGGAACAAAGCGGCAAGGCCCCGAGCGAATAAAAAAAGACGGCCGGTTACGAGTGAACCTGCCGTCTTTTTGCTTTTTCTTCCTGCTGCAGTTTACGTTCTTGAATCACTTCGGCACGCTCTGGGCGCAAGGTGTGTTTATGCACGATCATGTCATCGGTAAAATCTGTTTCCGCACCAAACGTGATGCCGGTTTGCGCAGCTTTATGCGCTACGGCAGTTTGAAGGTCAGGGTCGTTGATGGGTAAGTTCATATCAACATATGGCACGTCTTGGCGCAAGTGCTGCAGCCGCTCAATCAGTTTTTCAAGCAGGGCTTCTGCATCAAGGCCGAGTGCTTCAACTTCTTCGCGGCGCTTCTCGAGAATGTTCCAGCTGCTTGAAATCATGCGTTCTGCACCGGCTGTGTTGCCGCGGCGTTCATGATATAAGCCGACAGCGATCTGGATTAAACCGACCCAGACCCGTTCCTGTTTGTTCGTCGCTTCTTTCCAGTAATCTTCTAACACTTCGTGACACTCAAAAAAGTCACGATCTGTATGAAAATAAACGAGATAATCGATATAAGCTTCAGGATACTGCTCCAATCGGCAACCTCCTAACTACAAAATCACCGCCATAGATGCATCCATGGTCGGTGTTATCTAATTGTCAGCTATTATAACATAGCTATGCAGCCGTTAGAAACTCATCAGCTTGTAACAAACTGTTATCAGCTATAAGGATATGATGCAATTGAAGGAACGATACATATGCAGACATACAGTGTGAAAATTGATGCCTTTGAAGGGCCGCTTGATCTCTTGCTGCATTTAATTCAGCAGGCTGAAGTTGATATATATGATATTCCTGTCGCACAAATTACGGAACAGTACATGGCCTATATTCACTCTATGCAGGAGCTTGCCCTTGATTATGCAAGCGAATATTTAGTCATGGCCTCAACGTTGCTTGCGATGAAAAGCCGGATGCTTCTTCCGATTGAAGAAGCAGAAGACATGGAAGCTGATGAGATGCTTGAAGATGAAGACGACCCGCGCCGCGAGCTTGCCGAAAAACTTGCGGCTTATAAGCAGTATAAAGAAGCGGCAGGGACCCTTGAAACGTTTGAATCAGAGCGCATGGAAAAGTTCAGTAAAGCGCCGTCGCAGGTGGATGACTATATTCAGCATGAAGATGAACAGGCGGTGCCGGATGTAGGCGGAATCACGGTTTATGATATGATTCAAGCGTATCAAAATGCGAAAAACCGGCTGAAAAAGGCAAATGAACCGCCGGCGGTTGTAAAACCAGATACGTTTACGGTGGAAGCACAAATTGAGGATGTACGTGAAAAAGTGAAGACTTCGACAGGCCCGGTATCCTTTACGAACTGGCTTGCGGCAAGGCCGCCGGCAGAACTTGTCGCTTCTTTTCTTGCGGTGCTTGAATTAATGAAAGGTGGCGAGATTTTATGCCGGCAGGACGGAAACTTTTCAGATATATGGATGTATCGTAAAGAAGAAGGAGCGAGCTAACGTGGCAGAAGTAAGAGCGTTGATTGAAAGTTTAGTGTTTGTCAGCGGTGATGAAGGTGTGACACTCCCCGAACTCGCTGATGTGTTAGAGCTTTCTGAAGCAGAAGCAGAAGCAGAAGCAGAGGCGTTGAAATCGGTTGTAAACGAGCGAGACGGCGGGTTTTATATGGATCGAAGCGGGCACAGCTACCGCTTTGTGACGGTGAAAGAAGCGGCCCCGTATATTCGCCGGATGATGAATCCGCCGGAGAAGAAAACATTATCGCGGGCAGCCCTTGAAACGCTTGCGATTATTGCTTATGAACAGCCGGTGACGCGTCTTGATATTGAAAATATTCGCGGGGTGAAAGCGGAAAAGGCCGTGCAGTCTCTTGTCGGGCGCGGGTTAATCGAAGCGAGAGGCCGTTCTGAAGGCAGTGGTCGCGCGATTTTATACGGCACGACCGATCAGTTTTTAGATACTTTTGATTTAACTTCGCTTGAAGAGCTGCCTCCACTTCCGGAAAATGAAAACAATGAAGACGATTTTCAAAGTGCAGACTTGTTTTTTGCAAGCCTTGCTTCAGAAGAGTAAGGAGCTGTCTCAAAAGTTATTAACAAATTATTTAATGTATATCTTATAGGACATCCCCTCAGCTTGTAGATAAACTTTAAAAAAATCGAAGGTCGACGTCACTTTTCGGCGGACACTTGCCTCGGGTACGGCCTCAACTTCCTCGAACAATGAACGTAACCAACACTACCGACGGACGCTTTCCCGAGGGCTTGGCTTCAGCTAACTTGTTCGATTTGATTACCAATCGAACAAGTGGATCTTCAGCCTGCACTTGTCCCTCTGGGAGTCGCCGTCTTTCGTTTCGGTTACTTTTCAATTTACGGATCATCAATCATTTCCAATGGATATTGTTCGTTTTATTGCTCATGAAGCGTCATTACAAAATCGGCTCACATAGGTAAAACGCGAAAATCTTAAGATCATTCTTTAAACAAGACAGGCGTTGTTAAACCGTCATAACAACCGAAATGCAGGCATCTTAAAAAGTGGGTCTCTTCACGTTCGGATCGTCCTACGCTATAACGGTTCGACTTCGTATTTTATTTTACGCACAGCTCTTTCTTACACCACTGGGAAGAGCAGCGAGGCTGCTGAAGATCCCGCAATGAACGGTTTTTTCACACGCAAGCTGAAGCGCTATCCGGCGGCAAAGCTGATAAGACGAAATCAAGTGTAAGTGCCGATTGATTCGATGTTGCACTTGTGCCATTGGTGAAAGCAAGTATATTTCTTGTGCCTATCATTGAAAATAGATCTTATGGGACAGAACCTTATTTATAATTAAGACGTTTGATGCATCCGGCTGAAGTGGTCATCAAGCGTTTTTAATAATGAACGGCTTGCTTTTTTTATAGACTGCACCTCGCCGTTTGGGGCATCTGGATGCCCGGTAAATACCGTTTTTAAATGCCCGCGGTCTGTTTTCCAGTAAGTTTCGATGTAGTGCTTTGTGGCGTTAAAAAATTGCTGCACAGCTTGTGCTTCCTCTGGTGTGAACGCTTCAAGTAATTCCTCGCGCGTCAATCCATTGTTTATATGGACGTTCTCAACAGCCCGCGGACGGAGTTCAGCCGTCTGCTTTTCTACAGCCTCGCGCGCCTCTAAGGCACGGCTGATCACAAAGCGCCGTAAGTTGTCTTGATGCCGCTCTGTTTCAGCTTCTGATAAAAATTCGCTGTTTTGTACCAATTTTTTAGCTTCTACGAGCAGTTGGCTCTGGGTGTAGTGCAGTTCACGCAGCTGCTTTGCGATGCGCCAGGCGGCGAAAACAAATAAAACGAGAAATAGAGCGAGCAGTGCCGTAATCACTTCCTCCAAAAAATCCTTCCTTTCTTAACCAATCGTTTCCACAGGTCATAATGCTTCAAGAAGCGGTGACACTAACAGGCAGTACATGTCAAAAAGCGAGGTGTTGTTTCTTGGGTCACATAAAAGTTTTACTTGCAGCAGCTGTTTTCACGCTTATGTTTGCAGCAACAGGTGAAGCTGCAGAAGATCAGTGCGGGCAGGGGCACGCACATAAAGCCGCCAACGCAGTTGAAGCGCTTCACGAAGTGACAGAAGCGCGAGCGGTCAGTTGTGAAAATAAGGTTTATGTAAGTGCTGAGGTAGCGCACCGTTACAGGCTGCAACTTCCAGAAGTTAGAAAAGAGGCTACAATGGCGTTGTCAGATGCGTTTGATGATAACATCTCTTTTCATTTTTCCACGGATCTTAAAGTTTGGCAATTGCTTTCTCGGTTAGAAGCCCGTGTCAATGAAGGGGATATCACAAAAAAAGAAACGATTCGAGAGCTGACAGCAGTCGATGAACATATGAAAGGATAGATCATCATGGCTAACAATAAGTCGTACTATCAACAACTGGCCGACAGCCGGGCGCCAAAACGTCCATTTTGGAAAAACTGTCTGCACGCTTTTTGGGTGGGTGGTCTCATTTGTACGATCGGTCAGGCGATCCAGCTCTTTTTTATTACCTTTTTTGATTTTAACGAGCAGACGGCCGGAGATCCAACACTTGCTGTACTTATTATTACTTCCGTGTTGTTAACGAGTCTCGGGGTGTACGATAAGCTCGCGCAATTTGCCGGGGCCGGCAGTGCTGTACCGGTGACAGGGTTTGCAAACTCAATGGCAAGTGCTGCAATTGAGCACCGTACCGAAGGCTTTGTGCTCGGTGTTGGAGGTAATATGTTTAAGCTTGCCGGGTCGGTGATCGTGTTTGGAACGGTGGCCGCATTTATTGTCGCGATTATACGCATGCTGCTGGTTGAAGGAGGCATCTTGTAATGAAAACTGGAAAGCAGAGTTTCAGTTATTCGCCGGCGCCGGTGATTGAGGCTTCCGGTACGGCTGGTGGACCGTTTGAAGCCGCCGGTAGTATGCGCGAGGCGTTTGATATATTATTTGATGATCTATATATGGGGATGGACTCCTTTGAAAAAGCGCAGCAGAAGCTGTTTGAAACAGCAGCTTCAGAAGCGCTCCGTCACGGTGATTTTTCTGGTTCGGATATGGATTTATTGTTCGCCGGTGACTTAACGAATCAAATGACTTCGACTACGTTTGCCGGGCGAACACTCGGCATTCCGTATGTTGGTTTGTTTGGCGCCTGCTCTACATCGATGGAAAGTTTAGCACTCGCTGCCTTAACCGTTGCTTCTGGCGGAGCAGATCGGGTGCTGTGTGGGACTTCTAGTCACAATGCGGCGATGGAGCGGCAGTTCCGCTATCCGACAGAATACGGTGCGCAAAAACCGCCAACGGCGCAGTGGACTGCTTCAGCTGCTGGTGCGGCTGTGATCGCCGCGCCAAACGGTAAGCAAGGTCCAGTTGTAACAAAAGCAACGATTGGACGGGTGATCGACCGTGGTATTGCAGATCCTTTCAATATGGGAGCAGCAATGGCACCGGCTGCAGTGGACACCATTGATCAACATTTTCAAGATTTTCATACAACAGCAGACGATTATGACCTCATTTTAACCGGAGATCTGGGACGGGTCGGACGCATGCTTGCCCTTGATTTATTTGCCGAAAAAAAGATCGATATGCCTGAAGAAAAACTGCAGGATGCCGGGCTCATGATTTACAGTCAGAATCAGCCTGTCAATGCCGGTGCAAGCGGCTGTGGCTGCTCGGCGGCAGTAACGTACGGCCATATTATAAAAGGGCTTGAAAGCGGCAATTTAAGCAAAGTATTAATCGCAGCTACAGGTGCTCTTTTGTCGCCGGTATCTTATCAGCAGGGAGAAACGATTCCATGCATTGCCCATGCTGTTGTGATTGAGCAGCCGAAAGGGGGAGGCGCATGACATTTATTACAGCTTTTATTGTTGGCGGGCTCATCTGTGTCGTCGGACAGGTGCTTATGGATATCTTTAAACTTACACCTGCTCATACGATGGCTTCGCTCGTTGTTGCCGGAGCGGTGCTTGATGGGGTCGGGTTGTACGAGCGGCTCATTGATTTTGCCGGAGCTGGTGCAACCGTACCGATTACAAGTTTCGGTAATGCCCTCGTCCACGGAGCGATGCAGGAAGCTGATGAAAACGGCTGGATCGGCATATTAACCGGAATTTTTGAGGTGACAAGTGCAGGTATTTCTGCAGCGATTATATTCAGCTTTATTGCAGCCCTTATTTTCCGTGCGAAAGGTTAAATCTTTTAATGGTGAAACGGCTGTACCGGTTGTGCGTCTTTAGGTGACATAAACAAACTGCCGTCTTCTCCAGCAAAAACGATAAATGATTGATCGACAGAACGCCCAAGCGTATTTTCCACATGTTGTTTGGAAAGTCCTAACGACTGTAGTGTCGTTTCTGCCCAGCGTCCGTCAACAAAGATTGGATACGTCGTGACTGTAACCGCCGGAGCATCAGCTTTATCTTGAAAACGAAGCGGGCGCGCATTGTCATATGGCTTTACCGACAAACTTCCTGTACCTTCAAGCACTCCCGTTTGCACGTCGCGGATATCAAAAATCCCTTGGGCGCGGAGAAGCTGCAATATATTTTCCGCACTGTAATGAATTGATTTCAGGCTGTTTTCAAGAAGAACGCCGTTTTCGATCACAACCGTCGGTGAAAACGTGATTCGTTTTTTTAACCAAGACATCCGGAGCATTCCGTTTACGACAAGTTTTTGTAACAAGGCGATGGCAATAATCGCAAATGCAGTATGTGTATGTGAGATTGACGGATCGGCAATGTCTGCCCCGGTGACAGAACCGAGGGATAAAATGATGAGAAAATCAAAAATAGGCAGCTCGCTAATCGAACGTTTACCCATAAATATGGCAGCAGCAAGCAGCAAAGGGAAAATGGTTATGATACGTCCGAGGATGAGCAAATTGTCTTCAAGCATAGCCATTACCTCCTTTTTGCTGCTTTTAGTCTGCCCGGTTTTGCATGGTTTAAGACGGGCATAACTTGTCCGTTGATACATACAATGCTACTAACTCATGCCACACAAAAGGAGTCGTCGATGAAAACTACAGCGCTGTGCTTACTTAGTTTACTTCTTATCTATACTGCAGTACTGCCGGCTGAAACAGCATCAGCAGTGTCCGCAGAATCTGCCGTAGTAATGGAGCAGGAGAGCGGCCGGGTTTTGTACGGTAAAGACGAAACAAAACAGATGCGGATTGCAAGCATTACAAAAATCATGACAGCTGTTGTTGCCCTTGAGGAGGCAGAGATTGATGATATGGTTCAAATCTCACAAAACGCAGCCGGTACAGAAGGGTCTTCATTATATTTAGAACCGGGAGATGAAATGAAACTTGAAGATTTGTTGTACGGTTTAATGCTTCGCTCTGGTAATGATGCAGCGGTTGCGATTGCAGAACACGCCGGTGAAACGCTTGATGGCTTTGTTTATTTAATGAACAAAAAAGCTGAGGAGATCGGGATGGCGGGTACTCGGTTTCAAAATCCACACGGGCTTGATGATCACGAAGAACATCATTCAACGGCATTTGATATGGCGTTATTGACCCGCTACGCGATGAATAATGAAGAGTTCCGTGAAATTTCCGGCACAACGCATCATTCAGCACCGAATGAGCGGGAGGCGTGGGACCATTCCTGGAAGAATAAAAATAAACTGCTCACTGGATTGTACGAGCATGCCACCGGTGGAAAAACAGGTTACACAAAGCGGGCGAAGCGGACACTTGTGTCAACCGCAGAAAAAAATGATACAGAACTGATTGCGGTTACGTTAAACGCGCCAAGTGACTGGAATGACCACATTCAAATGTTTGAAACCGCGTTTGCAGCATTTCAGCCGATAACGCTAGCTGAACCTGGTAAACAGCCGGTGTTAAGTGCAGAGCTGCAGGAAGAAGCTTACGTTCACGATCAGGTTACGTATCCATTAAATGCGGAAGAACAAGCAGAATTAACCTCAAAATTTATTCGCTTCTCTCAACGTGACATGGCGCACCGCGGCGATGGTTCCATGGGGAGGTGGCAGTTTATGCTTGACGGTGAAGTGGTAGCAGAAGCGAAAGTTTACCGGGAAGAAGCCGAAAGCCCACCTACGTTTTTAGAGCGGATCAACCGGCTTTTACGGATGCTGAAGGAGTGAGCAGATGATTAATGTCATCTGGGCAGTCATGCTGATCACCGGATTTGTCTTTGCTGCAGTAAATGGGAGGATGGAAGAAGTTAACGAAGCGTTATTTACCGGGGCAGAAGAAGCGGTCACCATTTGTATCGGCTTGATCGGTATCTTAGTTTTTTGGCTCGGGGTGATGCGCATTGCTGAAAAAGGCGGTGTTTTACGGATGCTCAGCCGGATGCTTGCACCGGTGACGGCAAAAATTTTTCCGGAAGTGCCAAAAGAACATCCGGCGATGGGTTATATTTTATCAAATATGAGTGCGAATATGTTTGGGCTCGGCAATGCGGCAACGCCGATGGGGATTAAAGCGATGGAAGAGTTAAAACATTTAAACGGCGGCCGTGATGAGCCGAGCCGGTCTATGATTACACTGCTTGCATTGAATACGGCCAGTTTAACGCTGATTCCGACGACGGTCATTTCAATCCGGATGAATTATAACTCGGCCAACCCGGCTGAAATAGTCGGGACAACGTTAGTCGCAACATTCTGCTCTACGGTCATGGCGCTTTTGATTGATCGTTATTTTCATTGGCGCCGTGTACGAAAACATACACCGTAAGTGAAAAAGGGGGAGGGTGTATGGGCTGGGTGACAGTCGTTTCGATGTGGTTTCTGCCGGTTTTAATCACACTCATTTTGCTGCAGGCGGCCCGCCGGCGGGTGCCTGCTTATGAAACATTTGTTGACGGGGCGAAAGAAGGGTTTCATCTTGCGGTTTCGATCATTCCATTTCTTGCCGGTATGATGGTTGCCATTCACGTGTTTCGCGCTTCAGGTGCTATGGAAGTATTGATTCAAAGCCTTGAGCCAGTGCTTGCACTTGTCGGTATACCGGCTGAAATTGTACCACTTGCGCTCATGCGTCCAATATCGGGCACAGGTGCCCTTGGGTTAACGAGTGATTTAATTGCAACGTATGGACCGGATTCTTTCATCGGCCGTCTCGCTTCAACCATGCAGGGGAGTACGGATACAACCCTTTACGTTTTAACGGTATATTTTGGTGCTGTCGGTATTAAAAAAGCTGGAGATGCATTAAAAGTCGGTCTGCTTGCTGATGTGTGCGGCATTATTGCAGCGGTGGTCGTTGTGACACTTGTGTTTGGTGCAGCGATGTAACTTAGCTGAACGATGAAACTTTAAAGCTATGAATTAATGTGTTTATTTTTGTCGAAATTAGGGGAGAAATATTGTGAAAGTTATACAACAAAGAAGATGGGAGAGCCGGGATGAAGCAGCCAAACATTTTCATGAACGCAAGCGCAAGAGCCTGGGTGCTGCGCATGGGCGGCATATTTACGATTCATATCAGCTCGGTAACAACACAGGATAAGTCCTCGGCTGCAATAGCACAGGCGTGCATGCTCGGTCCTCCAAAGTTCACCGCAGATTATACGTCACAGCAGCATCAAGGAGCACTCGTTTATGTTCATCGCGGGCTGCAAATGCAAAACGCACCATTACAAGTCATGTTAAATGACGAAAATGAACTCATTGTGCACCGTCGTGTTGAGGTGGAAAGCGTCTAAGTGAGGCGCTTTTTTTAATGAGAACACGTTTCGTGAAATTGTATTCAACCCCCTTATGTTATGCTCGTATTAAATGAAGTTGTCCAAGGATGTAAAGGTGGATCAAGCATGTGGAAGTACTACATATTTTTAATTGTTGTTGTGATGATGTTTTCCGGAAACCTTGTTGTCGGAAAATATGTGAACGAGCTGCCGGCAACGACTGTCGCGTTGATAAGAAATTTGATTGCGTTTTTCGTCATTTTACCGTTTGGTTATCAACAGATCAAACAACAATGGCCGAGCTTTAAACATAACTGGGTTCCATTAATGGGATATGCGATCACCGGGATCACAACCTTTAATGTACTCGTTTATTTATCTTTAAATTACACGTCATCAACAAATGCTGGCATAGTTGAAGCAACCACACCGGTGTTTGCCATGATTTTAGGCTACATCTTCTTAAAGGAACGTTTAACACGCAAGCAAGTATTAGGCGTTTTCATCAGTTTAATCGGTGCGGTCTGGGTCATGGTTGAAGGCTCACTTACAGTGCTTGTCAATTTGGCTGTTAACCGAGGCGATTTCATTATGCTCATGGCTGTAATCTCCTGGGCGTTTTACACGTTACTGATTCAACAACATAACCATAAGTTTCCCCTGCTTGGGGCGATGGTTGTGATGCTTTTTTTCGGTAACCTGCTTTTAATTCCGTTTGTATTTGTCGGGTGGTCGAGCGGTCTTCCGGAAGGATTGTTTCAACCTGAGCTGATCGCCGGCTTGTTGTATTTAGGCATTTTTCCATCAGTTGTCGCTTTGATGTTGTGGACACGAGCTGTTGCTGCAGTCGGTCCTTCCAAAGCAAGCGTCTTCTTAAATTTATTGCCGGTCTTTACGATGATCGGCGCGGTGTTGTTTTTAGGCGAAGCCATTACAGCCGCACAAATCGTTGGCGGCGCAATCGCCGTTTCAGGTGTGATTTTAGCTATGCGACAATGAATCGCAGACAGAATACGGGGGCGTTTAGAGAAACGATGGCTGACATGCTGGCTATGATACATAGAGGTGCTTGCAGCTGTTCATTTTTTCTACAACATTCTTTGTAGCGCAACGAAAGCCGCAAGCATGAAATGGATGTTTTTTAATGAAGGCAGTATATGATTTAGCGACTGTAAAGCCGTCACCCTTATAGATGAAATGCTTTTGCGAAGCTCTTTGAGACACCAACTGACCTATAGAAGCCGGATGCTCACCTCGTGTATGAAATGATGGAATTACACAAGGTCAGCAAAATGTTGAAGTGAAGCTGGTTCCCTGACAAAGCCGCTCTCCGGATAAGTTGCTTCTAAGAAGATACGTGCGATTATTTGCGCTCGTCTGTCGCCGTGGGTCGTATCAGAGAGCGCGGCTGCAGCTAGAAGAACGTTCGTCATTTGTTTCGCAAGTTTTTTCGCGTGAAACGTTTGGGCGGCTTCGTCAGCTGTTTTCACTTCGTCAGCAAAGGTACGCACTTCAACAAGTTTTTCCCAGACGAATGCTTTTTCGTTCTGCATCTCTTCAGGTGCTAAACTAAGCATGTCTTCGACTTCGCTTGCGAATAACGTATCCGCCTCGTAACGATTCAACAGTCGAAGCAGCTCTAGGCCAAGAATGTTGGCTGTTCCTTCCCAAACGGTGAGCACTTGCGCATCACGTAAAAGCCGAGGGGTGACAAAGTCTTCGATATAGCCGTTACCGCCGTGCAGCTCAATCGCTTCATGGGAAAAGTGAATCGCTTCTTCTGCGGTATGCATTTTTAACAAGGCGATCGACAGTCTGTTAAGCACTTCGTCCTCATTTGTGTAATCGCCGGTACGCATCACCCGATCAAATCGCTCGATGGCTTGAAATGAAGCACTAAGCTGCACTTCTTGACGAGCGAGCATGTGCATCAGCTGCTCTCGGACCATGGGGAAATCGCTTAGCTTCTGCCCAAAAGCTTCGCGGTGATGGGTATAGCTGAGCGCTTCATCATAAGCGCGCTTCATAATCCCGAGAGAAGCCACCATGTTACATACGCGTGATAAGTTTAAGGCTTCCATCATGTAATAAAAGCCTTGCTCAGCCTCGCCGACTAAGTAGGCGCGGGCGCCGGTGAATTCCACTTCACCAGACGGTACAGCTTTAACACCGAGCTTGTTTTTTAAGCGGCGGATCCGGAGGCCGTTCACGCGGCCATCCTCATTTTCCCACGGCACAAGAAACAAGCTGAGCCCCTTCGAGCCGGCAGGAGCACCTTCCCTTCTAGCAAGCACCATCGCTGCTCCGCACATGCCGGCATTTGAGGCGAAGTACTTTTCACCGTGCAGCCGGTAGCCATCACTTGCTTTGACAGCTTCAACGACGTTTGCACCTACATCAGATCCGCCTTGGCGCTCGGTTAAAAACGTCGCTCCTTCGTAAAGCTCAGTGTCGCCTGTGGCGGTAAAGTGTGGCAAGTATTTCGCCTTCAAATCTTCGTCCCCATAAGCATCAAGCAGGTAGGCGCTTGCCATCGTTAACGTAACTGGGCAGTAAAATCCAGGCTCAACTTGTGAAAGAAGATAACCTTGAGCATAAGAATAATGGTAGTTGCCCGGCCGGCCGAGTGCAGGAATCGGTTTATGCACGTAACCTACAATCCCTGTGTCGTACATGTCCGCAACCGTTTTTTGGTACCCTTCATTCACCCACACTTCGGAAACTTCTTCACCAAATTTGTTATAGCGAATAAGCTGCGGTTCACCGGCGCCATCCGTGTGAGCAGCCCGGGTATCCACGTCATCGAGTTGATCAGCGAAAGAGGAGAGCGCTTCATCAGCATAAGAAAAAAAGTCTTCCTCAAGATACGCTTGTAAAATCCCGGCTAGTCGGGGATCAGCTGAATATCGGTTTGCGGACTGTTTCTGTTCCTTTTGTTCTGTAGTTGCAGAAGTCGCGTCTTTTGCATGTCGGCTCATTTTGCTTCCTCCTTCATTTTTCGGAGTTCACCTTTTAAAATCTTACCGGTTGGATTTCGCGGCAAGTCATCAACAACTGTCGCTTCATGTGGAAGCTTATAGGAGGCAAGCCTGCCTTCAAGAAATGATCTAAGCGCGGTCACAGGTTCAGTTAATGCTTCAGTGGCTACGACGTAAGCGTGAATACTCTCACCCCATGTATCATGCGGTACGCCGATCACAGCAGCATCCTGCACCACTGGATGTTCTTTCAACGTGTCCTCGATTTCTCTCGGATACACGTTCACGCCGCCGGAGATGATGATATCCTTTTTCCGGTCGATGACCCATAAATAACCCTCGTCATCCTGCATGGCCATGTCACCTGTTAACAGCCAGTCACCTTGATATGATTCAGCGGTTAACGCCTCGTTTTTCTCATAACCTTGCATTAAGCACTCGCCTTAAAGCGCAATTTCACCTACATCACCAGGGCTTACATGATCGCCGTCTTCATTCAACAGCGCAACAGCTGCACCAAGCGCACCGCGGGCCCCAATACTTCCGGACTTTTCACCGTGTTCTTCAGGCGTAAGCAGCGTGCCGCTTGGACCAGCCTCGGTTAATCCGTATACCCCGAGAAAACGATCGGTATTAAACTGACTGCGCACCCATTCCACCTCTTTTGTGCCAAGCGGTGCACCTCCGTACACCCACCAGTTGACCGAGCTGAGATCTGTATCTTTCAGCGCCGGGTGTCCGGCTGTCATTAAGTAAGCTACCGGAGCGCCGAAAAAGTGAGTCGGGCGGTGAAGCTTAACTTGTTCAAGCAGCGCATCCGGCGTGAATGTAGGATGAAATACGTGACTCGCCCCGGTCATCATACCGGCGGCGAAAAATAAGTGCAGCGGTGCCGAGTGCGAAAGGGGCATCATATGAAGCATCCGCGACGACGGTTTCATTTCGGTTTCCACCGCCATCATTGTACTGACCGCTTGAATGCTGCGGTGCGTAAACCGAACCCCTTTCGGTTGACCAGTCGTGCCGGAAGTATACAGCAGGGTGGCAAGGTCATCATCGTTAATATCGGGGAGCTCAGGTACAGGTGGCGCTTGATCAATTAAGGATTGAAAGGCGTGCCAGTTTTGATCAGTAGCAGCTGTAGTGATTTTGATGAAACCATCCGGCATGGCAATGTCTTTTGCGGTAGCCATCAACGCTTCATGAGCAAGGATCGCTTTAGCTTCCGCGTGCGTAAGGATGTCGTTAAGTTCAGAAGTCGTCAGGCGCGCATTAAGGGGAACAGCCACGGCGCCGATTCGGTGAATGGCCGGAAGGGCGCTAGCAAATTCAGGTGTGTTTGGCATGAAAATCGCAACCCGGTCACCAACTTTGACGCCAAGTGCCTGTAAACCAGCCGCGAGCCGGTTAATCTCGTCATTGTATGCAGCATAAGTCGTGACATGTTCACCAAGGATAAGCGCTGGGGATTCAGGGTATTTCAAGGCATTTTGAGCAATCCAATTTGAAATTGTCATGTTTAGTCCTCCAATGCTTGTAATCGTTTTTGAAAATCTTTATGAAGCTCCTGCATCTCATTACGCAGCGCCTCCATGTCTTCAATTCGTTCGTTTAACGCCTGAATTTTTTCTTCACCATAGGCAACAGTTACCTCAAGCTGTTTTTTACCGCTCCGGTCTTCATCAAACAGTGTGATCATTTCTTCAATTTCTTCTAAGCTGAAACCGAACCTTTTTCCGCGCAGAATGAGCTGCAGCCGTGCCCGGTCTTTACGGTGGTACAATCGCTGTCCCTGAGCGTCACGTTCAGGGGTGAGCAGCCCTTTTTCTTCGTAGTAGCGGATGGTGCGTGTACTAATATCAAATTGTGCGGCGAGATCGGAAATGGTGTATTGCATGTTACGCACCTCGTGACTGAATTTTTTTACAAATTGACTTTACGTTAACGTCAACGTAAAGTCAATCACCGAACAACAACAAATTGCGCAGCGTGAAAGATGAACTGCGGCGTGAGTGGATTGATGCGCGGCGTGAGTGGATTCATGCGCGGATGCAGGGGAATTAAGCGTGGCATTTGAGAAAATCGGCCTCATAAGATTTGAACGAAATATTCTAGTTTAATTCCGATGAGAAGCCGATATTTATCAAAAATCGTCATGAAATCAAATGAAATTATTTTAAAACGTTTTTCCTCCCTTTATCTTGGGAATACATCTAATAACAAGTTATTAGGAGGATGAAAGATGCAGGATACAAAGCAAATCGATATGAACGACAAAACGCGGGCATGGATCATGAAAAGAGGAGGCATTGTAACGATTGATCCGTACCAGCCGGGCACTGGTATTGTGAATCAAACCGCATTTGATACACGCTCCAGCTTAGAGCAGCCGGCAGATCCATCATTTTATGAATGCCATCATTTCCACGGTACACTTGTTTATGTACATCAAGGTGTGCGTCAAAAAAATAAACCGATCAAGCTATCCATCGCTGGTGCTTCTCCGTTTGAACATTTGCACGTCAGAGGCGTGAAACGTTTCAAAGCGAGCTGAATTAACAAAGGTGGAATTCTCATTGACTACAAATAATTTGAACAAAAAGACACTTTATGAGTAGACGAAGGCGCACGGTTATTCCGGTGTCTTCGTTTTTTATATCGTGCGTAAATTTGTTACAGAAGCAGCTGTATGAAAGCGGATGTTGCTGGCTAAACTGTAATCAATGTGATCACTCGAGGTGACAGCGATGCTTGAGGATGAACAAATTTCTGCGATACGTAAAGCAGAAGCCGATTATCATCACGCGTATTACACAGCTCATCATGTATATGAAAAAGGCACCTGGCTTGAACGGCCGGACTCGCTTGTAACTGCTTGGATTCAATCCCAGCCCCAGGAATCGGCATTCGAGGTACTTGATTTAGCGTGCGGGGTGGGTCGTAATTTGTTCCCTGTTTTAAAGCAATTTCCTAAGGCACGGGGCACAGGTGTAGACCTTTTAAATTCAGCGGTTGAAACTGCACAGCAATATGCAAAAGATACCGGTCTTTCACCACGCTGCCGGTGGGAAGTTAAAGACCAGGATGCTTTTACAATCACCCCAAAAAGCTGGGACTTGATCATGGCATTTGCTTCTTTAGAACATACGGCAAGCCCGAGGCACTTGCATAAGCTGCTGCACCGTATGGCTGAAGGCACTAGTTTTGGAGGCACAAACGTACTTGCGATGAACACTGAAGCAACTGAAACCATCCAGAAAACTGGAGAAACGTACCGAGCATTATTTGAAACAAATATTGATGCAGCAGATGCTTTAAGCTTGATTAATGTAGCATATCAAAACTGGCACAGGCTGAAACTAACCATTGAACCTGTCACATTTCCAATTCGCCGCGACGGGTGTGCGATCACTGTCAACGCCAAACAGATCCGCGCACTGGTGAAGCGGCCACTTTTGCATTGAAGCCGTTTTATTTTTCAGCCGTATCGATTGCTTGTACAATTTAACCTGCACGAAAATTTGAAAGAGCAGGTGATCAAAGATGGCGAATCTTCAAAATCAAACCGTAATGATGACAGGTGCAAGCAGCGGAATCGGTGCCGCAGCAGCGAAGCGCCTCGCAGCTGACGGGGCAAATGTTGTACTCGTTGCCCGCCGCAAAGAACGTCTTGATGAACTGGTTAACGAAATCACTAGTGCTGGCGGTCAGGCCATTGCCGTAGCAGCAGATATTACAAACCGGGCGGAAGTTGAAGGTGCTGTCGCAAAGGCGAAAGAAGCCTATAGCACAGTAGATGTTCTCGTAAATAACGCCGGTGTGATGCTTTTGTCCATGTTAGAAAAAGATCACGTGGATGAATGGGAAACCATGGTGGATGTCAATATTAAAGGGGTCCTTTTCGGCGTTCATGCAGTTCTTCCGGCAATGATTGAACAACAGAACGGCCACGTCATTAACGTTTCTTCAGTTGCAGGGCAGGAAGTGATGCCATCAAGTTCGGTGTACAGCGCCACAAAATTCGCCGTACGCGCATTTTCAATGGGGATGGAAAAAGAACTCACCCATCACGGCATCCGCACAACCAATATTTCCCCGGGACCGGTAGAAACAGAACTTGCAACGCACATCACTGATCAAGATATTGTCGAACGGTTTGAAAGCATGGACATGCCGTTTCTAAAAGCTGATGACATTGCGGATGCGATTCATTATGCGGTAAGCCAGCCGCGTTCAGTCAACGTGAACGAAGTAACGGTGCGTCCGCTTCGAGGCTAATTTCTGTGTGCATACTTCCCTTCGTTGAGGTCATACTAATGATGAATCCACCAAGGGAGGGGATGAAGACACATGGAGAATGAGCAGGAGCGTAAAAACAACCCGGAGCGCATTAAGGATATTATTGATCATACGTTAGATAACCGCGATGAGGCGAAAGATTACGTACGTGCCCACCGTGAAGAGATCAGTGAAGAACAACGCGCTCAAATTGAAGGAAAAAATGAACGACGCGAAGAAAGTGTCGAAGGCTTACGTAACGAAATGAAAGACGAAGCAAAACATCAAAACGGCTGCGGCTGTAAATAAAGAAAGAACCGTCGTGCTCACGCGCGGCGGTTTTTTCTTGCTCGGAACGCTTGGTGGGGCGAAGCACGTTTAGGAGGGGGCGAGGCACGTTTAGGAGGAGGCGAGGCACGTTCTTGTCCCGGTAGAGCATAGGCTTCATCTCGCATTTTTCTTATACCTTTGTTTTCAGATGCCAAAGCGCCGGCGAAAGTGCTAAAATAAGAACAAGAGTATGAATGAAAGGGTGAGCACTCGATGGGTGGATTTTTTGAAGCGCAGCAGTGGATGAATCATCTAAACAATTTAGAAGCCGGTGCGCGTCACCTCGTCGAACAAGGTGAAATCGATGAAAGCGTGTTATTTAGTCCTGCTTTTTTAAGCCGATACAGCCCGTGGACGGATGTTGATGACATGTTTGAGCACCTTCCCGGGGAACTTGATATATTGGCTGATGTTCAAAAATTAAGTGACGAAAAGAAAGCTGAATTAAATCGTGCCATACAAAGCGCCACAGGGTTTTCCGACTGGGAAACTTTTGTTGCTGAAGCTGAGAAGTTTTTTGTTGCAGCCCGGGCTGAGAAGGAGTCGGACAATGGAATTTAAACGAGCTGAGCGGATCGAGCGGCTCCCTGAACAATTTTTCGCCTCGCTTGTAAAAAAAGCAGCGAAAAAACAGCAGGAAACCGGTGATGTGATCAACTTGGGACAAGGAAACCCTGATCAGCCAACGCCGGAGCGGATTGTGCAGGCTTTACAAAACGCAGCGGACAAACCTGAGCATCACCGCTATGCCTCGTTTCGCGGGCTGCCGGACTTAAAAGAAGCGGTCAGCCGTTATTATGAAGAGAAGCACGGTGTACATATTGATCCAAAAACTGAAGTCGCCGTTACCTTTGGTGCAAAGGCCGGCATTATTGAGCTTTCGCAATGTTTATTAAATGAAGGGGATGGCGCGCTGCTCCCTGACCCGGGTTATCCTGATTATTTATCCGGTATCGCGCTTGCCGGTGGTGTGATGCATTCGCTGCCACTTGATCAAAACAATAACTTTCAGCCGGCATTTCATGAACTTTCTCATGAAGCTGCCAAGAAAAGCCGGATGCTTTTTATGAATTACCCGAACAACCCTACAGGGGCGGTCGTGCGCCCGGAGACGTTTGAAGCGGCCGTTAATTTTGCAAAAACGCATGAGCTTTGTGTTGTGCATGACTTTGCCTATGGTGCGATTGGCTTTGATGGGCATCAGCCGCCGAGCTTTTTAGAAACGCCTGACGCAAAAGAAAGTGGCGTTGAACTCTTAACTTTATCGAAAACTTATAATATGGCGGGCTGGCGCGTCGGGTTTGTGGTTGGTAATGCTTCAGTTGTTGAAGCTGTGAATGTGTATCAAGACCATATGCACTGCAGCCTTTTCGGTGCTGTGCAGGAAGCAGCGGCTGAAGCGTTACAAGGGCCAGATGAAGAAATAGCTGCCTTACGCGCTTTATACGAACGGCGGCGCGATGTGTTTATGAATGCACTGCACGATGCCGGCTGGCAAGTCACAGCCCCGGAAGGCTCTTTTTTTGCCTGGCTGAAACTGCCTGAGGGCTGGACGAGCGAAGCGTTTGCAGATAAAGTACTTAAGGAAGCAGGTGTTGTTTTTGCACCGGGGCGCGGCTTTGGTGAAGGCGGTGAAGGTTACGTCCGGGCAGCTTTGTTAGCGCCGGAAGTTGATTTAAAAGAAGCTGCACGAAGGTTAAAAGCATTACAGCTTTGGTAAAAGAGGGGGCGGCAGGTGTTTTATTTACTCGTAGATGAAGAGATCTCGTTGAAGCTTGGCACAGTCCGGGACGCTGAAGCGTTATTTACCATCATTGACCACGCCAGAGGCGAGTTACGCACTTTTTTACCGTGGGTGGATGAGATGACTTCAGTAGAAGATACTGCGAATTACTTACAACAAAGTTTAACAGGTTTCGCTCAAGGAAATGTGCTGACTGCCATCATTTACTGTCATGGTATGATGTGTGGTGTTGCCGGGTATAATCAGCTTGATCAAAAGCACCGAACCGCCCAAATTGGGTACTGGCTCATTCCTGAATTTCAAGGCCGGGGCATTGCAACAAAAGGAGCTGCTGCATTAACAACGGAAGCTTTTAATTCTGAAAACATGTACCGGGTGGAGATTCGTGCGGCAGTGGAAAATGTAAACAGCCTGGCTGTACCGGAGCGTCTCGGTTTTGTAAAAGAAGGAACGCTCCGCGGGGTGGAACATGTGCACGGTACGTTTTTGGATCATGTCGTGTACAGCACGCTCGCATCGGAGTGGAGGAGTTAAGAATTTACATTTAAGGGGGAGATCCATTTGGCCAAACAAGATAAACAAACGATTAAATATACTTCAACCCTTGCTGGTATTTTAGGGTTCGGCTTTGCAGTATACAGCTATATTATTTATATGATTTTTAACTTTGCGTTATGGGCTCTTTTCAGTTTTGGCGCTTTATTTTTTGCTTTCGGGATTTATGCATTTATGAAAGGAGTAAATAAAGCGGTACGGCCGAATCCGGAGGCAAAACCATGGGCTTATACAGCATTTATCGTATCGCTTCTCGTTGGTTTTATGATGGCTGCTGTTTTAGCACAGGCACAGACGTAGGTCTTGCAAAGCTCTAAAGTTCAGCCTAAAATGAAGCAGGCAGCTTAAACAGGGAGGTAGAAACTATTGGGGAAGCGGATTTTACTATTGGTGGTAACAAACGTATTTGTTTTGTTGACCATTATGATTGTGTGGGGGTTAATTTTAGCTTTCACAGATATTGACGGATCGTTTCAAACCGATACGACTGGTGGTTTGGCAACGATTGAGTATATGAACTTGTTCGTCTTCAGCTTAGTTGTCGGTTTTGCCGGGTCGTTTATTTCTTTAGCAATGTCCCGCTTTATTGCAAAGAAAGTGCATAAAGTAAAAGTATTAAACCCTGAAGATAACTTGTCACGGGCAGAACAGGCAGTGGTTGATAAAGTACACAGAAATGCCCGGGCGGCCGGCATGATGCATATGCCGGAAGTGGGGATTTATCAGTCAAATGAGGTCAACGCATTTGCGACAGGTCCGACAAAGAAACGTTCGCTCGTTGCTGTATCGAGCGGGTTGCTGCAGTCGATGGATGACGATGCCGTAGAAGGTGTTATTGCGCATGAAGTGGCCCACGTCTCGAACGGCGACATGGTAACAATGACGCTTCTACAAGGGGTTGTGAACACTTTCGTCGTCTTCTTTTCCCGTATTGCGGCGATTCTCGTATCCCGACTCGTTCGTTCTGAAATGCAGACGATGGTTCGTTTTCTCTCTGCCATCGTGTTTCAAATTTTATTTTCAATTCTCGGCAGTATTGTCGTCATGTGGTTCTCACGTTACAGAGAATACCGCGCTGACCAAGGCGGGGCGGATCTTGCCGGAAAAGATAAGATGGCACATGCCCTTCGTTCCTTGCAGCAGCATGTCAACCGGGTGGATGATAGTGACGAAGCAGTGCAGACGCTTAAGATTAACAATAAACGCAGCATGGCGCAGATGTTTTCATCCCACCCGCCGCTTGAAGAGCGAATCCGCCGGTTAGAAGCGCGTTAATTAAAGAAAAAAGAGCTGCCCCCATGATTGAGGGCAGCTCTTTTTTAGTGTTCTATAATTTGTACTTTTTCTTTTTTGACAACGGTACGCGCATGTGGAAAGCGCTCCGTTTCTTCAGGGAATGGAAAGTCAACAAATTCGATTGCAATGGAGCGCTCATATTCTGCAATGATCGAGCATTCTTTTTCTTCAAGGTAGACGGTTTGGCCAGCATGAAATTGATCAAAAGCGCGCATTGTTTTTCCGTAAACAGAACTTTGGTTGGTTGTTTCATTCGTAGACATGTACATGACCCCTTTTTCAAAGTCTATCTTTCTACTGCATGTTATATGGAAGGTAGTGGAATTTTGTTATTTTACATTTTACTTCGAAGGTAGAAAAAATGCAATCTGATTTCTGAAAATAGGAAGTTTTCACTACAGTAGATAACCCCTTTCTTTTCGGTATTTCCCCAAAAATCTGCAAAAATCGTTTTAGTATGTTAAAATTATCATGTAAACATTAAATTTTGTTAACAACGGGGGTTGGAGCATGAGAGCTTGGAAACGGACAACCGCAACATCAGTATTGGCAGGCACTTTAATATTAGCCGGGTGCGGGGATGCAGACGGCGACGATTCAAATGGTGAAGATGATGGTAATGCTGAAAGCGGCGGCTCAGTAGAAATTGGTTATAACAACTGGGCCGAAAATATTGCTGTGACCAACATGTGGGCCATTCTATTGGAAGAAGAGGGTTATGATGTTGAGATGAGCAACATGGAGAAAGCACCGCTTTTTGCCGGCGTTGCTTCTGGCGATGTTGATATCGGTATGGAAGTATGGCTGCCGACAACTGATCAGCATCATATCGATGAATACGGTGATGATTTTGATATTCAAGACGAGTGGTACGAGGGTACAGTGTTAGGTTTAGCTGTGCCAGAATACATGGAAGACCTTAATTCACTTGAGGATTTAAATGATTACGCTGAAGAGCTTGATGAAACGATTATGGGTATTGAGCCAGGCTCCTCACTTGTTGAAACGACAGAAGAAGTGCAGGAAGTTTACGATTTAGACTTGGATCTGCAAACGTCGTCTGAACAAGCGATGATTTCAGAACTAGACAGTGCGTACAGCAGTGAGGAGCCGATTGTCGTCACGATGTGGAGCCCGCACTGGGTATTAGCTGAATATGACATTAAATATTTAGAAGATCCGGAAAATGTGTACGGCGATGGCGATGATATCGTCTATATTTCACGTGACGGATTTGAAGAAGAATATGAAGAAGTTGTGCAGTATTTGAACAATATGTTTTTTGATGACGAGACCCTTGGTGCATTAATGGCTGAAATTAATGAAGCTGATGATGCCCAGGAAGGTGCCCAAGCTTGGATCGATGACAACCGTGAGCTTGTTGATGAATGGCTCGAGATTGACTAAGTTTTGCTAACTCAAATTTGAAGACAAAGATAAACGAGGTGGTCTGTGTTAAGACAGGCCACCTTCTTCATATGTACGACGTCTGGGCTGCTTTACAGCGGTCTTTTTTTTATGTCCTTGAAGTTCAAAAAGGGTTCACTTCCGCATATTTACGTTTATATGGTATCCTTGAATGTGAAATATTTCACGTATTTAATTTAAATGCTCAATTCGAAAGGGAGGCTGACGGTGACTGATGAAATTTTTAAAAGAGACAGCGCGCCAGTTTCGCTCCATACAGTTACTGCTAGGCTTAAATACGATCGTTTATGCAGCTGCCATTGTTTTGCAGGCTTATACCGTTGTACGCCTCGTTCATGATATTTTTCTTCAACAAGTATCGTTTCAAGCAGTCCAACCCTTTCTTATACTGCTCGCTTTCGCTCTGCTCGTTCGAATCGGATCACAGTATGTCAAAGGTAGTTTAGGAAGTTTGATGGCAAAGCAGGCTAAAAATTCATTACGCAGCGAGATGCTGGAGAAGGTTAGGCAAACACCGCTTTTTTATCGACAAGAAACAGGGAGCAGGCTGTCGACACTGCTTGATGCGGTTGATGAAACTGGACCGTTTTTTCATCGCTATTACCCGCAGATGATCGAGACAACAGGTACAGCACTCCTTATTTTAATTGTTGTCTTTAGTCAAAATGTAATATCAGGGTTGATTTTACTCATTACCGCGCCGTTTATACCATTTGCGATGGCTGTTATTGGCAGCCGTACAGAGAAAAAGTCAAAGGAGCTCGTGTCAGAGCTTCAGCAGTTTTCCAACACGTTTTACGACAAGGTGCAAGGCCTTTTAACCTTAAAACTGTTTCAACGCGCAGAACGAGAAACTGAAAATGTGGGCCGTGCAAGTGAAAACTTTCGTGATCGTACGATGCAAGTATTAAAAGTAGCTTTTATGAATTCGTTTATGCTTGAGTTGATTTCAATGATCGGGATCGGGCTTGTGGCAATTGAAGTCGGGCTTCGTTTAGCATTGTTTGACCAACTGACGTTTTTTACCGCTTTTTTCGTGCTTGTTCTGGCACCGGAGTTTTATACCCAGTTCCGTCAACTTGGAAGTGCATTTCATAGTGGTAAAGGAAGTGCAGGTGCTGCTGAAGTGATTGAAGACCAGCTTGTTCAACCTGATGAAAGTGCGAAAAGATATGAAAGTAAAAGCGTACCTGATCAAGCACCTTCCCTAACTTTTCAATCAATGCACGCAGCTTATCCATCAGCTGACACTGCGGTATTAAAAGATATTTCTTTACATGTAGACGCAGAAAAGTCAGTCGCAGTTGTCGGGCCAAGCGGCAGCGGAAAATCCACATTGTTGCGAGCGGCAGCAGGAATCTTAAAACCATCCGCCGGCGATGTGCTTTACAATGGCGTTCAGTTAAATGAAATTGAAGAAAGCGAGCGCTTAAATCAAACCGCATTTGTTACACAAGATCCACACATTTTTCGCGCGTCTGTGAAGGATAATATTTGTATGGGTGCTGAAAACAATGTGAGTGACGCAGATTTTCAAGCGGTTCTCGACCAAGTGCGGCTGACCGCGTGGGTCGAGCGTCTGCCTCAAAAAGAAGAAACGTTGTTAGGTGAAGGAGAAAGAGGGCTATCCGGTGGAGAAAAGCAACGGATTGCTTTAGCGCGAGCGCTCGTGAAAAAACCGAAACTTGTACTGCTTGATGAGCCAGGTACAGGCCTTGATGTTGTGACAGAATCTGCCTTAAAAGAGACCCTGCAAAAGCTTTCAGCAAACGCTACTGTTGTTACTGTTGCGCATAGAATGACGACTGTCCAGACAGCTGATGAAGTTGTCCTCCTTGAAAAAGGGAAAACCACAGCAGTGGGAAGGCACGAGCAGTTAATGAATGAATGTGAAAATTATCAACAATTGTTCTCAACAAAGGAAGGAAGGTGAGGTCATGCGGGAGCTGAAAGACATTACGTCGCTCGTGCTGCAGGAGAAAAAAACGGTATGGATGACGCTAGCTTTCGGATTGTTTGCAGGCCTTGCCGGGGTCAGTCTATTTTCAGCAAGCGGCTATTTGATTTCTATTGCTGCGTTAGAGACACCGATTTATATATTAACGATCTTTATTGTTCTCATTAAACTGCTCGGCTTTTTACGAGCAGGAGCACGTTATGTGGAGCGCTACGTCTCTCATGATGCGACGTTTATGATATTAAAGCGGCTGCGGACGACATTTTTCAGTCGTTTAATTCCGGAAGTTCCCCGGTTGTTTAACCGCTACCCAAAAGGTGAACTTCTCAATCGAGTAACTGCTGATGTTGAGAATTTGCAGTACTACTTTTTACGTGTGTTGTACCCACCTTTATTGTTTACTGTCGTAATGCTTTTTGTTATCGCTTTTTACAGTGTGTTTTCACTATGGCAGGCACTAGCTGTAGCCGTAGCGTTTATCGTTACACTGCTTGTTATGCCGGCGCTTGGCATTTGGCGTCTGCGCAGGCGCGATGATCAGGTTCAACAAGCCCGGGGGCGTCTTATGACTGAGGCTGCAGATGTATTACATGGACGAACAGACCTTTTTATGGCAAATGAGCTTGATGATCATATTTCAAATTTAAAAGAAACGAGTAAGCAGTACAGTGAAACTGCAGCTGGTGCCGAACGAAGCTTACGCCAGCAGGAAACGTGGCAGCTCCTCGTTTCATTTACAGTAGTTTGGGTAGTAACTGCCATTGCAGGATTTGAAGCATCTGCTGGTGAGCTTGGTGGTGTGTATATTGCAATGTTAATTTTACTTGCAATGGTTGCCTTCGAAACGGCTGAGCCCCTTGGCGTGTTTCCGTATCATTTTCACCAAGCTGCTCAAGCTGCCGGACGCCTGCATGATGTGACTGAAGATAAAGAGAGTACTGTACAAACTGCAATGAGTGCTGATCCACCTTCATTTACATTACACAAAGCAGGCTTTCATTATCCTGGTGAAACGCTGCCGGCGCTTGATCAAGCTAATGCTTCAATTCCGGCCGCGCGTCATACAGCGGTAGTTGGCGCAAGCGGTGCTGGAAAAACGGTGCTTTTACATGTGTTGTTACGTGTTTTAACAGCAACAGACGGGCGTGTTGAAATTCATGGTCAATCAGCAGAAAATATTTCTCCTGAATCATTATGGGAAATGACAAATGTTAGTTTGCAGGAGCACGCCTTTTTCCAAGGCACGATTCGAGATAACTTAAACCTGCGTGAACATGATGTAACTGATGAAGCATTATTGAAGGCACTTCAAGACGCTGAAGCAGGAGAGTTTTCACTTGATGCCGTAGTTGAGGAGCAGGGGAGAAACTTATCCGGCGGAGAGCGGCAGCGACTTGCGCTCGCACGGTTGTTTTTACATGACGCACCGCTCTGGATGCTTGATGAGCCCCTTACCGGGATTGATCCGGCCTCTCGTGTTAAGTTGAAAGCTAAGTTAAAAGAGCGTACAAAAGGGCGGACCGTCGTTTGGGTTACCCACGAACTATCAGAGGTTGAAGATGCAGACCACGTCGTTGTCCTTCAAGATGGTACAGTTGTTGAAGAAGGCACCTATATAGATCTCATGACGCGCGGCGGTACGCTTTGTGAAATGAAACAAGTGGAAAAAAACATGTTGCAAGCATAATGCTTCTGTTTTTCGGACAAAATAATGTCCGAAAAGGAGGGGAACTCATGAAAAAAGAAGTTACTGATGGTCGTTCATTTGAACAAAAGAAAAATGAACAGCAGATATCCCACGAAGCGAAAGTCCCTAAGGCCGGCGATAAAAAGCTGAAAGGTCCAAACCGGCCGGCAGATTAAAGTAAAGTCGAATGCAAGTTAAGCAACATAAAAATATCTGGGCGCTCAAGCGGCGGAATCATAGGGATTTCGTCGCTTTTTGTCGAAGTTTAGGTAAATTTTCTGACGTAATTTTTTGAAAATCTCGAAAAAAGCCTTTATTTTTGCCATCGAACTATGGTAACTTTCTTATTAAAGGAACATTAAAAGACAATTTCCGAAAAGGGGTGTTACAATGGCAGCTGAAGAGCAGACATCTTCAGAAAAGAAAGGTTTTTTCAACAAGTTTCTTGATATTGTAGAACGAGGGGGGAACAAGCTGCCCCATCCGTTCATGTTGTTTGTTTACTTGGCACTAATCATTATCGGTTTATCATTTGTATTCAATATGCTCGGTATGTCCTATGAAGATCCGCAAAGTGGCGAAACTGTTGCTGTTCAAAACATGATATCAGGCGACGGGCTTCGCTACATGATATCTTCAATGCTTGATAACTTTACAGGTTTTGCCCCGCTCGGGCTCGTTCTTGCCATGATGTTTGGTATCGGTCTGGCGCAAAAAGTAGGCTTGATTGAAACGTTCATGAAGAAAACAATATTAAACGCACCACAGCGCTTTGTGACTTTTGCAATCATTTTCACAGGTGTTGTTGGTAACCTTGCTTCAGATGCAGCGTTTGTTATTGTACCGCCTCTTGCTGCGATGGTATTCTACGCGCTCGGTCGTCATCCACTTGCTGGTATGGCTGCAGGTTTTGCCGGAGTGGGTGCAGGATTTACGGCGAACGTTATTATTGCAGGAACGGATGCACTTTTATCTGGTATTTCATCAGAAGTGATTGCGCCAATTGATGAAACCGCCCAAGTGACGCCGGTTGATAACTACTTCTTTATGATTCCGTCTGTCCTCATGCTCATGGTTGTTGGTGTATTTGTGACTGAAAAAATCGTTGAACCACGTCTTGGTAAGTATGATCCTTCTAAAGGTGACGAAGATATTCAAAATCAGGAAATGGAAGAGATTACGCCGGAGAAAAACCGTGGTTTGCGTAACGCAGCCATTGCAGGTGCCCTTTATCTGATTGGCGTCAGCCTCTTAATCGTACCGGAAAACGGGGTGCTCCGCGGTGAAGATGGTGCAGTTGTTGATTCTCCGTTCTTTTCGGATATTGTACCGTTAATCTTATTCTTCTTTATTACCGTAGCGGTTGTCTACGGTGTAACTGTTAAAGCGATTACTGCAACAAAAGATATTCCGGAATATATGGCCGGTGCGATGAAAGATATGTCCGGCTACATTGTTTTAATCTTTGCAGCGTCTCAGTTTATCGCTTACTTTGATTGGACAAACATTGGCGGCTTGATTGCTGTCGGAGGGGCCGATGCTTTAGAAAGCATGGACTTCACCGGACTGCCGGTCATTGTCGGTTTCGTTGCCCTTGCAGCTGTTTTAAACATGTTTATTTTCAGCGGCTCGGCACAGTGGGCGTTAATGGCACCGATCTTTATTCCGATGTTTTACTACATCAATTACGATCCAGCGTTTGTGCAGCTGGCGTACCGGATTGCAGATTCATCCACAAATATTATTACGCCGCTCAATCCATACGTGCCGATGGTCTTAGCGTTTATGAAGCGTTATGATAACAGTGCAGGGTTTGGCTCATTATTTGCCATCATGCTGCCATATGCATTGTTGTTCTTAAGCATTTGGACTGTCATGCTTATTATCTGGTCGCTTCTCGGTCTACCGATCGGCCCTGGTGTTGACATGCACTTGTAATAAAGAAAATTGAGCGGAAACAAAGGAGTATTCATGATGTTTGATTCAATCGATGAAGGGCAGCTTTTTCAACGCGCCCGCGAACTTCGACGCCATCTGCATCAATACCCAGAATTAAGTGGTGAGGAACGGGAGACAGCTGAGCTGGTCTCCCGCGTTCTCGTCGATGCAGGTTTAGAAGTAACGACCGGCATCGGAGGGTATGGAGTGCTAGGTGTATTAAAAGGAAAGCAGACGTCTCCGGTCATTGCATTGCGCGCTGATATGGATGCGCTTCCGATTACAGAGGCTACAGGAGCAGATTTTGCTTCAACAAAACAAGGTGTGATGCATGCGTGCGGGCATGATGCGCATACGGCCATGCTTTTAACAGCGGCTGAAGAGCTTGCCAAATACAAAGAAGAAATTGACGGAACGGTATTATTTGTATTTCAACCGGCAGAAGAAGATGCCCCGGTCGGTGGTGCAGCAAAAATGCTCGAAGAAGGTGTGTTTCAAATGTACCCACCGGATGCAGTATTTGCCCAGCACGTCTGGCCTGATCTTCCGGTAGGTACGTTTGGTGTACAAAGCGGACCGGTCATGGGTAACTCCGACCGGTTCAGGATCGTTATAAATGGAGCCGGAGGACACGCAAGCATGCCGCACCAAGGTGTAGATGCTATTGTCGCAGCGACTCAGATTACTCAGGCGCTGCAGACGATTGTAAGCAGAAACACAGACCCGCAGGATGCAGCAGTGATTACCGTTGGAAAACTTGAAGCTGGTGAACGTTACAACGTCATTCCACGTGAGGCTGTGCTTGAAGGCACGGTTCGCACACTTGATGATGAAGTGAAAGAAAACGTGAAGGCCCGGTTTCACCAAGTAGTCACCTCAACGGCTGAAGCATTAGGAACTGAAGCTTCTATTAATTACATGGATGGGTATCCGGCAACGGTAAATGATCCTGAATTCACAGACGTTATCAAAAACGCAATTACTCACTCGTACGGACAAGAGGCACTTCCTGACGTACGCCCGAGCCTCGGCGGTGAAGATTTCGGCAGGTTTTTACAGCACTATCCAGGTGTTTACTATTGGCTCGGCATAACAGATCCATCGGTGAAAAAGCCAAAACCTTTGCACGATCCATCATTTCACATTGAAGAAGAAGCTCTTTTATACGGGGTTAAACAGTTCATGCACACTGTAGAATGGAGCCTGGATGCACTACAGCGTAAGGGGGAAAATGTGTGAGTTTAAGCAGCTTGGAAGCTTATGTTCAAAAAATTGAACCTGATGTCAGACAATGGCGCAGAACGTTCCACCAAGTCCCGGAAACGGGCTGGACGGAGTATGTCACAACGTATCGTCTGTATGAAGCGCTTAAAGAACTTGGCTACAATATCACGCTCGGCCGCGAACTACTTAATGATGCAGCACGTATGGGGCTTGCCAGTGAAAAAGAAGAAGCAGAGGCGATTCACCGCGCACAGGATTATGGTGTAGCTGAAGAACTGCTCCAAGAAATGGCCGGCGGCTTCACAGGCCTTGCAGCTGAGCTGGATACCGGCCGGCCGGGGCCGCATATCGTTTATCGCTTCGATATTGATGCCTTACCGATTCAAGAGGCTGAAACAGAGGCGCACCTTCCATTTGCTGAAGGATTTCATTCAAGTATCCCCGGTGCTATGCATGCGTGTGGTCACGATGTTCATGCGGCGATGGGCCTGGGTGTTGCGAAGGCGCTGCAGGAAGAACAAGGAGCGTTTAACGGACGTTTCACATTATTGTTTCAGCCGGCAGAAGAAGGAAGCCGCGGGGCAAAATCTATGGTTGAAGCAGGCTGGGTGGATGAAGCGGATGCATTTATCGCAGCGCACATCGGCTTAAAGGATGAAGCGCCAGGGGTGATCGCGGCGACAGCGTCCAAGTTTTTAGCGACAACGAAGTTTAATGTGAACGTTGAGGGCACGTCGGCTCATGCTGCAGCGAAACCTGAAGAAGGCCGAGATGCTTTAGCTGCAGCAGCTTCAATGGCGTTAAAGTTACAAGAAATCCCACCGCACAGCGAAGGAGTGACCCGGGTGCATACCGGCACGCTTACAGCAGGTGAAGGCCGCAATATTGTCGCGTCAACGGCGGAACTGACAGGTGAGACGCGCGGGGAAAACTCAAAGTTAAATGATTATATGTTTACTGAAGTTAAACGGCGCGTAGAAGCTTGTGCACATTTGTACGGGGTAACTGCAGAGCTTGAAGTAGTCGGGCAGGGCGAAGCGGCAGACTGTGACCTTGTTTGGCAACAGCGGATGAAAAAAGCAGCAGAAGGCAGTTCAATGATCCACAGGGTGGATGACAGCTGGCCGGTCAATGCTTCAGAAGATGCCGCGCTCATGATGAACCGCGTGCAGGAACGTGGTGGTGAAGCAGTATATATGGTGATTGGCACCGGGTTGAAAAGTGGTCATCACAAACCGACGTTTGATATTGACGAAGCTTCCTTTGCGCCTGGCGTGCTTGCTTACTTACTTGCAGCCAGACAGTTTCAAGCTGAAAATGATAAGAAGGTGACATAAATGCAGGATTGGCTAAATGAAAAGCTACAGATGCTCAATGTAACAGAAGATATGGCCAAAGAAACTGAAGGTTTTAACCGCCTTTCCTATACAGAAGAAGAGTGGGAAGCGATAGACGCTTTTCAATCCATCGCTGAATCACTTGGTATGCATGTTAGAATGGATGAAGCAGGAAATCGGATTGCACGGTGGACACCAGAAGGCGCTGCAGGTGCAGCGGTTGCTGTCGGCTCTCACGTAGATACGGTAGAAAGCGGCGGCGGCTACGATGGTGTTGTTGGTGTGCTTGCCGGCCTGGGTGCTGTAAAAATCCTTCAAGATGAAAAAGTGCAGCCAAGCCGGCCGGTGGAAGTGATCTGCTTTGCTTCTGAAGAGTCGGCCCGCTTTGGGGTGTCTACGGTTGGCAGTAAGGCGATGATCGGTGCAGAAGAGCTGCTGGCCCAAAAAGATGTTAAAGATAAAAACGGGGTTTCCATTGAAGAGGCGGTAGAAGCGCGCGGCCTTTCGTTTGCAGAAATTTTAAAAGCAGAGCGTTCTCGTGATGAGCTGCACTCCTTTATCGAACTGCATATTGAACAAGGTATGCGGATTGAGCGTGCGGAAGCTCAAATTGGTGTTGTAACTGCGATTGCTTGCCCAACACGGCTTAAACTGACAATTCAAGGTGAGGCAGGACATACAGGAACAGCACCGATGGCCGAGCGTAAAGACGCATTAGCTGCAGCTGCTGAAGTGATTCAGTACGTTGAAGCTGAAGGAAGACGGCAGTCAGAGAAAAGTCATCCGCCGGTCGTTGCGACAGCGAGTACGATTCAAGCTTTACCCAATGTGATGAATGTGATCCCGGGAACGGTTGAGCTCGGCGTTGATATTCGAAGTGTCGATAATGATAAGAAAAAAGAGGCGGCACAACATATTTTTGAATTTTGTCAAATGCTTGCACACAAGCGTGGCATCACTGTTGAACAAAGCGTGCTGGTGGACAATCCAGCTGTGCCATTAGATGATCATGTCCGAAACGCCTTACAATCTAGTGTTGAAGCGTGTGGTTTTAAGCCTTATGTGATGGAAAGCGGCGCCGGACATGATGTGATGAATATGGCAAAGAAAGTGCCATCAGGTTTAATCTTTATTCCGTGCAAAGACGGTGTGAGCCACCACCCTGCTGAATTAGCTAGCGTAAAAGATATTGAACGAGGGACACGTGTGCTGGCAGGTTATTTGAAAAACGTGCAGTAAGGCGAGGGGAAAAAGATGAACATTACGCTTGGCGTAGCTGGCCCTGCTGATAGCATCCAGACTGTTGCAGAAGCTGTGGAGGCTGTGAAAGGTATCGAGCTTGTGACATTCACCTATGAATCAACGGAAGAAGCTGCGGAAATTGTCACCGAGAACGATGCAGCTGTAGACCATTGGTTGTTTACTGGGCCAGCACCGTATGATTACGTTTTACAGCATGGCGTTATCGATCAAACACGTGCCAGTCATCCGGAACTGCACGGCTCCAACTTGCTTGGACGGCTGCTTGAAGCTCAATACCATCATAAAAAATTGATTCAAAACATTTCAATTGACACGATGAATGAAACTGATGTGACAAAAGCGCTTCAGCCGTACCATTTAAATCATGAACTGCAAGTTGCTGCTTATGAAACTTCGGGCTACGTGCCGCCGGAAGCGGTGACGAATTATCATGAACAGCTGTATCTTCAAGGAGAAACAGAAGCAGCTTTTACTTGTCTGCAGCAGGTGGCTGATGACTTAAAGGCAAAAGGCGTACCTGTTTACCGTGTTGTACCAAGTGTGCATTCGATGCAGATTATTTTAAAATACATTCGCGAGCATCTGTATTCATCTTCATTTCGTAAAGCACAGGTGGCACTTGTGGCGGTTACAGCTGAAACTGTTGTTCGTAATGCACCGCCGGAGGTAACTGCATATGCCCGTTACCATAAAGAGCTTGAACTCAAGAAGTGGCTGCTACAGGCGGCAGAGCTGCTCCAAGGGTCATTCATACAGATGGGTGATGGATTGTATTTTATTTATACGACACGAGGCATGGTTGAAGCGAACCGGAGCGGGTTGTTTAAAGCGCTGCATGATGCCCATGTTCAAAGTGAGCTGCCGGCACAAGCCGGAATTGGTTTCGGACGAACGGCAGGAGAAGCGGAGTTTCACGCTCGTGAGGCATTGCAGCTTGAAGCACCTGGTGTAACTGAAGTGATTGTTACCGTTGATGAAGATAAAACAATTAATGAATGGCAGGCAGATACCACGGATATTACTTACCGAAAACAGCGGTTAACAGCAGCTGCTCATCAAAACCGGGCGGAGGCTTTGATTAGTCCGATGCTTGTTGAAAAAGTTGCAGCACTTGCAGATTATTATGACCAGGCGATTGTTTCACCTCAAGATCTTGCCAGGTGGTTAAATAGTTCACAGCGTAACGCAAGACGTGTACTAACGCGCTTAGAAGAAACAGGCCTTGCGGAGCTTGCGGGAGAAGAAGCAGGAGCACGCGGACGTCCGCGGAAAGTATATCGGCTCCGATTTGAAGAAGAAGCCTAATAGTCTAGCAGTGAAGATGAATCGTAGCATGGAGCGTGTGAAGCCGCGTTCTTTTGTTTCATAAAAAAGCTGTCCGGCGATGCCGGACAGCTTTTTATGAACGCATTATTGCAGTGTTACTTTATTTTTACGGACAACAATGCGTTCGTGATCATCTTCGCTCAACGGGACGAAATGGACGTACTCTAAAACGAGGGTACGTTCAAGTTCATTAATGACGGTCATTTCTTCACCTTGATAATAAACGGTTTGACCAATTTCAAATGTACCGGAGAGTTCTTCAAGTTCATCAGACATTCTTAAGCACCTCACTTATTAGTGAAAATGTTCAAAGTTTCCGTGGAAAAACGGTACGCTTACAGTTGATATTCCCATTCGGAAAGTGAAAGCAAACTGAATTATACCATAAGATTAAGAAAGAACAAAAAGGGGAATGTTATAAAATCTAAAGCATCTTCAAACATGGAAAAGGAGTGGCGGACATGGACAAACGAAAAGTTATTGAATCTCGCGTCGTGCAGACCGATTTGGTGCTGCCGCACGATACAAATAATCATCAAACGCTATTTGGCGGTATTTTAATGAAACGGGTGGATGCAGTAGCCTCGATTGCAGCCCGCCGTCACTGCAGGGAAGAAGTAGTCACCGCTTCAACGGACTCTGTTGACTTTCTACATCCGATCCGACCGACGGATTCTGTATGTTTAGAAGCATTTGTGAGCTGGACAGGCAAGACGTCTATGGAAGTGTTTGTGAAAGTTACGGCAGAAAACTTAGAAACTGGTGAACGTAACATTGCAGCAACTGCCTTTTTAACGTTTGTGGCAGTAGGGTCTGACGGTAAACCTGTAAATGTTCCGGGAGTGATTCCAGAAACACAGGAAGAGAAAAAGTTGTATGAAACAGGCGCCGGCCGGTCTGATGTTCGTAAACAGCGGCGAAATGAAAGTAAAGAGCTTGCCAACTTTATTACGGTCAATAAACCTTGGGAATAAGAGGGGACATATATGACGATTAAGTGTTTCATGTTTGATGTTTACGGCACCTTGTTTAATGTACGCTCAATTGACGAACAAATTAATCATTTTGCCCCTGGCCACGGTGAAGCTGTTGGTGCACTTTGGCGTAAAAAACAAGTGGAACATGCGTTTTTACGTCAGCTGACTGAGACGTACAAGCCATTTTCCGAGATCACGGAAGAAGCACTCTATTATGCAGCAGCTGCATATGAACAAACGTTAACAGAAACTGAAGCTGCTAGTTGTCTTGAAGCATATAAAAAGCTTGCGGTTTATCCAGAGGTACCCCCGGTGCTTGATCGGCTCAAAGATTTTCAGCTTGCCGTTGTTTCAAACGGATCAAGAGATATGCTGGAGCCGCTCGTGCAGCATTCAACTGTAGCACCATATGTAAATCACATCATCAGCGCAGATGATATTCAAGTATATAAACCGAACGAAAAACCTTACATTTATGCACTAGAGACATTAAACGTTAAACCTTCAGAAGCTTTGTTTGTGTCAGGCAACAGTTGGGATATTCTTGGTGCACATACAGCAGGGTTAAAAACGGCTTGGGTCAACCGCGGGAACGGGCCGTTTGAATTTGCAGGTTTTACGCCAGATGACACGATGACAGAACTTGACGGCTTGCTTCGCTGGGTTTGGTAAAAGGGCTGCGACATAAAAAAGATGACCTTGCACCGCTTTAAGGTCATCTTTTTTATTAATGGTATGAAGGGTCGTTCACAGCTTTTTTGAGCAGCTGATCGGCCTTTTTTAATTTACTTTTCATATAGCGGGCTGCTGTTTCTTCACCGCTCCATGTTTCTTTCGTCCAGCCGGTTTCGGACTGCATGGGAAGTACATCGAGCCGCTGGTTTTCGCGAAGCCGCATACGTGCTTCAATAAAGGGTAAGCGCAGTTCGTGCTCAGCAGCTGCGAGTAAAACTTTTTCAGCATCAGCCGCTCTAGCTGTCATGCGGCAGGCAGCAGCGAGAAAAGACTGCCCGGAAATAACTTTCAGCCGCTCTTTTTCTTCCCATGGAGCAAGTGTAGTTCGGATATGTCGATTATTTAGTTCTGTTTCAGGTATAAAAAGGTATGGAAGTTCTTTATCTTTGAAAAATATATGAAGTTGTTCGCTTAATGTAGCGTCTCCATCCGGTAGAAATAGTACGACATCAGGAACAGCAAACAAATCGAGCCGCTCCATAAACATATATTCGTTAATTGCCTCAATTTCATAATTACTTAACATGTTGCTCTCCTCCTGCATTTCTTCTGCTGTGCTCACCCTTTAAGATATAACCGAATTTCGAAAAGGCTAAACACAAGAAATGGAAGCAGACGTCCACATAAGATAATTTAAAACCAAAAAAGGTTACACAATTAAAGGGTTTCTTCTTTTTCTCACCTGAAAAAAAGACCCTCACGAAGTGTGAAGGTCCATTACATGCCTAAGTTTGAAGTTTAATGTAGTCCGACGTTGTCACTTCTTCTTTCTAACAATATTGTGTCTCTCCACAAACCGCCCATTTTACCAACGCGCTCCCGCCTTCCCACTTCGCGAAAACCATTTTTGAAATGTAAATGAAGGCTTGGTGTATTCTCTGGAAAGATGCCGGCTTGTAATGTCCAAAAGCCGTGTTTTTCACTTTCGGTAATTAATGATTGTAAAAGGGTATGACCAATATACTGACCTCTCCCAGCTTCACTAACATACAAACTCACTTCAGCCACCCCGCGATAAACATCGCGATTTGAAACAGGGCTTAATGCTGCAAAGCCAAAAACCTCGTCGTTTTTACGTGCCACCAGCCTGCAGGAGGGTGTACGTGCATGATTCCATGTCTCCCAGTCAGGAGCTTCTGTTTGAAACGTGGCATTGCCGGTTCTGATGCCTTCTTCATATATACGTTTTACTTGCTGCCAGTCAACAGGGTGCAAGGTGTCGATCAATATTGCATGATTCACAAAAAATCACCTAAAAACTTTCTTTAATGTTGAGTTTAACTATGCTGTGCTTGAATTAGAATAGAAGATGTGCGCATAAAACAATGACCGGAAGCGTAATGAAGGTACGCTCAAGAAAGATGATGACAAGATCAAAAAACTTTACCGGTAGTTTGCTTGCAAGCAGCAGTCCACCTACTTCAGAAAGATAGATCAGCTGAGTGACAGATAAACAACCAATAATAAAGCGGGTCATTTCACTTGAGATTTCAGCCCCGATCAATGCAGGTAAGAGCATATCAGCAAAGCCGATTAACAACGTTTCACTCGCAGCTGCTGCCTCAGGAACCTGCATAAGTTCCAATAATGGAACAAACGGTTGACCAAGAATGGTGAAAAAGGCTGTTTCTTCTGCAAGAACAACAGCAGCTGTACCAAATGCCATAACAACAGGTAGTACGCCAAGCCACATATCAGCGACATTTTTTAATCCGCCTTTCAGTACAGCAGCGGGTCTTGCCTGCTCAGCTCGATCTAAAGCTTGTTGCCAGCCGGTGACAATCACCGGGGATGTGTGTGAATCACGCGGTTTTGCAGGAGCTTTCACACCAGATGCGAACGTATTCTTTTTCATGGATAACGGGGGAATCCGCGGCATGATTAGCGCAGCGATAAAGCCTGCAACAAGCACAGTTCCATAGAATGGTAGAATTAAATGTTCGATATCTAGGTAACCAAGAATCGCAATCGTAAATGTGATGGAAACAACAGAAAAGGTGGTACCAATGACTGCAGCTTCGCGCGCCGTGTAATGACCTTGTTCATACTGCTGGTTTGTTAAAAGAACACCAATTGTTCCATCACCAAGCCACGAGGTTAATGAATCAATTGATGAGCGTCCCGGCAAGGTGAAAAGTGGACGCATGATCGGGTTTAAAAGCGCACCGAAAAATTCAAGCAGGCCGAAATTTAATAAAAGCGGGAGAAGTAGACCTGCAAATAAGAAGATCGTAAATAAAAGTGGTAGTAAGTCGTGCATCATGAGCCCGCCGGTAAACTCTTGAATAACAGCTTCTGGTCCAACTTCAAAATAAACAAGCAGCGCAAAGACCATACCGATGATCCGGACAGCCATCCAAAATCCACTTACTTGAAACAAAGCATGTAAGAAGCTGTGTTCCCCGGGCCGGTACACACCCGTTTTAACAATGAGGGTGCCGAGCACAGACAAGGTGATCGTTACAGTTACAAGCGCCGGAAGCCATGGTTCGAGCCATCCTTCCAATGTTTCAGCCGCTAAAGCGACAGGGATTAAAATGTCTCCACCAACTTGCAGCGGAACCATAAATAAGAAAATCCCGATAAGTGAAAAACCAATCAGTTTAAAGGTTGCAATCGTTTTGGCGTTCAATGAGTTTCTCTCCTCTCTATGATATAGCGATAGCGCTAATCGGTTTGAAAATCGATTTAGAACCTTTTAAAACATCCTTATTTAACGTATAAGGAAATGAACAGTTTAGCAAGGGTTGACTTATAAAAAGACGGTATAAGTGACGTTTTTTTGTCGCTGAAACAAATTTAAGGCCTAGAATGCATTTTCCTTTCTTGAGAAACCGCCCTACAAGGCGTATGATGGTCGATGAGGTGAAGATAATGGAACGATTACAAAAAGTGATTGCACAGGCAGGTATTGCATCAAGGCGTAAAGCAGAAAAATTGATTGAAGACGGTCGTGTTCAAGTCAATGATAAAACGGTGGTAGAACTCGGAACAAAAGTTCGTCCGGGTAAAGATAAAGTAACCGTCGATGGCGTCCCGCTTGATCGGGAAGCCCCGGTATATTATTTATTTTATAAGCCGAGAAAGGTATTATCGGCAGCGAACGATGACCGCGGTAGAACGACAGTGGTTGATTACTTCCCTGAGGTAAAGGAACGCATCTTTCCTGTCGGACGGCTTGATTATGAAACAAGCGGGTTAATGATTTTGACAAATGATGGTGAATTTGCCAATGAGCTCATGCATCCGAAAAACCGGGTGCCTAAGACGTATATTGCAAAAGTGAAAGGTAAACCTTCACCGCAGCAGTTAAAACAGCTTGAGCGTGGGATTGAACTTGAAGATGGGAAAACGGCTCCAGCAAAAGTGAAGTTTAAAACAGGGGATAAAAAGAAAGATACATCCATCATTGAAGTCGTGATGCACGAAGGTAAAAATCGGCAGGTGCGCCGCATGTTTGAAGCGATTGATCATGAAATTGTAAAGTTGAAAAGAGAACAGTACGCATTTTTAACGCTCGACGGCTTAAACGCTGGTGAATCACGCCCGTTAAAACCGATTGAAGTGCAGCAGCTTCGAGAAAGTGCTGTCACGAAACCTTCAAAAAAAAGCTGACCCACGCCGGTATCTCCCTCGTTATAATGGGGGAGAAACGAATGTGGATAAGCTAAAGAAGAGGCAGGCATTAAAGGTAGATCAGATGATAAAAATGCCTCTAACGCTGTGCTCAAAGTCGGACGGATCCGGGTCACGTACCGGAACAGCACAGTGATGTCTATGCTTGGCAGCTGATCCCTTCTGGATCCGAAACGTGAAGTAGAGGTGTTAACTGATGGAAAAAGTCACCTGTGAATGCGGTCACCAAAACCCGTATGGAACAGAGCTTTGTGAGCGCTGCGGCAAACCGTTAAAAGAACAGCAGCAGCTTTTAAATATGCGCTACGAAGGGGTAGCCCGCCGTTCACAAACGTACAACCGTTCTGTGGTGGATAAAGTTTGGAATTTCTTTTCTTCCGTTAAAGTAGGGATCTGGATTATCTTTTTAATCCTCGTTGCTTCGATTTTCGGAACGATATTTCCGCAAGAAATGTTTATTCCGCCAAACGTAGACCCTGCCCAGTATTACGGAGAAGAGTATGGAATTGCCGGCGAGATTTTTTATACACTCGGATTTCATAATTTGTACGGCTCCTGGTGGTATATTGCACTGCTTGCGGCATTAACGACATCGTTAATTATTGCAAGTATTGACCGGGTCGTCCCTTTGTACCGGGCGTTAAAAAATCAGCGCGTTACGAGGCACAAAAGCTTTCTAAGCCGTCAGCGTATTTTTGGCGAAAGCGATGTAGCTTCTCAAGATGCGACGTATGAAGCTGTGAAAGAAGGGTTAAAAAAGAAGAAGTATAACATCTCCGAAGAAAACGGGAATCTCGTAGCCGAAAAAAACCGCTTCGCCCGTTGGGGACCTTATGTCAACCACGTCGGATTAGTTTTATTTCTTACCGGCGCTATGCTCCGCATTTTTCCGGGGATGTATGTCGATGAAAACGTTTGGGTTCGTGACGGTGATACAGTGCCCCTCCCAGGCACAGATAGCCAGTATTACTTAGAGAGCGAAGGTTTTACGATGGAAACTTACGATGAAGACGATGAAATGTATGCAGAAGCTTTAGAACGCAGCGGAGGTCCAATCACTGAGACTTACCGTACAGAAGCCGTTTTGTATGAACGTGTAGATGGCAATGTTGTCGGGGTGGATAGTGAACAACAAAAAGTGAAATCACACGATATTGAAGTTAACGATCCATTGACCTACGATTCCTATTCCATTTATCAAGTGGATTATAAACTCAATGAGCTTTATGAAATGGACTTTGAACTTGAAAGTGAAGAAACAGGCGAAGTATATGGTGATTTTACCGTCAATTTGTTTGACCCTGAAGACAGCTATGAAATTGATGATGAACGTGAGGTAACAATTCACAGCTACTTCCCAGACTTTTATTTTGACGATGATAATGAGCCGTCGACACGTTCAAGCATTCCTGATAATCCGGCGTTTATTTTTGCGTTTGACGGACCTGAAGTTGAAGGAACGGAGCATCGTTTCGTCGGTATTCAGCAAAACCATCCTGTTACTGAAGACCCGGTGTATAACGTCAGCTTTGCCGGGATCGATACAAATCATGTAACAGCACTTACTGTAAGAAAAGATTTAACGCTGCCATTTCTCATGGCCGGTGGAGCGATCTTCATGATTGGTCTAATTCAAGGCTCCTACTGGACGCACCGCCGGATCTGGCTGCAAAAACGCGGTGATGATGGTTTTTATGTTGCAGGTCACACAAATAAAAACTGGGAGTCATTAAAGCGCGACGTAAACGCAGCGATTGATGGAACGGATATTGAATCGCCGGAAGATCAAATTGTTAAAAAAGAAGAAAGCAAAAAGCAGTCTGCCTCCGCTGATGATCGTGCGGATACAGGTGAAGCGGATAAAGGAGGCCGTTAATGTATGGCTGAATTAAGTCAAAACCTACTGATGGTGGCGTTTTTCTGCTACTTTGCAGCAACGGTATTGTTTGCTGTTTCAGCGACCGGGAAAAATTTTAAAAACAGTAGTGGAGATTACGTGAACCGGTGGGGAACGTACGGTTTTATTATGTCAATCATAGGCGTTTTGTTTGCCTTAGGTTACTTTGGATTTCGGTGGGCAGCCGCAGGTCATGCCCCGGTAAGTAACATGTTTGAGTACACTGTATTTTTAGGAATTGCGATCGGCATTGCTTTTGTCATTTTGTATGCGATGTATCGTTCGACCATTTTAGGTTTGTTTGCAATGCCGATCATCATGTTAATTATTGCTTATGCTGCCATCTTCCCGCAGGAAGTTGAACCATTAATTCCTGCGCTGCAGACGGTGTGGCTTGAGATCCACGTACTGACAACCGCACTAGGCCAGGGAATTTTAGGCATCAGCTTTGTAGCTGGGTTAATTTATCTTGTACGCACCATTGATGTTTCAAAGGATCGAAAAAACAAGCGCACATTTTGGCTGGAGTTTATTATGTATGGGCTCTTATCGGTACTTGGTTTCGTTATTGTGACAAATGCGTTTAATTTTGCCGGTTATGAGTCGGAGATTGAGTACGCTGCGCCCCTTGAAGATGGTGAAACGTATCAAGATGTGATGGATTATCATCTGCCGCCGATCTTCGGACCGAGTGAAGGCGAAGTTATGACAGAAGGCGCGATGGCACCACTAATTGAGCTTCCTGAATGGCTTGAAGCAGGTGATGTGAACTCTGTAATGTGGGCACTTCTTGCTGGACTTGTACTTTATGGGCTTTTACGCCTTGTTTTCCGCAGAAGGGTGAGTGCCCTTTTGAAGCCGGCAGTTCGTAAAGTGGATCCGGAGAAAGTAGATGAACTTGCTTATCGTGCGGTTGCGATCGGCTTTCCGATCTTTACGCTCGGCGGGTTGATCTTTGCAATGATCTGGGCACAAATTGCTTGGACACGTTTCTGGGGCTGGGATCCTAAAGAAGTGTGGGCGTTAATCACATTCTTGTTCTATGCAGGCTACCTGCATCTGCGCCTGTCGCGCGGTTGGCATGGTGAGCCGTCAGCCTGGCTTGTTGTGATCGGCTTTATGATCATTATGTTTAATTTGATTTTTGTCAACTTAGTCATTGCCGGGCTTCATTCTTATGCATAAAGATTTTCATGCAGGCCAGTTCCGTTAGATGGGGCTGGCTTCCCTTTTAGTTTCGGTAGAAGCAGTTTCGTTTATAGCCGGATGTCTGCGTGTTATACTCAAAACTAAAATAAGGGACGATTTACATTGGAGTAGGAGGTAGAGCAATGTCGGAACAAGCACATATTTTAGTCGTAGATGATGAAGAGCGGATCCGTCGGCTGCTGCGGATGTATTTAGAACGTGAAGGTTATTTGGTTGATGAGGTGGAAAACGGTGAACAGGCGCTTGAGAAAGCGCTCGAGTTTGATTATGACTTAATTCTTCTTGATTTAATGATGCCGGATAAAGACGGGGTCGAAGTTTGTGAGGAACTTCGTGAAACAAAAGCGACCCCGGTCATTATGTTGACAGCAAAAGGAGAAGAAGCGAACCGCGTCCAAGGATTTGAGGCCGGGACCGATGACTATATCGTAAAGCCATTCAGCCCGCGCGAAGTAATTCTTCGTGTAAAAGCGCTGCTCCGCCGTGCATCAGAAACGAAATTTTTACAAACTGAAACGAATGCGAAAGATGTGCTCGTCTTTCCGCACTTAACCATCGATAATGATGCTCACCGCGTACTAGTTGAGGACGAAGAGATCGGTCTTACGCCGAAAGAGTATGAGCTCCTTCATTATTTGGCACAGGCACCGGATAAAGTGTTCTCACGTGAACAGCTGTTAAAAGATGTATGGAACTATGATTTCTTTGGAGATTTACGCACGGTGGACACGCATATTAAACGGCTCCGGGAGAAGTTGAATCAAGTGTCGGAAGAAGCCGGCCAGATGATCTCCACCGTTTGGGGTGTAGGTTATAAGTTTCGTGCGGTGGGAACCGAGTAATGTTTAGGTTCTTTCGAAGTGTGGTTGGTAAGCTTTGGATGACAATCTTACTTTTAGTTTCTGTCGTTCTTGTGATTGTGGCCGTACTTTTAGTACAGTTTTTTGAGCGTTTTCACATTACAGAAGCAGAAGAAGAGCTTACCAATCATGCCGAACTTATCGTTTCAGTCTTGGAAGGGTATGACCATAATGCCCAAGGGCTGGCAACGATTCAACACATTGCCGCCTCATTTGATATGAAAGTTGTCGTATTTGAAGAAGGGGAAGTGTTCTGGGAAAGCGGCACAATGGATCGTAGCGGCGTGCGCCTTTCAACAGACACTTTCACGACAGAAGAAGACTTAGCTCCTGTTTTTGCTGGGGAAAGTCATGCAATTTCGCGCGTTTCGGATGAAGGGGCAAATGAACGGGATGTGTTAATCGTCGGCGCAAATGTGGATACGGCATCAGACGTTTACGGCCCGGTCTTTGTATATCAATCGCTTGCGCACTTAGAAGATACCCGCAGTGAGACAAAGCAGATTATTCTGCTTTCTGCCGGGATTGCTATTGTACTTACGACGTTTTTTGCTTTCTTTTTATCAACACGAATTACTGCGCCACTTCGGCAGATGCGGCAGGTAACTTTTGAAGTTGCTGAAGGAAAGTTCGACACGAAAGTACCAATTTTAACGCGAGATGAAATCGGACAGCTTGCCAATGCTTTCAACCGGATGCGCAGAGAGCTCAACCGGCATATTAATATGCTGAACCATGAAAAAGAGCAGCTTTCCCGTATTCTTTCAAGTATGGCTGATGGCGTGATTACGTTAGATCGAAAAGGATCGATCGTTGTAACGAACCCGCCGGCAGATCGTTTCATCGAGGCTTACGGGTTTGAAAACGGTGAAACAGAAAGCAGCGAGATCCCAAAAGATGTACGCCGTTTGTTTCAAAAAGTTGTAGCGCAGGAAAAAGAGCAGGCGCTTGAATTTGACGTGCAGGGGCGCAGCTACGCTATTGTTATGACACCGCTGTATGACAAAGATTTCGTGCGCGGTGTTGTAGCTGTCATTCGCGATATGACAGAAGAAAGACAGCACGATAAACTTCGCAAAGATTTTATTGCAAATGTAAGTCATGAACTGCGTACACCGATCTCGATGCTGCAAGGCTACAGTGAAGCCATTATCGATGATATGGCAGCTTCAGAAGAAGAACGTAAAGAACTTGGCCGAATTATTTATGATGAGTCCCAGCGGATGGGACGTCTTGTTAACGAGCTCCTTGATCTAGCCCGGATGGAAGCAGGTCATAACGAGTTAAATATTGAAGAGATTGAAGTGGTACCTTTTCTAAGTCGAATGGAGCGTAAATTCAGCAACTTGGCAAAAGAAGAAGGTATCCATTTAACCCATGAGCACGATCCAGAAGCGCCGGTGATGACTGCCGATGCTGATCGTCTTGAACAAGTGATGACGAACTTAATTTCAAATGCCTTTCGTCATACAGCAGCCGGCGGATCGGTCAATGTAAAATCAGAAGCGGTTCAAGAAGGCGTACGTCTGGAAGTGACAGATACAGGCGACGGGATTCCAGAAGAAGATCTGCCGTTTGTTTTTGAGCGCTTTTATAAAGCTGATAAAGCAAGAACACGCGGTCGCTCCGGGACAGGACTGGGCCTTGCAATTGCGAAAAATATTGTTGAACACCACTTCGGCGAAATTACCGTGCACAGTAAAGTAGGTGAAGGCACTACTTTTCGAATTCAGCTTCCGCTTGCACAGGCGCAGCATAGTTTAGAAAGCGAGGACGAAGGATGAAGGCATGGTATCAGGAAAGCTTTCAAGAAGATTATTTACGAATTTATCAACATCGCGATGAACAAAAGGCGGCGCGCGAGCTTGAAACAATCGTTGAATCATTGCAATTAACGCCTGGTATGAAAGTGCTCGATCTTGCATGCGGTAATGGTCGACATGCCCGCTGGCTGGCAAGACGGGGTCTTGAAGTTACAGGTGTCGATTTATCAAGTGCCTTATTAAAACAAGCTATCGAGCTTACAGTAGATCTTCCAGTACAGTACCGGCGTCAAGATATGCGCCAACCGACGTTTACAAACGAAATGGATGCGGTCTTTAGTTTGTTCACAAGTTTTGGTTACTTCACTGAAGACGAAGAAAATGAACAAGTGTTTCATCATGCCTATCAAGCCTTAAAGCCTGGCGGACAATTCATGTTTGACTATTTAAATCCAGCTCACGTTAAAGCAAACCTTGTGCCTGAAGATGAGCAGGAGATTGACGGGATGAAAGTAAAGCAATCTCGGCGGGTTGAAAACGGGTATGTGATTAAGGATATCATTGTACAAGAAGGTGAAAGCAGGCGGGAATATATGGAGCGGGTTAAGCTGTATGACGAGACAGCTGTAACATCGATGCTTCAAGCAGCCGGATTTACAATCCAAGCTGTGTACGGTAATTATGAAGGTACGTCTTTTCATCCTGGCAGCTCACCGAGACAAATTTATACAGCGGTGAAAATGTAAGAGTGAATAAGGAGGGGTTATATGAAGTTATATACTAAGGGTGGAGATCACGGACAGACATCCATCATCGGTGGCCGCCGAGATAAAGACGACATCCGCATTGAAGCTTACGGTACAGTGGATGAATTAAATAGTTTCGTTGGTTTAGCAGCGGCTGAACTCGACGTTGAATTGACTCCGGATGTGGCGCAGGAACTGATCAACATTCAACATGAACTGTTTGACTGCGGAAGTGATCTTGCTACAATTAAAGATGGGGTACCGGAAAAAGTTACCCCCGAAATGATTGAAGCGCTTGAAAAACGAATTGATGCGTACACGGAAGAAGCTCCGGCACTTGAAAGGTTTATTTTGCCGGGAGGCTCAAAAGCAAGCGCACATCTACATGCGAGCCGGACCATTGCAAGACGTGCTGAGCGAATTGTTACCGCCCTCTTAAAAGAAGAAGAGACAAATTTAGAAGTGATGAAGTATTTAAATCGTCTGTCAGATTACTTCTTTGCAGCGGCCCGCATTGTAAATGCGCGTCAAAATGTCAAAGATGTCGAATATGAACGCAGTGCTGTCGTTTTTCATACGTCGAAAAAGTCGTCAACAGATAACGAAAAATAAATCAAAAAAGTGAAAGTGAACGACCTGTCCGCATAGCGGGCAGGTTTTTTATGTGTAAAGCGCATAGTTTGTTTTTCAGTCTGTCACACTATATAAAAACGTTATGCGGAGCTGATGGATGTGAGACGCTGGTTTTACCGCAACAAAGGTGAAAAAAAGACAGACAAAACGCTTGCAGAACACCTTGAAAAATTGAAAAAGGCGAGTGGTGATTTTGAACAGTATGTCGTTGAAACAAACCACGGCTCATTTGTGCTCTCGTATTACGATCCTTTAATAGATAAGAAAACATTATCCGAACAAGTGATAGCTCCGCTAAAGTTAGCAGGTAACACGAACTGGAACGAAGCCGCAGAAGTGATTTGGACCGCAGAATCTCAATACATGCAGGACAAAGATCGGATATTGGATCACTTAGCACGAGGCTATATTTTCATTCGCAGGCATAACGGTGAAAACAGTGGATGGCTTTGCCCGGCAAAAGTTGAACATGAACGAGAAATCAATGTACCGGAAGTTGAATTCAGCGTAGCAGGACCTCAAGAAAGTTTTGTTGAGGGGCTTGATACAAATTTATTTTTAATTCGTAAACGACTTCCAGTAGCAGAGCTTCAAGTCGAAAAGATGCGTGTTGGAACGACGACACAGACTGATGTTGCCATTATTTATTTAAAAGGGGTCGTAAACGAAGAAAACTTACAAACAGTGCGCCAGCGGCTGCAAGATGTGACTTATGACCATATCCAGGATACAAACCAGCTGGCTCAAATGATTCAAGATAAGACACTTACGTTGTTTCCGCAGTTTGTGAACACAGAGAGGCCTGACCGGGTGGCAGCAATATTAGTTGAGGGGAAAATTGCATTTATAAGTGAAGGTTCACCGGAAGCTGTAACGGCACCTGCAACACTTTTGGAATTTTTTTCGTCTTTAGAGGATTACTACCTGCCTTGGTATGTAGCAACGTTTATTCGTTTTCTGCGGTTTGGGGCGGTAGCCTTTTCCATTTTAGCTACACCGATTTATGTCGCTGTTCTCACGTACCATTACGAAATGATCCCGAAAGATTTACTTGCAACACTTGTCGCATCTCGTTCGAATATTCCTTTTCCTCCTGTAATAGAGGCGCTTTTTCTAGAATTTACAATTGAATTGCTGCGCGAGGCTGGTGCCAGACTCCCGTCAAAAGTTGGTCAAACGATCGGCATTGTAGGTGGGATTGTTATCGGGCAGGCTTCAGTTGAAGCCGGTTTAACGAGCAATATTTTGTTAATTGTAGTTGCGCTTGCAGCCCTTGCTTCATTCACCACGCCTGTATACCAAATGGGTAACACGATTCGTATTCTTCGTTTTCCGTTCATTCTTGCTACAGCTTTTATGGGATTAATTGGACTCGCTGTAACGTTAATGTTTACAGTTATTCATTTAATGAAATTAACCTCGCTCGGCCGGCCTTATTTAGAGCCGTTTTTTCCACTTCGGCTTACTGATTGGAAAGATGCAGTGCTGCGCCTGCCGTTTAGTTTCTTCAAAGACCGCCCGCAATACACCCGCCCAAAACGCCGGTTTCGTGGGCCGCAAAAGCATAAACGTCAAGGACAGAAATCACCTGATATTGATGAGTTTTATCAATGAGAGGAGCTGAAATGATGAGCAGTCAACCACCGAAGTATGTACAAACGCCCCCATTTAGTGCGTTTTTTCTTGTTCACGCTATGCAGATCGGGGTTGGGGTGCTCGGATTTCAGCGCGTGGTCATGGAAGCAAGTGGTTATGATGCGTGGATGTCCGTGCTGTTTGCGGGAGTTGGAGTGAGTGTTTCAATTTGGTTGATGTATATAATTTTAAATACGTACGAAGCAGATATTGTTACGATTCACAAGTTATTGTTTGGAAGCTTGATCGGTAATGCGTTGTCACTAATATTAATGATATATTTTTTTGTTGTAGCTGTTGTTATTTTACGTACCTTTATTGAAGTGCTGCAAGTCTGGGTGTTTTACGATTTACAAACGTGGGTGCTAAGCGTACTGGCAGCGGTTTTTTTCTGGTTTGCGTTAAATGGTGGTTTTCGCTTAGTTGCCGGTTTGTGTGTGTTTGGTGTGTTGTTTCCATCCGGATTGTTTATCATTTTGTATCTTCCGCTCGAGTATGCCGAAATTAACAACATTTTACCAATTCTTCAACATAACTTTCAAGAGGTGGCCTTAGGGGCTAAAGAAACCATTCTAGCTTATATAGGACCAGAATTATTATTAATGGCTTATCCATTCATTGAACGTGCGCGCTTATCACATAAATGGGCGCAGATGGGTCACGCAGCGACAGTTTATATATATTTTAGTGTGATGGTTGTCAGCTTACTTTTTTATAGTGAAATGCAAATAGAACGGTTAATCTGGCCGACGTTAACGATGTTAAAAATTGTTGAGTTTCCGTTTATTGAACGGTTTGAATACGTCGGGTTATTTCTTTGGTTGATCGTTGTCACCCCTAATATTGCATTATGTTTATGGGCATCCTCACGAGGGGTGAAGCGAATTTTTTCAATTCGACAACGCACCGCTTTATACGTTATGCTGCCGATTTTCGCCACGCTTCCAACATTTTTCGCGGATCGACAAGGTATTGAAACATTTAACAATGCCGTTTCGACGTTCGGCCTTTATATCTTAATTGGTTACTTGCCGTTTTTATTCATCATTCATCAATTAAAACGGTGGTTAAAAGGAGGGCGCAGAAATGAAACGAACTAAGTGCGTTCTCGTTTTTTTACTTATATTAACTTCGTGTGTCCACACTGAAATTATAGATCAAATTGCTTTAGTTCAAACAATTGCTGTAGATGATGCAGGAGAGGATGGTTTTGAAAAAACGGTTACTTTCCCTGTGTTTTTAGAACAAGGTGAGGAAAGTTTGATGGAAACGAAAGCGTTAAGCACAACTTCAAGTACATTGAAAGAAGCAAAAACACTTTTAAATATGCGGTCACAACGACCGGTTAGCTACGGGCAGATCCGAACAGTGATTATTGAAGATGATTACGCTGAAAAAGGTTTAGAACACATCGTAGAGCCGCTCTACCGTGATCCATTAATTGGTTATCGGTTAAACTTAGCGATATTTGATGTGAATACGAAAGATGTCATTGAGACCATTCGTGACAGGGATAAAGAACGTGCCGGCGTTATGATTTCAGAAATGATTGATCAAAATCAGGAGCATGAAAATATTCCTCATACAGATCTGCACCGTTTTTTGTTTACGTTGTATAGTGATGGCCGTGACCCAGTACTTCCATTAATGACAACGATAGATGATCATCCGGCTGTTCAAGGCATCGGTGTACTTACAAGTGGGAAAGGTAAGCTTGTTCATACGCTCGATTTAAAAGAATCGTTTTTATTAAAATTGCTTTTAAGTGGGTCAAAAGAAGGGACCCAGATTTTTAATATTGAAGAAGGTCCTTTTTCCGGACAAGCACTTATCGACCAAATTGATTCAAAGAGAAGGATCAAGGTAAATGAAGACGGAACGCATTATGAAATTTCACTTGATCTAAAGGGTGTATTAACCGATTTTACTGGAGAAACAAATACAGATGAACCTAAGTTGATTTCTGCGATTGAAAAAACGGTGAAACGGGAAGTGAAAGACGACATGGAGAACCTTGTGAAAACCTTACAGGAAAAGGGGGTCGATCCAATCGGTTTTGGGGAAAAATACCGAAGCCAAACCCGCGATTGGAATGCAGAGATGTATTATGATACCCTTTATGAAAATTTTAATTTTGATGTTGATGTTAAAATGCAGGTGATCCAAACAGGTGCCATTGAATAAAACTTTCAACCGGAGTTATGTCAGTTTTTGTGGTAGAATGAAGGTGGAATATCAATGAAAGGCGTGTGCGTATGTGCAATACGGGTGCTTATCATGTGAATGTTCCTGCTGGGCTTTTACAGTGGTTGAACCAACAAGCGCGGGAGGAAGAGGCGTGGCTCGGACGTTTTTTTGTAAGTGTATTGTATAAGATTTCACGTCACGACACCATACGTCACGATGGTGATGGTTTGCTGCACCGGCGGTTTTGGGTGGGGATTGAAGCTGCCTTTGGTGTAAAAATGCTTCCCAATCAACGGGCAAAGCCTTCAGATGTGCAGCTGTATGAATTTTTTCATCAAGTAGCTGCTGAAGAAGGATGGCTTCAAAGCGACGGCAAGTATTATCAGCTAACAGAAAAAGGGCGGGGGTTTTTATTGCAGCCTGAAAGCAGTCAAATTGCTTTAGTGCTTGAATATGTTTGGCCGCCTGCTCAGCTTGAATATAGTTTATATGAAACAAGCGCCGGTATATAAACCGGCGCTTGTTAATATTAGAACAACTTTGCGACGTTGTTGCTGAAGGCAACCGGGTCTTCAAGCGGGAGCCCCTCAATTAAACGCGCTTGATTGTATAATACGTTTGTATAAAGTTGTACCTGTTCATTTTCACCGTTGTCATGAGCATCTTTCAATTTCGCAAAAACGTCATGATCAGCGTTAATCTCTAACGCTTTATCTGCTTGAATGCCTTGGTTTTCAGGCATCGCCTGCAGTGTCTTTTCCATTTCAATTGAAATGTCACCTTCAGCTGTTAAGCAGACAGGATGAGATTTCAAACGTTTGGAAGCACGAACATCGGTTACGCTGCCGTTAAGAGCTTCTTTCATAGCGGTAAACAAAGTTTCGTTTTCCTTCGTCTCCTGCTCTGCTGACGAATCTTCCTCCGTTTCGCTTAACCCAAGATCACCGCCGGCAACACTGCGGAACTCTTTATCCTCGAACGAACCGAGCATTTTTATGGCAAACTCGTCCACTTGTTCAGTTAAATAAAGCAGCTCGTAGCCGTGATCAAGCACGCGCTCTGCCTGTGGTGTCTTTTTCACCTTGTCGATCGAATCACCGGCAGCATAGTAAATGTAAGGCTGGTCTTCAGGCATCCGTTCAACGTATTCCTGCAAGGTGATAAGCGACTCATCACGAGAAGAGTAGAACATGATCAAGTCTTTTAAATCCGCTTGATTTTGACCAAAGTCAGTATAAACTCCGTATTTCAATTGTGTACCGAACTGCTTGAACATTGCTTCATAAGCTTCACGTTCATTCTTAAGCATTTGCTTAAGTTCGTTTTTAATTTTCGTTTTAATATTTTTAGCGATTGTCTGCAGCTGTCGGTCCTGCTGCAAGATTTCTCTTGAGATGTTAAGCGATAAGTCTTCAGAGTCGACCATCCCTTTGACAAACCCGAAATATTCAGGGAGAAGGTCACTGCATTTTTCCATAATTAAAACGCCGTTGGAGTATAGCTCAAGTCCTCGTTCGTACTCATTTGTATAGAAATCAAACGGCACTTGGCCTGGTATATAAAGAATGGCGTTATAACGAATCGTGCCGTCAACATTAATGTGCATGTGTTTGACTGGCGTATCAAAGCCGTAACGTTTTTCATGATAAAAGTTTGTATAATCTTCATCCGTTAATTCGCTTTTGTTTTTCTTCCAGATCGGGATCATGTTGTTAATGGTCTTCTCTTCGACCGCTTCTACGGTTTCACCCTCATCATCTTCAGCTGCATGCTGCACAGTGACGTCCAATTTAATTGGATAGCGGATAAAATCTGAGTATTTTTTAATGATGCTGCGAAGTCGGTCTTCTTCTAAAAACTCATCAAATGCTTCATCTTCATGATTTTCTTTTAAGTAGATGGTAATGGTTGTGCCGGTTTCCCGATTTGAGATAGGTTCAATTGTATAGCCTTCTACACCTTCTGACTCCCAGCGGTAAGCTTCGTCAGCGTGATAGCTCTGCGTTTCCACAACAACTTTTTGTGCGACCATAAATGCAGAGTAAAAGCCGACACCAAACTGGCCGATGATGTCGTGGCCATCTTCAATTTCGTTCTCATTTTTGAAGGCAAGTGAACCACTTTCAGCAATGGTACCGAGGTTGGTTTCAAGTTCTTCTTTTGTCATCCCGATTCCTGTATCACGAATGGTTAACGTTCTGTTCGTTTCATCGGTTTCGATTTTGATAAAGTAGTCTTCAGGGTCGAACGTGACAGCATCATCTGTTAAAGCTTGATAATACATTTTGTCGATAGCATCACTTGCGTTTGAAATAAGTTCGCGCAAGAATACTTCTTTCTGCGAATAAATCGCATTCACCATGAGCTCGAGCAGTCGTTTCGACTCAGCTTGAAACGTTTTTGTTTCCATGTCCGTCACTCCTTCAACTGTTTCATTGATGTTTCGTTTAGCACTCGTAACAGAAGACTGCTAAACTGTTCAATTCTATATTGTACGTGAAACACTTTTGATGTCAATTAATATGAAAAAATCCCCGCCAAATAACAGCGGGGATTTTACGTATAGACAAACTTTTAAGAAAAGCGGAGGTTGATGTCGCTTTTCGGCGGACGCTTTCAGCCGGAGGGAGAAAGTGCGACATCGGTTTGATCTATGCTAACGCTTAATCTCACCGTGTTTTCTTAGCCTCTTGTACCGCCTCAACTTCTTTGGCAGACAACTGCTGCTTTGCGGGATTTTCTCACTCGTTGTTCTAAGTAGGTGTCGCCGAGGCACATCAGGATTGCGTCATTTGATCGTAATGAATTGTAAAGATCTTTTTGATTAAGACAAAAGCCACATCCGTTTCAACATAATGCTTCATAAATAAGCAAACGAACCCTATACATTGGAAATAATAGATGATCTTAAATGTAAAAGTGACCGAAACGAAAGACGGCGACTCCCAGAGGATTAAGCGCAGGCTGAAGATCCACTTGTTCGATTGACCATCAAATCGAACAAGTTAGCTGAAGCCAAGCCCTCGGGAAAGCGTCCGCTTTCGTTCCGGTTACGTTCATTTTTCGGTTTTTTTTACTTTGTCGACAGTCTGAACCGCGGGGATTCAGTATTATACTTCAATTTTGTCGGCTTTATAAATTTCGTCAATTGAGGTAAGCACTTGAACGACGTGCTCGGTTGGCTCGCGGTCGACGGCAAGCATCATAATCGCGTCGCCGCCTTCAGTCTGCCGTCCAACCTGCATTGTTGCAATGTTGACACCTTCTTCACCGAGAAGCTGACCCATTTTTCCGATCACGCCGGGTTGATCGCTGTGTTGAATATAAATTAAGTGACCTGTCGGGAAGAAATCAACATTAAAGCCATTAATATTGACGATGCGCGGTCCGTATTCTTTCACATACGTACCTTGTAGTGAGAAGGAACCGTGATCACCGTGAACAACAGCATGAACGATGTTAGCGTAACCGTAGGCGTTGTGCAGCTGTTTTTCGCCGTATGTGATTCCGCGCTCTTTTGCAGTCAAGGAAGCATTTACATCGTTGACTGGTGCATCAATCCGCGATCCTAAAAATCCGGCAACTAAGCTTCTCGTTAAGATGGATGTTTCAACGTCTGCTACATCACCGCCGTAATTCACTTCGATTTCTTGCGCTGGTGACTTCATGCACTGGGACAAAATATTACCCATCTTACGCGTTAAGTCGTAAAACGGTTGAACTTCTGCATAGCGCTCTTTTGACATTGCTGGTAAGTTAATGGAGTTCAGTGCCGGCTGTCCATTTAAGAAGTTGCGTACTTCTTCAGCTACCTGCACGGCCACGTTCATCTGCGCTTCCTGCGTTGAAGCTGCGATGTGCGGGGTTGCAATGACGTTAGGGTGGCAGGCGAGTTCAGTATTTGTCACAGGCTCTTCTTCAAACACATCAAGGGCTGCGCCGCTGATGTGTTCGTTATCCAAGTAATGCTTTAAAGCTTCCTCATCAACGATCCCGCCGCGGGCGCAGTTTAACAAGAAGACACCCGGTTTCGTTTTACCGATGTTCTCCATGCCGAGCAGACCTTGTGTATCTTTTGTCAGTGGAGTGTGTACTGTGATGTAGTCTGCTTGTTTGAGCACTTCATCAAGTTCTACACTTTCAACCCCAAGCTTTTCCGCCCGAGCCTTTGTTAAGAATGGATCATAAACGAGTAAATCCATTTCAAATGCTTTCGCACGTTTGGATAATTCAGCGCCGATCCGACCGAATCCGACGATACCTAGCGTTTTATGGCGCAATTCGCGGCCTTGAAATGCTTTACGGTTCCATTCTTCATTTTTAATTGAAGCGTTTGCCTGTGGAATGTTGCGGCTCGCTGCCATTAACATAGCAAATGTATGCTCTGCTGTAGAGATGGTGTTACCATCAGGTGCATTTACAACGACAATGCCTTGCTCTGTCGCTTTATCCACATCAATATTATCTGTGCCGACACCGGCTCTTGCAATAATTTTGACATTTGTTAGCTGTTCAAGCAGAGCTGCATCAACGGTCGTCTGACTGCGTACGATCAGTGCGTCGTATTGCGAAAGATCACCTGCATTTGCCGCATTCTCCATGGTGACGTTTAAATTATCATCACCTACAAGTGGGGCAAGACCTTTTTCGCTAACTGGGTCGGAAACTAAAATGTTATACATCGCTTGATCGGCTCCTTCGGTTTTGTTCGTTGTAGGGTTTGCATTCACCTGCATCATACGACTCCACTCCTTCTCAACTCATCTTTGTCTAAAAAACGCATATATATGAAAGCGTTTCATAAAAACGCCCCTCACGAGTTGAACTCGTGAGGGGCGGGGTTCCCGCGGTACCACCCTCGTTTTGCAGCTGGAGCTGCCTCAAGAAAGCGTTGCGCTTACAGGATAACGGTTCAGCCGGATTTTCTTACATCTTATTTCAGAAAATCAGTTCAGAAGTGCTCGTTTCAATTCAACTTCTGCCGGTTTACAGCAGCCACCGGCTCTCTGTTAGAAGCGGAGAAAAGAAAACATCTTCCTCATCACTTTTATGCTGACAGCATATTGTTATTGTCTGATAATTTATCATACTGCAGTACAGGTGTCAATGTTAAAAGTCATGTCAAAGAGATTTTTCTCATAGGGTCTCAAAAGGGGGGGTTCCATGTATACGGTGCAGCATGGTGACACGCTGGCTAAGCTCGCCGTTTTTTACGGAACGACGGTGAATGCTTGGTTGGATGAAAACGAAGAACTTGAACTTCGCACACCAGGATACTTAATCCCAGGAGAAAAACTGAAGCCGCCAAAGCGTGGGCGAAAGCGTACAGCGGCCCCTTATGAATGCGTAGAAGAGTTCGGTCCGCGTGAATTAAAGATATGGATGCAAAACTTACAGAACAAGGAATACGCTAACGTTCGTACAGAGTCCATCGGCGCATCTGTCCTGGGCTGGCCGCTTGAGTTGATCAAGCTCGGTCAAGGAAACAAAAAAATTTTTCTTAGCGCGGGATGGCACGCAAATGAATGGCACACATCCCTTTTTCTTATTCGGATGATTGAAGACCTGCTTAAAAACGAGAGCACTTATGATGGTGTAGAGGTTTCAGTTCTGCCAATGGTAAACCCAGATGGCATTCAACTCGTGCAGGAAGGGGTGTATCCCGGTCATCCATACAAAAACGAAGTTCTTTCGATCAATGACGGCGTACCGTTTTTTGATCACTGGACGGCGAACATACGCGGTGTGGATTTAAATCATCAATGGCCGGCAGGGTGGAAGCGTGAAGCTTATACAAGCCCTCAGTCGGCAGCACCGAAGCATTACGGTGGAAAGGCACCATTAACGGAGCCTGAAACAAGAGCAGTGTATCAATGGGTGGAAGAGATTCAGCCGGATGCAGTGCTTGCTTTTCACTCCCAAGGTGAAGAAATTTTTTGGGGGTATCGGCAGAAAGAGCCGGCAGAAAGTGCATCATGGGCGGTAAGGCTCGCTCAGGCGAGTGCTTACCGGCCGATCCGTCAGGCAGATAGTTATGCAGGCTTTAAAGATTGGTTTATTGACCGGTTTGAGAAGCCGGGATTTACGATTGAAATGGGTCGTGGAGAGAACCCGCTTCCGTTTGCGGCTTTTCCGAACATGTGGATCCACGGCAGACGGCTCGTTTATGAAGCACTACAGCTTGCAAATGAAGAATAAGCTTTTAGACGTCTGTACGTAAAAGGGGCTGTCCCATAAGATATGATTAAAATGATAGGCATGGTAAATATACTTGCTTTCACCAATGGCACAATTGGGACATCGACTCAATCAGCGCTAACGCTTGATTTTGTCGTGTCTGCTTTGCCGCTGGGCCATCCTCAGGAAGTCGCCGTCTTTCGTATCGGTTACTTTTAAATTTGCGCATTATCAATCATTTCCAATTTTATTGTTCGTTTGATTGCTTATGAAGCGTCATTAAGAATTGATTCATGTAGATATCGCTTGATCAAAAAGATCTCTACAATTCATGATCATTAAATAACGCAAGGCTGACAAGCATCGGCGGCGACGCCACCAGGAACAGCGCGAGCCGAAAATCCCGCAGGCAGTGACTTTCTGCCGAGGAAGTTGAGGCCGTGCCTGGGGCAAGCGTCCGCCGAAAAAGCGACGTTAGCCCCCGCTTTATTTAAAAGTTTGTATACCCGCTGCGTAAAAAAGCCTCCAAAAATTGGAGGCCTTTTTACTATTGGTTGTTGTAACGGTCAATGCAGTCTTCAACAAGCTTTGCGGCAGCTTCTGCATCTTCCCAAGCACCAATTTCAGTTGTTTTATTTTCCAAGTCTTTGTACGTCTTAAAGAAATGAGCAACCTCTTCAAGCTTATGCTGAGGAATATCATTTAACGAAGTTACATTCTCAAAGCGCGGGTCTTCTGTCGGTACAGCGAGCAGTTTTTGATCTTCTTCGCCATCATCCACCATGTTTAAATAACCAATCACACGGGATTCGATCATGCAGCCTGGGAACGTTGGGTTATTGACAAGTACAAGAATATCAAGTGGATCTTCGTCCAGAGCGAGTGTTTTGTCTAAGTAGCCGTATTCTGCTGGGTAGAACATTGGAGAAAAGAGAACCCGATCAAGAACGTAAGCGCCTTTTTCTTTGTCAAATTCGTATTTGTTTTGAGAGCCTGTTGGGATTTCTACAATTGCATCTACAATTTTGTTTTCAGCCATTTTGCTTCCTCCTTCAGTATGTACATCCGAAAAGCCCGCCTTGAAAACGGGCTTTTGCGAGCGTCTATTCGAATTTTAGTGCGTCACCGTCAAACGGTTCGTCTGCAATTTTGATGGAGTCTGTTGGACAACCTTCAAAAGCATCTTCCATGTCTTCGAGCAGGTCATCCGGCACTTCAACTGTTCCTTTGTTATCATCAAGGATCACTTCAGCCAGACCTTCATCATCATAGTCGTAAATATCCGGCGCTGCTGCACCGCACGCGCCGCAGGCGATGCACGTATCCTTGTCGACAATTGTATATTTCGCCATTTTTTAATACCTCCTGTTAAGCAGTTAAATCAACCTGGGCTGCAGGTGTAGTTCTTTTCGTTCTCAGTCATATTGTATGCCGAAAACTGCAACTTTTCAACAGTGCCATTTTGAATTCCTCTCGTTTTTCATGTGATATCCGGTAAAATTAAGCTTTAAACGTCATTTTCTATAAGATTGTAACGCTGGTGCTTCAGTCTTTTTTTGTATCCCCGGTCATGATAAACTTAAAAAAACTGTTCGAACCCCCGCGAAAAAGGATGTGCCCGTCATGCAGACCCGCTTTAGTTCCATGCTCCTCCTTCACATGCTCGAAAAAGTTGAGACATTTCGAACACCGCGCTCCGTTTATCATATCGTCACCGGCAAACGCTCTGCACAAACGTTGCAGGATGCACGTTGGTTTCATCTTGATCACTGGTTTCACATCTATCCGCATTGGCGTGAAGCTGCATTTTACACTGAGATTGATGCCGCTCTAAAAACCGGTTGGCTTGCACTTGAGGAAGAAGGGATGTACAGCGTTACACCTGCCGGTCGGGCACAGCTTCAAATGTATCAAAAAGATCAGCCTTTTCCTGCTGCTGTTAACGGATGGCGCTTTGCAGCAGGCTCTCGCGCTTTTTGGCCTCGCCTCCATTTAGCTGTACATACGCTCTCTCATTTAGCTGCCAAAGAGACAAGCTTTCGTCCGGCGGAAGGGTCCGCACAAGTTCAGCAGTATATCAAGGCATGGCTTAAAGGGCAGCGCTCTACATATCAAGAACTCGCAGCGAATTTGTACAGCGAGTTGGAACGAATGCTTCAAGAGCTGCCGGCTTCTTCTGCAGCGTCAGCTGCGGGCAGGTTAAGTGGCTTGGGAATGTCAGGACGTACGCTCGGGCAGCTTGCGGTCTCGCTTAATCTTGAAGAAGAAAGGGTGAAAATCGAATGGCTGAATGCTTTGCACTTTATTCTCCAAACGTTAACGAAAGACCCTGGAGACTATCCTTTACTTGCTTCACTTGCCGCTGATATTTTAGCGCAGCCCCGGCTGACTTATTCGGCATCACAAACGTATCGGCTGCTACAAAAAGGAATGAATTTAACAGAAATTTCAGCACATCGTGGTTTGAAAAATGGAACGGTTGAGGACCATTTCGTAGAGATTGCCGGGGAAGCAGATGATTTTCCTTTATATGAATATGTGTCTCCACAAATTGTTGAACATGTCCGGCAGACGGTGAATGACTTAGAAACGAAAAAGCTGCGAGCGGTCAAAGAAGCGATTGAGGCGTCCGGGCAGGTAGTGAGCTATTTTCAGCTGCGGCTTGCATTATCAACAGGAGAGGAGATGAAGCGGTGAGAATGTCACTTGAAGAAGGACTGCACCGATTTTTTGGTTTTGAGAACTTTCGGCCGGGTCAAAAAGCCATTATTGAAGATGTCATGCACGGACGTGACTGTCTCGCAGTGCTCCCGACGGGTGGCGGAAAATCGTTGTTATACCAGCTTCCTGCGCTGCTGTCTGATGGGCTTGCAATCATTGTCTCACCGTTAATTGCTTTAATGGAGGATCAGGTGCAGGAACTGCGTGCTTTTCGTATGAAGCAGGCGGTCTGTTTACACAGTGGTTTATCCCAACAAGAACGAAAAGTCCGGCTTCATGCAATTGAAAGTTTAAAGCTATTATATTTATCGCCGGAAATGTTGTCGCAGCCGTGGATGCAGCGTCTCTTGAAACATCAAAAGTTATCGTTTGTTGCTGTAGATGAGGCCCACTGCATTTCACAGTGGGGCCATGAGTTTCGTCCGGACTATCAAATGCTCGGGCACGTGCTTGAAGTCTTTGGAAGACCGCCGGTTTTAGCATTAACCGCTACTGCTACGCCAGCGGTCCGTGAAGACATTTATACAGCGCTTCGTATGAAAGAAAACGCCCGGATTCATTTGTTTTCCTTGGATCGGACAAACATTCGATTGTTTGGAGAAAGTGTGATGGATGAGAAAGAGAAGCAGACACGCTTATTTACGATACTGCATCATTTTCAACGCCCGGTGCTCGTTTATGTGATGAGCCGCAGCCGGGCTGAAGCACTTGCCGAACGGGCAGCTGAAGCATTGAACCTCCGGACGGCTTATTACCACGGAGGAATGGACGCTGCTGACCGGCAGAATATTCAAGCTCAGTTTTTAGCGGATGAATTGGATGTTGTCATTTGCACGAGCGCGTTTGGTATGGGCATCAATAAGCCTGATGTCGCAGCTGTCATTCATTATCACATGCCTTCAAATATTGAAAGTTATATGCAGGAGATCGGGCGTGCCGGACGAAGTGGTAAAGATAGTGCAGCGGTGGTTTTGTATGCACCCGGCGATGAGAATTTACCGCATGATATGATGCTGGGCGAGTTTCCTCCGCCAGCAGCAGCACGCATGTTACTTGAAGACACTTCCTTGCACGGGGCGCTTTTAACTGAAGTGGAAAAGCAGGCTCAAGGGATCGGTCTTTCAGAGGTGCAGGCGCGTTATGTTGTGTATCAGCTCTTTAAAGCAGGGTGTTTTCATTCAACAAATGAAATGAAGCAGCTCTCTAGGCCTGCTGTTGAAAATGTTGTTCGCGAGTTAAGTGATCGGATAATGAAACGGAGGAAGGAAAAAGAAGCCCAAATTGAAGAGGTGAAGGCTTATATATTGTTTACAGGATGCAGGCGCCAAAAACTGCTTGCCCACTTTAACGAGGAGACGGTGCTGCAGGATGCTTCAATTTGTTGTGATCACTGCTTGGCTGTCTGGCCACCTGGAAGTGAAAAAGTAAGGGATCGCGAAGATTTGAGCTGGCAGGGCCGGTTGCAAAAATTGTTACTGCCTGACAAACGTTCGAATGAAAAAGGAGGTTTTGGTCATGAGTGAAGAACGATACGAAACGAAAGATCAGGCCGCCTCACTGCGCCGGCAAGTGCAAAAAACGAAGCAGAAAACTGAAGTAGATCAACTTCCTCCGCGTCGTGAAGTGCATCAAGGCAGAAAAAAAACGAAAGTGCGTTGGAGCCTTCCGTTTGTTCGGTTTTTTCTCGTTTTGTTTATTTTGTTTGTCATACTTACTTTAGCGTTTCCTGTCTGGCGAATGTGGTTGTAAAAGAAGCCATCATGATGAAGGGTGCTGCAGGGTGTGTGCGTTGATCTAAGTAAATAAAAGGATCAACGCACACACCCGAACAAAAGAATGTTTCTACGCGGATAACACTTTCCTTGAATTGTGATATGCAGCGCAGAGTAGGCTTGTGGTCTTCCAAAAGCCTTAGACTGAAACGTTTGCAGGCAATAAACCTCAACAGGCAGCCCCCATTGATAATGCGTGCCAAGTTCTTCGTCTCGTACGAGGGACTGGTGTTTTAATTTTTTCGTATGCATGGCATCCCTCCGTTCATCATTCAAACAGGATATATTTTTATTTTACTGAATATTTTGTGAAAATTCAATGAGAAACTCTTATGTTTAAACCTAAAAAATTCCTGTTTGTTTAGAACGAATGAATTTCCTCATTATGAAGTTGATTTAGAACAGATTGAGAAGGTCAGTGAACGAGGGTTGTTATACAAGCGGATTTCAGACTGTCGACAAAGTACAAAATTTAAAATTCATGCACAGCTTATTGCTCCGAACCGCGGGCTCCACTTAAAAACTGAACCATGAACGTGACCTTCGCTTCAGACGGACGCTTTCCCGAGGGCTTGGCTTCAGCTAACTTGTTCGATTTGATTACCAATCGAACAAGTGGATCTTCAGCCTGCGCTTGATCCTCTGGGAGTCGCCGTCATTCGCATCGGTCACTTGTCAATTTAAAGATCATCTAGCATTTCGGATGTATAGGGTTCGTTTGCTTATTCATGGAGCATCATGATGAAGCGGATTTATGTAGCTATTGCTGCTTGGTCGAAAAGATCTTTACAATTCATAACGGTTAAATAACGCAAGGCTGAGGAGCATCGAACAGTACGAGCGAAAATCCCGCAGGCAGTGATGTTCTGCCGAGGAAGTTGAGGTGTTACAAGAGGTTAAGAAGACACGTTGAAATCAAGCGTTAGCGCAGATCAAACCGATGTCGAACTTGTGCCCTCCGGGTGCAAGCGTCCGCCGAAAAGCGACGTCAGCCTTTATTTTTCTTAAAAGTTTGTCTACACGCTGGAACCAGCTTTACTATACAAGCTGGTTTTGTTATGTGTGTTGAATTTCTTTCAGCGTGAAGTCGTAGTCTTCTGGGTCGTCTTCAGTGGGTGCGGCAAGAAGTAAACCGAGAAAACAAAGGAAGACCCCTATACCCATAAAAACGAATGAGATTGTTAATTTTTTCTTCTTTAATAATAGGACGAGAAGTGTAACAAAACCAACACCAAACGAAGCTGTTCCCAATAAAAATACGGTTAAGTCCATGCTGCATCTTCCTTACAACGTTAATCTTTTTCTCCATTATATAGAAAGATGTAAAGCCCGGCAATTCCACAAAGAATCAAATATCTTGCGCGTTCATAAATTGACAGAAATATTTTTAAATTTTTGTTGTAAAATAAGTTGACTTTTTATCAACTGTTATAATACAATGTTATTAACACAAAGCGAAAGGGGAATAAACGATGGAACCAGCAATGAAGTTTTTCCGTGAACTCCCGCCAAAACGGTGCAGAAGCTGTGGAAGCAAAATGAAAGAGCAGGCAGAATCTTACATTGATGATTGTGAAACCTGCGCGCATAAAAACTTGTAAAGCAGCCACCGAGGCTGCTTTTTTTCGTTATTTGTTTCATCTGTTACATAACAAAGGGTGTAAACACGATGATCCATGTTCAACGTTTAATCAGTTATGATAAAATATGTATGATTTTTCGTTGGGAATGGGGCGCTGATATGAATGTAGCGATAGGACTCTTCGCTTTAAGTATCATTGCCGTGGGCTGGGTCGCTTATGAAACGCGGCACTGCCGTGTACGTTATCATCAATTTGGAAACGGTCATACCGACGTGGTGCGGGTGTTGTTTTTATCTGATCTTCATAACCGGCGTTTGTCAAAACGAATGCTCGCAAAGCTGCCTCCGGTTGATGGGGTTATTATTGGTGGGGATTTAGCTGAAGTTTCGACTCCTTTTAGCCGTGTTGTAACGAACATGAACCGTTTGTCGCAGGTAGGTCCGGTCTATGTGGTAACCGGTAATCATGATATGAAACGGGGCAGGTCATTTTTACATAAACTCGTAACTGATGCAGGTGTGCATTTGTTAGAAAATGAAACCATCTATTTAAAAGGGCAGGTTAAGCTCACAGGATTAAGTTATACGACAGAAATTTCAGATATGCAAAGGTGCAGTAAGTTGTACCATGTTATTGTAGCGCATGACCCTGTGCGTGCTGAAGCGTATCAACAAAAGGGCAGCGGAGCCGATCTTTTACTTGCCGGTCATACGCACGGCGGCCAGATTCGCCTGGGGAAAATCGGGCTTAAGCGGAAGGGCGGGTTGTACAACTGCGGTCGAGCAAAGCTTTTAATTTCAAATGGTGTTGGTACTACAAAACTGCCGGTGCGTTTCAATGCCCCTGCAGAAATGCATGTCATTGAAATTTCCCATGAGTTGTGATTTTACACGACTCGTTCTCTCCTCTATACTAAAAGAAAAGTCGATCGGGGGAGACTGATGTCAACGGCCGAAGGTAAATATAACATTAAAGCCGTCTCTCATATGCTTGGGATTCCACCTGGGACGTTAAGGGCGTGGGAGCGGCGTTACGATATTATTGATCCAGTAAGAAACGATGCTGGACACCGTTTATATTCAGATGAGCACGTCGCAATTTTACGCTGGCTTGCTGATAAAGTGAATCGGGGTTTTACAATTGGTCAAGCTGTTGATTTGTTAGAAGCAGATAACATTTCATATGTTTCTGAAGTCCAGCAAAGTCCTGAAGATCAAACAGCCCGAATAGCAGACGATCTGCTTTTTGCACTGCTTCATTTTCAAGAAGATGAAGCTCAAAAATGTTTAAATCAAGCCTTTAGTTTATTTACTGTAGATAAAGTGATTACCGAAATTCTCGGTGCTGTTATGGTTAATGTCGGGGCGCTTTGGGAAGAAGGGAAAATCACGATCGCTCATGAACATTTTGCTTCATACTTTTTACACGTTAAACTTGGTACAATGCTGCAGGCGCAAATTCCGCAGCCGTATTTGCCAAAAGTTATGGCGGTGTGTGCCCCGGGTGAAGAACATGAACTTGGTCTGCTCATGTTTTCGATCTTTTTAAAGCAGAAAGGGATGCAGATCATTTATCTCGGGCAGGGGGTTCCGCCTAGCGATGTTGCATCTGCTGTAAAAGAAGCCGGGGTTGATGTTGTGCTAACCACCTGTACGATGCAGGGAAATATCCGACGTATGGAGAAGATGATCGAAGAAATAGAGCAGAAAAACCCTAATGTTACATTTGCAATCGGAGGATATGGCTTAAATCAGCAAGCAACTGTAAGCAGCCGGTTGGCTCCCTTCGTAATTGGACGAACGAAAGAAGAATGGGAGCGCTGGGTTAATGATTTATTGAAAGTTCATTTAAAAAAGAAGTAAGCCTTTTTGCTTCACGACAGCATCCGCTGTTGAATATATTGTGATATGAGAATTTGTAAGGTTTGAATCAGGGGGTTGTGGAGAAAGGAGGCAGTTGATGCGTTTAGAGCAGATCAGCTCAGATCAAGTGAAGGTGTTTTTAACTTTCGATGATTTAAAAGAGCGTGGATTAAAAAAAGAGGATTTATGGTTTGATCGGCCGAACGTTCATGAACTGTTTCGAGACATGGTGCTCGAAGCGGAACAGCTCGGGTTTCAAGCGGACCGCTCTTTGTCGGTAGAAGTTTATGCACTGCCGGCTCAAGGTATGGTGGTTCATATTTCAAAGGCACCAGTTGAAGATGCCGATGAAGATTATATCGAAATGGATATTATGGTTGATGAACGGCACGATATTATGTTTCAATTTGAAACATTTGAAGATGTGCTCGGGGCTTGTCAAAGTCTTTATCCCATTGGAATCCGCGGTGGGAGGTTGTATTCTAAAGATCAAATGTTTTATTTATACTTTCCAAAACGTCTTGAAATCCCGGTCGCACTTGATCGTTTTATCGCCTTAACGTCTGAATATGGAGAAGCATCGCCTGTTTCACCTGTTCTGTTAAAAGAACATGGCAAGCAGTTGATGCAGGAATATGCTGTGCACCAGCTGTATACCACGTTTTTTTAAAGCCGTATAGGGCATTCAAACAGCAGGACTTTCGCACGCGCGGCGAAGGTCTTTTTTTGCCTTAAACTGTTAAAAAGATTGTGACTTTAAAACATCTTGTCCCTTTTTCAAACATGTGTGTAGAAAAAGTGAACACTTTTCTTTATAGTAGGTGATGATAAGGGATCAATTACACGTACCAAGGCGTCAGCTGCTCTTACGATGAAGCAGTAAAAACGTAAGATTTTGAACGAGGTGAATGAAACCAATGGCTGAAGAGGAAGCAAAGGAACAAACGGAAAATATGGATTTGTTAGTTTCCACACAAACCGTTGTCGGCGATGCTTTAAATAAACTAGGCTATCCAGAAGAAGTTTATGAATTATTAAAAGAGCCGGTACGCTTATTCACGGTTCGTATTCCGGTGCGTATGGACGACGGCTCTACAAAAGTGTTTACCGGTTACCGTGCACAGCACAATGATGCTGTCGGTCCAACGAAAGGCGGCGTACGCTTCCACCCGGATGTAACTGAAAATGAAGTGAAAGCGTTAAGTATTTGGATGACGTTAAAAGCTGGTATTGTTGATCTGCCATACGGCGGCGGCAAAGGTGGGATTGTGTGCGACCCCCGCCATATGTCTTTTCGTGAGCTCGAAGGCTTAAGCCGCGGCTACGTACGGGCGATCAGTCAAGTGGTCGGGCCGACAAAAGATATCCCGGCACCTGACGTGTTCACAAACTCACAAATTATGGCCTGGATGGTTGATGAGTACAGCCGCATCCGCGAGTTTGATTCGCCTGGCTTTATTACAGGTAAACCGATTGTCCTCGGTGGCTCACATGGTCGCGAGGCAGCAACTGCTAAAGGGGTAACCATCTGCATCCGCGAAGCGGCGAAAAAGAAAGGTTGGAATCTTGCTGGTACGCGTATTGCGATTCAAGGTTTTGGGAATGCCGGCAGTTTTCTAGCTAAATTTTTGCATGATGCTGGTGCGAAAATTGTAGGAATCGCTGATGCGCACGGCGCACTTTACGATGAGGACGGCCTCGATATTGACTATTTACTCGACCGCCGTGACAGCTTCGGTATGGTTACGAACTTATTTAGTGATCGGATTAGCAATCAAAAGCTGCTCGAAGTAGACTGTGACATTCTTGTGCCGGCTGCGATTGAAAATCAAATTACTGAAGCAAATGCTGAACAGGTGAAAGCAGGAATCGTTGTGGAAGCAGCAAACGGTCCAACAACATTAAAAGCAACAAAAATTCTTGACGAGCGCGGCGTGTTGCTTGTACCAGATGTACTTGCTAGTGCCGGCGGCGTCACGGTTTCTTATTTTGAATGGGTGCAGAATAATCAAGGTTTTTACTGGACTGAAGAGGAAGTCGAACAAAAGCTTGAGCATGTGATGGTTCAAGCGTTTGATAACATTTACCGACTCGCTCACGGCCGAAAAGTCAATATGCGTCTTGCTTCGTATATGATTGGTGTACGTAAAACTGCAGAAGCTTCGCGGTTCCGCGGTTGGTTGTAACCCTTAATAAAGGAGGGAGAAAAGTGACGCAAAAGCAAATTGTAATTATTGGAGCCGGCCCGTGCGGCTTGTCAGCGGCAATTGCTTGTCAACAAGCCGGGCTTGATCCTGTCATCATTGAAAAAGAAAATGTGGTTTCTGCGATTTACCGTTATCCGACACACCAAACCTTTTTCAGCTCAAGTGACAATTTAGAAATTGGTAGCGTCGCTTTTCCGACTGTTGAACGAAAACCCCGTCGAAGTGAAGCGCTTGCTTATTACCGAGAAGTGGCTGTTCGTTATCAACTTTCCATTCAGACGTACGAACGCGTTACGGCCGTGTTAAAAAAACAAGACGGTCGCTTCGCGGTACATACATCAAAAAAGTCAGGTGAAAACAAGGCGTATGATGCTGATTTTGTGATTTTTGCTACAGGTTACTACGACAATCCAAACAAAACCGACATTCCTGGCGAAGAACAAGATCATGTGTTTCATTATTTTCACGAAGCACATCCATTTTTTCAAGAAAAAGTAACAATTGTCGGCGGGAAAAACTCGGCAGTTGATGCAGCTTTAGAACTTGAAAAAGCTGGTGCTGAAGTTACCGTATTGTACCGGGGTGAACAACTACCTGATGATGTGAAGCCGTGGATCGCACCTGAATTTTTGTCGCTCGCTCGTAAAGGAAAGATCAATCTTGTGTATGATGCTCACGTAACGGAGATAAAAAAAGACGTAGTAAGTTATATAACAGGCGGTAAGGCGCACGAAGCCCCAAGCGATTTTGTATTTTTAATGACGGGATATCGCCCTGATCATGCGTTGTTAACAGCATCTGGCGTGGAGATAGATGAAACCACCGGTCGTCCGCAGTTTGCACCGGATTCGATGGAAACAAACGTCAAAAACTTATTTATTGCTGGTGTGATTGCAGCTGGTAATGATGCAAACGAAATATTTATTGAAAACGGACGGCATCACGGCCCGCTGATTGCTGAGGTTATCGCCGGACGCGCAGGAGGGAATCTATGAAACGCGTTGCTGTAATTACAACAGGTGGAACGATTGCAAGTGATACAAAAGGTAGTTCCGGCAGGCTTGACTCAGGTGTGATTCAAGGAAATGAACTATTGCGTCTGCTTAATATACAACAAGAAGATATTACACTGGATGTTTATGAAGTGTTTCAGCTCCCGAGTCTTCATATGACATCTGATCACTTGTTTCAATTAAAACAGAAAGTAGAAGTGCTCCTGCGCGAAGATATTGATGGTGTGGTTATTACGCACGGTACAGATTCGCTTGAAGAGACTGCCTATTTTTTAAATTTAACGATTCATGATGAGCGCCCAGTCATCGTTACAGGTGCTCAACGCGCGCCTAAAGCGATTGGAACAGATGCATATGCCAATATGAAGCAGTCCATTCAACTTGCGGTTGATCCGAGTTCCGATAACCTAGGTGTTGTTGTCGTATTTAACGAACGCATTTATCACTCAAAGTATGTTAAAAAAGTTCACGCATCCAATGTGCAGGGTTTTGATTCCTTCGGCTACGGTTATTTAGGTATTATGGATAATGAGCGGCCTTATATTTTTCAAAAGCCGGTACGTGAAGATATTTTTGAACTGATTTCAGAAGCTCCGCCAAAAGTTGCGATTTATAAATCTTACCTCGGTGCTGAAGAAGATTTGTTCAGTGAGGCATTGTTTACCGCTTACGATGGTCTTGTGCTCGAAGGGGCCGGTCGAGGGCAGATTGCTGTTGGATTTGTGCCGGTTGTTAAGCGGCTGCTTGCTGAAGGTGTGCCAGTCGTATTAACAACCAATGCTGAAGAAGGGCAGGTACACCCGACGTATGATTATGAAGGTAGTGCCTATGATCTGCTTCAAGCTGGGGCTGTACTAGGTCGGGATTATGATGCGAAAAAAGCACGGTTAAAATTGCTGGTTTATTTAGCTTCGCGAAAAGAAAAAGCACTCCGTGCGGTGTTTGATGAACGGTGAACCCTTTTGTTTTACACAAAGCATAGGATTTGGTAATATTAATTACTCAATCAAGAAATAATTTTATATATGAAGTGTTTCTTTTATGGTTCGCCCTTCGCTAAGTTTTTGCAAGCTGATCATTTGGCCAGAGCAAAGGAGTGAGACGATGGCTACAGAAACACGCTACCGCGTAACGATTCGTTGTGGACAGTGCGGTGAAAAGTACATTCTCCGCGGCCGCCAAAAAGCAGACGGTGAATACGAAACAGGATTCAAACGTTGTGTCTGCGGTAATGAGACGGATCTGCACATCGAGGCGACCCCTGAATAAATTAGGGGCGCCCCTTGCGTTTTTTCGACACATAAGGTATGGTATGAAAATCAAAACAAGATACGTCATTCTTATCAAGAGAGATGGAGGGATCGGCCCGATGAAATCTCAGCAACCAGCTGCATAGCAGTCAGGTGCTAATTCCCCCGGTGAGCCGGAAGATAAGAAGAACGAGCGACCACGCAAGCAGACGTGAAGCCTTCTTCTTATATTAGAAGAAGGCTTTTTAAATACATTTTGTTACGTTAAGGTGATGAGAGCAACTGTGATAAAACATTCAGCAGGCTTTTTGTCTTGTGCTTGGCTTGTTAAATACTTAATTGTAGGAAAGTTCACAACTATATAATAAAGTGCATCCGGATTTTAAAGCTTTGCGAGCAGTCAAAAACATGAAATGCCGATGGAAAGGATGAACACAACATGACAAATTACCGTGTAGAAACGGCACTAGCACAAATCGGAAACCGAAGCGACAAAACAACAGGTACGGTGAACCCTCCAATTTATATGTCAACGGCGTACCGTCATGAAGGCGTTGGGCAGTCTACAGGTTACGATTATTCTCGTACAGGCAACCCGACGCGAGAAATTTTAGAACAGGCAATTGCCGACCTTGAAGGCGGAGATCAAGGTTATGCTTTAAGTTCTGGAATGGCAGCCATTCAAACGGTGATGGCTCTATTTCATTACGGGGATGAGATTTTAGCATCTAGTGATCTGTATGGTGGTACGTATCGTTTGTTTGAAGAAGGTTGGCGCAACTGGGGTGTGACATTTAATTATGGTGATCCACGTGATATTCATGCGTTTTCTAGTGAAATTACAGAACGTACAAAGGCCTTGTTCATTGAAACGCCGACAAACCCACTCATGCAGGAAGCTGATATCCCGGCACTTGCTGAACTGGCAAAAAAACATAACCTTTTATTCATTGTTGATAACACATTTTACACACCGGTCATTCAACAACCGCTTTTAGACGGTGCTGATATTGTGATTCACAGTGCTTCAAAATATCTTGGCGGTCATAACGATGTTGTCGGCGGGTTAATTGCGGCAAAAGGAAGCAGCATCTGTGAGCGGCTTGCTAGTTTCCATAACGGCATGGGCGCAGTGCTCAGCCCGATGGATTCATGGCTTGTCGTCCGGGGGATGAAAACCCTTGCTTTACGCATGCGCCAGCACGAGGCAAATGCAAAAGCAGCAGCTGATTTTCTTGAAAAACATGAGCTGATCCAGGATGTGTTGTACGCAGGGCGCGGTGGCATGCTTTCATTCCGCGTTACTGATGAACAACTTGTGGACCCACTTTTACAGCATCTGCAGCTGATTACATTTGCAGAAAGTCTCGGCGGGGTGGAAAGTTTAATGACGTATCCAGCAACACAAACGCATGCAGATATGCCTGAAGAAGTACGGGTACGTAACGGTGTTTGTAATAAACTGCTTAGAATGTCGGTTGGTGTGGAAGCCGCAGAAGACATTACAGCAGATTTAAATCATGCATTGCAAGCAGCAAAAGATAAGTTGAGTTTGAGCTAAGCATAAGAAGGAGCGAAGAGCCATGAAATCTTTAAAAGAAGCATTAAATGAGCAGGTACTTGTCGGAGACGGAGCAATGGGCACCCTGCTATACGAACGAGGTTGTGAAGGGAGTTTTGAAGCCTTAAATGTGAACCGGCCGCTCGATGTACAAGCTGTGCACGAAGCTTATGTTGAAGCTGGTGCCGATGTGCTGCAGACGAATACGTATGCAGCAAACCGGGTGAAACTTGAAAAGCATGGTTTAGAAGATGAAGTGAAATCAATGAACCGCCAAGGCGTTAAAATTGCCAAAACGGCTGCTGACGGACAAGCGTATGTCCTTGGTACAATTGGTGGCATTTACGGGTTGTCGCGAGCGGATGTAAGTGAGGTTGAAGTCGAACAAGCTCATCGTGAACAAGTCAATGTGCTTTTAAATGAAGGTGTAGACGGTCTCTTGCTAGAGACATTTTATGACTTAAAAGAAGCAGAAAACGTGGTTAAGGCTGTGCGCGAGCAGTCTGAGCTTCCGGTGATTGCACAAGTGTCACTTGGAGATGTCGGTGTGATGAAAGGTGGACTTCCGCTTGAAGATGCGTTAAAGCGGCTCGAAGCTGCCGGGGCGGACGTTGTCGGGGTAAACTGCCGTATGGGCCCATATCATATTCTCCGCTCGTTTGAAACACTTCCAATTTTACAAAATGCGCATTTTTCAGCTTACCCGAATGCCAGCCTGCCGGATTACGAAGACGGCCGGTTTGTGTACCAGTCAAATCCATCATACTTTTACGAACGTGCTTTAGATTTTCATAAACAAGGTGTGCGCTTAATCGGCGGCTGCTGCGGCACCCGGCCGGAGCATGTGAAAGCGATAAGTGATGCAGTAAAAGGTGCTACGCCTGTGACCGAAAAGTCTGTCGTACCGACAGTTCCAGAGCCGGCAGGGACTTCTGCGGTTTCGACTGCAGAATCACTTCCTGAAAAAGTGAAACGAGAACCAACTGTGATCGTTGAACTTGACCCGCCGAAAAAGCCTGCATCCTTAAATAAGTTCCTTCGTGGAGCTGAAGCACTTCATCAAGCTGGAGCGGATGCAGTCACGCTTGCAGATAATTCTTTAGCAACGCCGCGCGTCGATAATTTAGCCGTTGGCAGCATGATTCAAAAAGAAACGAACGCACGGCCACTTCTGCATGTCGCCTGCCGCGACCGGAACTTGATCGGGCAGCAGTCTCACCTTTTAGGGCTGCATGCGCTAGGGGTGCAGGACGTACTGGCTGTGACTGGCGACCCGACAAAAGTCGGTGATTTTCCAGGCGCTGCCTCGGTTTATGATTTAACAAGCTTTGACTTAATTTCAATGATGAAAGAGATGAATGAAGGTCGCTCGTATTCAGGCAAGTCTTTAGGTGAGAAGACGAACTTCACTATTGCTGCGGCATTTAATCCGAACGTCCGCGGGCTTGAGCGTGCAGTTACCCGGCTTGAGAAGAAAATTGAAGCAGGAGCTGACTACTTCATGACCCAGCCGGTGTATCAGAAAGAAAAGTTTGCAGACATTTATGAGGCAACCAAACATTTATCAACACCATTCTTTATGGGGATTATGCCGCTTGTTAACAGCCGCAATGCGGAGTTTTTGCATAACGAAGTTCCCGGGATTAAGTTAACGGATGAAGTGCGCGAACAAATGGCTGCCTGCGGTGAAGATCGTGAAAAAAGCGCAGAAACGGGGCTGCAGTTAGCAAAGGATTTAATCGATGAAGCTTTAAAATATTTTAACGGCGTGTATTTAATCACACCGTTTCTCCGTTATGAACTAACTGAAGAACTAACGCGCTATATTAAAGAAACACAAGCCGGTCGAAAGGATGTCACTTCATGAGCGAACACGTATTTCAAACGGAGCTGAACAAACGAATCCTCGTCTTAGATGGGGCAATGGGTACGATGCTGCAAAACGCAGACCTCTCACCTGAAGACTTCGGCGGTGAAGCATATGACGGGTGTAATGAATATTTAAATGAAGTATCACCTCAAGTTGTGTCGAAAATCCATTACGATTATTTGGCAGCGGGTGCAGATATTATTGAAACAAACACATTCGGTGCCACGCCAATTGTTTTAAGTGACTACGATTTGCAGCATTTAGCCTATGAACTGAATGTGAAAGCAGCAGAACTGGCTAAAGCAGAAACGGATAAGTTCAGTACGGATAACCATCCACGGTTTGTTGCCGGTGCGATGGGTCCGACGACGAAATCTTTATCGGTTACCGGCGGTGCCACGTTTGAAGAGCTTGCTGACGGGTATGAAGTGCAGGCGCTCGGCTTGATGGATGGCGGGGCAGATATACTTCTCCTTGAGACAAGTCAAGATATGCGTAACGTCAAAGCTGCTTATATTGGGATCGATCGTGCTTTTCGAAAACGTGGATATGAACTGCCGATGATGATCTCCGGCACAATTGAGCCGATGGGTACAACGTTAGCCGGGCAGACGATTGAATCGTTTTATATCTCCCTTGAACATATGAATCCAACAGTTGTCGGTTTAAACTGTGCCACAGGTCCGGAGTTTATGCGGGATCACTTGCGTTCGCTTTCTGATCTTGCTACGTCGTTTGTCCACTGTTACCCAAACGCAGGCTTGCCGGATGAGGAAGGGCATTATCATGAGTCGCCGGCCTCCCTTGGTAAAAAGCTTGAAACGTTCGCTGAAAACGGCTGGCTCAATGTGATTGGAGGCTGCTGCGGCACAACGCCTGAACACGTTGAAGTCATGAAGGATGTAGCGTCACGTTATGCACCTCGTGAACGTTCCGAAGGAGCAGGCCACACGGTTTCCGGCATCGAGCCGCTCATTTATGAAGAGGACATGGCACCGATCTTTGTCGGGGAGCGTACAAATGTGATTGGCTCGCGTAAGTTTAAACGGTTAATCACCGAAGAAAAGTACGAGGAAGCTTCAGAAATCGCCCGTGCGCAAGTGAAAAAAGGAGCGAACGTGATCGATATCTGTCTGGCTGATCCGGACCGTGATGAGTACGAGGATATGGAGAAGTTTTTGAGTTATGTTGTTAATAAAGTGAAAGTGCCTCTCATGATTGACTCGACCGATGCAGATGTTTTAAAGATGGCACTCACGTATTCTCAAGGTAAAGCCATCGTTAACTCGATCAACCTTGAAGATGGTGAAGAACGCTTCGAAGCACTTGCGCCGATTTTACGCGATTACGGAGCGGCAGTTGTTGTCGGCACGATTGATGAAGAGGGTATGGCTGTTACTAGGGAGCGGAAGCTTGAAATTGCAAAGCGCTCGTATGATTTACTTGTTCATAAGTACGGGCTTCAAGGAAGCGACATTATTTTTGATCCGCTCGTCTTTCCTGTCGGCACAGGAGATGAAGCCTATATCGGTTCAGCAGAAGAGACAATTGAAGGTATCCGCTTAATTAAAGAAGCACTGCCTGAATGTACGACCATTCTCGGCGTGAGTAACGTCTCTTTCGGTCTTCCGCCGGTCGGACGTGAAGTGTTAAATGCGGCTTATATGTATTACTGTACAAATGCAGGCTTAGACTATGCGATTGTTAATACTGAGAAGCTTGAGCGTTACGCAAGCATACCGGATGAAGAAAAAGAGCTCGCGCGCAAGCTGCTGTATGAAACAAGCGAAGCGACGCTTGCTGAATTCACAGCCTTTTACCGTGGTAAAAAGGCAGAGAAAAAAACGGTGGAAACCAATCTTCCCCTTGAAGACAGGCTCGGTGAATATGTCGTAGAGGGAACAAAAGAGGGACTGGAAAAAGATATTGAAGAAGCGCTCGCAAGTTACGATGAGCCGCTTTCAATTATAAATGGGCCGCTCATGAACGGGATGGATCGGGTCGGCCAGCTGTTTAATGACAACGAATTAATCGTGGCTGAAGTGCTGCAGAGTGCAGAAGTAATGAAAGCAGCCGTGGCTCAATTAGAGCCGCACATGGAAGCAAAAGAGGACGACAGCGGTAAAGGTAAGATCTTACTAGCTACAGTGAAAGGTGATGTTCACGATATTGGGAAAAACTTAGTGGATATCATTTTATCCAACAATGGCTTTAAAATTGTGAACTTAGGCATCAAAGTTACTTCAAACGAGTTAATTGAAGCCATTGACCGTGAACAACCGGATGCGGTTGGTCTTTCCGGTCTGCTCGTGAAATCTGCTCAGCAAATGGTGCTCACAGCCCAGGATTTAAAAAACCAAGACATTTCTATTCCGGTACTTGTCGGTGGTGCTGCTTTAACGCGGCGCTTCACAAATGAAAAAATCGCAAAAGAATATGAAGGGCTCGTACTTTACGCAAAAGATGCGATGAACGGTTTAGAGATTGCCAACCGGCTTGCGGAACCGACAGAACGTGAGAAGCTTATTGAAGAAACGAACGAAAAGCTAGAAGCCTCAAAAAGTGCCACCCCTGCGCTTGCAGCACCTGCGAAAGATGAAGTTCTGCCGCGTTCAGATATCCGCCAAGACGTTACAGTGCACAAGCCGCGGGATACAAAGCCACACATTTTAAGAAACTACAGCATCGCTCACATTGAGCCTTACATCAACTTGCAGATGTTGTTAGGTAAGCACCTAGGCTTACAAGGCAAAGTAAGCCGGCTGTTACATCAAGAAGATGAAAAAGCGCTCAAGTTAAAAGATGAAGTTGATGCGCTGCTTCGCCGTATTAAAGCTGAAGGGATTATGCAGGCCCACGGCAAATATCAATTCTTTCCGGCGCAGGCCGACGGCAATGATATTTTAGTGTATGCTGATGCGTCAGGCGAAAAGGTGCTCGAGCGTTTCAGTTTTCCGCGCCAGCCTGAGCCGCCGCATTTGTGTCTCGCTGACTTTTTAAGAAGCCGTGAGTCCGGCGAGATGGATTATGTTGGCTTTCTATCTGTTACAGCCGGCCAAGGCGTCAGGGAATTAGCAGAAAAGGCAAAAGAAGAGGGCGATTATTTATTCAGCCATCTTGTGCAGGCATCAGCATTAGAAATTGCAGAAGGCTTTGCTGAACACGTCCACCAGATGATGCGTGACGCCTGGGAAATTCCAGATTCGCCTGATATGACGATGGAACAACGATTCTCGGCAAAGTATCAAGGCATTCGCGTGTCGTTTGGTTATCCGGCGTGCCCAAATTTAGAGGATCAGGAGAAGCTTTTCCGTCTGCTTGAACCAGAAGAGATCGGCGTCCGCTTAACGGATGAATATATGATGGAACCTGAAGCTTCAGTTTCAGCCATGGTATTTGCCCACCCTGAGGCCCGTTACTTTAACGTTGGAGCCGCTCGTTAACATCAGTTGCATACAGCTTTAAAAACTTCAGCAAACGAATTTTGAGAAGAGGCTGTCTCGTAAGATATGGTTTAAATGATAGGCACAAGAAATTACACGCTTTCACTAATGGCACAAGTGCGACATCGACTCAATCAGCGCTTACGCTTGGTTTCGCCGTGTCTGCTTTGCCGCCCCGCCGGATGGCGTATCAGCTTACACGTGAAAAACCTGCTCAATGCGGGGGATTCAGCTGCCCGTTTTCCTGCAGGAGTATCGTATATTTCCTGTGCCTTTTTCTTAAATCGAATGTTTGTAAACCTTTTGAGACAGCCGCGGGAAAGCGTCCGTTTGAAGTGAAGTTCACGTTTATGGTTCAGCGGCCCACGGCGGTTGGAGCAGTAAGTTGTAAGTTAATGTTAAGTTTCGTACTTTGTCGGCGCCCTGCCTCCCTCCCATGAAATGACATGGGAGGTTTTTTGTATAAATGTAAGCTTTTGCTTCAAACTACAAACAGCTGTAAGCACGAAAAAGCTGTAAAGGAGGCCCTTGTATGCAACAGATGCTGCAAACAACCGTCCGGTTGATCATCATCTGCAGTGGTGTCATTTGTCTCAGCTTTCCGGCAGCGACAGTTGATGCTTTTTCCGAGCAGACGATTCAACGAGGGGCAACCGGAGACGACGTTGTGGAACTGCAAGCACGGCTGCAGTATAACGGGTATTACGAAGGTACAATTGATGGGGTGTATGGCTGGGGGACGTACTGGGCAGTTCGCAATTTCCAAGAAGCATTTGGACTTGAAGTTGACGGACTGGTTGGAAATGAGATGAAAGATCGTTTAGTTGAAGCTACTTCTTATGATGAAGCTTTCGTACAGCGGATGCTTCAAGAAGGTCGCTCATTTACGCATTACGGAGGGACGCCGCTTGAAAACCAAAAAGGTCCGGCCCCTGATACAGGAAGTGGCGGAACAGGAGAATCCGCGCCGCCTGCAGAAGGTGACCAGTCCCCCCCTGAAGGTGAGGGAGACGAAGGAGAACCCCCTGACACCGGCGGGAATGAAGCAGCAGACGAAGAAGTGACAGAGGAAGACGGGGAAGCGGACATCCATCAAGCAATGAATGTTCCTGATGGATTTTCGGATAATGATATTCAAATGCTTGCTAATGCCGTGCATGGTGAAGCACGCGGTGAGCCGTATACCGGGCAGGTGGCTGTTGCAGCCGTTATTATCAACCGGATGAACAGCGATGAATTCCCTGATACTGTAAACGGCGTTGTTTTTGAACCGCTGGCGTTTGAGGCGGTTATGGATGGTCAAATCTGGCTTGAGCCGAATGAAGAATCACGCCAGGCTGTTCTTGACGCGATTAACGGCCAAGACCCAACCGGTGGAGCACTTTACTTTTTTAACCCTGAAACAGCGGAGTCCGACTGGATCTGGTCGCGTCCGCAAATTAAACAAATCGGCAAGCACATTTTTGCTGAATAACGGAGGTGGGATTTGTGGGAAAGAACGCAGCCATCGGCGTGCTTGCTGTACTGCTTGCATTTGCAGGCGTATGGCTGTACCAAACGCATGAAGCGAAAGAAAGTTTTGCCCTGCAGCAAGAAAACAGTTATCAAAGAGCCTTTCATGATTTTGTGTACCATATTGATCAATTAGAAGGTGAGCTTGGGGCGGCCCTTGCGAAAAACGGCGCAGAATCACGCTCTGGTTCTTTAGCAGAAGTGTGGCGTCTATCTCAACAGGCACATGCAGAAGTGGGCCAGCTTCCTAAAGGGGCACTCCCACTTCAAGAAACAGACCGGTTTTTAAATGAACTTGGATCTTTCAGTTATGAAAGCGCCATTCAAAGCCGCGAAGATGGGCCAATGGAATCGGAAGAGGAACAAGCACTTGAAAACTTTTATGCACAAGCAGGAGAATTAAAAGAAGGTATGCGGCACCTGCAAGCTGAAGCGATGCAGCAGGAAATTAGCTGGGTGGATGTTGAAGCGCAGGCTGTAAACGGGGGACCGGAGGCAGAAAGTCCGCTTATGGTTAACTTCGAACGGGTTAATCACGACGTGAAAGGTTTTTCAGAAAATGAAGGCGCAGCTTCTGGTCCGTTTGGAAGTAATGAAGAAGATGCACTTGCTGATGTGTTAGATGGAAAAGAAGAGATATCTCAAAATGAAGCAAAACAAAAAGCTTTAAATTTTCTCGATATCAATGACCGTGCTGAAGTAACCATCGAATCACTCGGCGATGGCGCAGCTTATCCTGGTTATCAACTTGAAATCCAAGATCCGGAAAGTTCAAGTGTTTACATGATGGATGTCACAAAGCAAGGCGGTCTGCCGCTTTGGTTTATGCGTGAAAAAGCATCTGGTGCACACGAGGAAACGATAAGTCTTTACGAGGCTTCAGAAAAAGCAGCAGCGTTTATAGATGAACGCGTTGAAAAAGAGATAGCACTTGTGGATAGTAAACAGTACAACCATACAGGAGCGTTTCAATTTGTCCCTGTGATCGACGGGGTGCGTATGTATCCGTTTGATCTACTTGTAGAAGTGTCGCTTGCAGACGGTAAAGTGAATGGATACCAAGCCATCGAGTTTTTAGCCCATGAAGATGCGTCTTTTGAAACTGAACCTGAAATTTCAGAGGAAGAAGCAGCTGAAGGCATGCATAAAGATATTGATGTTCAAGAAAGCCATATTGCTGTTGTAGAAGACAAGCAGGACGAGCTCGTGTTAACGTACGAATTTATTGGAACTAAAGGAGATGACAGCTTCCGTATATTTATGAACGCTGAAACCGGGGCTGAAGAGCGCGTCGATAAGCTCCCTGAAGCCGAGCCAGTTTACGGTGCTTCAGCAAATTAAATGACAAAAAAGAAGAGGCAAAAGGCTTCTTCTTTTTTGTTTAACATGTGATAATTGTATTGTGGAAGTTTAAGCTCGCGACTTGAGTCGTGAGCGCACAAGTTAAAAAATAACAAGCATTGAAATAACGCATAGGAAACGGTGAATTGTCATAGTTAAAGGGGAGAGTTAAATGATTGAGATTGGGGATACGCTGTATTTAGAAATGGAAGTTGGAGAAGCTTTAAAAACCTGGAATGTGAAAACAGGAGAAAAGCTAGCGTCATCATATGTTCGTTTTTATGCCCGTTTGGTGGATCATACAGATGAGCATTTTGTCATCGAACAACCGACCCGTGAAGATACAAAAGAAACCGGCTATTTCTTTGAAGGGACAGGGGTAAGAGCGTGGTTTATCGGAAAAGACCAAGCTGTGTACACTTTTGATACTGAAATTCAAGGGAAGGCAAATACGAGTGTCCAAGCACTGCTTTTACATGATCCAGGACGCAAAAAATATGCACGTATACAGCGCCGCAATTATGTCCGGGTGTTTACTGAAGTCAATGCAGCACTGCATCCACTTGCTCAAGAGGCAGAGCCATTCGCGACAAAAACCATTGATTTAAGCGGCGGAGGCGCCGCGCTTTACATTCCACCTAAGCAGCCGGTTGCAACAGAGGGGGAGATGATCCTCTGGCTTGTTATTCATATGGAAAACGGTCAGGTCGAATACATTCGAGCTGTAGCCCGGATTGTACGGGTTACCCCTCTTGGTGAAGGGCGGGAGGACCGAAAGCTGTCAGTCAAATTTATCGATATCAGTTCTAAGAAACAAGAACGGGTCATCGAATATTGTTTAGAAAAACAGATGGCTTCTAAACGTGTAAAATCCGGCCGGCGCTAATACCGCCTCGTTTGTTTTTCGGAGCTTGCTGTGATAATCTGAATTTATAGTATGCTACATAGGTTAAAAAGCAAGAGGTGGATGCATGGACAAAGTAAATATTGCAATCGATGGTCCAGCAGGGGCCGGAAAAAGTACAGTCGCAAGGCAGCTTGCCGGTAGGCTATCCTACCTTTATGTGGATACAGGGGCAATGTACCGGGCTTTAACATGGAAAGCCCTGCAGGAAGACCTTCCGCTACACGATGAAGAGCAGTTAACTCAGCTGCTTGAACGTATCAAGCTTGAACTTGGTGGAAATGAAGAAGCACCCCGCGTTTATGTTAATGACGCGGAAGTGACAGAAGGTGTGCGTACTCCAGAAGTGACAGCAGCCGTTTCAGAAGTTTCTGCTCACGAAGCAGTCCGGCGTATGATGGCAGAAAAGCAGCGGATGCTTGCTGCCAACCGGCGAGCGGTTCTCGACGGGCGCGATATTGGATCGCACGTTCTGCCGGATGCAGAATTGAAAGTTTTCTTAACGGCTTCTGTTGATGAGCGGGCGAAACGCCGTCACGAAGAAAATGTGGAAAAAGGAATTTCTTCAGATTTTGAGGAAATCAAGCAGGCGATCAGCCGGCGGGACGAACAAGATGCCAACAGGACTATCGCGCCGCTTGTGAAAGCTCGCGATGCATATGAAATTGATACAACAAATCAACAGGTTGAAGACGTTGTTGCTGAAATTGAGTCACTTCTCCGCCAGTTAGGGGAGACCCCCTGATGAATATATATAAATTTGGTCAATTTGTTTGCAGGGTGTTTTTCAAAACGTTTTTCCGGGTAACTGTTGTTAGTAAGCACAACGTGCCGGAGAGCGGTCCGGTGCTGCTTTGTTCAAATCACATCAGCAACCTTGACCCGCCGCTTGTTGGTGCTTTTCTTCCGAGGCATATGGCGTTTCTTGCAAAAGGTGAACTTTTTTCTTTCAAGCCGTTTGGTGTGCTGCTTCACGCCCTCGGTGCTGTACCCATTAAACGTGGCGGCGGAGACCGCCAGGCGCTGAAGGCAGGCTTAGGGGTTTTGAAAGAAAACCAAGGACTTGTCATGTTTCCGGAAGGTACACGCAGTAAAACCGGAGAGCTCGGCGAAGGTTTGGCCGGAGCCGGTTTTTTCGCGACACGCAGCGATGCTACGGTTGTTCCTTGTGCCGTTGTCGGCAAATATCGGCCGTTTGCAAAAATTAAAGTCATTTACGGCCGGCCGATTCCAATGGATGACCTTCGCGAAGGCAAAAGTTCTTCAAGCGAAGCGACAGAGCGAATTATGGCCCACATTGCACATGTGAAAGCAAACGGAGACACACCGTACATTGAAGAGCGTGAATAATTCTAATTCTCACCGAATTAGAATTAAATAAATAACAGTTTTGTTCCTTATAGGGCAGTGACGAAGAAGGAGGCAGTTGTCAATGGTAGATGAAATGAACAATGAAATTAACGAAATGCAGGAGCTTGCTGTCGGAAGCTTAGTAAGTGCTAAGGTGACAAAAGTCGAAGATAAGCAGGCTTATGTGGACGCAGGGTATAAAGTTGATGGGGTTGTGCCAATCAGCGAATTGTCCAGCCTGCATGTTGAAAAAGTTGAAGATGTCCTTGCTGAAGGTGACGAAATTGAACTGAAAGTGACAAAAGTCGAAGACGATGAACTCGTTTTATCCCGCCGCGAAGCAATTGCAGAGCACGCTTGGGATGAGTTGAAAGCTAAATATGACGCGGGTGAAATTCTCGAGTCTGAAGTTGCTGAAGTCGTTAAAGGCGGTCTTGTTGTTGACCTTGGTGTACGCGGTTTCATTCCGGCTTCGCTTGTTGAGCGTCATTACGTAGAAGACTTCAGCGATTACCAGGGCCGCACCCTGCGCTTGAAAATTGTTGAACTCGATCCGAGCGATAACAAGTTGATTCTTTCCCAGCGTGCAGTGCTTGATGCAGAAGCTGATGCTGAAAAGAAAAAACTGCTTGAAACGTTGAATATCGGCGATGATGTTGAAGGTACTGTACAGCGCTTAACAGACTTTGGTGCTTTCGTTGATATCGGCGGTGTAGATGGACTCGTTCACATTTCCCAGATGGCGCATCACCGTGTAGAGACACCAGGTGAAGTCGTAAATGAAGGTGACTCTGTAAATGTTCGCATTCTTGCAGTAGACCCTGATAATGAGCGCGTGTCGTTGTCGATTAAGGATACTGTACCTGGACCTTGGACAACGATTGAAGGGCAAATTGAACCTGGTGACATTATTGACGGTAAAGTGAAGCGCCTCGTCAGCTTTGGTGCTTTCGTAGAGCTTGCGCCAGGAGTTGAAGGGCTCGTTCACATTTCTCAAATTGCAAACCGTCATATCGGTACACCGGATGAAGTACTTGAAGAAGGTCAGGCTGTCAGCGCCAAAGTGCTGGACATTAACCCTTCAGAGCAGCGTATTTCTTTAAGCATCCGCGAGCTTGAAGATGAGCAAACACCAGATCCGAAAGTTCAACAAGAATATGAATCGCCTGAAGAAGATCATAACACCTTCTCTATGGGTGACTTGATCGGCGATCAGTTGAAAAAATACCGGGATTAAGGAGTTTGCCACGTGAGTAGAGCTGAACGAAAGCGCGATCATATTGCTCACGCCGTAGCAGGCAGTCGTAAAGAAACAAACGGATTTGAAGATGTTCGCTTTGTGCATACGAGTCTGCCCGAGATTGCTTTCAACGATGTTGATATTTCCACAACGATCGGCGGACTTCATTTAAGTTCGCCGATCGTTGTGAATGCAATGACCGGCGGCGGTGGTGAGGAAACAGAAAAGATTAACCGCTCACTTGCTCGGGCTTGTCAAATGACAGGGCTGCCCATGGCAGTCGGTTCACAGATGGCTGCTCTAAAGGATACTAAGGAGCGCCGGACCTATGAAGTCGTGCGCGAAACATATCCGGAGGGTTTGCTATTTGCGAATCTTGGCAGTGAAGCAGAACCTGAACAAGCAAAACAGGCTGTCGACATGATTGCCGCAGACGCATTGCAGATTCATCTTAACCCGATCCAGGAGCTCGTAATGCCTGAAGGGGACCGTGATTTTCGCGGTACTGTAGAGCGTTTACGAGCGATCAAAGAATCTGTATCAGTTCCACTGATTGTGAAAGAAGTAGGCTTTGGTATCTCACATGAGACGGCCGGCACATTAGCTTCAATTGGTGTAGAAGTGATCGATACCGGTGGAAACGGAGGTACGAACTTTGCAGCGATTGAAAACGTGCGCCGTGATGAGCCGCTCACGTTTTTTGAAAGCTGGGGCCTTTCTACAGCGGCCTCTGTAATCGAAGCTCGATCAGGAGCAAACGAAGCTGATATTATTGCTAGCGGTGGGATCCGGAATGCAGAAGATGTAGGAAAAGCGGTTGCGCTTGGTGCAAACGCCTGCGGCATGGCTGGACGCATCCTCGAGGCAGTAAAAAGCGGCGGGGTCGATGCTGCAGTTGAGTCGATTAATCGTATGCACGGCACTTTGCGATATTTAATGACGGCTGTCGGCGCAAAAGACCTGCATGAATTACAGCAAGCGCCTCTTGTCGTTCAAGGAAGTACACATCACTGGCTGAGTGAACGCGGTTTGCGTTAAAAAGCCGGGGGGAGATTTTCGTCTCCGCCCGGTTTTTTCGTCTGTAATTTGGCAATCCTTGTACAAATACATGTGCAGTGGAGGCAGGCGATCGAGCAGTGTTGATATATTATGCGGTAAGTTGGTGCTTATGGGTCTTTGTTACGTTTTTTAGTCGTAAAGGCAGTCAACGTACCATCCAAGCTTTTGTCCTTTTAATATGTATAAGTACAGGTGCTTTTCAGTTACAGTTCGGGTTGATTTATGAATTAAACGGGCTTTATGTTGTAATATTTCTTACGTTAATTTTAAGTTTAGGTCGAAAAGGGAAGCACGTTTCATTTCTAGCTTCAAGTGCAGGTGTGTTTTTATATGCAGCAGGCGTACTTACAGTGTTTCACAGCCCGGCTGTGTTTTACGGTCCGCCTGCAGTAATGATTGCATTATTTTTATGCGTTCTTTCTTTTACGTTCAGCAAAAGTGAAGGCAGCGCTTGGATTATACTATTTTTATCGTTGTGGGCTGGAGAGAGTTTAACGGCTGTACTTCTTTTACCTTTAACTGAAACGATGCAACTTGGCAGTACGTTTTTATTTTTACATACGGCTGCTTACAGCGCGTTCGGTCTATATATGCTTCAGTCAAGTATAAGTTGGTTGAATGCAAATCCTAAGCAGCGGTATGAAAGCATACCAGCTGAGATTTACAAGCAAGCCCAGTGATTTTTAAGTGCAGGGTTTCTTTTCGTACGTTCACAAGGTATAGTGTCAACAGGTGTGTGTGATATAGGAGAAAGTGAGGGGTTTAAATGACAAAACCAACTGTGGCCATTGTCGGTCGTCCGAACGTTGGTAAATCAACAATATTTAACCGAATCATCGGTCAACGCATGGCCATCGTAGAAGATACGCCAGGTGTAACCCGGGATCGGATTTATGGAAATGCAGACTGGGTGAACCAAGAGTTTCACTTAATTGATACCGGCGGCATCGATACTGGAGATGAGCCCTTAATTGAACAAGTACGTTCGCAGGCAGAGCTTGCGATTGAAGAAGCAGACGTTATTTTGTTTGCTACAAACGGTCGAGAAGGGATTACACCGGCTGATGAAGAAGTTGCCCGGATTTTACGAGGGGCTGGAAAACCGGTTGTGATCGGTGTGAACAAACTTGATAATTGGCAGATGCAGGATTTCGTTTATGAGTTTTATAATTTAGGGATCGGCGAACCGGTTGCCATCTCTGGTTCACACGGAAGTGGCTTTGGTGACCTTTTAGATGAGATTGTTAAGCACCTCCCGGAAAAAGATGATGATCCTTATGATGAAGAAACGATCCGGCTCGCAGTGATTGGGCGTCCGAACGTTGGTAAATCTTCGCTCGTAAATGCGATTGTTGGTGAAGAACGGGTGATTGTAAGTGATATGGCAGGAACGACGCGCGATGCTATTGATACAGAGATTCACCAAGACGGTCAAGATTATGTGTTAATTGATACAGCAGGTATGCGTAAGCGTGGAAAAGTATATGAAAACACAGAAAAGTACAGTGTCATGCGGGCTATGAAAGCTATTGAGCGCTCCGATGTTGCCATTGTTGTCATTGATGGTGAGCAAGGAGTTATTGAGCACGATAAAAAAATTGCTGGACTTGCCCACGATGAAGGCCGGGGAATTATGCTCGTCGTTAATAAATGGGATGCGGTTGAAAAAGATGGTCGGACGATGAAGCAGTATACGGAGCTGCTTCGTGAAGAGTTTCAATTTTTAACTTATGCACCGGTCTTGTTTATGTCAGCAGCAACAGGTGCTCGTGTGCAGCATATCCTTCCGAAAGTAAAGGAAGTTGCGGAAAATCATAATATGCGTCTGCCAACGCATATCTTAAATGAAGTCATTATGGATGCTGTAGCTGTAAACCCGGCACCATCGGATAAAGGGCGGCGACTGCGTATTAATTACATTACACAAGTGTCGACTGCACCACCGACATTTACAGTGTTCATGAATGATCCGGAACTTTTCCACTTCTCATATGAGCGGTTTCTTGAAAATACGCTGCGACGTTCGTTTCAGCTTGAAGGTACACCGCTTCGGCTGCTTGCTCGAAAGAAAAACGATTAGTTTCAGCGCTAAAGGGTGAAGATCAGGACAAGCCCGCGCCGTACTAACACTTAAGCAGAGATAGAAAGGTGTGCGGTGAAAATTGGGCTGATGTCTAATCTGCTGCTTTGTAAAGATAGGGGGGAGCCGATGGATGTTGTAATCGCAGTATTGCTTGCGTATTTACTCGGTGCCGTAAGCTTTAGTTATGAGATTACAAAGAAAGTGAAAAAAATTGATATACGAACGACTGGAAGTGGTAACGCAGGTGCGACAAATACAATGCGAATCCTGGGTACCGGTCCAGCAATTATCGTTTTATCTTTAGATATTATTAAAGGAATTGCAGCAGTATGGATTGCGCGCGGACTTGAACAGATGGCTGTACTTCCGACACTTTTCCCGGCTGTGGCCACGGAAGGTCTTGCTCCGGCACTTGCTGGGTTTGCGGCGATTCTTGGACATAACTGGCCAGTGTATTACGGCTTTCGCGGGGGTAAAGGGGTAGCAACAACTGTCGGTGTTGTGGCTTCACTCGTATTTTTCCCGGCGATTTATGTCGGTCTTGCGGCGATTGCCGCGATTATCGTTACGCGGTATGTTTCCTTAGGATCACTCATTTTTGGCGTTTTCACACCGGTGGTATTATGGTTTACGATGTCGCATTACGATCATCCGCCGCCGTACTTCTGGTTCAGCGTGGCAGTAGGTGTGCTCTTAGTGTATCAACACCGGACAAATGTTGTACGTTTGCTGCGCGGTACAGAAAGTAAGTTAGGTAAAAAATCATCGTAAGGAGGGGTCGCATGCCAGCATCTGTAGCAGTGCTTGGTGCGGGCAGCTGGGGTACAGCGCTCGCTGTCGTATTGTGTGATAATGGTCATAAGGTAAAGCTATGGGCGAGGCGGGAAGAACAAGTGCAAGAAATTAATGAGCAAAAAACAAATGAAGCCTATCTCCCGGGCCGCCGCCTGCCTGATCAACTCGAAGCAACCAGCTCGATTCAAGAAGCAGCTTCCACAGCTGATGCAGTCGTTTCCGTCGTTCCGACAAGTGCAGTACGTGAAACGATGCAGACATTAAACGGCGTGGTTCAACATCCGGTGCTGCTCATCCACGCTACAAAAGGCATTGAGCCAGGTTCATTAAAACGGGTTAGTGAAATGATGGAAGAAGAGCTCGAAGAACGTACCGTGCGCGGGATCGCTGTCCTTTCCGGTCCAAGTCATGCTGAAGAGGTGAGTGAACGGCAGCCAACGACCGTTACAGTATCCTCAGCTGAATTGAAGCATCAGGAAGAAGCCCAGGATTTATTTATGACCCAGCACTTTCGCGTGTATACAAATCCGGATGTGATCGGTGTTGAACTCGGTGGAGCATTAAAAAACATTATTGCCCTTGGTATCGGTATGACTGACGGCCTTGATTACGGAGATAATGCGAAAGCAGCTTTGATGACGCGTGGCTTAGCAGAAATCACCCGGCTCGGGAGCCGCCTTGGTGCGGACCCATTGACATTTTCCGGACTTTCCGGGCTTGGCGATTTAATCGTTACCTGCACGAGCGAGCATTCACGTAACTTCCGGTGCGGACGCATGTTAGGTGAAGGTTGGAGTTTAGATGATGTGCTTGAACAAATGGGAATGGTCGTTGAAGGGGTGAAGACGACAAAAGCAGTTCAGTCGCTAGCCGCCTCATATGACGTTGAGATGCCGATCACAGATGCCTTGTATGAAGTATTGTTTAATGGCTTGGATCCAAAAGAAGCGAGCGAACGGTTGATGGGCCGCGTGAAAAAACGAGAAGTTGAGGATCTCGGCCCGTCAAATTCTACGCAGTAACATACACTTTTTCAGCAGAAGGGCATAAGATATGCTGAATGCTGAAAAAGGGGGAATGGCCGTGCGCCATCAAAACGACAAGAATGTATTTGACCAAATTCATTCAAAAACGAACGTAGACCAGGATGATTTGTTTCAATTGGCCGGTGCAGTGAATGATGCAGATTTGCAGAACGAAGAAACCGTGCGTCGTTTAATTCACGATGTGAGCCGGGTTGCTGGTGTACCGGTTTCAAAAGAAAAAGAAGAGCAGCTCGTCAAAGCGATTTTAAACCAAGATGTACCGCTTGACTTTAACTCCCTGTCGTCGCTTTTTCCAAAAGACTAAAACAGCTTAGGGCCGCTCCTTAACCTGGAGCGGTTTTTAAATTTGACGGCTTGTTGAACTTGATGAACAAAAACCGGTTACATATGGTATAATGTAGCGCGATAAGGAGGATGGTCGATGACACCGCTTGAAAATATGTGGTTTTCATTTATTGGTTTAGGTTTAATGTTTGTATCTGTTGTACTAGCGTTGTTCGGCAAGTCAAAACTAAGTGGTATTCTGCGGTTTATTGTAATGTCATTCTCATTTGTATGCTTAGTGATTGCCGGCATTATTACGTTTATTATTGTTATACAAGGACCGACCGCCGATTATTAACGGCGGTGAAAGCTGAGGTGAGAAGCGATGCAGTTCATGTATAAAGCAGCTTTTGCTTTCGTTATTTTAATTTTAACTGCCGGCTGCTTTTACCCCGGCAGCAGCGAAAGCAGCGTGCCGCACGATACGCAGCTTGAGGAAGTGCAGGCAGCAGTAGATCAATATCAAGACGATCAAGGTGTACTTCCGCTTCAAAACCGGGATGCGGATACACCGGAGTTAGAGCGTTATGTTGTTAACTTTCGGGAGCTTGTGCCGCGGTATTTGGCAGAGCCGCCACCGAACAGTTTTGAAGAAGGCGGAATTTATCAGTACATGCTGATTGACGTTCAAGAAAACCCGGAAGTAAAAGTTATGGACTTAAGCATGATGGACGACATTCAATCGTTTCAGCAGGAAGTAAACCGCTACATTCAAGCCAATGATTTTGCGCCGCTTGAGGATGCGCTAGGTGAGAATGTTTATGCTGTAGATGAAGATTCATTGTCGGTAAGTGAAGCGTCGGTAGAGAGTCCGTATTCAGGCAACCCGCTGCCGCTTAGGGTGAATCAGCACGGTGAGGTAATCGTAGATTATGCCCCGGACATTTATCAAAAACTTGAACACGAAGAGGTATCTGTTGATGATTATGATGACCTCCGCGAAATCCTGCTCGAAAATGAGCCATTCATTCCGATGTTCTCTGTCCCTTATGAATTAGATGAGGGTGAACTTGCTTACAGCTCTTATGAACCAGAAAGTGTAGAAGGTCCTGACCTCGATGAAACCTCTCAGCCGTAAAATGCTGAGAGGTTTTTTATGTCCGTGGTAGTCATAACACATGGACAACATCATACACTTTACTGTCTGGCATAGGTGGCAGAAGCCGGTGCATTAAGATGGGAGGGGGAACGCAGGTGGAAAAGACCGATGTGTTTAAAGATATTGCCCAGCGTACCGACGGCGACATTTACTTAGGTGTTGTCGGAGCGGTGCGAACGGGAAAGTCGACATTTATTAAAAAGTTTATGGAACATGTGGTGCTGCCGCGGATGGAAAGTGACGTTGAACGTGAGAGGGCCCAGGATGAGCTGCCGCAAAGTGCTGCCGGCCGCACAATTATGACAACTGAGCCCAAATTTGTCCCTAATCAAGCTGTTGCCTTGAGCGTGGACGAAGGTCTTGATGTGAATGTGCGTCTTGTAGATTGTGTCGGCTATGCCGTAGAAGGTGCAAAAGGATATGAAGATGAAGAAGGGCCGCGAATGATCAGTACGCCGTGGTTTGAAGAGCCGATCCCATTTCAAGAAGCTGCTGAAATCGGAACCCGAAAAGTTATTCAAGAACATTCCACGCTAGGCGTGGTGGTAACATCTGACGGGTCCATCGGTGATATTCCGCGCGAAGATTATGTTGAAGCAGAGGCAAGAGTAATTGCAGAGTTAAAAGAAGTCGGTAAGCCGTTTATTGTCATTGTTAACTCTGTACGCCCGCATCATCCGGACACAGAAAACCTTCGCAGTGAGTTGAGTGAAACGTATGACATTCCTGCATTAGCATTAAGTGTGGAAAGTATGACCGAGCATGACATTCACGGTGTACTACGCGAAGTATTATTTGAGTTTCCGGTGCATGAAGTGAATGTGAACTTGCCGAGCTGGGTGATGGTACTTCGTGAAGATCACTGGCTGCGCAAAGAATATGAAACATCAGTTCACGAAACTGTGAAAGATATTAAGCGTCTGCGGGATGTGGACCGGGTTGTCGGGCAGTTTGCCTCAGATTTTGAGTGTATTGAAGATGCACGTCTTGCTGGTATCGAAATGGGTGAAGGTGTAGCAGACATTGATTTATTTGCCCCGGATGACTTGTACGATCGGATTTTAAAAGAAGTGGTAGGGGTCGAAATTCGCGGGCGGGATCATTTGCTGCAGTTAATGCAGGATTTTGCTCATGCAAAAGATGAGTATGACCAAGTCTCGGATGCGCTGAAAATGGTGAAGCAGACCGGTTATGGTATCGCAGCTCCAGCCGTTACAGACATGAGCCTTGATGAGCCGGAGATTATTAAACAAGGTTCACGGTTTGGGGTCCGCTTAAAGGCTGTTGCGCCATCAATTCATATGATTAAAGTTGATGTAGAGTCAGAGTTTGCACCTATCATCGGCACAGAAAGGCAAAGTGAGGAACTTGTCCGCTATTTAATGCAGGATTTTGAAGAGAATCCGCTCTCGATTTGGAATTCAGACATTTTCGGCCGCTCGCTGAATTCAATTGTCCGCGAAGGGATTCAAGCCAAGTTATCGCTTATGCCGGAAAATGCACGCTATAAATTAAAAGAAACGCTTGAGCGTATGATTAATGAAGGATCCGGCGGTTTAATCGCCATTATTTTATAAGTTACAAATTGAATACGTCTGCATCAACTCAGCTTGTTAAGTTATACTTAGCAAGCTGAAGACTGGTGCTCAAGTACAAATTCTTAAATTCACGAACAGCTTACTGCTCGCTTCCCATGATTTAAGGCCGGCGCGTAAAAAACTGCTGATTACAACTGCTCTTCTAAGTGATGTTTAAGAGAATTGTATGTAAATAAAAAACATCACAGCTTAGAAGATATCGTGTGCGAAAACAATTACACTTTAAAAAGCCTTTCTTACAGTCGTGTTATAGGATGACAAACTCATTGATCTATTTCACTGACGCTGTTTACGACGTTTCATTTTTATAAGATGAAAGCTGCGTATTTTGTTATATTGAAATCATGTCAGGCTGACGAGCACCGGTGACGCCACCAGGAACAGCACGAGCCGGAAATCCTGCAGGAAGTGTGCTTCTGCCGAGGAAATTGAGGCCGTGCCTTGGGCAAGCATCCGCCGAAAAGTGACGTCAGCCTTCACTTTTCAAAAGTGTGTACAGAAGCTGACTTTTCACTCCATAACATACATAAAATGCGCTCATTTTGCTTTTAGCCGCGGGCTATGCTAAAATTTTCAACGATTACAATTCGCAGTTTGGGAGGGGAAGCTCTTGAGCAGTTTCGACCATGAAAAAATCCAGCAGGCGGTACGGATGATGCTTGAAGGCATCGGAGAAGATCCGGACCGTGAAGGGCTGTTAGATACACCAAAAAGAGTTGCTAAAATGTATGAAGAAGTTTTTCAAGGTCTGTATGAATCACCTGAAGAGCACTTAATGACAGTGTTTGGTGAAGATCATGAAGAGCTTGTTCTTGTAAAAGATATCCCATTTTATTCGATGTGTGAACATCATTTAGTCCCGTTTTACGGTCATGCTCATGTCGGTTACATACCAAAAGATGGAAAAGTCACAGGGTTAAGTAAACTTGCCCGGACAGTAGAAGCTGTCACCCGCCGCCCGCAGCTGCAGGAGCGAATCACTTCCTCTGTGGCTGAAGCGATCCGGGAAACTTTAGCACCGCACGGCGTTATGGTCGTAGTTGAAGCAGAGCATATGTGCATGACGATGCGTGGGGTGAAAAAACCTGGTGCTGTAACCGTTACGTCAGCGGTAAGAGGAAGTTTTGAAACAGATGCTGCCGCCCGTTCGGAAGTTTTAGCGTTTTTAGACCGTAACTCCAAGCCCGGCGGTTAAACTGAAGAGGAGAAAGAGGGGAGTCGCTATGAGTCGAGAGCAGGACTTTTTTGTGATCAAAGCTGAAGAAGATGGTGTGAATGTGATCGGTTTGACGCGCGGTTCGGACACGCGCTTTCACCATTCTGAAAAGCTTGACCGCGGTGAGATTATGATTGCCCAATTTACAGAACATACATCCGCGGTAAAGGTTCGGGGAAAAGCGGTTGTTCAAACGAGCCACGGTGAAATGAAAACCGAAGATTAACCCGGACGAACCGTATTTCAGCCCGGCGGCCGATATGCTATAATGAAAGTGCTCGAATGGAACGGATGGATGTCGGCCGCGGCTGGAAAGGCGGCAGAATTTGGAGGACCGTAGGAATGAAAACGAATGCAGTTCAAACGATGGATACGGCTGACTTAGAGGCTGAGTTTCGTGCATGGCGGCACCACCCGTATGTAGCCGCGCATATTACAGAACCGGAGCCTGACCGTGACCATATTTTATTTTTAAAAAACATTATTAGCACGAAAGATATGCAAGTACAGGAAAAGCGTGAACGCATTTTATCTGCGCTCTTAGTGCAGGCTGCCCTGGATATGCATGAGGAAGTGACGCTTCAAGACACGTCAACGGACGAAATGCGAAAAAGGCGGCAGTTGACCGTACTAGCGGGAGATTATTTCAGCAGCTTGTATTTTTATTTCTTAGCAAAGCTGAAAGATACAGAAGTTGTACAAGTATTCAGTCGCTCCATTCAACATATTAATGAACAAAAAATGCGGCTGCACCAGCAAGAAGAGACGACTTTAAATGGGGTAGCGTCGCTCGTTCGTGAAATTCAGGCAGGTTTGTTGAAAAATTTATCAGCGTATTATAATCAAGCTGTTCTCGGTGAAACCGCAGAGGCGTTTCTAGGCTTGAAAAAAGTTCATGCAGCAAAAGCGACTTACTCCTGTGGTGGAGAATGTCCGCTCTTAACAGCAGTTCAGGAAGCTGCTGCCTGGCCGACCGGAGATGGACAGGCCGTGGAAGCCCGCCTGGCTGACCTTGAACTGGCGTTTATCGAAGAGCTCGCGCATTACCGGGAAAAAGCAGCGCCGTTGTTAAATGAAGATGTTACTGCACGGATTGATGAATTAATCGCAGCATCTAACGCTGCAAGTAAAGGATGAATCGCGTGACGACAAAAGAAGAAAAAGTACACCAAGTGTTTGAACGCATCTCCGGACAATACGATAAAATGAACAGCATTATCAGCTTTCAACGACATAAAGCATGGCGTCGGCGCGTTATGGAGTGGATGCGGCTGCAACCGGGGGACGCAGCCCTAGATGTGTGCTGTGGTACCGCCGATTGGACCCTTTCATTAGCTGATGCGTGTGGACAAAACGGTCGCGTTGTCGGGCTCGATTTTTCTGAAAACATGCTCGATATTGGTCGAGAGAAAGTTCGTGATGAGGCTCTGCCACAGGTGGAGCTGATCGTAGGTAATGCTATGGAACTTCCTTTTGCGGATGACTCATTTGAAGCGGTGACCATCGGATTTGGTCTTCGGAATGTACCGGATATGGATCAGGTCATTCAAGAAATGCAGCGCGTACTTAAGCCCGGGGGCGAAGCGGTTTGTCTTGAGACATCGCAGCCGGAGGTCCCGGGCTATAAGCAGGTATACAATATGTATTTTCAACGGGTGATGCCGTTATTAGGCCGCATGTTTGCAAAAAGCTATGATGAGTATGCATGGCTGCAGGAATCAACAATGTCGTTTCCGGATAAAGACGCATTAAAAGCTCGTTTTGAAGCTGGTGGTTTTCAAAACGTATGGTACACATCGTTTGCCGGCGGGGCTGCTGCGGCACACTTTGCGTATAAACCAGAGGTGTAAAAAGATGAGCATAATTGTAAGCTGGATTATGCAATGAGGCGAAGGTGAACTTAATGAAGCTTGCAGATTTATACGAATATTTACAAGCCGATATTCAAAGAATTGAAGAAGAACTTGAGCGCTCCGTGACAGCGGAGCATCCAATCCTGCGCGATGCTTCAGTTAACTTGCTGAAAGCCGGGGGAAAGAGAATCCGCCCGGTTTTTGTCTTGCTTGCTGCAAAGTTTGGCCGCTATGATATTGAAGAAATTAAACATATTGCTGCGCCGCTTGAACTCATTCATATGGCTTCGCTCGTTCACGATGATGTCATTGATGATTCAACGATGCGCCGCGGGCGGGAAACAGTGAAATCGAAGTATGATAACAAAGTGGCGATGTATGCCGGAGATTATATCTTTGCCAAAGCGGTGGAGCAGACAGCCAACTTTGATGACCCGGATATTCACTTTACAATTTCTCATGCCATCATGGACATGTGCATTGGCGAAATTGAACAAATTCGTGATCAATACAGCTGGGAGCAGAACCTTCGCATGTATTTGCGCCGGATTAAACGTAAAACGGCACTGCTCATTGCAGTGAGCTGTAAACTTGGTGCGATGGCGGCTGGGGCGAGCAAAAAAAATCAGCGTCATTTATATGATTTTGGCTACAACGTTGGGATGGCTTTTCAAATTACCGATGATATTCTGGATTTTGAAGGTACAGAAGAAGAGCTCGGCAAGCCGGCAGGTGGAGATTTGTGGCAGGGGAATGTAACATTGCCTGCACTATATGCCATGCATCATGACCCTGAAGTGAAACAGCGCGTGCAAACAGCCTTTGCCGGTACGCTGCCGGATGAGGCGGGCTTGAGTGAACTGATCCGTGATGTGAATGAGAGCGGGGGTATCAGCTACGCGAAAGAATTAAGCCGCAAGTACTTAGCAAAAGCGTATGCTGCTTTAGAAGAACTGCCGGATACGCAGGAGCGCACGTCATTAACGAATATTGCACATTATATTGGCCGGCGCAGTTATTAAGCGCCGGCATCTATTCAACCAAAAATGATAACGCATTCAATTTTTGAATATATGATACTATTTTCAATGTTGTGTAATATGAAAGGGTTTGCTATACTCAAGAAGGTTATGCCAATTTAAGCAGAAAGAGGGATACATATGGAACAAACATTTATCATGGTAAAGCCAGACGGCGTACAGCGGAATTTGATTGGTGAGATCGTTCAGCGGTTTGAGAAGAAAGGCTATACGTTAAAAGCAGCTAAGCTTATGGACGTATCTAACGCACTTGCTGAAGAGCATTACGGTGAGCATAAAGATAAGCCGTTTTTTGGAGAGCTTGTCGGTTTTATCACCTCCGCGCCGGTATTTGCAATGGTTTGGGAAGGCGAGAATGTTATTAAAACAGCCCGTTCAATGATGGGATCAACAAATCCGGCAGAGGCACAGCCTGGTACAATCCGCGGTGACTACGGGGTCGAGGTAGCTAAAAATGTCATTCACGGATCGGATTCACCAGAAAGTGCTGAGCGTGAAATTGGTTTATTCTTTAATGAAAGCGATATCTTAAGCTACAAAAAAGATATTAACAGCTGGGTATAAGGCAAAAAGCCGCTCCTGATCATTCAGGGGCGGCTTTTTTCGTTATTGGCAACGTCTGTTTCCGGTGCAAAAACTATTGTATAATGGAAAAAGATTAAGTGAAGAGAGGGTTTGTCAATGGCGGATACTTCAGAAGAGCAGGATTATTTGCAGTTCATTCAACGTGTTTATGCAAAAACGGGCATCGACCTTTCGCTATATAAAGAAGCGCAGATGAAACGGCGGTTGACTTCTTTTTATAAAAAGCACGGTTTTCAGTCTTTTCGAGATTTTTTTCAAGAAGGTCTTGAGAGCAGCCCTGAGCTTTTAAGTAAATTTTTAGAGCGGATGACGATTAATGTGTCGGAATTTTACCGCAATCCGCAGCGGTGGGACGTTTTAGAAAATAAAATCATGCCTGAAATTGTCCAGAACAACCGTCAGACGAAAGTATGGTCAGCCGCGTGCTCCAGCGGGGAGGAGCCTTATACACTCGTGATGATGATGAATAAGTTCTTCCCGCTTTCTGCCATCCAGGTTGATGCAACCGATATTGATAATAGCATTCTTGACCGAGCGAGATCAGGTTTTTATACTGACAAATCGCTGAAAGAACTCGGTCCGAATTCGATTCAAACATACTTTGAAAAAGAAGCTTCAGGGTATCGGGTGAAAGATGAAGTAAAACAAGCCGTCAATTTTTCACGTCATAATCTACTTGCTGACAATTACGGCAGCGGTTATGATCTCATCGTCTGCCGCAATGTACTTATTTACTTTACAGAAGAGGCAAAAACGCATGTCTATCACGAGTTTTGTAAAGCCCTTAAGCCCGGTGGTGTATTGTTTGTCGGCAGCACCGAGCAGATTTTTAATCCAGAAGCTTATGGGTTTCGTACCTTGGATACGTTTTTTTATCAAAAAATTTAAACGGTCCGGCTAAAACCGGGATGCGTAGAGAAATGAAATATGTTATGATTTAGTGCATAAAAGCGTTAAAGAAACAGAGAGGTTCATATTTGGAGGAGAGATATTTATGCGGTACGTAACATCAGGAGAATCGCACGGTCCGCAGCTGACTGCGATCATTGAAGGTTTGCCGGCGCAGATGGAACTGCTGGCTGAAGATATTAATCAAGAACTCGCCCGTCGCCAGGGAGGCTACGGGCGTGGTCGGCGCATGCAAATTGAAACAGATACAGTTGAAATTAAAAGCGGTGTGCGGCACGGCAAAACGACAGGTGCACCAGTTACGCTCGTTGTGGAAAATGACGATTTCAAGCATTGGGAAAAAGTGATGGGCGCCGGTCCTCTTGAAGAAGATGATGCTAAAAGTGTTGAGCGTAAGCGTATATCCCGCCCGCGACCAGGCCATGCCGACTTAAACGGTGCATTGAAGTACGGGCATCGCGATATGCGCGATGTGCTTGAGCGCTCTTCGGCCCGGGAAACGACGGTCCGGGTAGCTGTCGGTGCTGTTGCGAAAAAGTTCCTTGCCCACTTAGGCATTGATGTTGCAGGGCAGGTGCTTGAAATCGGCGGCGTTAAAGCTGAAGAAACCTCCTATTCGTCTATTAAAGATTTACAAGCACGTACGGAAGCATCTGACGTCCGCTGTCTTGATGAAACTGCGGAAGAAAAGATGAAAGAAGCAATAGATGATGCAAAAGCTGAAGGTGACTCAATCGGCGGCGTCGTGCAGGCAGTTGTTGAAGGTGTGCCGATTGGATTAGGGAGCCACGTCCACTATGACCGCAAATTAGATGCAAACATTTCTCGTGCGGTTATGAGCATTAATGCGTTTAAGGGCGTGGAGATCGGGATTGGTTTTGAAGCAGCATCACTTCCTGGCAGCCAGGTTCATGATGAAATTGCTTATGACGAAGAAAACGGCTATTACCGAAAGTCGAACAATCTCGGTGGATTTGAAGGCGGTATGACAAACGGCATGCCAGTAGTGGTGCAGGGAGTTATGAAGCCGATACCGACGCTTTATAAACCTTTACAAAGTGTTGATGTGGAAACAAAAGAGGCGTTTAATGCCAGTATTGAACGTTCCGACAGCTGTGCTGTACCTGCTGCTTCTGTCGTTGCTGAACATGTTGTGGCATGGGAGATTGCTGCAGAAATTTCGCGTACGTTTGAAAGCGACCGAATGGATGTGCTGCAAAAATCAGTTCAAGCACACCATGAAAGGGTGCGCAATGACGAATGAAAACAGTTGAAATCACAGGTGAAAACTTTCGTTACGAAGTAAATATTGACGAGGGGCTGCGCTTTAAGTGGCCCCGCTTATTTTCAAATGAGTGGCAAAGTGAGTGGACACGGATCATGGTGATTAGCGACGATGCAGTTGCGGCGCATTATCTTGATGATGTCATCAGAGCAGCGCCGGAAGAAACGCCGGTGTCTTCTTTCATAGTGCCTTCTGGTGAACAGGCAAAGAGTTTCAGTTGGTATGAAGAAGGTTTAACCGCCTGCTTAACACATGGATTAGACCGAAACTCTGTTATTCTCGCCCTTGGCGGCGGCGTCGTTGGCGATTTGGCAGGGTTTATTGCTGCAACGTACATGCGCGGGATATCATTTATTCAAATGCCGAGTACTTTTCTTGCCCATGACAGCAGTGTCGGTGGTAAAACAGGCATCAATCATCCACTCGGTAAAAATATGGTCGGTGCTTTTCATCAGCCGGCCGGCGTCGTTTATGATACGTCCATGCTGCAGACGCTGCCGGAAAAAGAGTGGCGCTCTGGCTTCAGCGAAGCTGTAAAACACGGTTATATTCAGCGTCCGGCATTTTTGAGCTGGTTGAAAGAACATGTGCAAGAGATGGAAGATTTAAAGCAGGCTGATTTATCAGAAATTTTAGCCCGTTCCATTCATGTAAAAGCAGGTATTGTTCGTGAAGATACGTTTGAAAGCGGTGTGCGTGCTTTTTTAAACTTTGGGCACACGATGGGGCATGCGCTTGAGAAACACCTTGGTTATGGCAAAGTGACTCACGGTGAAGCTGTAGCATCCGGTATGATTTATGCAATGACAGTCGCTCGGCACCTCGGTTATCAAGGGCTGGATCCTGAAGTCGAAGCAGACTGGTTGAAAAACTTCGGGTACGAACCGTGGTTATTTCAACAGTTTGATCCGCAGGCTTTGCTTGAAGCGATGAAAAAAGATAAGAAAACCGAAGCTGCCGAAGTAAGAATGGTGCTTTTAGAAGAGACCGGGCTGCCGATCAAGGTGCCGGTACGAGATGAGGATTTACTGAAATGTATGAGTGAGCCAAAGGGGAAGAGGTAATATGCGCGGAATTCGAGGAGCAACAACAGCAGAAACGAATGAAAGCAGCGCGATTTTAACAGCAGCCGAAGAAGTTTTGCGTGACATGGCTGAAAAAAATAACATTAAAGCAGAAGATGTTGTGCACATATGGTTTACAGTAACGACAGATTTAACTGCGGCTTTTCCGGCAAAAGCGACTCGGAGCCTTGAAGGCTGGTCGTATGTTCCGGTCATGTGTGCCACAGAAATCCCAGTACCAAACAGCCTGCCGCGCTGCATTCGAGTGATGATGACGGTGAATGATGACCGGCCGCAGGAAGATATTTGCCACGTGTATCATAAAGATGCGGTTCAGCTTCGGCCGGACCTTATAAATTGACACGAAGCAGCTGAAACGATAGGATACGTGCAAACGAAGCTGAACACGTGTAGTTGAGTTGAGAGAAGGAGAGCGAAAGATCAGCGGAGCCTTTGCTATTGAAAGATGCAGAGGTAAAAGCATCCGGATGCGTTCGCGCCGGGTGTTTCTTTGTTCCACTGATGCTTTCGAAATTGAGATGAGGTGGAAAGATGACAACATACGAAACATTTCAAGCGCAAGCAGAACAGTACAAAACGGTACCGTTTGCCTCAAAGATGTTTGCTGATGAACTTACGCCGATCGGCATGTTTCAAAGTGTCGAGCGTGAAGCTGTTTATTTATTAGAAAGTAAAGATGATACTTCACCTTGGGCACAGTTTTCGTTCATCGGCTTAAATCCGCGCTATACGTTAACTGAAGCAGACGAAGGTGGTTACGCACTTTTTGATGAGAACAACAAGTGCTGTGCCATAGGTGCTGATCTTGCAGCCGTTTTTGAAGAAGCGATGAAGTGGATTGATCCGGCACCGGCTTCAGTATCACTTCCGTTTAAAGGCGGAGCTGTTGGTACGATACCGTATGATGCGGTGGAAGATTTTGAGCCACGACTGCAGAATGGTGCGAATGCTGAGCCGAAAACGCCGGTGACATTTTTATTTTGCGAAACATTGATTGCTTATGATCACGCGAAAAAAGAAGTCACTGTCATTCATTACGCAGAAACGCCAGCTGATGCAGAAACAGCTGAAGCAGAAGTGAACCGGGTACTTGCAAAATTAAGTGAACCACCTGCTGCTGTTATGCAGCGAACACCGCCGCTTGATTTAGCGGCAGATATTGATTTTTCCAAAGTAACTTCGAATTATGAACGCGAGCAGTTTGAAGCTGATGTTGAAAAAATCAAAGAATATATTCATCAAGGGGATACGTTTCAAACCGTGCTCTCGCAGCGGTTTGAACGTTCGTTGAACGTATCAGCGTTTTCGGTGTACCGGGCGCTTCGTATGGTGAACCCGTCGCCGTATTTATTTTATTTAACGATTAACGGTGTTGAAATTGTCGGCAGTTCGCCGGAGCGCCTCGTTGAAGTGCAGGATCAGCAGGTAGAGATTCATCCGATTGCCGGCACCCGAAAACGCGGCGCAACCAAAGAAGAGGACCTTGCTTTAGAAGAAGAGCTGATGAATGATGAGAAAGAGCGGGCAGAGCATTACATGCTCGTAGACTTAGCTAGAAATGATGTCGGTCGGGTGGCTGCTTACGGCAGCGTGAACACGCCGACCCTGCTTGAAATTGGACGTTTCTCTCACGTTATGCATATTGTCTCGAAAGTAACTGGTGAACTTGCTGAACACATGCATCCGTTACAAGCCTTAACCGCCTCGTTTCCAGCCGGTACAGTTTCTGGGGCACCGAAAGTGCGGGCAATGGAAATTTTACAGGAGCTTGAACCTACGCGGCGCGGTATTTATGCCGGTGGCATCGGCTACTTCGGCTATGACGGCAATATTGACTCGTGTATCGCGATCCGCACCGTGCTTATTAAAAATGGCACAGCTTACGTTCAGGCAGGGGCAGGCGTTGTGGCAGATTCAGATCCGGCGATGGAATATGAGGAGACAGTAAATAAAGCTAAAGCTTTATTTAAAGCGATTGAGACAGCTGAGCAGGCTTTTGAGCCAAAGCATGAAGTTGAATGAAGAAAGGAAGAGCTGAGATGAGTATTGAAAAGGTGCTGCACGCCTTAGTTGAGCAGGAAACGTTAAGTGAAACCGACGCAGAAAAAGTGATGAATGCCATCATGCAAGGTGAGGCAACCCCGAGTCAGATTGCGGCTGTAGTGGCTTTAATGCGCACCCGGGGGGAGACGGTAGATGAGCTCACCGGCTTTGCCCGGTCGATGCGAGCCCATGCCCTTCAAATTGAGCACGGCCTGCCGGGTGTCATTGATACATGCGGTACGGGAGGCGATGGTGCTTCAACGTTCAATATTTCCACCGGGGCTGCGTTAACAGCAGCAAGCCTTGGGTTAAAAGTTGCTAAACATGGTAACCGCTCCGTTTCAAGTCGAAGCGGAAGTGCCGATGTGCTTGAAATGTTAAAGCTGCCTGTTGAAACAAATCCGGAGGAAGCGGTAAAAGCTTTGCATGAAAGTGGCATGACTTTTTTGTTCGCCCCCCTTTATCACGAAGCGATGAAACATGCTGCTGTGCCGCGTAAAGAGATCGGCTTTCGCACCATTTTTAATCTGCTAGGTCCGTTAACGAACCCGGCTCAAGCTGAAGCCCAAGTCATTGGTGTGTTCGACCGGATGTATGGGCGGAAAATGGCTGAAGCGCTGCAGCGGCTCGGTACAAAGCGGGCCTTGCTCGTTACCGGAGCTGATGGGTTGGATGAATTGACGATCAGTACGAAAACGTATGTAACAGAGGTTGCTGGTGACAACGTATTTGAATATGAAGTTACGCCGGAAGCGCTCGGAGCAACAACCGCCCCGCTTGAAGCGGTCCAAGCTGCAGACCAAAAAGCAAGCGCAGAAATCCTGGATCATGCGTTTCATAGCAGGGCTGATCGTGCAGTGCAGGATATTTTAGCCATAAACGCAGGAGCGGCTCTTTATGTAGGCGGCGCTGCGCGTACGCTGGCAGAAGGGTACGAGCTTTCAGCGCGTGCCTTAAAAGACGGTACAACAGCTGCCTACGTTGAACAACTTCGGAAGAAAGCGGGGAATATCAATGCTTACTAAAATTTTAGCAACGAAACGAACAGAACTTGAAACGCTTCAACTTCCTGAGGAAAGAACGTTTGAAAAGCAGCCTTTGTTAACCTCGCTTCGTGAAGGAGCGGCGTTATACGGGGTTGGCTTAATTGCTGAAGTGAAAAAAGCTTCGCCTTCGAAAGGCTCGCTCAATGAAAATCTTGATCCGGTATCACAAGCCCGCCTCTACGAAGAAAGCGGAGCGCAGGCGGTTTCAGTCTTAACCGATGAAACGTATTTTCATGGCAAGCGTGCGGATTTAACAGCAGTAAAAGAAGCCGTCCATTTACCGGTGCTTCGTAAAGATTTTATTTTAGAAGAAGTCCAGATTGAAGAGAGTGCCCGGATCGGAGCAGACGCTGTTCTTTTAATTGCAAGTGCGCTCTCGCCGGCAAAGTTGAAATCACTGCACGAGGCAGCAGAGCGTTTCGGGATGGAGGCATTAGTTGAAGTGCATAACGCTGAAGAGCTGCAAGAAGTTCTCCGTGAATTTCAGCCGCCGCTCATCGGGGTGAACAACCGGAACCTTGAAACGTTTGAGACCTCACTTTCTGTAACTGAAGAGGTGGCTCCTTACGTCCCTGAAGACGTTTTTCTTATTAGCGAAAGCGCCATTCATACGAGTGATGATGCAGCTCGGGCTGCATCCGCCGGTGCGCAGGGACTGCTTGTCGGTGAAGCCCTCGTGACGCACGAGCATCCGGCAGACGCGGTTGCTTCGCTGCGGGGAGGTGCTGGTCATGGCTCGCCCGACGTTTAAAATGTGCGGCTTAATGCAGGAAGACGACGTCTTGCAGGCGGTATCGCACAATGCTGATCTACTTGGTTTTGTCTTTGCTGACAGCAGGCGCCAGGTTAAAAAAGAAGACGTACGCTTATGGCTGCAAAAAGCACCTTCTGTTTCTGCTTGTGGACTGTTTGTTAATCCGACGCTTGAAGAGGTTGAACAAGTCTTAAAGACGGTTCCACTTCAAATTGTGCAGCTACATGGTACAGAGTCACCAGCTTTTGCAGCTGAGGTGAAGGCCCTTGGTGTTGAAGTTTATAAAGCGTTGCATCACCGCTCAGAAACTGATGCAAGGGATGTGCTCGCCCCGTTTTTTGGTATTGCTGATGGCTTTATTATCGATACGTATTCAAAAAACGGCTGGGGTGGGACAGGAGAACAGTTTGACTGGGAGGCGGTGCCCTGCTACCGAGATGAAGCAAAGCGGTTTGGTGTCCCACTTTTAATTGCTGGCGGAATTACGCCTGAAAATGTAGATCAGCTTTTAACTTATCACCCGCCTGGTATTGACGTATCAAGTGGTATTGAAGAAAACAGGATGAAATCAGCGTCCCGGATGAAGGCGCTTGAAGAAAGGTTGAGAGCGTATGAACGTGAACTATCCAGATGAATTCGGCCGTTATGGACGGTTTGGCGGACAGTTTGTGCCAGAGACATTAATGGCAGCACTTGAGGAACTTGAAAGCTCCTTCCGCCACGCCCTTCAAGACGAAGCGTTTATGAAGGAATACCACCATATGTTAACGGAATACGCCGGCCGAAAAACACCACTTACGTATGCAGGGCGTTTAACCGAAAAGCTCGGCGGCGCTGCCATTTATTTAAAGCGCGAAGACTTACTTCATACCGGGGCACACAAGCTGAATAACGCGATCGGACAAGCTTTGTTAGCGAAACGTATGGGTAAAGAAAAAATTGTTGCTGAAACCGGCGCCGGTCAGCACGGGGTGGCGACGGCAACGGTATGTGCCCGCCTTGGCCTTGAATGTAAAGTTTTTATGGGTGCTGAAGATATGGAGCGGCAGAAATTAAACGTGTTTCGTATGGAGCTCCTTGGCGCTGAAGTCATCCCTGCTGAAAGCGGCAGCCGGACATTAAAAGATGCAACGAATGAAGCAATCCGGTACTGGGTCACACACGTCGAGGATACGTTTTATTTAATCGGCTCTGTCGTTGGTCCGCACCCTTATCCGGAAATGGTACGTGAATTTCAACGTGTGATCGGCGAGGAAACGAAACAGCAGATGATTGAAGCTGTTGGAGATGTGCCGAATGCGGCAGTTGCTTGTGTAGGCGGCGGGAGCAATGCAATTGGCATGTTCAGCCCGTTACTCGCTGAGAAAACGAAGCTGTACGGGGCAGAAGCTGCCGGTGAAGGAATTAATACTCCAAATCATGCAGCGACGATCTCAAAAGGGCGTCCCGGCGTCATTCACGGCTCACTCACCTTTTTAATGCAGGATGAGGCCGGCCAAATTACCGAGCCTTATTCGATTTCTGCCGGGCTCGATTACCCGGGAATTGGACCGGAGCACGCCCATTTAGCTGACAGCGGGGCGGCTGAATATACAGCTGTAACAGATGAGGAAGCGCTTGAGGCAGTGCAGCTGTTAGCTTCGACTGAAGGGATATTACCAGCGATTGAAACGGCCCACGCTGTATCACTTGCTGCACGAAAAGCTGCAGCTATGGAGTCGTCTGAAACGCTTGTCATTTGTGTATCCGGACGCGGGGACAAAGATGTACAGACGATGAATGACCGGATCAGCTCTCAAAAGGAGGCCGAGGCATGAATACTTCAATTGAAAAAGCCGCAGCGAATGCCGCGTACCCGGTGTTTATTCCATTTATTATGGCCGGTGACCCAAATGAAGAAGCGACGATTGAGACGGCTTTAACCCTTCAAGAAGCCGGTGCGCATATTTTAGAGCTTGGGATTCCGTATTCGGATCCCCTTGCAGATGGTCCGGTCATTCAAGAAGCAGCAGAACGTTCTCTTGCCGGAGGAATGACCTTAAAGAAGGCGCTCGCCCTCGTTCCGAAAATGAGGGAGCGTGGATTAAATATCCCTGTTGTGATCTTCACATATTACAATCCAGTGTATCAAATGGGCTTAGAAACGTTTGCAAAAGCAGCTGCTGAAAACGAAGCAGACGGCTTATTAATTCCAGATCTTCCGCTTGAAGAAAGTGAAGTCGTGCGAACTTCAATGAATGAACACGGCCTTGAGTTGATTTCACTTGTCGCACCTACGTCAAAAGCACGAATCGAGCGGATCGCTCAAGGTGCCCAAGGCTTTTTATACATTGTTTCAAGCCTTGGTGTTACCGGAACTCGTGATGAGCTCGCTGAAGGGACACGTGCGTTTATTGAGGAAGTGAAAGCAGTGAGTCCGGTACCTGCAGCGGCCGGATTCGGCATTTCTAAACCGGAACACGTTAAAGCCCTGGAAGGTGCAGCGGATGGCGTGATTGTTGGGAGTGCGATTGTACGTATCATCGCACAATTTGAAGAAGAGTTAAGAGAACCTGAGACCCGGCCTGAAGCACTTGAAAAAGTTAAAGCGCTCGCCGTCTCACTTGTAACCATGACCCCGATGAAAGATGAGGTGACGTAACGTATGAAATTAAAAAATCAGTTGACCGGCCTTTCCCCGTATAAGCCGGGAAAACCGATGGAAGAAGTGAAGGCGGCGTATGGTTTAGACCAAGTCTTTAAACTTGCGTCGAATGAAAATCCATTTGGTGCATCTCCACTCGTACAGGAGGCTGTGCAGGCGGCTGCTGCTAAGCCTGCCCTCTATCCAGACGGGTATGCGCAGGCGGTGCGCACAGAGCTGGCAGAAAGTCTTGGTGTTGAAGAAAAGCAGCTGCTTTTTGGGGCCGGCTCAGATGAAGTGATTTTAATGCTCTGCCGCGCTTACTTAGACGCAGGTACAAACACGGTGATGGCTGTACCGACATTTTCACAATACAAACATAACGCCATTGTTGAAGGTGCAGAAATTCGTGAAGTTCCGCTCGTTGAAGGTGATCATGATTTAGAATCCATGCTTGAAGCGATTGATGAAAATACCCGCATTGTATGGGTGTGCAATCCAAACAATCCGTCCGGCGGTTATATTAACGCTGAAGCTTTTGCATCTTTTCTTGCACGCGTGCCGAGTGATGTTCTTGTTGTAAGTGATGAAGCGTACATCGAATACGTAGAGGCAGAAGACTACCCAGATACACTGCAGCTGTTGCGTACTTATGACAATTTAGTGCTTTTACGAACGTTTTCAAAAGCATATGGCCTTGCTGCGCTCCGGTTTGGCTTTGGCATAGGACCGGCCAAGTTAATGCAGGAGGTGGACCCGATCCGTCCACCGTTTAATACGACAGCATTAGCCCAGGAAGCAGCTCGTGCTGCTTGGCGTGATCAAGCATTTATTCATGACTGCAAAGAGAAAACATTAAAAAATAAGCATGAGCTTATGAATTTCGCAAAAGAAAACGGCCTTTCCTACTATCCAAGTGAAGCCAACTTTTTACTGCTTGATACTGGCTTTGATGGTGATGAGGTATTTCAAGCACTGCTTGAACGCGGCGTTATCGTTCGTTCAGGTCAAGCGCTAGGTTTTCCGACATGTATCCGGGTGACGATTGGCACAGATGAGGAGATGGAACATTTTCAGTCAGCACTCAAAGCTTTCTTACATGAAAAAGCTGAAAGTTCTGCACAGAGATAGCGCAGGTTAAGAGCGAGGAGGACACGGTAGATGGCACGAAAAGTTTGTATAGCCGGACTCGGGTTGATCGGCGGGTCGCTTGCGCTTGCGATCCGAAACGAGCACGACGTGATTGTTACAGGGGTCGAACTCCAGCCGGAAGCTCGGAAAATGGCTGTATCATTAGAAATTGTAGATGAAGCATTTGAACATATTGAAGAAGGTGCCAAAGATGCAGACCTTATTATATTAAGTGTGCCTGTAACCCAGACAGCTGCGCTCATCCACCGGCTTGCTGATATGAATTTAAAGCCCGGAGCGTTAATTACCGATGTAGGCAGTACAAAATCGAAAGTTGTGCAGGACGGAAAAGTGTTTAAAGACCAGGAAGTTGACTTTATCGGCGGTCACCCGATGGCAGGCTCTCACAAGTCAGGTGTGCAGGCTTCAAAAACGCACTTGTTTGAAAATGCTTACTACGTTTTAACCCCTGACCCTGAAGATGGTGCACCGCTGCGTAAAGTGATTCAGCTGCAAAATTGGTTGAAAGGCACGAAAGCGCAATTTATTGAGATGACACCTGAGCAGCACGATAAATTAGCTGGTGTGATCAGTCACTTTCCGCATTTAATTGCCTCAAGCCTCGTTCATCAAGTAGAAGGTGTGGCCCAAGAAGACCCGCTAACTGCACGGCTTGCAGCCGGCGGATTTCGTGATATTACCCGCATTGCTTCAGCAAGCCCTCCGATGTGGCGCGATATTGTGCTGCACAATCAGGAGGCTTTACTGGACTTACTAGATCAATGGCAAAAGCAGATGCAGCATATGCGGACGTTAATTGCTTCAGGTGATGAAACAGCCTTGTTTGATTTTTTTGCCCGTGCAAAAACGTATCGTGACGGCCTACCGCCGCGGGAAAAAGGGGCACTTCCTTCATTTTATGACTTATATGTTGATGTGCCCGACCACCCAGGTGTGATCTCTGATGTGACCGGGATTCTTGCCCGCGAACGAATTAGCATTGTTAATTTACAAATATTAGAAACTCGAAATGACATTACCGGTGTTCTCCGACTCACATTTCGGACAGATGAAGATCGTAAAGAGGCACAAAAATTACTTGAAAGTGAAATGTATGAAACAAATCAGCTAGATTAAAAAGGGGGGGGATTGTTGTGGCTGTAGAAGAAATTTATCCGGCAGAAGCGTTGAAAGGAAAACGGGTGGTGCCTGGTGATAAATCGATCTCGCACCGTGCGGTCATGTTCGGATCACTTGCTGAAGGTAAAACGACAGTACAAGGGTTTCTTCCGGGCGAAGACTGTCTAAGTACAATTGATATTTTCCGTAAACTTGGCGTTTCTATTGAACAAAATGAAGATACTGTCACAATAGAAAGCCGTGGAACCCGAGGGCTTCAAGAGCCGGCAGAAATTCTAGATGTCGGTAACTCCGGGACAACAGCTCGGTTAGTGGCAGGCATTCTTGCAGGCTGTCCATTTCACAGCGTATTAACAGGTGACGCCTCAATTGCCCGCCGTCCGATGACACGCGTCACAGATCCGCTTACGAAAATGGGGGCTTCCATTCGCGGTCGAAAAAACTGCAAATATACGCCGCTCTCCATTCAAGGCCAACATACAGTTGGCATCCACTGGATTTCAGAAATCGCAAGTGCACAAGTGAAATCAAGTATTTTACTGTGCGGCCTGCAAAGTGAGGGTGTAACTGAAGTGACTGAGCCGTTTCGCTCGCGTGATCATACTGAACGGATGCTTGAAGCATTTGGTGTTCGGTTGTACCGCGATGAAAACTCGGTTTCGCTTAAAGGTGGTCAGTCTTTAAGCGCTCGGCATGTGAATGTTCCAGGTGATATTTCATCAGCTGCTTTCTTTCTTGCTGCTGCAGCGATGCTTCAAGGAAGCGAAGTGACGTTAGAAAACGTAGGGATTAATCCGACCCGGACAGGCATTCTTGATGTACTTACGGCGATGGAGGCAGACTTTGAAATCATCAATGAACGAACGGATTGCGGCGAACCAGCAGCTGACATTGTGATCCGCGGCAGTGAGCTTCAAGGAACAACGATTGACGGGGCTTTAATTCCGCGGCTAATTGATGAAATTCCAGTGCTTGCAGTTCTTGCGACACAGGCAAATGGCCGTACTGTCATTCAAGATGCTGAAGAATTGAAAGTTAAAGAAACAAATCGGATCGATACTGTTGTTCAGGAATTGAAAAAGTTTGGTGCATCGATTGAAGCAACTAAAGACGGAATGATCATTGATGGTCCGACCCCTTTAACAGGTGCTGACACAAAAACATATGGTGATCATCGAATCGGGATGGCTATGGCGGTGGCATCGCTTGCTGCAGATGGACCTTCGCGCATTCATGAAAGTGAAGCAGCAGCTGTTAGTTATCCATTATTTTTTGAAGATTTAACATCGCTTCGGACGGATTCTTAAGATAGTGCTTGAGGTGCAGTAAAGGTTTGTTGATATAAAAAACAGTAATTATTGAAACATTGTATGTTTCAGACTGTTGACAAAGTATAAAGCCAAACATTTATGGACAGCTTACTTCCTCAAGTTCCGGGCTGTTGCATAAAGAGGATAAAAACCGAATTATGAACGTGACCAACACTACCGACGGAGGCTTTCCCGAGGCCTGCGCTTGATCCTCTGGGAGTCGCCGTCTTTCGTTTCGGTCACTTTTACATTTGTATATGGTTCGTTTGATCACTCATAAAGCGTCATGATGAAAAGGATTCATGTAGATATTGCTTAATCAAAAGAATCTTTACAATTGGTGACCTTCAAACTACATAAGGCTGACAAGCGTCGGCGGCGACGCCACCAGGAACAGCGCGAGCCGAAAATCCTGCAGGCAGTGACTTTCTGCCGAGGAAGTTGAGTCGGTGACGGGGGCTAAGAAGACACGGTGAGATCAAGCGTTAGCGCCGATCAAACCGATGTCGCACTTGTGCCCTCCGGGTGCAAGCGTCCGCTGAAAAGCGACGTCAGCCTTCGCTTTTCTTAAAAGTTTGTCTACACGCTGAAAAGTTGTATGTTTATCACATATGCAGCCTCTGTCATGGGTGGGTTCACTCATGACAGGGCATATATGTTGCAACGTTACATAACATACGCTGGAAAATCGTCAGCAAAACGTTGACATTTTATATGAAAGCGCTATAATAATATGTAGCGTATGGTTTCTCTACTCCTATTGAGTGAACTTGCCAGTACTTTTGACTGACCCGCTTTGTAAGCGTTTTCTTACAAGCGGGCTTTTTTTGTATGTAGGTGCGCAATCGCCTTATCTTGACGTGGCGGCTCTGCATCAAGTACATTTTCAACAGACATCTGCTAGTGCAGGCCAGTTTGAAAATATGCGTACGAGGCACAAGAAAGGGGCTTTGGTTGTGGAAGCGCTCGAAAAAGCAGTGAAAATGATTGAACAAGGTGAGGTAGAAAAAGGACTTGAGGAACTTGAACGGCTTGAAAGTGAAGCTGATCACCAAGAGATGTATGATATTGCGATGATTTATCAGCAGCTTGGTCACGCCGGGCGAGCATCAAGGCTTGTGAAGCGCCTGCTGATGGATTATCCAGACGAAGGTGAGCTTTATATACTGGCAGCGGAGCTCTCCATTGATCTTGAAGAAGAAGATGAAGCGATCGAGTGGCTGCTTGAAATTTCTGAAGAAGACGAAAGCTACATTCAAGCGCAGATGCTCCTTGCCGATTTGTATCAGCTGCAAGGGCTTGAAGAAGTTGCGGAGCAGAAACTGAAAAACGCGCTTGAAAGCGCACCGGAAGAGCCGGTTCTTCTTGCAGGGCTCGGCGAATTTTACTTAGAGCGCGGCGACTATCAAAAAAGTATCCCCTTTTTAAAGCAGGCAGAGCAACACGGTTTTGAGCACCCTGAAAGTTCAATTTACTTACGAATTGCAGAAGCTTATAGTGCAACAGGCCAGTTTGAAGAAGCGATGAAATACTATGAGGACGGCCTGGCTGAAAAAACGGAGTTAAATGCGTTATTTGGTTACGGCTATACAGCGCTGCAGATTAGTGACTACGAAACCGCGGTTAAACAGCTTGAAGAACTGCGTAACCTTGATTACGAGTATGCAAGTTTATATCCATTTTTAGCGCGTGCTTATGAAGGTAAGGAACAGTTTGACAAGGCATTAGCGGTTTGTCAGGACGGCATGCGGGTTGACGAATTTAACGATGCGTTGTATGCAGAAGCCGGAAAAATTCAGTTGAAACTCGGAAACGAAGAAGCAGCAATAACTTCACTGCGTGAAGCTTTATCTATGAACCCAGGCAATGTTGATGCCGCATTAAGCCTGCTTAGCGCCCTTGATAACCAGGAAGACGCAGAAGGTGTGCTTGAGCTGGTTTCCTACTTGCGGGAAATGAGTGAGGACGCTCCGTTATTCAGCTGGTACGAGGCACGGGCTCACCTTGAGGAGGATGACGTGTCTAAAGCGCTTGAAGCGTTTCAGCAGGCGTCTCCATCGTTTCTCGAAGATGCAGCTTTCCTTCGTGACTACGGGTATGCGCTGCTTGAAGGAGGGCGCCGTGAAGACGGAATCCATAAATTAAAACAGTCTCTCAACTTAGAAGAACAGCCGGAACTACAGGCGTTTCTTGAAACATTTGCAGAAGATGAAATGTAACGACAGGACGTGAATGTGATGGCAAGTGTAATTGAAAGAGAAGAAAAAAGAAAGTTTATCGAGTGGCTGTTAGCTTACAATATACTGCAGGATCGGCGGATCACCTGGCTTTTGCAGTACATGGCAGCGCACAATACTTTACTTGAAGAAGTGCGTTTCGTGCCGGATGCGCGCGAGGCGCCGCGCCTGCTGCGGTTAAACGACGCAGAATGTCATGTATACTTTCAAGAAGGTTTAACCGTCGCCCATGATGCTGAAGCTTGTTATCACCGGCTGCAGGCGAGGCCGGAGTTTCCTTTGTACATTGAACTGCAGGCAGCGGATCTTTTTGAATTAGAAGCTTATCAAACGATCTTAGAAGGAAATCCATATCATCCTGAGCGTAGATACCTGCAGCAGGGGGCGGAAGCCGTTGCCGCATGGTCCCTTTATGAGAAGGAAGTAAAGCGTCTAAAAACAGCAATTGATGAAGCTTTAGATGCAGGTGATCAAAGTCGTTTTGAACGTTTAAGCAGTGAATGGCAGGCGTTAAACAAAAATTTTAATAAGGAGTGGAAATCATGAAATGGAGCACCCAGGATGTAGCAAGGTATAAAGAAGCTGCTTCTTATGTTGATACTGTTATTGTCCCGTTAATGCCCGTTGATTTTGGCGAAGATATGAAGTCAAAAGCCGCTATGGGCGAATATGTAAACTTAATGACAGATGAACTTGAGCGTCAATTTCATGGTCGTGTGCTGCAGCTGCCGCCGTTTACATATATGGTTACAGCTGAAGGTGAACAAGCCGTACTGCGCTTAAAACAATGGCACGAAACCGCAGTTGAAGCCGGTAAACAGCATGTCATTTATTTAACAGCAGACAGCTCATGGAAAAAGTATGAAGAAGAGCTGACCGGTACGCTTTTATGGCTGCCACTTCTTCCGGTGGAAGATTTGGATCCTAAATTGAAAAGGAAAACGATCTCTGATCAAATTGAGCAAATTCTTCCGATCATTATGGAAGAGTGGAAAAAGTCCCCACAGTAACGAAACATTCGTGACAGCCTCGTGAAACGATTGACATGAATTTATTGCTTAGGCTATTATTAATATGTCTTAGTCTTCATATGTGTGCATCGTCCGTTTAGGGACACAGCCTGGAAAGTAGGGAGGGAAAAACGGTGAGTGAGAAGAATCATAATGTTTCGCGTCGTCAGTTCTTAACGTATACGCTGACAGGTGTGGGCGGTTTTATGGCTGCAGGTATGCTGATGCCGATGGTCCGTATGGCAGTTGACCCGGTACTTGATGCTGCTGCAGAAGGTGATATGAACTACCTTGTTGAGTTTGATGAATTAGGCGAAGAACCGATTCGTAGAGAGTTAACGTACGAAGCAGATGACGGCTGGTATGAATCGGAACAAATTGAAACCATTTATGTCTACCGCGATGGCGATGACGTTGTAGCGTTATCTGCCGTCTGTACACACCTTGGTTGTACAGTCAGCTGGGAAGGTAGTGAGGATTATCCGGAAATGTTCTATTGTCCATGTCACTTTGGGCTGTACGAGCGTGACGGTACGAACGTGGAAGGAACACCTCCAACCGAGCCGCTGCACCGCTATGAGTATGAAATCCGTGACGGGGCCGTGTATGTAGGTCAGTCTGAACCACAATAATAGGAGGGGCGTTTGCAATGTTACAGCGTATTTACGACTGGGTTGACGAACGCATGGACATTACGCCGCTCTGGCGGGATATTGCCGATCACGAAGTGCCTGAACACGTCAACCCGGCGCACCACTTCTCGGCATTTATCTACTGTTTTGGCGGGCTGACTTTCTTTGTCACCGTCATTCAGATTTTGTCCGGCATGTTTTTAACGATGTATTACGTACCTGATATTATCAATGCGTATGAATCCGTTTACTATTTACAAAGTGAAGTAGCGTTCGGTGCTATTGTGCGTGCGATGCACCACTGGGGAGCGAGCGTTGTCATCGTAATGATGTTTTTACATACATTGCGGGTTTTCTTTACCGGGGCTTACAAAAAACCTCGTGAACTGAACTGGGTTGTAGGTGTACTTATATTCTTTGTTATGCTCGGTCTTGGTTTGACCGGCTACCTGCTCCCTTGGGACATGAAAGCTTACTTTGCGACTGTAGTTGCACTTGAAATTATGGAGACGGTACCAATTATTGGTGAATCGCTGCGAACTTTACTGCAGGGCGGTGAAATTGTCGGGGCACAAACCTTGGCAAGATTCTTTGCGATTCACGTATTCTTCCTGCCGGGGGCATTACTTGGTCTGTTAGCAGCCCACTTTATTATGATCCGCCGTCAAGGTATCTCCGGTCCATTGTAAAACGTTATAAGTTATTTAGAAACGGGTGAAGGAGGGAGTCCGATGCATCGAGGAAAAGGTATGAAGTTCGTCGGGGATTCACGTGTCCCTGCCGAAAAGAAACCGAACATTCCTAAAGACTATTCGGAGTTCCCTGGAAAAACGGAAGCTTTCTGGCCAAACTTTCTATTGAAAGAATGGCTCGTAGGTGCGGTCTTTTTGATCGGGTTTTTATGTATGGCAACAGCTTATCCGGCGTCGCTTGAAGGCGTTGCCGACCCGACTGACTCCGCTTACATTCCGCTTCCGGACTGGTACTTTTTATTCTTGTATCAGCTCTTAAAGTATCAGTTTGCTTCCGGGGATTTCGAATTGATTGGAAACGTGGTTATTCCGGGCATCGCTTTTGGTGCACTGCTGATTGCACCTTGGCTTGATAATGGTCCGGAACGTCGTCCATCACGTCGTCCGATTGCAACTGCAATGATGATGCTCGGGACGATTGCTACCATTTATTTAACCTGGGAGTCTGTAGAAGAGCACGACTGGGAAGCTGCTGAAGAGCAGGGTGAAATCATTACTGATGACGACATCATCGAAGTTGATCAAGACGCCAGAGGTTATGAGATTTACGAAGAGCAAGGCTGTATTGAGTGTCACGGTGACCAGATGGAAGGTGCCGGCGCTGCAGGACCGGATCTTTATGATCTACCTTATGGGGCAGAAGACATCGCTGAAATTGCTGTAGAAGGTATTGGCGATATGCCAGCCGGCTTGTTTGACGGTGATGATGAAGAACTTGAAGTCCTCTCGGAATACATCGAAGCCAACGGTCAGCCGGATGACGGCGACGACGGTGAAGAAGACGATGATGAGGATGACAACGGTGATGATGAAGAAGATGAGTAAAGTGGTAGCTTAAAGAAAAAGCTGTCCCCGGTAACCGGAAAATCCGGTTCGCCGGGACAGCTTTTTTTAAACCGGCTGGGTGAGGAGGGAACGTTTTGAGAACAGGGCAAAAGCTTCCGATGAAGCAGCGGCTTAAAGCCTTGCTGATGTCTCCAAAGGTGCTCGGGCTGTTGTTAGTGATCAATGCAGTTGGCACTTTATACGGTTACATATGGTACATTGATCAACTGATGATCACACCACCACAATTTTTAATCTTTGTACCAGACAGTCCAACAGCAAGCTTGTTTTTTTGTATCGTTTTGTTTCTATGGCTGTTGAACCGCCGGAGCGGGCTCATCGAAGCACTTGCTGCGGTAACGTTAATCAAGTACGGGATCTGGGCGGTTGTAATGAATGCAGGTGCCGGATTCGCAGGTGATGAGCTAAACTGGCAAAATTACATGTTGATTGTTTCACACGGGGCAATGGCAGTGCAGGCACTTCTTTACTTACCCTTTTATCACATTCGACGTTGGCACTTAACAGTAGCAGCAGTATGGACGGTGCATAACGATATGATCGATTACATGTATAATGTTTATCCGTGGGTGAGTCCGTATTTATTGGATGGTATTCATCACATTGGTTATTTCACATTTTGGTTAAGTCTGCTTTCAATCGGTTTGATATATGTGCTTCATGTGCGCAGGCAGCCGGTGGATGTACCGTCTTAGGTCTAGCTTCCTTTTCCGCTTACAGGGTCTAACCTTGTCCTTTACTGCATACGTTGGTATCAGCAGGCAGAGGAGGGCGGATGCATCATGTGGAAACAATGGGGGCTAACTACCTTAATGATTTGTGTTTTGCTTGTACCTGGACAAGCTTATAGTGAAAACGAACCGCTGCTTGAAGCAGCTGCTGCAGCTGACCGTCTAACGCAGGAGGCGTCATACGCTGAAGCTAAAAAAACACTTGAGCGAGCCGGGCAGTATCTTCCTGAACTTCGGTTTGAAGAAAAGAATTTAAGTTCGGATGATATAGGCTTAATTGTGGAAAGCTTGCAGCAGGCACAAGGTTCTCTTGCTGCGGTTCAGTTAAGTGATGCTGAGCGTAAGGCCTACGTTCGTGCGTTTTACTACACCGTACAGGCGGTATTTGATGAGGAAGCTGTGAAAAGTCTAGGCGGCGTCGTTCAGCTTGAACATCGTCTGCAGCGTACACAAGCTAAACTGCCGGGTGCACCTGTAGAAGAGCGTCGCGAGCTTTGGGCGGGTGTGCAGCAAGAGCTCCTCCAAGTTCAGCCGGCAATGTTTTTAAGGACATCGCCTGCTTGGCAGGAGGAAGTTACGTCCCTCGCTGCCCATATCAATGAGCGCGTCCGTCATGAAGAAGCAGGAGAGGACGAGCTGGCAGCTAAATTACAAACGTTTCAGCAGCTTTTATTTGAAAGTGAGCAGAAACAATCAAGCACAGATCCTTCTTTATTTTTTGTCATCAGCACGATGGCTGCTTTTGTATTAACAGGGCTGACCTATGCAGGTGTAAAAAAATACCGGGGGGAAAAGGAACGCTTAAAAGCAAAAGAAGAGGAACGGTGAAGGTTTCTTGAACCTTACTGCACTAGAATTGACGTGAACATAGGTTTGGCATAAAATAAAGTATGAAGATGAACTGGTTTGAGGAGGTGGAGCATCGTGAGTTTAACGGCGTTTATCATTTATTTTGCGCTTTTACTTTTGATTCCGCTCTGGGCGCAGAGCCGGGTGAAAAGCGCGTATAAGAAATATTCGCAAGTCCAAAATACCGCCGGGATGACAGGTGCACAAGTTGCAGAAAAAATTCTGCGGGAAAATGGGATCTATGATGTCAATGTTGAGCCTGTGAAAGGTAAATTAAGTGACCATTACGATCCAAAAGCGAAAGCAGTGCGTCTCTCGGAGGAAAACTATTACCGTGAATCTGTCGCAGGGGCTGCGATTGCCGCACACGAAGTCGGTCACGCGATTCAAGATGCAGAGGATTATGCGTTTCTCCGCATTCGTCATGCACTTGTACCAGCGGCGAATTTAGGATCGAACTTTTCGTTCATTTTAATCATTGCAGGTATCTTGATTCAGGCGCAGGGCATGCTGCTGCTCGGTATCGTATTTATGTCAGCAGCAGTTTTATTCCAGCTCGTTACGCTTCCGGTTGAATTTAACGCTTCAAGCCGGGCGATGGGTCAAATGGTAAGCACAGGCATTATTCAAAACAACGAAGAAAAAGAGACACGCAAAGTGCTCGATGCAGCAGCGTTGACATACGTTGCCGCTGCACTTGTAGCTGTGCTTGAACTAGCACGTTTCGTCCTCATTTACCTCGGTATGGGAGACGATTAAGAAAAAGCTTCCCGGAAATTTTCCGGGAAGCTTTTTTACATCATTGTCGTCGGTAAAAGATGTTCTAAAATGAAAGCAAACCCATACATCCAGCCGAATCGTTTATTTGTATCGGCGGTGTATTTCATGCCTGGCATCATCTCAAGCGGCGTGTGTGATGTTTGAAAAGTCTTAACCGCCTGTATGGCTTTAGGGATCGAAATCAAAGTTAACAATGCCCATAAAGGGACAATGCCGGTAAATGCAAGTGCGGCTGTGATTACATAAGCTGCACCGAAAAAGAGGGTGAGAATCACGATGGCTCCTTGTTTTCCAGCGAGTATGGCTAATGTTTTCCGCCCGTTTAACTTATCCCCATCAAGGTCGCGAATGTTATTTGCCATCAAGATTGCACCGATCAGTAAGGCGACTGGTAAACTAATATAAACGATGGCCGCATTGATTGTTTCTAACTGAATGAAGAAGCTGATGCCAATTATTACAGTGCCCATAAAAAAGCCAGCTGTTAATTCACCAAGCGGTGAGTAAGCAATCGGGTAGGGACCGCCTGTATAAAGATAACCAAACAACATAGAAATGACGCCGATAGCAGCAACCCAAAAGGATGTAGTTAAGCATATATATAACCCAAGGAGCAAGGCAATCCCGTACAATAGAAAAGCAAGATTTCTTACTTTCGCCGGCGAAAAGCCATCGCGTACAATGGTACCGCCGATGCCGACAGAATGCTCGGTGTCAAGTCCACGTACATAATCGTAATACTCATTAAACATATTGGTTGCAGCTTGAATGAGCAGGGAAGCAAGTAACATGGCAAAAAACAGGCCGAAATGAATTGAAGTTTCAGCACTGGCAGCGGCGGTTCCGACAAATACAGGAATAAAAGAAGCGCTTAATGTATGCGGTCGAATCATCCGCCACCAAATCTGCCAGCCCTCTTTTTCACCTAAGGCTTGTTTTACATTTGTTGAAGATGTCATCGTTTGTTTTACGGCTCCTTTGTAAAGTTGTGGTGTACGTACCTTCAAATAGTTTAGAAAACACGGGCAAAAGTGTCAATTCAAACCTGGCTTGTTTTTCTTGTCGATTCATAAAAAAAGACATATAATGTGGGGTGGACCCGATAAAGGCCCTTGAAATTATGTGGAGGGTTTAAGATGCTGCAGATGAAACAGCTGTCAATTTATGAACAGATAATCCATTTAAAAGAACAACTACCTGCTGAAGCGGATTCGGTATCGGTTTCGCTTGTTGAGCATATTCAGCCGGTAAGCGCTGTTTGTTTTTTTCAAAAGGCAGCCGATTACGCCGGCAGCCGCTTTTTCTGGCAGAGCGCCGAAGGAGATTTAACGCTCGCTGGTGCTGGGGCGTTTGCAACGCTTGAAGCTGCATCCGGCGCCGGACGCTTTCAAGATGCACAGTCAAAAATTGCGTCTTACAAGCAAAACATGCGCTGGACAGAAGAAGCAGAGCACCGTGGGACAGGGCCTTTATTTTTTGGTGGCTTTTCGTTTTTCCCCGGAGAGAATCAAACGCCTTGGGAGGAAGTCCCGGAAGCTTTGTTTATTCTTCCTGAAATATTATTAACGCAGGCAAATGGTCAATATTTTATAACTTATCATGTGAATATCGATCAACAAACAGATCCGGAAAAAGTGGTTGAGCGGCTGGAGTGTCAAAAAGAGAATTTACTTCATGGTGAAAAACAAGAGGCGCCGTGGTTTGGTCCGCTTGAACTTCACGATCGTTTAAGTTATACGGACTGGAAAACGTTTATTGAACAAGCGGTTCAAGATATTACAGACGGACCGCTTAACAAAGTTGTGCTTGCTCGGCAGTTGAAGGCCATTTTCACTCAGCCGGTGGCAGTTGAGCGACTGCTTGAAGAATTGTACGCCCGCCGTTCTAATGATTACGTGTTTTTACTTGAATACGGTGAGACGGTTTTTGCCGGTGCCACACCTGAACGGCTTGTCCAAGTTGAAGGTTCACGTGTTCGATCGGCCTGTATCGCCGGATCAATCGGGCGGGGTGCTACCACGTTGGAGGACGAAGCAAAAGCTGAAGCATTATTGAATGATGAGAAAAATCGTGAAGAGCATCAATATGTTGTCGACATGATTCAAGATGCGCTTGCGCCGCTCTGCGAAAAGGTAAAGCTTCCTGAATCACCGGAGATTATGCGTTTAAAAACGATCCAGCATTTATACACCCCGGTGCACGGTAAAGCTCTTGCTGAGGCACATATTTTTGATTATATTGAACGCCTGCATCCAACCCCTGCGATGGGCGGTGTCCCACAAAAAGAAGCGCTCACTTATATTGAGGAAAATGAGCCGCTTGAACGAGGCTGGTATGCAGCGCCGATCGGCTGGGTTGATGGCAGTGGTGGTGGTGATTTTGCAGCAGCGATTCGTTCAATGCTGATTCAAGAGCGGACGGCGGTTTTATTCGCCGGCTGCGGGATTGTCGCAGACTCGACGCCGCTTGAAGAATATGAAGAAACCAATTTGAAGTTTCAGCCGATGCTGCAAGTGCTTGGAGGCCGGATGAAATGAATATGGGCGAGGGAACGTATTATTTAGCTTATATGATTGATGAACTATACCAGCAAGGTGTACGCGAAGTAGTCATTTCACCTGGCTCACGCTCAACGCCGCTGTCTCTATTAGCGCGAGAGCATCCGGGTATAAACGTTCACGTTCATTTTGATGAGCGGGCAGCTGCCTTCGTTGCACTAGGGATTTCTAAAGCGACACAAACACCTGCTGCATTGATTTGTACATCCGGTACAGCTGCGGCGAATTATTATCCGGCTGTTATTGAAGCAAAACAAAGCCGGGTGCCTCTCATTGTATTAACGTCCGACCGGCCGAATGAGCTCCGTGACAACGGCGCACCGCAAACGATTGATCAATTAAAAATGTTTGGGGATGCTGTGAAATATTTTCATGAACTTGATGTGCCCGATCCGACAGAGCGCATGCTAGCTTACGCCAGAAGCCAAGCAGCTCGGGCCTGTCAAGAAGCAGCAACAAGCACCCCCGGCCCTGTACACCTAAACGTGCCGCTTCGCGAACCGCTTTTGCCAGAGACGAGCCTTCCGAACCTTTGGGGGGCATCTAAGATACATTTACAGCAGTTTTCTGTTCGCGGCAGAGCGCTCGCAGACGTTACAGCGCTTGAGCATGTGCTGACAAGAGCGAAGCGTCCTATCATTGTGTGTGGCGAGCTGGATGACCGTGCTGATGAAGCAGCTGTGCTTCGTCTCGCTGAAAGTTGGCAGGTACCGGTTTTTGCAGATGTTCTTTCCAATCTGCGCGGCCAAAGCAAAACAGCTGGTGTCATTTCAACGTTTGATACGTTACTGAAATCAAGCGAAGTAACCGAAAAACTGACGCCGGATGTGATTATTCGGTTTGGGACGATGCCGGTGGCAAAGTCATATGCAGCTTGGCTGAGCCGCACCCCTTGGTCCACACATATCGTCGTTGACCCAGATGGTGGTTACCGTGAGCCGGCAGGCGTTGAGACAATATTATTGCCGGTGCAGCCTCATCATTTCGTTCAGCAAGTTTCTGACCGGCTCTATCAATTAGAAGCAGATTGGCTTGAGGCGTGGCAGAAGGTGCATGAGAGTGTGTTACAAACATTTATGGAACCGCTTGCCGGCGGCGGGTTGACTGAAGCTGGTGCTGCTTCAGCGTTAAACAGTGTAAAACACGGTTTAATTTTTACGAGTAACAGCATGCCGGTACGTGATTTAAATACGTTTTATCACCCTGAAGAAACAAAAACGCGTATCATGGCGAACCGTGGCGCAAACGGGATTGACGGGGTGATTTCAACTGCGCTCGGGGCGGCAGCAGCCGGTTATGAAGTGACGCTTTTGATCGGGGATCTCGCATTTTTACATGACTATACGACGTTGTTTTTTGCCAAGAAAGCCGGTTTAAGCTTGCGTGTGGTTGTTATAAATAATGACGGTGGTGGGATATTTTCCTTTTTACCACAACGAGAAGGGACGCCCCATTTTGAAGAAGTGTTTAGTACCTCGTTTCAGCCGCCAGTGGCTGAGCTGGCCGCTGCAAGTGGCGCCAGCTTCAAACGTGTAGCTGCACTTCATGAGTTCACATCTCTTTTAAGCGAACCGCTTCAAGGCATTGAAATCATTGAGATCGTCACCGATCGCGAAGAAAACCGGGTATGGCATGAGAAGGTAAGTGAAGCTGCTGTGCAGGCAGCTGCAGAAGTGGTGAGACGATGAAAAAATATATTGAAGTCCGCGGTCAAACTTACGCAGTGGCTGTTACAGGCAATGGTCCGCCGCTTATGAGTCTCCACGGCTTTAGCGGAACGAAAGCTTCTTTATCTCGCCTCCACCGTGAGTTAGAAACAAACTTCACGGTGATTGCAGTTGATCTACCTGGTCACGGAGAAACGAATGCACCTAAAGTGACGTCAATGGATCAAGCTTGTACTGATCTGGCTGTGATTCAAGAGGCACTGGGTTTTAAAAAGGCCGACTGGCTAGGCTATTCCATGGGGGGACGTATCGCACTTTCGATGGCGGTACATAAGCCTGAATGTGTCCGGCGGCTCATTTTAATCGGTGCGTCCCCTGGACTTGAAGGTGAAATCAGAAATGAGCGCCAAGCAGCTGACAATGACCTTGCCGATTGGATTAAGTGCGAGGGAATAGACGCTTTTGTAGCGTACTGGGAAGAGCTGCCGTTGTTTCAATCGCAAAAATCACGTCTCGATGAGGGTGCTTTTCATGCCCAGCGCAATGAGCGGCGCAGTCAAACGCCGAGAGGACTTGCTCAGTCTTTAAAGACGATGGGCACAGGTGCAATGCCGCCATTGTGGCATCGACTAGAAGCAGTGACGCACCCTGTACTGCTTACCGCCGGTGAAGAAGACGAGAAATTTTGTGCAATTCAACATAAGATGGCAGCGCGTCTGCCCCGTGCCGCCGAAGTGATCGTGTCAGGTGCAGGGCATGCGGCACACCTTGAGCAGCCAAAAGCATTAGCTGATGAAATTCAGCAATTTTTATTATAATGAAAAGGGGAGAAGACATATGGCAGCAGTAGAATGGGTAACCCAGCGCGAATACGAAGAGATTAAATATGAAACATACGGGGGTATGGCAAAAATAACAATTAACCGCCCGGACAAGCGGAATGCATTTACGCCGCTTACTGTGCAGGAGCTAATTGATGCATTTATGCGGGCCCGCGATAATTCAAATGTCGGTGTCATTATTTTAACCGGCGAAGGAGAGAAGGCATTTTGTTCCGGCGGCGATCAGTCCGTGCGTGGTCACGGTGGTTACGTCGGCGAAGATGAAGTTCCGCGTTTGAACGTGCTTGATTTACAGCGTTTAATTCGTACGATTCCTAAACCGGTCGTTGCAATGGTTTCAGGTTATGCCATCGGCGGCGGGCATGTGCTTCATATCGTTTGTGACTTAACGATTGCAGCGGATAACGCCGTGTTTGGCCAAACCGGCCCAAAAGTTGGAAGCTTTGATGCAGGCTACGGTGCCGGACTGCTTGCACGAATTGTTGGTCATAAAAAAGCGCGCGAGATTTGGTACTTATGCCGACAGTACAGTGCAGAAGAGGCTGAAAAAATGGGGCTCGTAAACACTGTGGTACCGGTGGATGAGCTTGAAAAAGAAACGGTGCAGTGGTGCACTGAAATGCTTGAAAAATCACCGACAGCGCTCCGGTTTTTGAAAGCTTCGTTTAACGCAGATACAGATGGACTTGCTGGTCTGCAGCAAATGGGCGGAGACGCCACCCTTTTATATTACACGACTGACGAAGCAAAAGAAGGCCGTGATGCCTTTAAAGAAAAACGCGATCCGGACTTTCATCAGTTCCCGCGTTTTCCATAAACGTAGAGCGATAGATCGCACGAATGTGCGGTCTATTTCTGCATTTTGTTCGGAATGGAAGGGAGAACATGGCGATGACACAAATGCCGAACTGGCTTGAAAAACGAGCCCGGTTAACACCGGAGCGTGAAGCGGTCATTGATGAATACGGTGTACGCTGGAGTTTTCAGAAGTTGTTTGAAGCAGCTTGTGCGATGGCGCATACGATACAGCATCTATTGCCGGCAGATGGTGAGCGTGTAGCTGTATACGCTCCGAATAGTTTTCGGTATGCCGCTTGTGTATGGGCACTGCATGATGTGCACGTACAAGCAGTGCTCTTAAATACACGTTTGTCAGTGACAGAACTGCACAAGCAGCTTCATGATGCTGATGTCTCTTTACTCATTTTCGATGAAACGCTTGCGTTAGCCGGAAAAGAGCTCACTACTTTAAACGAGATTTCTTCGGTTTGTTTGCAAGGTCTCCCGCTTGAGATGGAGCAGCCTGAGCCGGTGCGCTCACAGTGGCATTTAAGGGATGAAGTAACGATGATGTTTACTTCAGGGACGACTGGACGCGCGAAAGGCGTTCGGCACACCCTCGGCAATCATTATTACAGTGCAAGTGGTTCGGTATTGAACCTCGGGCTGCATAATGATGACCGCTGGCTCTTAATGCTTCCGATGTTTCATGTCGGCGGCATGTCGATATTATACCGTGGCGTGCTGTACGGCATGCCGGTTCATTTACTACCGCGTTTTGATGCTGAAAAAGCAGTCGAAATCGTATATGAAGAAAAGATCACTATAATGTCAGCAGTCGCAGTTATGCTCGACCGCATGCTCGATTATGTAACAGAGGGTTATGAGCTTGCATCAATCCGTTCGGTTGTTCTTGGCGGCGGGCCCGCGTCAAAAACGCTGCTTGAGCGGGCGGCTCATTTACAGGTACCGGTGCAACAAACGTATGGCATGACAGAAACCGCAGCACAGTTTTGTACACAAGATACCGCTTCAAAAGATACAAAAGCAGGCACCGCAGGTAAACCGTTATTTTTCAGTGAGCTTAAAATTGTAAAAGACGGGCAACAAGCTAAACCGTTTGAAGTCGGCGAACTTGTATTGTTCGGTCCGCAAATTACACCGGGGTACTTTCGGCGCCCGGAAGCGAACGAGAAAGCTTTCAGCGCAGATGGCTGGTTTTATACCGGAGACCTTGGCTGGATTGATGAGGACGGGGACGTTTATATCGCCGACCGGCGCAGTGATATGATCATCTCCGGCGGCGAAAATATATACCCGGCGGAAGTGGAAGGCGTGCTTGAGGCACATCCGGCAGTGCTAGAAGCAGGGGTGGCAGCGCAAGCAGATGAAGTATATGGAGAAGTGCCGGCTGCGTTTATTGTTGTACGTGAGGCTGTAAGTGAAGAGGTTGTTAAATCATTTTGTAAAGAGAAGCTTGCCGGCTATAAGGTTCCTAAGACGGTCATTTACTGCGAAGAGCTTCCGCGCACGGCTGCTCGTAAGTTGAAGCGCCACGTCTTAAAAGAACGGCTTCAAAAAGGAGGACAATCTTGAACATCGATACGTTTACAGTACGTCATGCATCTTTGAAGTTAAAAACACCGTTTCAAACGGTGAATGGCCTCGTTGTGCAGCGAGATGTCATTCTTGTAGAAGCATATGATGCATCCGGTAAAGTGGGCTACGGAGAGTGTGCTGCGTTTAGCGAACCATTTTATACCGAAGAAACGACAGCAACTGCATGGCTGATGCTCGAAACCGTACTGCTCCCGATGCTGCAGCGTGATCCACCGGAATCCCCGGAAGATATAATTGTTCGTTTCCAAGGTGTACAAGGGCATCAAATGGCAAAAGCAGCCGTAGAAGCAGCTGTTCGCGACTTAGATGCCAAACAGCAAAACGTTCCCCTCGCACGTTTATACGGGGGAACAAAAACATCAGTGCCAGCAGGTATTGTATTTTCATTGACAGATGACCCGAAGAAACAAGCGAAGCAATTTCATGCAAACGGCTATCAACGGGCAAAGGTTAAAGTGCAAAAGGGGCGTGAAAAAGAAGCAGTAAATGAATTGCGTCAGATGGTAGGTCAAGATACCCCTGTTATGTTTGACGGCAATGGCATGTACACGCCGGAAAAAGATATGCTGCATTTACAAAAGCTAGATCAGTTAAATCTTGCCATGATCGAACAGCCATTTCGTCAAGATGATTTCATTGAGCACGCCCGGCTTGCGCAAACGCTGGCAACACCGGTTTGCTTAGACGAATCAATACGTTCGGCTCATGATGCATATCAAGCGGTACAGCTTGGTGCATGCAGCATCATTAACGTAAAGCCCGGCCGGGTCGGCGGGGCGAAAGAAGTGTTACAGATCCATGAGCTAAGCCGCAATACGAAGGTGGATCTTTGGATCGGCGGGATGCTTGATACCGGGATCGGACGTGCGCATAATGTCATGCTAGCTTCCTTACCTCATTTTACGCTTCCAAATGAGATTGCTGAATCAAGCCGGTACTGGGAAGAAGATATTACATCGGCAATTAAAGTCGAAAAAGGGTGTGTCCAAGTGCCGAAAAAGCCTGGGATCGGCGTTGATGTAAATGAGCGCCGCCTCAATAAGGCGACGCTCCGTAAACAGTCATTTACCATTGGTTCAAGTTAAGGCGGTCCGAGGGGCTTTTTATTTTCATCAAGTGTAAAACCTTCACCGGCAACGTCCTGCACATCGCTAAAGGTGACAAATGCGAGTGGATCGATTTTTGTAACAATGTTTTTCAACCGCATTTGTTCATTTCGTCCGACGACACAGTAAAGGACTTCTTTTTTTGAACCGGTAAAGGTACCGCGGCCTTCAAGGACAGTCGCTCCCCGCTCCATTTCACGCAGCACAGCATCCGAGATGGCCGGAGCGTTTTCTGATATAATAAAGGCAGCTTTGGCAGAGTAAGCACCTTGTTGAATGAAATCAATGACTTTAGCGGCAATAAATACAGCAACTAACGTGTACATGGCTTCGCGGTAATTTAAGTAAACAAGAGATGAAGTAATTACAGCTGCATCAAAAGCAAATAATGTCTTGCCGACACTCCAGCCGAGGTAGCGCTGCCCAAGCTTTGCAATAATATCAACGCCGCCGGTTGTCCCTCCGTAACGGAAGACAAAGCCGAGTCCTGTACCGATAAAAAGCCCGGCAAATAAGGCGGCAAGGGTCATGTCATCCTGTAGAGGTAAATGCATCACTTGATACTGCTGAAAAAACCAAAGGAAGAAAGACAACCCGAATGTGCCGAAAATGGTGTAGAAAAACAATGTTCGACCGAGAATTTTATAACCAATAAAAAAGAGCGGAATGTTCAGGACTAAATTAGATAACGCCGGGTCAATCGTAAATATGAAATATAATATGAGGGTAATTCCAGTGAATCCTCCGTCAGCGAGGTTGTTTTCCATGTTAAAGTACACAAGACCAAAGGCCATGACCGCACAACCGAGCGCAATAAAAAATAATCGTTTGATATGAATCATAATGCTCCACCAGCCTTTTCAAAACAATCGACGTTGATTATTATACGTGAAACGGATAGAAGAAGAAAGGGAAGCTTGTGGCAAAGAAAACGACAGAAGATATGCAAAAAGAAGTACACGGCTTTATTAGTCAGTTTGAAGAAGGCTATTTCTCCCCGCTTGCGATGACGCTCCGCATGACTGAAGAAGTTGGCGAACTTGCTCGTGAAGTCAATCATTATTACGGAGAGAAACCGAAAAAAGCTGAAGAAGGTGAACGGAGCCTTGAACAGGAAGTAGGGGACTTATTGTTTGTATTAATCTGCTTTGCAAATGAACAAAACATCGACCTTGAAGAAGCTTATCATTTAGTGATGGATAAATTCCGTACCCGTGATCAAAACCGCTGGACGTTAAAATCGAAAGGAGAAACGAATCATGAATAACAATGTACGTATTATTTTAGCAGGGCCGCGCGGAAAAATGGGCCGTGAAGCTGTGGATCTTATTAGCAATACATCTCATTTCACGTTTGTTGCAGCACTTGACCACCGTTACGGCGGAAGTTCATTAAAAGACATTGAGGGTATGCCGTCACTTGACGTGCCGGTTTACGGTGAAGCAGACACATGTTTTAGCGAGGTTGAAGCGGATGTATTGATCGACTTAACGACACCGGATGTGGGCCGGGTACATATGGATAAGGCGCTTGATCATTATATTCGTCCGGTCATTGGTACAACTGGTTTTTCCGATGAAGACATTGAACGTATTCGCGCAAAAGCAGAAGAAAAAGCGCTTGGCGCCATTATTGCGCCGAACTTTGCTGTTGGTGCGATTTTAATGATGAAATTTTCGCAAATGGCTGCAAAGTATTTTCAAGACGTTGAAATTATTGAAAAGCATCATGATCAAAAACTTGACGCTCCGTCCGGGACTGCTGTTAAAACAGCGAAGTTAATTGATGAGGTACGTGAAAAGAAAGCGCAGGGACATCCGGAAGAAAAAGAAGAACTTGCAGGCGCCCGTGGTGCAGACTATGAAGGCATGCACATTCACAGCATGCGCCTGCCCGGGTTAATTGCCCATCAAGAAGTCGTCTTTGGCGGTGAAGGTCAAACGTTAACCATTCAGCACGATTCAATGAACCGCGCTTCCTTTATGCCCGGCGTTCGTCTCGCTGTTGATGCTGTCATGCAGCTTGATACACTCGTTTACGGTTTAGAAAATGTCATGGAGTGATCCATATGGAAATCGCGCTTATCGCCCACGATGAAAAAAAAGACGACTTAGTCGCGTTCGTGAAAAAACATCAGCCGGCTTTTACCGGTCATACGCTTGTAGCTACAGGCACGACCGGCATGCGCCTGCAGGAAGAAACCGGGCTTGAAATTACCCGGAAACAGTCTGGTCCGCTCGGTGGAGATCAAGAAATTGGTGCGCTTGTCACTCAAGGGGAGATTGAGCTTGTTTTGTTCTTCCGCGATCCATTAACAGCTCAACCTCATGAACCGGATATTACAGCGCTTCTCCGTGTTTGCGATGTCCACGGTGTGGCTGCGGCGACAAATGAAAAAACAGCCGAGGCGTTAGTTGAGAAATGGCTGACAAAAGGGATGAGGTAACATGACAAAACCAGTGGACCTGCTTGCTTTTAGTGCACACCCGGATGATGCAGAAATCGGCATGGCAGCAACACTTCACCAAAAAAAACAAGAAGGGGCCCGCACTGCGATTTGCAGCATCACCTGCGCAGAGCTATCGTCTAACGGCACGCCTGCAATGCGCCAGGAAGAAGCAGCTGCTGCAGCAGCGGTGCTCGGCGTTGATGAGCGGATACAGTTAGAGGCACCTGACCGGGGCTTGGTGCAGCAGATGGGTATCATCGAAGAACTAACTGAAGTGATTCGTCAGTACCAGCCCCGGCTTGTATTTGCACCGTGGCACGAAGATCGGCATCCGGACCACGGTGCGGCCGCATCGCTTGTACGTGAAGCGGTCTTTAATGCGCGCATTCGCCATTACGAAACAGCTACACCAGCGGTAAAAACTGTTGAAAAACTGTATTATTACTTTATCAACGGTATGCCAGAACCACAGTTTTTTGTTGATGTATCAAACAGTATGCACGCAAAAAAGCAGGCGCTAAACTGTTATCAAAGCCAGTTCGAAGGCGGGGCTGACAGTGTGCAAACGCCGTTAACGGACGGTTATATTGAAGCGGTTACAGCACGGGAGCGGGCGTACGGGCGCCAGGCAGGAACAACGTACGCAGAAGGATTTATGAGCGAGTACCCTATCGTATTTCGTTCACTGTAAGAAAGTAGGTGAGCTAATGAAAATCGGTATTACTTGTTACCCAACCATCGGCGGGTCCGGTATTGTGGCAACAGAGCTTGGAAAAATGCTTGCAGAGCGAGGACACGAAGTGCATTTTATTTCTTCTAGCCTGCCGTTTCGTTTAGAGCATGTCGACCCAAACATTTATTTTCATGAAGTTGAAGTGAATCATTATCAAGTTTTTCGCTACCCGCCGTATGATTTAGCACTTGCTAGTAAGATGGCGGAAGTGATTGATCACGAATCGCTAGATGTACTTCACGTTCATTACGCTGTGCCCCACGCTGTATGTGCCAAGCTTGCAAAAGATATGGCCCGGCACCCGGTGAAAGTTGTCACAACGCTGCATGGGACTGATATTACCGTACTAGCAGATGATCCGTCTTTAAAAAGTGTTATTCGCTACGGGATCAACAATTCGGATGCAGTCACGGCCGTGTCGGACAGCTTAGCGTTACAAACAAAGGATATTTTTCATACAGAAGTGCCGATTGAAACGGTGCATAACTTCGTCGATCCACGGTTATATGATTTCACTGAGCAGCCGCTTAATAAAGCGAAGTTTGGGATTCAAGATGACGAGGCTGTCATTGTGCATATGTCTAACTTCCGGCCGGTGAAACGAACCCCGGATGTACTCGAAGCCTTTCACATGGTCCGGCAGAAACAAAAAGCGAAATTGTTATTGATCGGTGATGGACCTGAGCGCTCGGTTGTTATGGATGAAGCGGCTGCCCGCGGCCTTGAAGAAGACGTATTGTTTCTCGGCAGTCAACGCCAGGTGCCTGAGCTTTTACAACTTGCAGATGTCATGCTTTTATTGTCGGAGAAAGAAAGCTTCGGGCTTGCTGCGTTAGAAGCGATGGCTGTAGGCGTTCCGGTTGTCGGGACAAACATTGGCGGGATTCCGGAAGTTATTGTTGATCAAGAAACCGGCTATATTGTTCCGCTTGGGGCGGCAGAAGAAGCAGCCCGGTGTACGCTGGAGTTATTAACCTCACCTAACAAAGCTGAATTGATGGGCGCCGGGGCAAAGGACCGTGCAGTGAACGTATTTTCTGCTGAAGTGGTGGTTTCACAGTATGAAGCGATTTATGAACGACAGCTTAACGTGGACAGCGAGGCTCTATAATGGACGCAGGCGCACGTTTCATTATTGACAAGCTTCAAAAAGCCGGGATTGAGGCGGCGGTTGTCGGTGGTGCGGTCCGTGATGAAGTGATGAACCAAACACCAAAAGATGTAGATATTGCAGCAAAAGCCGAAGTTTCATCTTTAGTAGACGTATTTCCAAGCGCCAGACGGGTGGGGCGTCAAACTGAAAGTCTGCTCGTAAAAGCTTGCGGCACGGTTTATGAAGTAACGCCTTACAAAGGAGATGGGACATTAAAAGATGATTTAGCGCACCGGGATTTTACAATGAACGCCATGGCAATCCTCATCGACGGCACGATTTATGATCCGTTTCATGGAAAGTTTGATATTCAAAGCCGGAAGTTAGCGTGTCCCGGTGCTTGCAGTGACCGGCTAGAAGAAGACCCACTTCGCCTGCTGCGTGCGTTTCGTTTTCAGGCAGTTTATCATTTTCAATTCTCAAGAGAACTTGCATCAGCTGTACAGAAGCAGCTGCCTTGGTTTGACCAAGTCGCAGCCGAACGGGTGGGAGAAGAGTGGAAAAAACTATTGTCTTCCCCTTATGCAGTTGCGGCGTTAAAACAAATGGCGCACTCTGGTGTGTTTGCTTCGCTTTTAAAGCAAAACAAGCGTGTCGCATTCACGTATTATGAAGGCGTTGATCCATCTCTAAGCCTCTGGGCGAACTGGCCGGGCATTTGGTGGAGTCTTAACTGCAGCTCACAAGAAACGCGGCGCGGGCTAAAAAATCTTGCCCGACCGTCGCAGGAGGTTCAAAACACGGTTCGGTTAATCGACTGGGTGCTTTGGCGTGAGGTAAATGATTGGACAGCTGAAACGTTATATCAAGCGGGATGGTCGTTAGTTGAAGCAGCTGAACACTGGCTTCGGGTCCGAACCCCTGGGGCTGCTTATGACCATTGCGAGCTTAAATATATGTACCACAAGCTTCCGATTCAAACCAGGGCAGATTTACCGGTGGATGGAATACGGCTGATGAAGTTGTGCAACCGCTCTGGAGGTGCGTGGATCGAAGATGTGCTGCGCTCGGTTGAAAAAGAAGTGCTAAACAACCGGTTGCAGTTGGAAAGAGAAGCGGTTGAAGCTTTTATACAGGAGGAATGGACATGAAGCGGGATGAACTTTTAAAGCTGCTGCGCCAAGCTTATCCACAGTATTTGTCTGGTCAGCATGTAAGTGAAACGCTCGGCATCTCAAGGGCGGGGGTATGGAAACACATCGAAGAGCTTCGCAAACAAGGCTATGAGATTGAAGCCGTGCCCCGTAAAGGCTATCAGCTCATTTCATCACCGAACAGTTTATCGCACGAAGAAATTCATGCACGGCTTGAAACAGCGTGGCTCGGGAGTGAACTTATTTACGAACCTGAAGTGAGTTCTACCCAGGATATTGCTCATACGAAAGCGCAGGCCGGGGCTAAAGAAGGCTTGGCTGTTGTAAGTGACCGTCAGATAAAAGGGAAAGGTCGCCTCGGACGCCCGTTTTATTCCGAGCCGGAACATGGGATTTATACAAGTGTCATTCTCCGGCCGGATGTCATGCCGTATCAAGCGCCGCAGCTTACGCTTGTCACTGCAGTCGCTATGTGTGAAGCTTTTCAAGATGTCACTGGTGTTACGCCTGAAATTAAATGGCCGAACGACATTTTGTTTTCCGGCCGGAAAACATGCGGCATTTTAACTGAGATGCAGTCCGAGCCAGACCGGATTCAAGCTGTAATTATCGGCGTAGGGATGAACATTAATCAACAACCGCAAGATTTTTCTGAAGAGCTTCAAAATATAGCTACATCGCTTCGGGCAGAAACAGGGGAAACTTATAACCGTGCAGAAGTTTTAGCAGCGGTCTATTCTCGTCTAGAGCACTGGTATGTTACATACATCCATGAAGGTTTTGCCCCGATCAAAGCGGCGTGGGAGCATTATGCTGTTTCGATCGGCCGCGAACTTACAGCAAGGTCGGCCACAAGTACAATTACCGGAAAGGCTGAAGGCATTACCGAAGAGGGGATGCTCTTGCTTCGTGATGAAACAGGCACGATTCATAAAATTTACAGCGCTGATGTTGAAATTACCCGCTCCGATTCGTAAAATGAAACCGACGCGGTGTGCCGGCTGTATCTATATGAACGGCACAGCACACTGAAATATTAAAGTTAAAGTTCACCCGCAGAAATGATAAATGATCGCTGCAGTCTAGCACAATTTTTCAAGCGGGTTAAAACAGAAAAGGAGGAACCGATGCATACCACGGTAACCTTAAAAGCGATGAAAGAAAACAATGAAAAGATTGCAATGATGACAGCTTATGACGCACCAGGCGCTGCTGTTGTAGAAACAGGCGGTATTGACTTAATTTTAGTCGGTGATTCAGCCGGCATGGTGATTCACGGATACGATTCAACTGTTCCTGTCACCCTTGAGGATATGCTGCTTCATACACGGGCGGTGCGGCGCGGAGCAAAAGATACATTTGTCGTGACAGACATTCCGTTTTTACTAGCGCATATGGATATTGCTGAAAGCATGCGTGCAGCTTATCGGGTGATGCAGGAAGGCGGCGCACATGCAATCAAGCTTGAAGGAGCCTCTCAAGAAGTTATGCAGCTTACTGAACGTTTGACAGCAGGCGGCGTTCCGGTCATGGGTCATCTTGGTCTTACCCCGCAGCATGCCAATGTTCTTGGAGGCTTTAAAGTGCAGGCGAAAGAAGAAGAGGCTGCCAGGCAGCTGCTAAAAGATGCAGAAGCGCTTGAAGCAGCCGGGGCTTTCGCTATTGTACTCGAGTGCATTCCTGCGCAGCTTGCTGAACAAGTGACAAAACACGTGAGTGTTCCGGTGATCGGTATCGGTGCTGGAGCCCATACAGACGGGCAGGTACTAGTATTTCATGATGCGGTCGGCTTCGGAACGGGGCATGTACCAAAGTTTGTTAAAACGTATGCAAACATTTATGAAACGGTGGCTGAAGCTGTAGAAACGTATGTCACAGATGTGAAATCCGGTGCATTTCCAGAGAAGAAGCATACATTTCAAATGAATGAAGACGTAGCCGGACGTTTGTATAAAGGGGTAGAATCATGAAGGTGATAGAAACGATCCAGGAAATGACACACTATACCGAAACAGCAAAATCATCCGGACAACGTATCGGCTTTGTCCCGACAATGGGCTTTCTTCATGCAGGTCATCAGCAGCTGATTGAAACGGCAGCAGAAGAAAACGATATTGTCGTCGTCAGCATTTTCGTCAATCCGCTGCAGTTTGCTCCCGGCGAGGATTATGAAACGTATCCGCGCGATTTATCAGCTGACAAACGAGCAGCGAAAGCAGCCGGCGGTTCAGTCATTTTTGCACCTTCGGCTGATGAGATGTATCCACGTTCCATGTCGGTCCGCGTTCTACCGGCACAAGGTACGGATGTTTTATGCGGCCGGAGCCGCCCGGGGCACTTTGATGGTGTGCTCACAGTCGTACAGAAGCTGTTTCATATTATTGATCCGGACACTGCATATTTTGGCACAAAAGATGCCCAGCAGCTTGCCCTTGTTGAAAATATGGTACATGACTTAAACAGCCGTGTACGAATTGGTCGTGTGCCGACAGTACGTGAAGCGGACGGCTTAGCCAAAAGCAGCCGCAATGAAAATTTAACAATTGAAGAGCGGAAGGAAGCGCCTGAACTTTATCAAGCACTTTATACAGCGAGCGCTCAAGCTGGCGTTGGTATAAGTGCTGAAATGATTGAAGCTGCAGCCTGCGAACACTTAACGACGCATACGCGCGGTTCGGTGGATTATGTTGAGCTGTTAACGTATCCGGAGCTTACAAAAGATATAGCTCCCGGTAAAACCGTAATTCTTGCAGCTGCGTTGAAGTTTCGGCATGCACGTTTAATTGACAATCTCATTTTTACGTGGCCGGATAACGAAGGAACAGCGCAGTTCAAGGCTTAAGGCAGGAGTGAACAAAATGAACCGCCGTTATGTGATAATTGATGTAGAAACAACCGGCAATGCACCGAAAAAAGGCGATCAAATTATTCAAATCGGTGCGGCCGTCGTACAAAATGACGAAGTAATTGAAACTTACGCCTCAAACGTTCGCCCTGAAAGTGAGATACCACTGTTTATTCAGGAGCTAACCGGAATTACAGAAGAAGATGTTGCGGATGCCCCGTTGTTTCAAGAGATCGCACCTGATGTATTACAGCTGCTCGATGGGGCTTGTTTTGTGGCGCACAATGCGGCGTTTGATCTTCGCTTTTTAAACCAGGAATTAGAAGCCGCAGGTTACACATCGTTTCAAGGTCCGGTGATCGACACTGTAGAATGCGCTCGTATATTGTTTCCAACAGCTGAAGGTTACCGGTTGAATATGCTTGCTGAAAATATTGCGATAGATCATGATCGACCGCACCAGGCGGATAGTGATGCGTATGTCACAGCTGAGCTTTGGATTGAAATGCGCAAAAAAATGTATCAACTGCCGCTTGTTACGCTGCAGCAGCTAGAAAAACTGCTTGCAGGCTTTGAAAGTGATCTTGAACCGCTCGTATCTGATTTAATTCGTAAAAAACTGACCGGCTGGCGGCAAAATGATGACAAAGCTTATGATATTTACCGGCAGCTAGCATTAAAAAAAACCGACACTTCGGTTGTTGAACATGAAGAACAAGTTGACTTTCATGCTGCTCATTTTTTCGGAGATCAAAGCAGCCTTGCTGCAAATGTATCTTCTTTTGAATACCGTCCGGCACAAGTTGATATGGCTGAACGGGTGTATCAATCTTTTCAAACGAACGAGCACTTGTTAATTGAAGCAGGAACAGGTACCGGAAAAACCCTTGGTTATTTATACCCATCAGCGGTACATGCAAAAGAAAGTAAAGAACCTGTCGTTATTGCTACAGAAACGATTACGCTTCAGGAACAGATGATGTATCAAGACCTCCCGCTTTTACAGTCAGCGTTTCCTGTACCGGTGAAAAGTGCGTTATTAAAAGGACGCAACCACTACTTATGTTTACAAAAACTTGAACAGAAGCTGACGTTTCCGCTTGAACATTCAGCTGAAGATATACTCGCCCTTGCCCAAATTGTTATTTGGCTAACTGAAACGGACTATGGAGACGTTGAAGAATTGAATTTACCAGGCGGTCCTGGACGTTTTTGGGATGAAGTGAAATCTGAACCTGGCTCATGCAGCGGTCCGGAGTGTCCGTGGTTTTTCCGTTGTTTTTATCAACGGGCCCGCGAACGAGCTAAAAAAGCTGATTTAATCGTGACAAACCATGCACTTTTGCTCACAGACTTAACAGAAGAGCACCAAGTACTCCCGGCCTATGCGTACGCTGTTATTGATGAGGCGCACCATTTAGAGGAATCTGCGAGCCGCTTTTTTGGACGCGATATTGATTATCAAGCGTTTAAACGCTGGCTGCACCGTCTTGAGCCGGAGCAGGCAGATGGTTTTGCTTCTGCCGTATTCGAAGCACTTCGTCAAGATGGAGCTGTTGATCAAGACTGGTTGAAAAACCGGCAGAAAGGTGCAGAAAAGCTTGATCAAGAATGGAATGAGTTGTTTCGCCTGCTCCATGATTTTTGCATGAAAAAGTCAACACGGAAGCACTCAGACATCGGCCGCCGTTCCGTGCCGTTTGATGCTTCTAATGAGCCGCTTCATGTGTGGCAGCCGATTCAAGAACTTGTGCACCGGCTTGATCTGCACGTTCGTGAGGAAACTGAGGCTTATGAAAAAGCTGTAGCTGCTGCTGTGAAACAGCATCGATTGTACACACATGTAAGTAATCTTGTGAAAGATTTAATGGAGCTGCAAAAGACGCTGCACGCCTTAATTTTAGAAAAAGAGCCAGATCATATCAGTTGGATGGAAGCGGAAAGCCGCGGTGCAAAAAATGCCGTTGCGCTGTTCGAACGTCCGGTAGAGGTTGCTGATTTACTTGCAGATACATTTTTCCGTAAAAAAGAAAGTGTCGTTTTAACTTCAGCAACAATGACAGCTAAAGATTCATTTCATTATATCGAAAAGCAGCTCGGATTAAGCGATTTTGATCCAGACTGTCTCAAGTTGCCGTCGCCATTTGCTTATGAAGAGCAGACGCGGCTTTACGTACCAGTTGATATGCCGGGTATTAAAGATGTAGAAGAGGCTGAATTTATTGAGCGGACTGCGGAGTTTATACACTTGGCAGCTGAAGCGGTTAACGGCCGGATGCTTGTCCTTTTCACCTCATTTGATATGTTGAAAAAAACGTATGATATATTGAAAGTATATGCTGAAGAAGGCCCGTACGTTCCAGTCGGGCAAGGAGTAACAAGCGGCAGCCGGGCAAAGCTGCTGAAAACGTTTAAGCAGCATGAGCGCGGCATCCTGCTTGGTACAAGCACATTTTGGGAAGGTGTAGATTTACCTGGTGAGTACGTAACAGGGTTGTTAATTGTACGCCTGCCATTCAGCCCGCCAAACGATCCGGTAATGGAAGCACGCGCTGCTGAAATTAAAGCTGCCGGAGGTCACCCTTTCCGTGAGTTATCGCTCCCACAGGCGATTCTCCGCTTCCGACAGGGCTTTGGCAGGTTAATTCGCCGGGCTGATGACTTTGGTGTCGTGTTTGTACTCGATCACAGAATTACGACAGCGCGCTATGGCCGGGATTTTCTCCGCTCCCTGTCAAATGTGTCGGTGAAAGCAGCCACAACAGATGAAGTACTTCACGATGCAGAGGATTTTTTGCATAAGCATAGACAATCATAAAACGAAAACCATGGACGTACGCTATAGCTGTAATGTTAAAGGAGGGCTTCAGCTTGCGTGCATGTGTATGGTTTATCGGACTTATACTTTTAGTTAGTTGTGGGGATGAAGCAGTTCAACAAGCAGGACTTGAGCAGGTTACGTTGCAAGTTCAGCTTGAAGAAGGTGAACATCTCGTTTCATTTTTTGATCTTCCTGACGGAGAAGCGACGCTTTTTACAGGTGCTGATCACCGTCATGTATTAATTAATACAGGCGGACCAGCAAGTTGGCCCGCCTTAGAGCATCAACTTGAAGTTTTTAATGTTGAAGAGATTGACCATTTAATCATTACACATCCCGGCGAAGCTTATGCAAGCGGGGTTGAACAAGTTGTTGAACAATACCATGTGAAAGAAATCGCTGCTGCTGGCGGTATGATCGAGCGCTTAAAAGCAGGTTCGTTCGGAGAAGAGCTGCATCTCGTTGAAGTTGAAAATGGAGATGAGTGGCCGTTATTTCCTGACTTACAAGCTGAAGTATTATTTGCAGGAAAAGAAGGTGTGGTCAAAGACACCCTTGTGATTGCTTTTCAAGCGGGCGGGCAACAACTTTTATATATGGGCACAGCCGATGCAGAAGTTGAAAAGCAGCTTGCGAAGTCAATGAACTTAAAATCAACGCTGTTGAAAGTAGGGGACTTTGGTACGCCGTTTGGTGCATGGCCGCCGTTTTTAGAGAAAGTTGATCCTCAAGTAGCCGTCGTGTTTCTGCAAAAAGATCATAAAGCCGATGAAGCATTGCTTGAGCGGCTTGAGGACCACTGGGTGGATATACGGCAGGCAGGTCGGGAAGGTGTTGTTTCTTTTAAATGGAAGGGCACAAGTTATGAGTCGTTTACGCTGCCGCCTGTTGAAACGGCACAATCGTCATAAAAAAAAGCCATCCAGGTTGATCAGTAGCGGGCAATAGGCAGAAAATAATGCCCTCAGACTGCCTGTAGACCGGATGGCTCAACACAGGTGCTGCGGTGGATGATTATATGTTTAGCATGGCAAAACTTCTGTTCATCATTCCCGTTAAAATCCGCGCACTTCTCCTATTTTTGTTAAAAGACGAAAGTCAAATTTATGGAGGTACGTACATGGGGAAGTGGATCATAACGTTTGCAATCGTATTTACTTTAATCACAACAGCTGGACTTACTTATTTTTATTATTTAATCATTAATGAAGAGTATGAAGCAGAAGAAGCAGCTTTAAGAGAAGTACTTGCTGAAACTGAAATGAGCCATGGTGAAGTGCATGATGTTTACCGTGGTGAAGAAACGGTTTACACCATTTCAGATGAAAATGAAGCGCAGCTATTCTTTTTCACTTTTGAAGACGGTGTGCTCGCCGAAGTTGATGAAGACGAGCTGCTTTCACGCAGTCAAATTCGAGAGGTTTTTACTGAACAAAATGAAACTACAAGCCTTCGTTCAATCCGACTCGGTTACGACAACGTTCCGGTTTTTGAAGTTACATACGATTTAAATGACGGAAGGTACGGGTTCGATTATTACGATGCTGAAAATGGTGAACGCATCAAACGGTACCGGTTAAATCGTGAGCGGTCTTCATAAGAATAGAAAACAAGTTATTTCGTCATTTATTACGCTCGCCGGTTGCAACTGTTCAGCGCATTTCGTAAACTTAAGTATGAGCAGTAACGTTTGATACCTAGAAAATCGCACATTGTGCGATGAGGAGGATGATGATTTTGAACTTAGCAGAACGCGTAGCAACGCTAACACCCTCGTCAACACTTGCAATTACAGCAAAAGCGAAAGCATTGAAAGCAGAAGGTCACGATGTGTTAGGTCTAGGTGCCGGTGAGCCTGACTTTAATACACCTGAAACGATTATTCAACGTGCAGCAGAAGCGATGCACGCAGGTCATACAAAATATACAGCTGCAGGCGGCCTGCCGGAACTAAGAGAAGCGATTGCAAAGAAATTCAAGCAAGACCAAGGGCTTACATATGCAATCGATGAGATTATTGTTTGTTCCGGTGCAAAGCATGCCCTTTACACGTTGTTTCAAGCACTGCTTGACCCGGGTGAAGAAGTTATTATTCCGGCCCCTTACTGGGTCAGCTATCCGGAACAGGTAAAACTAGCCGGCGGTGAACCAGTTGTTGTACAAGCAAGCGAAGCAAACGACTTTAAATTAACCCCACAGCAGCTTGAGGAAGCTGCAACTGAAAATACGAAAGCTGTTATCATTAATTCGCCAAGCAACCCGACAGGTACGATGTATACAGCTGAAGAGTTAAAAGCATTAGGTGAGACAGCACTTAAACTTAACTTATTAATCGTTTCTGATGAGATTTACGAAAAACTTGTGTACCACGGTGGCGCGCATTCATCAATTGCTGAGCAGTCTGAAGCTTTAAAAAATCAAACGGTGATTATTAACGGTGTTTCTAAGTCACATTCAATGACAGGTTGGCGGATCGGCTACGCAGCAGGTCCGAAATTTCTCATTCAAGCAATGACGAACTTGGCAAGCCACTCAACCTCAAACCCAACTGCACCGGCACAGTTTGGGGCCATTAGTGCTTATGAAGAAGTAACCGAAGAAATTGAAACGATGCGTCTAGCGTTTGAAGACCGGCTTGACCGCGTCTACGAACAGCTCATCTCGCTGCCGGGCGTAACGTGCGTGAAGCCGGCAGGCGCATTTTACTTGTTCCCAAACGTACAGAAGGCGGTGGAAATGAACGGCTTTTCATCTGTTGATGACTGGGTGACAGCGTTGCTTGAAGAAGAGAAAGTTGCGCTCGTGCCGGGCTCTGGCTTTGGCAGTCCTGAAAATGTACGCTTAAGTTACGCAACGTCGCTTGATGTTTTAGAAGAAGCGTTAAAACGTATCCAGCGATTTATTGATAATCACAGCTGATCAAGGAGGGAAAAAACGTGAAACCGACGATTTCGACGATCGGGCGCTTTGTTGATCAAGAAGTAACAATTGGTGCCTGGATTGCAAATAAGCGCTCGAGTGGTAAGATTGCTTTTTTACAATTACGAGACGGCACCGGCTTTATTCAAGGTGTTGTTGTGAAGAGTGCAGTAGATGAAAGTACATTTGAACAAGCGAAGAGCCTTCCACAGGAAAGTGCTTTGTATGTCACCGGTACTGTTCAAGCAGATGACCGGGCTCCATCAGGCTATGAAATTACTGTGACAGGTTTAAAAGTGCTTCATAAAGCTAAAGATTATCCGATTACGCCAAAAGAGCACGGAACAGAATTCTTAATGGACCACCGCCATCTTTGGATTCGTCAGCCGAGACAGCACGCGATTTTAACGATTAGACATGAAGTGATCCGCGCCACATATGAATTCTTCCATCAAGAAGGATTCACAAAAGTTGACCCGCCAATTTTAACCGGCAGTTCCCCGGAAGGAACAACAAATTTGTTTCACACGCAATATTTTGATGAGGATGCTTATTTGTCTCAGTCTGGTCAGTTGTATATGGAAGCTGCAGCGCTTGCTTTCAACCGTGTCTTCTCATTCGGCCCAACGTTTCGCGCGGAAAAATCAAAAACGCGCCGTCATTTAATTGAGTTTTGGATGATTGAGCCGGAAATGGCGTTTGTTGAGCACGAAGAAAACTTACAAATTCAAGAACAATATGTCACATATATTGCAGAAAGCGTCTTGAGAAACTGCCCGCAGGCCCTGGCTGCGCTTGAACGTGATACATCCAAGCTCGAAAACATTCAAGCCCCGTTTCCACGGATCACATATACAGATGCAGTCGCCTGGCTGCAGGAGCAGGGTTTTGATGTGACATGGGGAGATGACTTCGGCAGTCCTGAAGAAACTGCGATTGCAGAGCATTACAGTAAGCCGGTGTTTATTACACATTATCCAAAAGCAATTAAACCGTTTTATATGGAGCCGGACCCTGAAAATGACGAAGTTGTTCTTTGTGCTGACTTAATTGCACCAGAAGGTTACGGTGAAGTTATTGGAGGAAGTCAGCGGATCGCAGATGAAAGCTTGTTGGAAGCAAACCTTGAGAAGGAAGGTTTATCTTCAGAAGCTTATGCTTGGTACCTTGATTTGCGCCGTTACGGATCTGTGCCGCACTCAGGTTTTGGGCTCGGACTTGAACGTACGATCGCCTGGCTGTCAGGAACAGAACATGTTCGCGAAACGATACCTTTTCCACGCCTTTTAAACCGGTTATATCCGTAAATATTAGGTGGGAAAGCGGATGCAGATATCCAACATCTGCATCCGTTTTTTCATTCGGCAGGGATCAATCTTAGAAATGATTCATGATATAATGGCAGTCGAGGTGTTGTCGAAATGAAACAACAAGAAATTGTGAATCTACTAAAGCAGGAAGCACTCGCTGTGCCAAAGTTTATGCTGGATTATTATAAAACGATCGGCTTAAAAGATGAGGAGATGATGCTGCTTTTACATGTATACCGGTTTCAAGATGAGGGAAGAAACTTCCCGACGCCGGAAGAGATCAGCAGCTGCATGGCAGTCTCTGTGGAAACGTGTATGCATCAACTGCGACGCCTGATGCAACGCGGTTACTTATCGATCGAAGAAAAGCAGGATGAACGCGGCGTCAGATACGAATATTACACGCTTGATGGGTTATACGAACAAATAGCTGCTGCAATGACTTTTGAGACAAACACAGCAGAAGATGAAGCTGCAGCAGCCGGTGAACGCGAGTTGTATGAGATGTTTGAAAAAGAATTCAGCCGCCCTTTATCACCAATGGAATGTGAAACGATCTCGATGTGGATAGACCAGGATCGTTACGATTTTCAATTGATTCAAGAAGCTTTAAAAGAAGCGGTCATTTCGGGTAAGCTAAACTTACGCTATATTGATAAAATTTTATTTGAGTGGCAGAAAAACAATATACAAACGGTGGCACAAGCCCGGGCTCACAGCAGTAAGTTCCGGACTAGGAAACGGCCGGAGTCAGAAAAGACAGCAGCAGCACCGAAGTACCCAACATACAATTGGTTAGAACAGGATTAATTTTAGAAGGCGTGAAATAGATGCTTACGAAAAAAGAAATTCATAAAGTTCTCGATACGCTCGATGAGATGTATCCAGAGGCAGCGTGTGAACTTCACCATAATAACGCTTTTGAATTGCTTATTGCGGTGGTATTGTCTGCTCAGTGTACAGATGCGCTTGTAAATAAAGTTACTCCGGGTTTGTTTAAAAAATATCAAACCCCGGCCGATTTTCTAGATGTTTCTCAAGAAGAGCTTGAGCAAGATATTCGCTCGATTGGTTTATTTCGCAGCAAAGCAAAAAATATTCAGAAACTATGTCGCTCACTAATCGATCACTTTCACGGGGAAGTACCTGGGACTGTCAAAGAACTTGAAACTTTAGCCGGTGTTGGCCGAAAGACAGCGAACGTTGTAGCATCAGTTGCTTTTGATGTGCCGGCAGTCGCTGTAGATACGCATGTTGAAAGGGTGTCAAAGCGGCTTGGTATTTGTAGGTGGAAAGATTCTGTCAAAGAGGTTGAAGAAACATTAATGAAAAAAATTCCTGAGGCGCGCTGGTCAAAAACACATCACCAGCTCATCTTTTTCGGCCGGTATCATTGTACAGCGAAAAATCCAGCTTGTCCGGAGTGTCCGTTGCTTCACTTATGTCGCGAAGGCCAAAAGCGGATGAAAGCTTAAGTTTTCAGCTAAAGAAGGAGATGAATTATGACAACCGCAGACACGTTACACAAGCTACACCAACTACCGTTCGCTGCAGATGATGAACGCCTGCAGGCGATCGAGAGAAAAACTGCAGACCCTACGTTCCGCGTTGCCTTTTGCGGTCATTTTTCTGCAGGGAAATCCTCTGTGTTAAATGAGCTTATCGGGCGCGAGCTGCTGCCTGCTAGTCCGATCCCGACAAGTGCAAATGTCATTCACTTAGCTTATGGCGATTTTCACGTAGCTGTTGAGACGAAGGAAGGCACCCACCATTTTGACACAGAAGAAGCTGTCAATTTATTTGACCTTGGCACAGACGGCAGTTCAGTTGAACATCTCTACATTCAAGCGCCGCTGCCATTTTTAGATGAAAAGGCTCGGCTTCTGGATACGCCGGGTGTGGATTCCACCGATCCGGATCATCAACGTTTAACACGCGATGCACTCAATGAAACAGACCTCGTCGTCTATGTAACCGATTACAATCACGTGCAGTCAGAAACAAACTTACGCTTTCTTGCTCAGCTTGCTAGAGAAAGAACACCGTTTCTACTTGTGATTAATCAAATTGATAAACATCAAGAGAATGAGCTTAGGTTTGAAGTTTTTCATAACGGTATTAAAGAAATGCTTAACCGGTGGCAGCTTGAGCCGCTTGAAGTTTATTACACGTCTGTTTATGAACCAACACATCCGGCTAATCAAATGCAGGCGCTGGAACAGGATTTAAAGCGCTTGCTTTATCAAGGGACAAACCTTTTGAATGAAGCGATGTTTCATCAGCAAATTAGTGCAGCAGCTTCTCGCCTAGAAGAATTAAAAGAAGAACATTTAACTGCTGTTCAAGATGTGCTCCCGCCTGAAGATGCTAGACGTTTTCATGCACATGAAGAAACGAAAAAAGAAATTGCTGAAAGAAAATCGGCATTTGAAGAAGAAAAGGCTCGCTGGGAAAAGGATCGCAAGCATTTATATCAAAATGCAAATGTAATGTCTAATCAAGTTACTGGAGCAGCCCGTGACTGGCTTGAAGCACAAATGCCAGGGTTTAAAACAGGTGGATGGTTTCAAAAGAAAAAAAAGACGGCTGAAGAAAAAGACCGGCGTGAAAACTTACTGCTTCAAGAGTTGCAGCACCATATTGACCGGGAGCTGTTGTATCATTTGCGAAGTTTGTTAAAAGCGCCTTTTCAACAACATCCTGAACAAGAAAAAGAAATTGAGACAGAAATGAACGAAGTAAACGTACAAGTGGATCAAACGTGGTTGGCACCACTTGTAAACACAGATCAAATTAGTCGTCAGTTTGTTTATACGTTTTTGGATGAGCTTAGGCAACAAATCATTCGTGCGGTCAAACAGCAAGTAGAACCAATTGCCGAAGAAGCTTTGAAACAGTGGGAAACCCTTTTTGAAAAAGATTTGGCGCCGTTGTATGAAGCTCAGCTTGATGAGACTGAGCGTGCTTCGCTTGAAGCTCAAGTTGAATCTGCGCGGCAACAGATTCATGAAAAACAGGCTGCAGTTTCCGAGTGGCTAAAAGCACAAGATGCTTCTCAATTTCCTGAGCGCCTTCGCGAAGCTATGAACACGAAAGTACCTGCGTACGTTTTTCAGGTGAGTGATGGTTGGATGCCTGAACACATTGAAACAAAAGAAATGGTTGTTGAAGAAGAAGTACAACAACCTCGTTTTGAACGAAGTGCTTATGAAAAGATTGACCGTTTATGGATTGAGCAAGTAAAGCAAGCTGCAGAGACATATAAAACAAACGGATTATTACCCGAAGAAGCAGAAGAGGCTTATCAAACGATCCGACAGTTCGAAGAAGAAACGTATACCATTTCGCTCTTTGGTGCTTTTAGTGCCGGGAAATCTAGTTTTATTAATGCACTGCTCGGCGAAGATGTCCTTCCGGTTTCACCGCATCCGACGACTGCAGTTGTTCAAACAGTGAAAGCACCTACTGAAAAACGACCGGACCGAACAGCAGAATTGTTCGTAAAGCCCGAAGAAATGCTGCAGGAGGAAGTGAAAAGCGTCTCCACAGCAATTGGTCGTCCCATGGAGATTAAACAGCTTCTTAAAGCTGATTTAAAGCGTGCTGAAGGTGTTACAACCCGTGAACAGGCGTATATTGACTATTTACGTGCACTAAAAACTGCGCTGTCAAAACAAGTATTTATGCCGGGCGAGTCCAGGGTTGTTGCTTTAGATGAAATGAAAACTATTGCGGCAGATGAATTAAGTGCTTGTATGCTCCAGCATGTCGATGTGTATGTAGACACGTACTGGACACAAAGCGGAATTGAATGGGTTGATACGCCGGGGGTTCATTCAATTAACGGACGGCATACAAATGTTGCCTTTGAACAGTTGCGCGCTTCACACGCCATCTTTTACGTCACGTATTATCATCACGCTTTCTCAAAAGCAGATGAGTATTTTTTACAACAAATTGCAAGTGTGCAAAAAACGCGTCCGCACTTTCCGTTTTATTTTTTCATCAATGCAGCAGATTTAGCACAAACAGAAGCAGAGCTTGAAAAAGTTGTGCGCCATGTGACAAAAGAGCTTTCCGCAAATGATTTACAACAGCCTAATGTCCTTGCTGTGGCGAGTAAAGATCATTTAACAGCTAAGCAGAAAAACGAATTGAAAACGAATTCGAATTTTGCCCAGTTTGAAACGCATATGGAAGACGAGCTTTTAATCGAGCTGCAGCAGGCGAGCTACCGTCAGATTCAAGCATCGCTTACGAGTTGGCAGCAGGCACTAAGTGATGCAGAGCCGCTGTTTACCCAGCCTGAAGCCGAGCGCAGCGCATATTTACAAGCTCTTGAACAGGAAATTGAAACTGCTGAAGCGCACGTGCAAAACGAATCAGCTACCGGATTGTTCAGCGGAATTCAAGAAGATGCTGCTCAGCTTGTGCATTATTTAGAAAACCGTTTAATCTTTGTAATGAATGACTATTACAATTACACCATTAATCCTGCAGCCATCGATGCCAAAAGCAAAAAAAATGGCCAAGCCCAGCTTCGGTCTGCTTTAAATGATTGGGAGACGACAGTTGAACAATTTGCCCGTCAGGAAGTTGAAGCTACAGTCCTTCGTTTAGAAGCAGCCGTCGAAGAAAAAGTAAGCGCCTTGCAGCATATGCTGCAAGCTGTAGATTTAAAAAATCTTCAAGCACCTGCGCCCTCTGGGAGAACAGAAGCTTATGTTATAAAGCGGGATGTGCCGGCCTTTCCTGCGTCCATGATTAACGATGGATGGCTTGATTATTTTGCTTCTCCGAAGCAGTTTTTTGAACAAGGTGGCCGTGCGTCGTTAAAAGATGCGGTCATAGAAGCAGAAACGAAACGGCTGCATACTTGGCTGCAACAAGTTAGTCATCAACTCCTGCAGTCGCTAGAAGCGCTTGAACAATACGTTTTACAGCATGAAAAAGAAAAAATGCTTTCAGCCTGGAATCATAAACGTACCCAGCTGCAAGCGATGCACAATGCAGATGCACATGAGCGCTTTCTTGAAGAAAAGACGCAAGTGGTTCATTTACAAAAGTGAAGCAATTAAGGGTCAACTTGTTATATGTATGCTTATATAACATTGACATACAAAACAAAAAGAACCGATCATCAAAAAAAGATGATCGGTTCTTTCTGTTGGGAGAGTCCCTTCTTTTTAATGCTGCGCTTCATTTATTCTTCATTTTCATCTTCTAGGCTATTCTCACCTTCGTCATTTTCATCCTCGGTATCATCTTCATCATCTTCAGGCGGACCTTCTCCTGGTGTGTCTTCAGGAGGGCCATTTCCGTTTTCTGCGCCATTGTTATTCTCTTCTTCAGCTTCACCTGGTGCTTCTTCAGGATCTGGTTCTTCTTCTTCTACACCATCTTCATCCTCTTCTTCAGTCGCATCTTCATCCTCATCTTCATCTTCATCTTCATCATCCTCGTCGTCTTCTTCGATGGCGTCTTCATCAGGTGTTGAAATCTCAACAGATGCCGGACTGCTTTCTAAATTTTCGCCTGGAAGAAAGGCAGTAACTTCAAATGTGTGGGTCGTATCAAGTTCAGGTTCCTCAAGCAAGAACTGCATCTCTGACTGTTCATCAATCTGTTGCGGTTCATCGCCATTAGTGCTGTGTGAGATACGGAATTCAACATCTTCTACTGCAGCATCATAATCCCAGGTGACTGTAATTTGATCCGTATCTTCATCGAAGCTCCCGGTTAAACCGCTGACTGGATCAAGTTCTGCTGCCTCGGTTTCTTCGGAAGGCTCGTGACCACGGATGAACAGCTCGCTGATGACATTATCTGATGGCGTAAGTGGACCTGGCAGCAAACCGGTTGAACTGTCTATTTCAAGCTCAACAACTGAATCAGGGCGAGCAAAATCTTCGGTTTGTTGGTTTTGGTGAATGTCCTCCATCACATGCCGGAAAATGTCCTGTGGAATTTGTCGCTGTGCACCTCGTTCTAAATAGCCGGAACCACGTTGCGAGAAGCCATTCCATACAGCAGCCGTGTACTCGGTTGTGTAGCCGGCAAACCACGTCTCCGGCGCAACACCAGCTGGAATGTTATTTGCTTGACGTTCATCTTGACTAAAGTTTGTCGTTCCAGTCTTTCCTGCCATCGGGAGTCCAGGAACATTTGCCGCTGTACCTGTGCCAGGAGATTGGAAAACATCTTTCAACATATCCGTAACCATATAAGCGGTATGATCTTGCATAGCGGGTTCGCTGTCGTGTTCAAGTGTCATTTCTCTGCCATCAGGAAAGACAATTTTACGAACGGCGTAAGGTTCATTATAACGTCCGCCGTTACCAAGGGTAGCGTAGGCGCCAGCCATTTGTTTTGTAGACACGTAACTATCAAATCCACCAAGGGCATACGATTCGTTAAAGGATTCAAAAGAAAATCCAATATCTTCTGCAAACCTTTCAGCTTCTTCGCGGCCTGCTGCATTCATGGCTTTTACTGCTGGTACGTTGCGCGAACGAATTAAAGCTTCGCGCATCGTCATATCGCCTAGGTAATTGTTATCAAAGTTGGTCACAGGTACATCGTCTTGCGTTTCATAAGTCATTTCTTCATCGGCGATAATTGTACCGGTTGAAGGCATTTGTTCAGTTTCAATGGCAGGTGCATAACTGATTAAAGGTTTCGCAGTTGAGCCAGGTTGACCGACCGGGGCCGTTGCATAGTTCGTTCCCCGTTGAACTTCGGATGGCTCACGACCGCCAACAATCGCCCGGACTGCACCGCTATTCGTATCCATCAACGTCATCCCGATTTGGTGGTTCTCATGATCAGGGTAATTTTGAATATATTGATCTGTTTGAATAACGGTTTCCGCTGTTTCCTGCACATTTGGGTCCAAGGTGGTATATACTTCAAGTCCGGCATTGTATAAATCAGAAGACTCTATATCTGGAATGTCTTCAAGTTCATTTTGTACATGCTCGATAAATGATTGATATACCATACCCTCCTCGGAAGTATCAACGTTGAGCTGTTCTTCTAAAGAGACTGCTTGTGCTTCTTCAAGTGAAGTACTGTCAATTAGCTCCTGCTCGTGCATCATATTTAAAATTAAATTGCGGCGTTGTTCAGCGTTTTCGGTGTTTGCAATCGGATCGTAATAACTAGGGCGTCGAGGGATCGCAGCGAGCACCGCAGCATCTTCGACTGAAAGCTCCTCAACAGACTTAGAAAAGTAAGTTTCTCCAGCTTTTTCAATACCGTAAGCACCATTGCCGAGCCAGATGGCGTTTAAATACATCTCTAATATTTCATCTTTTGAATATTCACGTTCAAGCTGAATGGCAAGCCACTGCTCCTGAAGTTTTCGACTCATCGTCTGCTCAGGTGACAAGAAAGCATGCTTTACGAGCTGCTGCGTAATGGTGGAGGCGCCTTCAGCACCAAAGCCTTCACTTATATTAGCAAATACTGCGCCAAATACACGGCGTACATCGACACCACTGTGGCTGTAAAACCGTTCATCTTCGACCGCAATAAATGCATTTTTTACATCTTCAGGTACTTCTTCAATATCAACAAGACTTCGGTTTTCTGTTCCTTCAAGCTGTGTAACAAATTCATTGTTTGCATCATAAAATTCGGCAGCTTCAGAGAAAACGAGTTCGTCTTCATCTAATGGTGGTGCATCACGGATGATGGCAAAAGCGGTAACTCCACCGGCGACGATGCCGATGATGCCAAGAATAAGAAAAGCGATCAGTGTTTTCTTAAGCCAGCCTCGTTTATTTGATGTATTGTTCGTTTTTTTCTGTTTTGATTTTCCAGATTCTTGAGCTCGCCGGCGTTCTGTCCGGCTGTTATACTCGTTCGCCATTGTCATTCGTCCTTTCTATATTTACACTTTCCAACTTGTTAGACGCCAGAGCTTTAAAAAGGTTACACATTGCTTTACGCTTTATGAATCATTTGTAAAATAAAGTTCGTCAACCGCATCAAGAAATGGATAGCGCGGCTGGAGTTTTTCAGGCACGATACAACTATGAGAAGCCACATAACGTTTTGTTAAAGATTTTCGTTCAGATTGATCATAATACCACGGTATAACATGGGCTGCATCAATGACGTACATTGCTTGTTCACCACCGAAGCGAAGCAGTAAAAATGCCAGCCCACCATGCGCTTTTACTTCTTCAAGGTGTTTTACTTGATGCAAATGCAAGTTTTTTAACGGAAAAGAGGTATGTGATCTCGTTTCTTTTGCTTCAAAGTCAACAGGCATACCGCGATAAATCCCTTGATAATCTGTCGTTGAAGGCTGTCGGAAGTAGGCCTCTGTGATTTTGGCAGCGCTTCGTTTTGGATAATCAACAGATACAATCTGCACAGGTGTTGGCTTTTTGTGAATAAGCGCGCGTCCGGTTTCACGGTAATAGTTAATTGAAGAATTAATGTCTTCTTCAAACCGCATGCCGCGATTGTTATAGTTTTCTTTTTTACGTCCTTGCTGGCTGCTTTGATTGTAACGTCTGCCGTTAGGATACCGAAATGCCATAGCATCACCTTTATCATGTCAATATATGTGCAACCTCAATCGTATATACTAGCATATCGTTTCGACAAAAAGAACCTTCGATTGACCTATGCTGCAAGCAAAACCCTTGTCATAGACAACGTTAGGTAGGTACGTGTTATGATATTATTAGTTCGAGAAAGTGAGGGATAGAATGAATGAAAAGCCAATTAATTTAGGTTTTGGCAATATGATGCCGCCAGGACGGATTGTATCAATTGTCAACTCAGATTCTGCACCGACAAAAAGATTGATTCAAGAAGCGCGCGACCGGAAGATGTTGATTGATGTGACAAACGGCCGGAAAACGCGCAGCATTATTTTAGCTGACAGCGATCATGTCATCCTCTCTGCGATTCAGCCTGAAACTGTAGCACAACGGCTTCATACAACAGACGAGGAAGAATAACATATATAGAATGACGCGTTGTCTTCATTTGGCGCTTTCAATAAAGATGTGCCGGGCGTGAAAACTTACACTGATAGACACGACTTTTGTCAGGCATGCAGGAGTTTTCCTTTTCTTCCCTAATCTTGCATAGTGAGGAATCACTGAAAGGGGAGAGTACTGTATGTACAAAACAAAAGAAGTGGCTGATCATTTCTCAGTTTCCGCTCGGACGGTGCAAAGTTGGATTAAACGATTTAATTTAAATATTCAACACAATGCTTCTGGTCACTATCAGTTCAGTGATCAAGATATTCAAAGCATCGAAGCGGCATTACATGATGAGAAGACGTTACGTACAGAAAAACCAGCACGAAATGATCATGGTTTAGAACATACAGACCGGCTCGAAGAAAAACTGGAATACGTTCTGATCCGCCTAGCTCATGTAGAACGTTTAGTTGAGTCGAAAGCAGATGAGGTTGTAACATTTCAGCTGCTTAAACACCGGCATGACATTGAAGATTTAAAAAAGGCTGTTCAAGTGCTTGAATCTGAAATGACGGTAAGCCGAACGGAAAATAACGGATTAATGACGCTCGAATTAAAAGGGTAATAGAAAGGGAGGGTAATAACATGTCACCTCCGGCAGAGAATTTAAAGCAACAAACGAATACGTTGAAGGCTTACAATGAAGAGGCGGCGAGTGCGTTTAATGAAATTCGAAATTCTGAAAGAGAAGTTGATTTTTTTGTAGAAGTTAAGCCTTTTGTTGATCGTGTCCAAGCAGCTGCTGACCAGTGGCTGGAATCAGCCGAGCAGTGGGTGAAGACGCATCAGCCCCGTGAGGTTTATCCATCCCAACTTAATGATACCCATGAAAATATAACAATTCTTGCTGTTAAAGCTTTTCAGCACGACACGAAAGAGCGCCGCTTTAAAGAGATGGTGCAATCGGTGGAGTATGTGTTAAACAGCCTCCTTCAAGCTGTCGAAGAAGTTGAGGAGGAAAATGGCACATGAGCTTTTTGTTGAGCATGCAGGAAACAAAAGCACGCATCAATGACGGTGAACTGAAACCTCTTGACTGCCGGTTTGTACTTGGTCAACCAGAGGCAGGGCTTGCCGCTTTTGAGCAAGCCCACTTACCTGGAGCTGTGCATTTGGATTTAGAAAAAGACTTGTCTGCTCCGGTAACAATCGAAAGTGGACGTCACCCGCAGCCAAATCGTGCAAAAACGGCTGAGAAGCTCGGTAAATACGGCATAAGTAGCGATGAAGCAGTGGTCGTCTATGATGATCAAAATTTAGCGATGGCTGCTCGAGCATGGTGGGTGCTGCGTTATCTCGGTCACCGCCATGTTTATGTTATGAATGCTTCATTTTCAGATTGGGTAGCTGCAGGTTTACCAGTTGAGCGTGAAGCTCGCAAGGATGCTCCTGTAAATTACGAATTAAGGGAGCCACTTGAGCAACCTGTGTCTGCAGATGATATTGAACGTGAGCATGAGGATCAGGAAGTGGTGCTCATCGATGCTCGTACACCGGAACGCTATCAAGGGGAAGATGAGCCTATTGATCAAGTGGCCGGGCATATTCCCGGCGCAGTAAACGAGCCGTTCTTACAGATGTTAACTGATCGTGGACGTCTCCTTGATGCTGCCAGCTTGAAAAAACAATTACAGCACCGGCAAGACCAGAAACTCATGAACTATTGTGGCTCCGGGGTTACTGCCTGTGTAAATGTACTTGCACAAAGAGAAGCAGGATTAGAGGATGTATACCTGTATCCAGGCAGCTGGAGTGAATGGATCGCTTTACAAAAACATCAAGGTTCTAAATAAAAAGCCAGCTTCTTAAACGAGAAGCTGGCTTCAGACTTTCGACAAAGTACAAAACCAAACATTCATGGACAGCTTATTGCTCCGATCCGCGGGCTGCCGCATGAAGAGGATAAAAACCGAATCATGAACGTAACCTTCACGACAGATGGACGCTTTCCCGAGGGATTGGCTTCAGCTAACTTGTTCGATTTGATTGCCATTCGAACAAGTGAATCTTCAGCCTGCGCTTAATCCTTTGAGAGTCGCCGTCTTTCGTTTCGGTCACTTTTACATTTGTCTTCTGTGAATGGTTCGCTTGATCGTTCATGAAGCATCATGATGAAACTTATTCATGTAGCTATTGCTTGATCGAAAAGATCTCTACAATTCATGACCATCAAATGACACAAGGCTGACAAGCATCGGCGGCGACGCCACCAGGAAAAGCGCGAGCCAAAAATCCCGCAGGCAGTGACTTTCTGCCGAAGTTGAGGCCGTCACGGGGGTGGGAAGACACGGTGAGATCAAGCGTAAGCGTAGATCAAACCGATGTCGCACTTGTGCCCTCCGGGTGCAAGCGTCCGTCGAAAAGCGGCGTCAGTCCACGCTTATCTAAAAAGTTTGTCTACACGCTAAAGCCAGCTTCTTAAACGAGAAGCTGGCTTTTTTAAAAACAACATTTTTTAAAATCTGCCTGATTTGAAGATTGCAAAAAACAACCATAGGAACATAAAAAACGCCACAACAAAGCTGATTTCAATGACAGGCAGGTTCACAAGAAATGAAGAAGGCGCACCAAAGGAAGAGCCAATGATTAAGCCGACCATAATAATACTGAAAGCAAGCAATGTGATACTGAATGAAATTCGATTAGAAATGCGGTCTAACTTGTTTAAGAAGATATCGATTTTCGGAATTTTCATTTCCACGCCAACATGAGATTCATTCAACCGTTTTAAAGCGTCACGAAACTCAGTTGGAATATCACGCATGACTTGCTGCTGGGCTTTAAGTTCCTCTTGAATCTCTGACATCCAAAATTGCGGTTTCAATCGTTGTTTAGCAAGTTCTTTACCATACGGCTCAGCAACTTCAACAATGCTAAGCTCCGGATCAAGCTGAGCGCAGACACTTTCCATCGTAATAATCGCCTTTGCAAGCAGGGTATACTCTTTGTATATAAAGATTTGGTAACGGTGTGCCGTGGAAAAAATATCATTGATCGCTTCACCGAGACGAATTTCTTTAAATGGGCGGTTGTAATACTTAAACAATAAATGTTCTACATCGTCAGCAAATCTATCCTCATCCATATCTTTTGGGATCTCGGCCATATTGTAAATCGCTTTTGCAATTGCTTCTGGATCTCTACGTGTCAAAGCGATCACGTAGTCGACAAATTGCCGCTGCATTTCTTGATTTAACCGGCCGATCTGCCCGCAATCTATAAAGGCAGCTTCTTCAGGTCCGGTAATGAAAATATTGCCTGGATGGGGATCACTGTGGAAAAAGCCATCGATTAAAACTTGGTGTAAAAAAGCATCAGCTAAAGAGCGGGCAAGCTTTTTACGGTTAAGGTTGAAATCTAATTTATGTAACGAAGAAAATTTCTCACCTTCGACCATCTCCATCGTTAAAATGCGTCGGCTGGAGTATGTTTCATAAACGTCAGGGACGTGAATGTTTCGAAACTTCTCCATATTCTTTTGCAATTTATCGGTATTGCGCCATTCAGTATCGTAGTCTGCTTCGGCTCTGATTGCTTCAGCAAACTCTTCAACCATACCTTCAAGTTTGTAATATTGGGCCCAGTGGAATCTTTGTGTTAATAACCGGGCAAGATCCCGGAGCACTTCAATATCTTTTTCGATAATTTCTTTAATATTAGGACGGGCAATTTTAACTGCTGCTTTTGTGCCATCATGGAGTTCTGCGTAATGCACTTGGCCGATTGACGCTGCAGCGAGTGGCTCTTCGTCAAAGCGAGAAAAAAGCTTCTCAAGCGGTGATTCTAAGTCTTCTTCGATCATTGCCTTAGCCTTTTCAAATGAAAAGGGAGCAACGTCATCCTGTAATTTTTCAATTTCACGAACGATGGATGGTGGAAACACATCTTTACGTGTGCTGATCATCTGTCCGAGTTTAATAAAGGTCGGACCTAGCTCTTCCATTGCATTGCGTATACGTGTCCCGACTGAGCGATTATCAAACTCTGTCGGATCTGTAGCAATGCGTTTAGGTAAGGAAAGAACATGAAAAAGTCCGACCTCTTTTAAAATATAACCAAATCCATGGCGTGCAAGGACTGTAGCAATTTTTCGGTAGTGATTCGCATGGCGGAAACCTTTTGTAATTTTCATTTTAAACAGCTACCTTTAATTATGAATCCGTTTTTTCGGAAGAGCTGTTTTCATTAAGTTTAGCTTCGAGTTCAGCAATCCTTGTTTCAAGCTGGCTTACTTCTTTTTGAGTAGCAAAACCAGCATCCTTAAGCATCTCCTGGAGGCGTTCGCGGTTCGCTTCTGTCCATTCCTGCTCAGTTTCTTCCCCTTTTGCAACCATCATTTCGACCCATTCTTCGGCTTCTTTCGGGGTTAAACGGCCTTTGTAAACTAAGTCATTTACGTATTGTTCTACTTTTTCACGCCCGGCTGCGGCAGCACCAATGCCAAGAAAAAAACCTTTTTTTAATACATCATTCATTATTACAGCCCCTCCTTAAATACTTTCATTTCACGCTACAATATTTTCCCTAATTCACGGAGACTTAAACGTGTCCTGCAGTGACAAAAAACACGGCACCTGCACAGGAACCGTGTTTTAGCTACATTAACCATTGTCTTTAAACATTGCGTAAGTTAAAAAGGCGAGGGTGAGAAACGAAAGAGCACCAAGTGACCAAACCAATAAAGCGTCCGGATCTGAGTTTCCGTTATCAGCTGCTGCAGTTGCTGCCGGAACAACAAACAGAAGAAATGCGGCAATTGCTGCGCGAAATGATGTTAACATTGTACTGCCTCCTCTCTATAGGTACGTAGGACGGCGGATAAATATGAATGAGCCGTTCAAACAATGTATGTGTCACTCATCATTATAGAGTTTCCAAACGCTTTTTTCAATTCAAAATCAATTGAATCCACCGCTGTCAAAGTTTTTTTGGCTTACTTTGAAATTAATACCGAAATACTTGTTTATCATAAGTCAAATTGAACGGCTTTCACGCAGTCAAAATCGTGTTATAATAAAAAAGGCTTGAAATGAGAGACGAAAGGACTTATGTATGATGGGTCGTATTCAAATTGAAGATATTATTATTGCAAATCAAACATTAAAAGATGTAGTTCATCACACGCCGTTACAGCGAAACCAAGTGCTATCTGAGCGGTATGAAGCGAACATTTACTTAAAACGTGAGGACTTGCAGGTTGTACGCTCCTTTAAAATTCGCGGTGCGTTTCATTTAATGCACAGCCTTCCGAAAGAAAAACTTGAAAACGGTGTGGTTTGTGCTTCAGCGGGCAACCACGCTCAAGGTGTTGCTTATTCGTGCCAGGAACTAAAGGTGCATGGCAAGATTTTTATGCCGACAACCACGCCGCGGCAAAAAGTGGATCAAGTGAAGTTGTTCGGTAAAGACTACATCGAAGTTATCATTACCGGTGATACGTTCGATGATGCCTACAATGAAGCGATGGAGTGTTGTGAAGAAGAAGGGCGTACGTTTATTCATCCTTTTAATCATGAAAAAATTATCGCTGGGCAAGGGACCGTAGGTATGGAAATTATGAATGATATCGAAGAGCGAATTGATTATTTATTCTCTTCGATTGGTGGTGGAGGTTTAGTCTCCGGTGTTGGTACGTATGTTAAATCCATTAGCCCATCCACAAAAATTATTGGTACTGAACCCCTTGGTGCACCAGGAATGCGCGAATCTTTGGAAAAACAAGAAGTTGTTGAGCTTGATGAAATCGAAAAATTTGTTGATGGCGCTGCAGTTAAAAAAGTTGGTGACGTTACATATGATATCTGCCGTAACGTGCTTGATGATATCGTGCTGGTACCGGAAGGGAAAATTTGTACAACCATTTTAGAACTTTATAATCAAAACGCGATCGTTGCTGAACCTGCAGGAGCTATGCCGATTTCTGCACTTGATTTTTACCAAGATGAAATTAAAGGAAAAACTGTGGTATGTGTCATTAGCGGTGGAAATAACGATATCGGCCGCATGGAGGAAATGAGGGAGCGTTCGATGATTTACGAAGGCTTGCAGCATTACTTTATTATTACATTTCCGCAACGTGCTGGTGCTTTACGGGAATTTTTAGATGAAGTTCTCGGGCTTGATGATGATATTACCCGGTTTGAATACAATAAGAAAAACAACAAATCGGTTGGTCCAGCGCTTGTAGGGATTGAAACGCACTCAAATGAGTCGTATCAACAGTTAATTCAAAACATGAAAGACAAAGGTTTTCATTACGAAGAAATCACAAAAGATAAAAGCATGTTCAATTTCTTGATTTAAATCTGCAAAAGCTGTCCGTAATATTTCGGGCAGCTTTTATTATTAAAGAGAGGGAGGGCTGCTAGTGATTGTGAACTCCTGGTTGAATACTTTTGAATTGATTGCACAACACGATCATGGGCGTCTTGCCGGTAAGCTGGCTCAAGCTTGGGGAGACAAAGATTTTTTGCAGGACAGACAGCGGGAGGCAGTCATCAAAGCCGTATATGATCATGATAAAAGCTGGCTCCCGCTCGATCAACAGCCGCGATGGGATGATGAAAAGCAGACGTTTCTATCTTTTTACGAATATCCATTGGATGAGAAGCTTAAGGCTTATAAGCGTGGTGTTACAGCACTTGAAGAAGAAAATGGATACAGTGCTGCGCTCGTAAGCTTGCATTATACGTCTTTTTTAAAAGGGGAGCTACCTTCTCCGGCGGCGCAGTTTAAGTCGGTTGAACAAAGGCGGCAGTACCGCCTTGCTGGAAATGCTTCGTTACAAGCTCATTTAGATCTTTTACAGTTTTGTGATGATCTGTCTTTGTATGCGCTATTAAATATTCCAGGTATAGATAAAGCAGGCGAGTGGCCATGGTTTAAGCATGGGTTTAGACAAGTATTTTCGTTTTTACAACATCAAACTATTCAAGCGAAATGGTGTAATCGCTGGACGATTCAGCTGTCTCCGTTTCCATTCTCCGCTCCGGTTGATGCTCATATTGATGTGCTGCATGTGAATCGTGAAATCGCGAGCTATTCGCAAGAGCAGGCGCTACGAGAAGCCGTACCCGGTCAACGTCGTTTAAGGTTTTGTGGTTCTCATTCAATGTAGGATAAATTTTTTTATGTTATGATGGATGAACGAAGTGAAAGGAGGCTTATCATGGATTTAACAGGTTTAAAGGTACTTACAGTAACAGATCACGAATTTGAAGATTTAGAGTTAATGTATCCGATTTACCGGCTGCATGAAGCAGGAGCAACTGTTGAAGTTGCCGGACAGGAAAAAGGTAAAACGTATATAGGGAAGTATGGTGTACCTGTTGAAAGTGACATTTCATTTACAGAGATGAAACCAGAAGACTATGACGGCATTCTCGTACCGGGGGGCTGGGCACCGGATAAACTGCGACGTTTCCAGGAAGTGCTCGATGCTGTAAAGCACATGGATGAGAACAAAAAAGTTATTGGTCAAATTTGTCATGCCGGCTGGGTGCTTGCTTCTGCCGATATTTTAAAAGGAGTTAATGTAACAAGCACGCCTGGAATTAAAGATGATTTAATCAATGCTGGTGCTGTTTGGCATGACGAAGAAGTGACTGTCGACGGTCATATCATTTCCAGTCGTCGTCCACCGGATATTCCGGCTTATGGTCGGGCGCTTGTTGAAGGTTTTGCTGCGCAGAAGAAGAAGTAATGACGTTTAGCTCTTTAAAACTCGGGGAAGTTTCGAGTGTAGAAAGGAGCGGATTCATATGGGAAACCTTCATAGGGAAATCGATGAGTTTACACAGGCAGCTGCAGAGTTAAAGAAAGCTTGGCTTGGATTAACCGAGCTTGAGAAAGAAAATTATAAACGACAGTTTCCATTTGATAAAGAATTGACAGAAGTTGTTGATGATATTATGAAATGGCGAGATGCTGTAAAATGATTGCTCAAGGCTCAAATTTACGGAAAGCAAGCTGATTTCATTATCGCTGCTTTCCGTTTTTCTTTGAGGAAGGAGTGCACTTATTATGGAGGTTTTAGAGCGTGAAACGTTAAACGCAAAACTTGAGGAAGAAACTGCATTTTTATTATTTGTGCAAAGTTCGTTTTGCGGGACGTGTCAAGCAGCTGCAAAAGTGCTGCAAGGAATTGAAGTTTATTATCAGATGACAATTGATACAGTTGATATTAATTATGTAAGTGACCTTATTCAGGTGCAGAGTGTGCCGGCTCTTCTCGTGATCAATGAAGGTGAAGTTTTACATACGCGCTACAGAATGTCTCCTGTAAATGATGTAATCAACTGGGTGTGGAACACTTACATAAGTTTAGAAAATTCAGATTTCGGGTAATGATAAAGTAACATTTATAAAGGAGGTTGTGCCCATGCGTTTTAATCATAAAGAATTAGAAAAAAATCAACAAACGCATGCCTCAATGACTCGAGTTCGTGCATTATGGCCGGAACAGGAAGAAGATAGCCGGATGATCGAAGAAGGAGCACTGTATACTATTCAATATTACATGGCCGAGCCTGAAAGTGCGAAAACACCACTTCCACTTGCTTGTCCGATGGTGATGAGCTGGGTGCTCGATCCAGTTGTTCATGAAGAAAGCCGTATGCTTGATGAAGGAGCAATGTATGCGGTGATGTATTATAACAAATCTTGCCAAGAACAAGGTGATTAATTTGCAACGATCTAGAGCAATCTGAGATACTGTATGCACAGTTTCTTAGATGAGGTGAGTTTCATGCAGGCTCCAGAATTTTCACTTTACAATATTAAAACTATGACCGAGGAAAAACTTTCTAACTTTACCGGATCTCCAGTTGTATTAACATTTTTTGCTTCATGGTGTCCGGATGCTCAAGCTGATTTAAATAAGAAAAAAGCCCTTTTTGAACAAATGAATCATTCTGATTTGACATTTGTTGCCATTAACGTCACTGGAAGGGAACGAGAAGAGGGTGATGGTAAACGGTATGCTGAAAACGAAAGCATACCGTTTACCGTTCTTCTTGATGAAGGAACAAAAACGTATGATGCGTACCGGGCAATGGGCGTACCGACAACGGTTCTAATTAAGCGAAATGGTGAAATCCTTAACACTTATCATGATAAAAGCTCGTTTTATCATATATTACAGGGGATTCATGAACTGATTGAAGAAGCATAAAAAGCGGCAGGAAAAATCCTGCCGTTCTTTTAATTGATTCGTCCGGTGGATATAATGGATTTCATTTGTTCGCTATTTGGGTAATCATTGGCATCATACTGCAGCAGCACTTTATTATAATCGTAATCTACCCGGCGGATTTCAGTCGTTAGTTTCCCGTCACTTAAGTCTGTAATAACGTAAGAGGGACGCGAATCCCCGTCGAATGGCAAGCCTACGCTTCCGGTATTGATTAATGTTTTATCATCAATGGTTTCGACGTAAGGTGTATGAACATGACCGTAAATGTAGACATCAGCGTCAGCTTGTTCAAGAATGAACTTCCGCTTTTCATCTGTTGAGTCTTCACGTTTTACCGGATGAAATAAATCTCCCGGAATTGCGTGGAAAGCATGAAATTTTAAGTGATGCACATCTTTCGTTATTGAATGCGGTAGTCTTTCTAAATAATTCAAGTCGTCTTCTGTTAAGCGCTCCACAGTCCATTCATTTTCCTGCTGCATTAAAGGGCGTGCTTTATCAGGAACTTCACCGTTTTGAATACCGCGCACGACCCATAAGTCCGCATTGCCTTGAATAACCCCGGCAGGGAGCGAACGAACTGTTTCTAAAGCATTTTTCGGCTCAGGACCACGGAATACAAGGTCGCCAAGGACATTTATTTCATTCACTTGCTGCTTTTCAATGTCGTTAAGTACTGCTTTTAAAGCTCGAGCGTTTCCGTGAATATCAGAAAGCCATGCAATTTTCATATGTTTCACTCTCCCTTTTTATGTAACTTCTATGCCTATTATACACGAAAGAATGAAAATTCTCGAAAAACAACCTTTACGCCATGCATCGAATTTTCAAACCAAGCGTAATGTTTTAGACCTTCATAAACGTAGGAGAAGGCTTACATCCAAGTTTTCGCTAAAAGTTTCACCGAGTTCACTAACCCTAAGCAGGAAGCTCTGCTTTTGTCCGTTTTTGTATGTTAAAATTTAAATGTGCTCGAATTGTTGTTTTTTGATAAATTAAACTGGAGGGATAATCATGAATATCGTTTCAATTGAGCCGACCCCAAGCCCGAATACAATGAAATTGAATTTGGATTCAGCACTGCCGGCGGGACAGGCAAATAATTATACCCATGAAACAAAACATGAAGCGCCTGAGATGGTTCAGCGCTTATTTGACATTGAAGGCATTAAAGGTGTTTATCATGTTGCTGATTTTATTGCCTTAGAACGGCATCCCAAAGCTGACTGGCAAGTTGTTTTACAAAATGTTCGCTCACTCTTTGGCAGCGGTGAAGAAACGGTGAATGATGCATCAGCAACAGGTGACAATTTTGGTGAAGTCCAAGTCCATCAGCAAGTGTTTAAAGGTATCCCGATGCAGATTAAACTTACTTCCGGTGAAGAAGAAAAGCGTGTCGGCTTGCCGGAGCGATTTTCTAATGCAGCTTTTGCGGCGCAAACTGATGAGGATAATGTCGTCATGCAGCGAAAGTGGGAAGAGCGTGGCGTTCGTTACGGCAGTGATTTAGAAGAGATTGCTGCTGAAGTTTATGAAGAAATAACGGCTGCTTACAGTGAAGAGCGGCTGCAGACGCTTGCTGAACTTGGCCGTACTGAAAAAGAAGCAGCAGTGCAAAAGCAAGAACGTTACATGAAAGTCACAAAAGAGATGCTCGATGACCCGGATTGGAAAAATCGTTATGCAGCCCTTGATCGGATGGACCCAGGTGAAGAGGATTTGCCAGTGCTTGAGAAAGCTCTGCAAGATGAAAAGCCAGCGGTCCGTCGTTTAGCTGTGGCATATTTAGGCATGATCGAAAAGCCAGTTGTACTTCCTTATTTGTACAAAGCTTTGAAGGACAGTTCAGTTACCGTACGTCGCACAGCTGGTGACTGTGTTTCAGATATTGGTGATCCTTCAGCAATGGATGAAATGATTCATGCGCTTGAAGATAAAAATAAACTTGTACGCTGGCGCGCGGCGATGTTTTTATATGAAGCTGGAGATGAACGTGCTGTACTGGCACTTGAGAAAGCTGAAGAAGATAGTGCATTTGAAGTAGCGATGCAGGCAAAGATCGCTAAAGAACGTATTGAGCGCGGAGAAGAAGCTAAAGGGTCGATTTGGAAACAGATGACAGAAGCTGTACAAAATCGTGAATAATCTAATTAAAATAAATGATCTAAAGGAGGAATTATTCATGACTGAACAAGAAATAATTGAAGCTCTAGAAAGTAGTGGACTAGAAGAAGTTTTAGAATTGATTAAAGAAGCAAAAACCGGAGAGCTTGGAGAACTTGAGCTTGCAAAACCACTTGGCCTTTTGCGTGACGAAACATTAAACGCTGAAGTATTAAAGCTGCTTGAAGCTTATGAGGTGGATATCATTTATGTCGACGATGATGAATAATGATCATACCGGCGGCGCCATGCGGGCAGCACCGAAAGAACGCATATCAAAAAAAGCGCTGCCGGTTTGGCGCTTTAAAGGCGGACTTGAGAGTTTGTTCTTTTTAGCTGTACCTGTTGGTTATTACTTTTTAATGAATGCTTTTCAGTATCCACTGTGGCTTATGTATGTGCTTAGCGCCGCCTGGGTTCTTTGGGCGGTAAGTTTAACTTTTATTATTCCTGCAGTGAGGTGGCGACGGTGGCGTTACGAAATTTTAGAGGAAGAAGTTGACTTGCAGTATGGAGTGATAATTGTTCGCCGCACATTAATTCCAATGTCGCGGGTCCAGCACGTAGACACTGAGCAGGGACCGATCTACAGGCGCTATAAATTATCAGCCGTCACGATTTCAACAGCAGCTACAATTCATCAAATTCCTGCTTTAACAGAAGAAGTAGCCGCAGGTATTCGCGACCGGATTTCAAATTTAGCAGAAACTGCAGAGGATGACGATACGAATGAACCAAGGTAGACGCATGCATCCGGCAGCGATGCTCATTTTGTTTTTAAGCCGTATCCGTGAGTTATTGTTACCACTTGTCATTGTTTTCTTTTTCACAGGTGGTTTTAATAATTATGCGCTCTGGATTTTTGGCGCTTTCTTTGTATTTATCCTTGTAACGAGCGTTTGGCAGTGGTTTGTTTATCGTTACGATGCACGTGAACAGGAGCTTGAAGTCCAGCAGGGTTATTTTATTAAAAAGCACCGATACATAAGGCGCGAACGGATTCAAAGTTTTGACCGGACTGCTGGGGTACTCCAGCGGATGTTCGGCTTGGTAAAAGTGAAAGTTGAAACGGCAGGCGGCGGGCAGGCGCCTGAAGTTGAGATTGTAGCTCTGCAAAAGGATGAAGCTGAGCGGATCCGCCGGTTGTTGTTAAAAGAGGGGATAAACAGCGGTGATGAAGAAAATTTGGAGGAAGAAAACCTTCAGGCGCGTACAGATGAAGAACTTCCGAGTTTCCGTTGGCACCTCCCTGTGGGCTGGTTAATGTTAATGGCTGCCACATCAAGCAGTATTGGAATCGTTTTTTCAGCTTTACTTGCTTTGCTTTCTCAAGTGGAACAATTGATACCGATGGCTTGGCGGGAAACATTGTTCGATCAAGCGATCGGCGTTATTATAACCTCAAGTATTTTATTTTTAGCAGGTATAGCTGTGTTTGTATTTCTTGCGGCATGGATCATATCAATAGCCATGACAGCTGTGAAATATGGCCGTTTTAGTGCAGAAAAGCGTGCCGATGAGATTCTTCTGCAACGCGGCTTGCTTGAGCGCCGACAGTTAACCTTAAAAGAACACCGAATTACGGCTGTGCGCATTGTGCAAAACCCGGTACGACAATTATTTGGTTTTTGTACGGTTTATGTAGAAAGCGCTGGTGGGGGTTCAGAAGACGAGCAACAGTCGACGGTGCTCTTGCCGATGGCAAAGCGCGCCACTGTTGTAGCTCATTTAGAGCGGCTATTACCACAATTTCAGTTTGAGCATGAACAAACGGCGCTTCCACAACGAGCGTTGCCGCGCTTTCTCATTCGTATGACAGTTCTGCCCCTTCTAATTCTCGGGCTGCTTGCTTATTTCACCCCAGCATCGTTTTGGCTGCTTGGATTAAGCGGGTTGTTTGCGTTGTTAGGTTGGCGTCAGTTTAAGGATAGTGGTTCAGCATCGACGAATCATTACGTCTTTTTACAACGCCGGGTGCTGCAGCTTTCGCTCGTTATTATACCTCGACATAAAGTACAGGATGCAACAGCAAGTCAGTCACTTTTACAGCGGCAGATGAAGCTTAACACGTATACTGTCTCTGTGCAGAACACGACAAGCGGTCGAGCTTTTTCCGTTAGGGATTTGGACGAAGGTGAAGCTTCACACCTTTTAGCATGGTACTCTTATCATAACCGGCTACAGCATGATAACGATTTATATCTACACTAAAAAACCTCCGCTTTGAGTAGCGGAGGCTTCAGACTGTCGACAAAGTACAAAACCTAAGATTCACGGACAGCTTACTGCTCCGAGCCGCGGGCTGCCGCATAAGAGAATAAAAAACCGAACCATAAACGTAACCTTCACGCCAGACGGACGCTTTCCCGAGGGCTTGGCTTCAGCTAACTTGTTCGATTTAATTGCTAATCGAACAAGTGGATCTTCAGCCTGCGCTTAATCCTCCGGGAGTCGCCGTCTTTCGTTTCGGTCACTGTTACATTTGTCTTTTGTGTATGGTTCACTTGATCGTTCATGAAGCATCATGATGAAACTGATTCATATAACTATTGCTCGATTGCTCGATCGAAAAGATTGCTACCATTCATGACCATCAAATGACGTAAGGCTGACAAGCATCGGCGGCGACGCCACCAGGAACAGCGCGAGCCAAAAATCCCGCAGGCAGTGACTTTCTGCCGAGGGAGTTGAGGTCGTGGCTGGGGCAAGCGTCCGCCGAAAAGCGACGTCAGCCCCCGCTTTCTAGAAAGTTGGTCGATAGTCTAAAACCTCCGCTTTGACTAGCGGAGGTTTTTTATTATGAACAAAAAAGGCTTTTATTTTCCTGCGGCAAATTGATTTGTATACGTGACAATTGAGCGTTTATTTTTATCGGTTGTGCACTCAAATCGATCAAATACAATATCGTCTTCTGTGTTTTTCAATTCACGCTCATATTGATGTTGAACAAGTAACGTCGTTCCTTGTTTTTGATACATTAAAAAGTTAACACCGGAGAAACGATCTTCATTACTAGAGGCAAGCAGTTGGTGCAGCAATTGGTTATGGCATGTTGTTAAGTCTTCTTCAGTGAATCCAAACGAACCTAAAGCATTACTTAACGTCTGACGTGCAGGAACTTCAAGTTCGTTTAATAAAATTTGATAAGGGTCAAAATGACGGCGGTGAATACGCAAGGTGTCACCTTTTGCTGGTTCAACAAGTGAACCATCTTCGGCTTGGAACTTGTAGCCGGATTGATGGTATACCCGGAGCCACTCGTTATCATTTTGCAAAACCTCAAGTTCAAAAGGGCAGCCCTCAAGGTCCATAGGTTCACCGCTGTCGTTATCAATTAAGGCTGGCTTTTGATGTAGCGTGCCGAGTTGATAGTAAACATATGCTTCATCTGTTTCTGTTTTTGCTTGCTTTGCAGGTTGACCAGGATAAAGTTCGTGGTCAATTTGTTGTAGGCGCGCTTCAGTGTTTTCAAGTTCAGAGGCAATTAAAACGCGGTAATCGCCCAGGGCATCATAAAAGCTATTTTGAAAAGAACGGTTTGCATCGATTGATTGTTCGTCAGCCGGCGAGATCTTCGCACCGGAAAGGGTCACTTCATCTTTACCTTGATACGTAAGCTCTTGCAGCGAAACGATATCGTGCAGCGAATGAACGCCTAGAATTTCCACCCGTCCCTGCCAAGTCTTTCGCGGCGGAGTCTCTACTTCTAAAAGTTTCCCTATATAACGGGCAGCTCCGCCGGTGTCTGCGATGACGTAACCACCTTGATGTTCTAATGCTTGTTTCCGGTCCATAATTTTGAAACCTCCACTTGATCGATATCCATAGTTGTCTGCATCGAGCTGTAATCGTTCGACGCCTGTACATAAAAAGTCGGTGAACGCCAAACTGTCAATATCTCATCGTTCAGCATTGATTATACTGAAAAAAAAGGGGATTCTGCAAGCATCAATCCTGACGGAGCCGGTGCATTAACCCCATAGCAGAAATATCAAGATCAAGCCGGATGATTTTTCGAATCGGATGATCATCTGGGACTGTCTGCAATGCCTGTGATTTTTGCAGGTCATTTTCAAGGGTTGCAGCGAGGTGTTCGTTGGTTCCTCCGTTTTTTGCTGTTTCTTCAGCGAAGGCAACAAACCGGCTTAAACGATCATTAACAGCGGCGAAAACTTCTTCAGGTTCACGTGATTCGCCGAAATGGCCAAAAAATACTGTGCTCGGTTTTAAAGAGAACAGCCGCTTCATACTTGTACGCATTGCCTCTTCGTCAAATTGGTTAGGCGAAGTTGAGGGCAGGTATAGTTCTACGCCGTAATGTTCAAGTGCAGGGTAGCGGATGCCGGCTGTGTCTCCTGTGAAAATTCCATTTGTTAAATTGTCATAAATACTAATGTGGTGATAAGCGTGCCCAGGGCTGTTGTAAAAAGTCAGTTTGCGCCCGCCCAGTTCTAAAGATTCCATATCTTTGACAGGTTGCAAGCGTTGCTCAGGAATTGGAATAACAGGAGCAAACAACTCTTCAAACCAATCTCTATAAACTGCGCGGGCCCCGGCAGTTAAACGACTTGGATCGTTCAGGTGTTTAATGGCTTTGTCGTGGGCGAGTACAACAGCGTTAGGGCAGTCTTGTAATAATAGTCCGGCGCCACCTGCATGATCCAAGTGGACATGGGTTAATATGATATAACGAATATCTTCTAATTGATAACCTATTTCTTCAAGCCCTTGTTTTACATAAGGTATAGATAGACTTGGGCCGGTCTCAATTAACGTTAAATCTCCTCCACTTAATACGTAGGTGCCGGTTCGGCCGGGGACTTTCATATCAAATCCGTCAATTAGATGTGTTTGTTTATCAAGCTCATAAACGTTCGTTTCCATGAAAACTCACTCCTAAATTAAGGTTTACGGTAGCGGAGTTCGTTTAGTTTCATCAGCTGTTCCCACCGCTCTGCATAATCCGTTTTCATACGCTCCTGCATTCGTTGCACAGTGAGTTCCATTTGCACCAGGGCTGCATATAAGTTTTCAGTTTCTTCCTGCTGCGTTTGCTCGGTTAACTCATTAAATGTTGAGAGCAACTCGGGTATATCTTTATCAAGCATGCGGCGGAGGTTGTAACGTTCTTCAACATCAAGTTGTTCGTATAATGGGCTTAAATCGGAAGCTGCCTTTAAAAAACGCCGCAATCGCTCACTGACAGGTGCAGGGATGCGTTCATTATAGGTTTTGACAATCCGTTCACAAGCATATAGCTTTTCATCAAGTTCATGACTTCGTTTTAATGGTTGTTCAGTTTCAGCAGCCGGGGTCTGCGTCGGTGTTCCAGCCTTTCTTGTTTCAGGTGAAAGTGTCCCAAGCAGCATTTCATCCAGCTGTTCAATCAATAAAAACACGGTCGTGAACCGCTCGGAATGTTGAATACTGCGGGCGTAAGTGCGGCCGTTTTTAATGTAATGAATGGACGCTTCTTTTAAACGCTTCGACTGGTTTTTTGGTTCGTAGTATTTACGGGTGTAATCGATCACAATACGTTTTGTTACAGCTGCTTCAGCATGCTGGGTTTCATAAGCGGTAAGTTTCATTCGTTTTTTGTTTACTTTTAATTTAAAGCGCATTGTTTGACGATTTCGTTTAAATGTATAATATTGACGTCCAGTTGGTTTAGTAGAAGCATGTTCTACTGCCTGCTCAAGGGCGTGCTCGACATCTTCAATTAAACGAGTACCATGCCGGTCGGTGAAAATGTGATCATCTACCGGCTTTAAATGATCTGGTAAAAACGGCTGCAGCCAACCGTGCTGAATCCACGACTTCATAGATCTCACCTTCTTTAGCTTACAACTATTCTAAGCGTTCCCGCCGGATTTCTTGATTCAGTTCATCAAGTTCAGCAATAAAGGATTTCCCGGATTGGATAATGCGCTCATTTGATGATTCGGTCATTTCGATTGCAGCTTTAACGTCCTCATAAGCTTTACGAAACGTCTCAATCGCCACCGCAGGTTCCTCAAGCGTTTTTAATGTTTCTTCAGTATTAGATTTTAATGTTTCAGCGTTTGATAAAATCATTTGTTCTGTCGTTTCATTCACGTGCTGCACAGCTGAAATTACGTTTCGCTGGTTGCCTAAGGCCATTTGAATAGAAGCTGTAACCGTAATGATGTTTTTCGTCATCGTAATGGCATTAAAGATCGCTTCTTCAAGTTTTTCGTTATTTTCTTTAATAATATCTACTGATGCAAGTGACTGTTGTAGAACCATGACAGCTTGAGCCATATTTTTAATGCGGGTGATGACTTTTTGCTGGGCCTTTTGCAAAGGAGCAGGATTATCTTTCCACTCTTCTTTTTGTTGTTCAGCTTCAAGCATTTCGTTTAATTCTTTTCCGGTTTCAATTTGTTGTTCAAGCTCCTGAATCCTGTCAATCGCAGTTGTTTTTAACTGATCGAGCATCACATTATCTTCTTGCAGCTTGTCCCGTCCTGCGAGGAGCGTTTCAATAATGTTTTCTACTTGCGCTTCAACTGTTTCGTATTTTTTTGCGTATTGTTCCATTGGGCTGCGTCTAAGCAGTTTGTTCATTGTTTTTTTCCAACCGCTTTCCTGCAGATGGTTAGGTTCAAGCTCACTAACAACTTGCTTTAGTTCGTACAATTTATCAGGCAGTTCATTGTCATTTTGATTCATCATATCGCGAACCGGACGTTTTAAAGCTTCCAGTGATTCACCGGCTTGTTCTTGTTCAAGTTCACCGAGTCCGCCGAGTTGGTCGAGAAGCTTATTTGTACCGCCTTCTTCGTGTAATTTCGAAAAGTATGAAGCTGCTTCAGACTTAGATGCTTCTTTAACGTCTTCGGGGATGTTTGTGTCAACCTTCATCGCTTCTTGTTCTGCTTGCTTATCAAGCTCACTCACTCGTAATCCTCCTTCTTAAACCGTTGAATCTTCATGTATTTATTATATCATGAACCGCAATCAGCGTCGCTTCTTGTACGATTTGCCGTCTAAGGGGCGCTTTCTGCTTTTCATTCGAGCGTGAATCATATACGATAAAGAAAGAAGCAGCGTTTCACCGCTCTAAACAAAGGAGGCGGCATCATGTTTCATAAATATTTTACCGTTCGGGAAGCTAATGCTTGCCTGCCGGAAGTAAAAGCGGCTATAGCCCGACTGCAAACATTAGAAAGGGAGTTTGAAAGTAAACACCTTTTGCTTGATGAAACAATAGAAGAAGGAGATCGCTTCATTCTTGAAGCTTCACTTGATTTTATTGACCTTGAAGCTCGTATGGTTGTCAAACATTTAGAGAGCGAAGGTATTTTAGTGAAGAGTATTGCGCAAGGAATTGTTGACTTTCCTGTCATGATTTATGGCAAGCCGATGTTGTTATGCTGGCACCAAGGGGAAGAATACGTTTCTTATGTACACGGTTTAAACGAAGGTTATCATGGGCGCAAACATTTACGTGAATTGTTGGAAAACTGTGAAGAAGATGATTGATCGTTAATAAAGGATGGATGTTTTGTGTGTTTAATTGGTATAGCTTACCGTGTGCATAAAGAGTACCCGCTTGTCATTGCAGCAAACCGGGACGAGTATTATAGCCGGCCCGCATCACGAATGCATTGGTGGCCGGAACTGCCTTACATCTTTGCAGGTCGTGATGAAGTAAGTAAAGGCACCTGGCTTGGCGTGACGAACACTGGCATAATTAGTGCAGTTACAAACATTCGTAAAGGTGAACATACAGGCGGGAGCTACTCACGAGGAACGTTAGTCAGTGAGGCGCTTAAATCAGCTTCTCCACATGCAGCAGCAGCAGAGGCGGCACATCAAGCAGGGAAGTATCATCCATTTAATTTATTGGTAGGTTCAAAAGATGAATTATATTATACTTCGACAGATTCAGCAGATGTTCAGCCTGTTGAACCAGGGATTCATGTTTTAAGCAACGCAGCGTTAAATACCCCCTGGCCCAAAACAGAGCAGCTACGCTCAGCTTTTGCGCAGGCATTTGTTCCACAAGGAGATGTACCCAAGCCAGGTACACTGTTTCACTTTTTATCTGATGAAATGAAACCTCATGATCGAGAGCTGCCTGATACCGGGGTCGGTTTGTCTTTTGAACGCTTCCTTTCACCTGCCTTCATTGATGGTGAAACCTACGGAACACGGTCGCAGACGTTAATTTATGTTCATTACTCAGGTGCGGTAGATGTTTATGAAAAAACGCGTGATCGTGCGTGGCAGACCCATCATGAAAAGTTCGACGTGGTAAACGGAGGTGAAGAGGTTGGCCGAAAATTTCATAGTTGAGACAACCGAAGGCTATAAGCTTCATGCCACACTTTTTTTACCTGAAACTCAAGAGAACACAGTGCCGTTAATGATTTTAGCGTATGGATTTAAAGGTTTTAAAGATTGGGGCATGTTTCCTTATATTGCTGAAGACCTTGCGGAATTAGGTTTCTCTGTTGTAACTTTTAATTTTTCAGGAAATGGCATAAGTGGGCATCACGATGTTTACGATGAGCTTCATAAGTTCGCTGCAAACACATTTCATCATGAGGTTTTGGATATAAAACATATGATAGAAGCTGTACAAAACAAAGAAATTCCTGAAGCAGACAAGATTGATACAAACCGTATATATCTTGCAGGCCACAGCCGGGGTGGGGCAAGTGCACTTTTGTTTCAATCGATGTACGAGGATTTAAAGGTTCAAGGACTGATTTTATTGAATAGTGTCCTTAATTACCGCTTTTTACCTGAAACCTTATATGAAGAGCTTCAAGCAACCGGAGCTTCAAGCGTTTATAATGGACGCACCAAAAGCGATATGCCGCTTCATCGTCCAGTATTAGAAGATGTATTAACACTTGAAACAGGAATATCTTTAATGGACAGGCTACGTCGGCTTCAAACTTCAGTATTCATCATACAAGGAGAGCTGGACCAGGCGTACTTTGTGGAACGTGTAGAGAAGTTAAAGCGTGAAAACCTGGCGCATGTAGATATAGCATTTATCCCCCGCGCCGGTCATACGTTTGAAACCCAACATCCTTTTCAAGGTCGTACAGCGGAGATGAATAAGGTTGTTACGAGTATTACGGACTGGATCAATGAAGCAGAGGGTTATTAATGAGAAGTATATGTAAAGAGATATAAGCTTTCAACCGGCAGGTGATTACCGTCGGTTGAATTTTTATGCAAATGCATTAATTGTTATTCAAATTGATATTTTGCTTTAAAATTTTAAAATTTAGTGAAATCACCGCAAAGAAAGCGCTTACAAAAAGATGGGTGACAAATTTCAATTTGCCGAAGTTTCAGAAAAATGATATATTCTTGTATATTAGAAAAATGTGCAAGGACTGACCGCTCGAAAAGCGGCCGTTCAAAAGAGAGGTGGAGAGGGAGATGACTGATACAAATTATCAAAACAAGCAAGGTCTGTATGATGCTCAGTTTGAAAAAGACAATTGCGGAATTGGCTTTCTCGCTGACATTCAAGGCAGACCCTCCCATACAATTGTAGAAGAGGCGTTACAGATTTTATGCAATTTAGAACACCGCGGCGGTCAAGGTGACGAGCCGAATACAGGAGATGGCGCAGGGATTTTAATGCAGATCCCGCACAATTTTTTTGCAGCTAAAGTCGAAGAGAGCGGCTTTTCGCTTCCTGAAGCCGGCCGTTACGGCGTTGGCATGCTCTTTTTATCACAGGATGATGATGTTCGAGAAACTTCGGAGCGTCTTGCTGAAAAAATCATCGCAGAAGAAGAACAAACATTGCTCGGCTGGCGTGAGGTGCCGGTAGATGACACGATGCTTGGCAGCGCAGCACTTACAACAATGCCGCGCATCAGGCAGGTTTTTATTGAAACCGATGCCTCGCTTAGTCGTGAAGAGGCTGAGCGTAAACTTTACGTGATTCGTAAGCGTGTTGAGCATGAAGCTACAAGTATTGTGCCTACCAATGATCGTTTTTATTTTGCGAGTTTATCAACAAGAACAATTGTTTATAAAGGGATGTTAACGACAGAGCAGGTGCGCTCGTTCTATACAGATCTACAAGATGAGAAGTTTGAGACAGCGGTTGCACTCGTTCATTCGCGTTTCAGCACGAACACATTCCCAAGCTGGGAGCGTGCTCATCCAAACAGATATATGATTCATAATGGTGAAATTAATACGTTAAAAGGGAATGTGAACTGGATGCATGCCCGGGAGGCATTATTTGAGTCGACTGCATTTGGCCGGGACTTAAATAAAATTCACCCGGTGATTGACGGCAGCGGCAGTGACTCTTCCATGTTTGATAATACCTTTGAATTTTTAACGCTTGCAGGGCGCTCAATGCCGCACACAGCTATGATGATGGTACCGGAGCCTTGGCAGAACAACCCAAATATGTCTGAGGAAAAGAAGGCGTTTTATCAGTACCATAGTACTTTAATGGAGCCATGGGACGGACCAACTGCAATTGCTTTCACAGACGGTCGTCAAATTGGGGCATGTCTTGACCGTAATGGCTTACGCCCGGCTCGTTATTACGTCACAAAAGACGATAAAATTGTCATGTCTTCAGAAGTAGGGGTCGTTGATATTGAGCCGGAGAACGTGCTTTATAAAGACCGCCTGCACCCAGGTCATATGCTTTTGATCGATTTAGAAGAAGGCAGAATTGTTCCGGATGATGAATTGAAATCTTCCATTGCAAGAAAAGAACCGTATGCCGATTGGGTTGAAGAGCATTTGTGCGAGCTTGATGACGTTATGGAAACACCGGATGTATATAACACCAACTTTGAAAAGCTGACAAAAAGACAGCTCGCATTCGGTTATACGTTTGAAGAATTGAACAAACAACTTAAACCAATGATTGCCGAAGGGCAGGATCCGGTTGGTTCTATGGGTTATGATTCCCCACTTGCAGTTTTATCAAAAAAGCCACAGTTGTTGTACAGCTATTTCAAACAACTGTTTGCTCAAGTTACAAACCCAGCAATTGACGCGATTCGCGAAGAAGTTGTAACAGCTGTAGGTACGACGATCGGGCGCGAAGGGAACCTGCTTCATCCGACACCTAAAAGTGCACGCCATATTTATTTAAAAACGCCGATCATCAATAATGAAGAACTTGCAAAGTTACGTGCGAATAAACAAAAAGGTTTTAAAGCTGAAACACTGCCAATGTTATTCAACCGTGAACAAGGAAGTGCAGGGCTTGAATCAGCTTTGGAGTCATTATTCCAAAAAGCAGACGAAGCGGTATCTCGCGGCGCTACCTTATTAATCTTAAGTGATCGGGATATAGACGAAGCAAACGCACCTATCCCAGCCCTTTTAGCAGCTGGTGGGCTGCATCATCATTTAATTCGAGCCGGCTGCCGGACGAAAGTAAGCATCATCGTTGAATCCGGAGAGCCGCGGGAAGTGCATCACCTTGCCTGTTTAATCGGATTTGGAGCGGAAGCGGTCAACCCATATCTTGTGTTTGATTCAGCTGAAGCGATGATTCAAGACGGGACCATGCAGGACTTTTCGTACGTTGAAGCTGTGAGCGCTTATATTTCTTCGGCGACAAAAGGGATCATGAAAGTGCTATCTAAAATCGGGATTTCTACGATACAAAGCTACCGCGGAGCCCAAATTTTTGAGGCAGTAGGAATTTCTCAAGACGTTGTTGATCGGTACTTTACATGGACACCATCGCGCATCGGAGGGGTCACTTTGAATGAAGTGGCTGATGAAGTGTTGCTTCGTCATGAGCGTGCGTTCAACGATCAAGAAGGTAAAGATGAAACACTTGATCCTGGTGATGATCTGCAGTGGCGCCGTAATGGTGAACCTCACCAATACAATCCGCACACGATTCATATGCTGCAGCATGCGACACGGCAAAATGATTATGAACTTTACAAAAAATATGCAGCAGCCATTAACGAGCAGCACGAAGATCAAACAACGCTGCGCGGCTTGCTTGAAATGAATAGCAGCCGGCCATCTGTCCCACTTGAAGATGTCGAGCCTGCTGAAGATATTTTTCATCGTTTTCGAACCGGCGCTATGTCGTTTGGGGCGATCTCCGAAGAAGCTCACGAAGCCTTAGCCATCGCAATGAACCGCATTGGCGGCCGGTCAAATTCGGGAGAAGGTGGAGAGGACCCGGAGCGGTTTACACCGGATGAAAACGGCGACCTTCGCCGCAGTTCGATTAAACAGGTTGCTTCCGGACGGTTCGGCGTTTCAAGTCATTATTTAGTTAATGCTGATGAGATTCAAATTAAAGTTGCCCAAGGGGCTAAACCTGGTGAGGGTGGTCAGCTGCCAGGCAATAAAGTTTATCCGTGGATTGCAGAAGTACGCGGCACTACAGCAGGTGTCGGTTTAATTTCACCGCCGCCGCACCACGATATTTACTCAATTGAAGACTTGGCGCAATTAATTCATGATCTAAAAAATGCCAATCCAAATGCACGGATCAGTGTAAAACTTGTAAGCGGCACAGGTGTCGGCACAATTGCAGCCGGGGTGGCTAAAGGCCGGGCTGATCATCTTGTCATCAGCGGTTATGATGGGGGCACGGGTGCAGCCAACCGAACAAGTATTAAGCATGCTGGACTGCCATGGGAACTCGGTCTTGCCGAGACGCATCAAACGCTGGTTTTAAACAACTTGCGCGATCGGATTCGTGTTGAAACAGATGGCAAATTAATGACCGGGCGCGACGTGGCAGTTGCGACGCTGCTTGGTGCTGAGGAGTACGCGTTTTCAACAGCGCCACTTGTTGTTCTCGGCTGTGTTATTATGCGCGTCTGTCACTTGGATACATGTCCGGTAGGTGTTGCAACACAAAATCCAGAGCTTCGTAAAAAGTTTATGGGCAGTCCGGAATATGTCGTAAACTTCATGCATTTTATTGCTGAAGAACTTCGTGAAATTATTGCTGAACTTGGCTTTACAAAGCTTGATGATATGGTCGGACGTACAGATTTATTAGAGCAGAAAACAGAAGTGAATAACTGGAAAGCAAATACTGTCGACTTAACTGCGCTATTATATCGTCCAAAAGCTAAAGAGCAGGAAAAACATTTCGGCAGTAAATTGCAGGACCATGGTATTGCTGAAGCAAAAGATACGGTAGAGTTAATTCCAAAAGCCCAGCCAGCCCTCGAAAATAAAACACCGGTTGAAGGTGATTTTCGTATCGCAAATACCGACCGGGTGACAGGTACGATTTTAGGGAGTGAATTAACCGCCCGTCACGGAGCTGATGGCCTTCCGGAGAATACAATTCATTATCGGTTCCGCGGTTCAGCAGGTCAAAGCTTTGGTGCTTTTGTACCTCGCGGTATGACACTTGAGCTTGAAGGGGATGCCAACGATTACTTCGGTAAAGGGCTTTCTGGAGGAAAACTGCTTGCTTATCCGCCGGAGGCGTCAACGTTTGCACCGGAGGAAAATGTGTTGATTGGTAATGTCAGCTTCTACGGGGCGACACGTGGTGAAGCGTATGTCCGAGGGGCGGCTGGTGAACGTTTTTGCGTTCGTAACAGTGGTGTGCAAGTTGTTGTTGAAGGTGTGGGCGACCACGGTTGTGAGTATATGACCGGAGGAACAGTCGTGAATCTCGGAGGTATTGGCAAAAACTTTGCAGCTGGTATGTCCGGCGGGGTTGCTTACTTGTTTGATCCCGACCATACTGTCAAAGATTTGTGCAATCCGGAGATGGTGTTTTTTGAAACGATTGATACGAGTGAAGATTACAGCTACGTTAAGTCAATGCTTGAAAATCACGTCAATTATACGAACAGTTCGCTTGCCCGTTCCATTTTAGAACGATTCGAAACAGCGGCATCGTCATTTGTTAAAGTTATTCCAAAAGATTATAAGCGAATGCTCGAAGCGATTGAACGTGTCAAAGCAGAAGGTGTAACAGAACAAGAAGCCATTATGGCTGCATTTGATGAAAATAAAAATGACAAAGCTCGGGTGGGCGGTAAATAAACCGCCCCGTCCCCTTCGTCACAGAGATAGGTTTGGAGGGAGTAGAGATGGGTAAGACAACAGGATTTATGGAATATGAACGACAGGACCCACCAAAGAAAAACCCGCTGGCACGTGTGAAAAACTGGCAGGAGTTTCAAATTGTTGTTCCCGAAGGAGAGCTTCAAGAACAAGGTGCCCGGTGTATGGATTGCGCGGTTCCATTTTGTCAAACCGGTACGACAATTCCAGGTTCGGATGAGATTGGTTGTCCGGTATACAACTTAATCCCGGAATGGAATGAGCTTATTTATCATAACCGGTGGCACGAAGCGCTGGTGCGCCTTCATAAAACGAACAATTTCCCTGAATTTACTGGCCGTGTGTGCCCGGCGCCATGTGAAGGGTCATGTACTGTTGCATTAAACGATGATCCGGTAACAATTAAATCAATTGAATACCACATTGTTGAGAAAGGATTTCGTGAGGGCTGGATCCAACCTGAGCCGCCGGCAAAACGGACAGGGAAGCATGTTGCTGTTGTAGGTAGTGGTCCGGCTGGCCTTGCAGCAGCCGCGCAGTTAAATAAAGCAGGGCATTGGGTAACCGTGTTTGAAAAAGATGACCGGATCGGTGGGTTGTTAACTTACGGCATTCCAGATGTGAAGCTTGCCAACCATATTGTTAATCGACGCATTGAGCTGTTAGAGGCAGAAGGTATTACTTTTCAGCCGAACACAGATATTGGTGGTAATTATCCTGCTGAAGAATTATACGAAGACTTTGATTCCGTCATTTTGTGTACAGGTGCGCAAGTCCACCGCAATGTTCCAGCTGAAGAGAATCAGTTGTCAGGCATTCATTACGCAATGGATTTTCTCCGTGCAAACACAAAGTCTCTTTTGGACTCCGGCCATGCCGACGGAGAATACATCAGTGCTGAAGGTAAAAACGTCATTGTGATTGGCGGTGGTGATACCGGCGTGGATTGTATCACCACTTCCGTACGACACGGGGCAGCTTCGATTACACAGTTTGATATTCATCCGGAGCTCGAACATGAGCGACAGGAGAACAACCCGTGGCCGTTATATCCAGTTGTATATCGTCAAGAAGACGGACATAAAGAAGCAGAAGCTGTGTACGGGAAAGACCCGCGTGCTTATAAAGTGCAGACGAAGCGGTTCATTTCAGATGACCAAGGACGTGTGAAAGGTCTTGTGACTGTTGATGTGGATACCGTTTATGAAGATGGTGTGAAAAAGCGTTATGAAATTCCGGGTACAGAAAAAACTTGGGAAGCAGACTTGGTGTTTGTAGCCATTGGTTTCACTGGTCCAGAAAAAGAGCTGCTTAATGCTTTAAACATTCAAACGACTGAGCGTAATACGGTTGAAGCTGAATATGGTAAGTACGAAACAAACATTGAAGGTGTATTTGCAGCCGGCGACAACCGCCGTGGTCAAAGCCTCGTCGTTTGGGCGATTCATGAAGGTCGTGAGGCTGCACGTGAATGCGATCGTTATTTGGAAGGTTCGACAAACCTGCCATAACAAAGGCACATTTCAGAAAACTTATTTTATACCTGCGATAAATGGTTCAGTTTCTTAAGTTTGTCGTTTGAATGTGTTTTGTATGCATATCACGTTTTTACTTTATCGATCGATAATTCGGGCTGCTTCCTTATTGGGAGCAGCTTTTCTCTGTTTTAATTGGTTTGCTTTAACATGCAAATGAACGATTTCATGTAGTCTAAGAAGTTCAAAAGCAGCACAAGCTGTCGAGGACAATCTTACAGAGGTGCTTTGTAAAAAATCTTCGACCTGCTTGTGAAATCTTTGTGTTTCTGCATACTGGAAAGCTAATAACTGTCTGCCGAGTTGGTGTTGATATGTTTGTAATAAAGGCGGCAGGGATTTAGCTTTGTAACAGTGTTGCAGCTGTTCAATGTGACAAAGCATACGCTCAAGCCTTTCGAGACGTTGCTGCATACGAAGATAATTACGTTTTTTCGCAAAAGAAGGGCGGTGGAACAACCATTCTTTCTTTTCAGCATCGAGGTCTTTACGGATAGCAGCTACTTCTTGTCGGGATTGAATCACCTGCGCCGGATCAGATTCTGTTATGAATAACAAACGTCCGATCAATTGTTCTACATTAGACGCGCGCTTTTTGGATAGGTCTATAAAAGCAGCTGAAGGAAATGAAGCGTTAATGATGGTTGAGACCGTTAAGCCAAGCGTTGTTGCTGCAATTTTAACTGAAAAATCATAAACCCAGGCACCGCTTAAATTAGGAATCATTGCAACAGCGGTAATTGTAGCTATTAAAGCACCTTCTTCAAGCCGCCACCAGCGGCAAATATAAATGGTACCGACTGCAGCTGCTGCATACGTGAGTGGGTGGGTACCAAACGTTAAAAACAACAAAATGGCAACAGCTCCGCCGATCAACGAAGCCGGTAGACGTACAATCCCCTTTTTAATCGAATCGTAAGTTGTTGGTTCAATGGTTATAATAGCTGCAATGATTGCAAAAACAGGGTTCATATTTAATAAGTAACATAAGCCACCAGTTAGAAAAACAGCAGCTCCTGTTTTGCCGATCCGTCCGCCAAACTTAGGCAGCTTCACGATACGAGTTATCCGGTTGCGCTCCTGCATGCCGAAGCCTCCCTCAGCTTTCGGTTTCTTAGTAATGTAAGCTAAAAAAAGAAAAAATATGCATAAAAATTTCACGCACCGTATTAACAAATTTTTTACAAAGAAGAGTCAAACCTTCGTGATAAAGGGGAATTATGCTAAAATACGAGAGAGAGAATTAAGTGTTGCGGGATGGAAGGAAGATAAACATGAAGCAGGTTTTGGGAGTCACTACAGCTTTGATCATGTTTGCTGTCGTTTGGGGGATGGTGTTTGCTGTGGTTTTTTCACCCCAACAGCAAAATTTGATAGGGAGTAAAACTGTCGGACAAACAGAAACGGAAGTGCCTGAAAAAGTTGTGCCGGATGAAGATTTATTTGAAACATTAGAAGATGAAGTGACTGAAGAAGAAAATGGAGAAGACATGGATGAGTTTGAAGAAACAGATCTTACCAGTGGGTTTGCAAATGCCGAAGAAACATCTGTTCTTAATGAGCAGTTTGAAGCGATTGAAGCTTCTCCAGGTGTTCTTAGTATTGGTGCAGACGGTGTTTCCGCTGCAGAAGTTTTAAACCGCTTAACAGAGCAGGGGTTGCTTGTTGAACAAGAAAATTAAACATCGGAGCTGTAGATCATGCAAAACAATAATATCAACGCGAAGCAACGCATGAAAATATGGGGCAGTCGGTTATTGATCGGCTATGGAGGGGTTCTCGCTACACTGTTGCTCATGTTTATTTTAACAGCAATGGTAAGCTTTACCGGAGAAGCTGCTCAAACGATCTTGGATAGTGATGCACCAAGTGGTGTAGCCGATCAGTTTGGGGAATACGCGGAGATGTTTTGGACTTGGTTTTTACGCTTATTTCCGGTACCTGCAGGTTTTTAGTTTTTTGAAGGAGGTTCAGTAAATTGGAGATCTATCAAGCGAAATATAAAACAGGTGTTTATCACGGTTATGTCATAAAAGAAAAAGGAGAACAAACGCTTTTTGAAGTTCAGCAAGTTATTAAACACCCAAAACAAGGAGATCTGCATCAACCTTATGAAGCGGAAGTTGCGCATTTTCATCAGCGTAAAGCGTTAGCAGAAAAAGAAAAAGTATGGGTGCCGACATCAACAGTTAAGCACGTTGAAAGTGACTTTTTATATGACGACTATCAAGCTTCACTTGAACATGCTTTTCAAGCGTTGTATGAAAAAATGAAGCAGCGCAATGATGCTTATAGTGAACAAGCATTACTAAAACTCGATGATTTAAAAAGAGATTATAAATTTGCAAATTAGTTTATAATATATGTTCCAGCAGCAGCTATCAATTTTATAGCTGCTGCTGGTTATTTTTTGTCATAAAAGGGTATCAGTAAGTAGCGGTTGACGTGAAACATTTTTCTACCCGTCTGCTTCCACAGTTGATGAAGCAAGGTTTTAAAAATCCAGATCGTATATAGAAAAAATGAAAGCTGAATTTGTTTTCTTAATGTTTGCAACCTTGTGATGATATTTATTAAGATTGAAGTATAAAATTAAGAAGATGCATATATTTAAAATGTCGGGTTTGAGTAAGCAGACGGGTGTATGTTTGCGTACGGCCCGTATTTTTATTCACTTTTTTGAAGAATTCGATTTGATTACAATGCAGAAGGAGATGATCTTATGACAGAGAAACAACCATTTGATCCAACAAAAGCAACTGAAACTGTTTGGGCTGGTGAAAAGCCTTACCGTGTTCACGGTGCAAGTCAAGTTCCGGTTGTACACAGCGTTGCTTTTACGTACGAAGATCTTGATCACTGGTATGACGTAGCAACAGGTAAAGCAGAAGGTCATATTTACGGTCGGAACACAAACCCAACCGTGGAATCATTTGAAGAAAAAATGCGGATCCTTGAAGGTGCTGAAGCAGCTACAAGCTTCTCAACCGGCATGGCTGCAATTAGTAATTCACTTCACACATTCTTGCGTCCCGGTCAGCGCGTTGTTTCGACAAAAGATACGTATGGGGGCACAAATAAAATCTTCAGTGAGTTTCTCCCGCAGCTTAATATCGATGTGCAACTTTGTGAAACAGGCAATCATGAAGACATGGAAGCTGAAGTTAAAAAAGGCTGTGACATTTTGTACTTAGAAACACCGACAAACCCAACAGTAAAAATCACTGATCTTAATCGTATGGTCAAAGCAGCTAGCGACGTAGGCGCACTTGTATTTGTAGATAATACGTTTGCAACGCCTTTGAATCAAAATCCACTTGATTTTGGCGCTGATCTTGTCATTCATAGCGCAACAAAGTTTCTTGGTGGTCATGCGGATGCACTCGGTGGTGTCGTTTGTGGATCAAAAGAGCTTGTTGAAAAAATCTACCATTATCGTGAAATTAATGGTGCAACGATGGATCCAATGTCGGCATATTTCCTACTGCGCGGTATGAAAACGCTCGATTTACGCAATGAACGCCAATGCGCTTCAGCGAAAGAGCTTGTAGAATTTTTAGTTGATCATCCGGCCGTTGATCAAGTATTTTATCCAAGTTTAGAAGATCATCCAAATCATGAAATTGCTAAAAAACAGATGCGCCGCTACGGCGGTATGTTCAGTTTCTCGCTGAAAAGTGGAATTGAAGGGGTTAAAGCGTTTATGCCCCAGCTTGAGTTTGCCAACAGAGCTGCAAACCTTGGAGCAGTAGAAACAACGGTAGGTCCGGCAAGAACGACGAGCCACGTTGAAAACACGCCGGAAGAACGGGCCGCCTTAGGGATTCCGGAAAGCCTGGTACGTTATTCAGTCGGAATTGAAAATGTAGAAGATTTAAAGCGTGACCTTGAACAGGCGTTAGCTTATATTGATTCGTCAAATTAAAATTTAAGGAGGTTAAGGGATGTCGAGCCTATTCAATGAGCTAGTGGCTGCAGCAGAAAAACTTGAAAATGATTTAATTACTTGGCGCCGTCATCTGCATCAACATCCCGAACTAAGCTTTCAGGAACATGAAACGGCAGCTTTTGTAAAAAAAGAGCTTGAGAAGTTAACCCATGTTCACGTACAGGCCGGCGAAGAAACCGGCTGTACCACAGGGGTGATAGCACTTATTGAAGGTGATGATGAAGGTAAAAGTGTAGCATTGCGGGCGGATATGGACGCGCTCCCTATTTACGAGCAGAATGAAACCGATTATACCTCAAAAAATGAAGGTGTTATGCACGCCTGCGGACATGACGCTCATACAACGATGTTGCTTGGCGCGGCACACCTATTAGATGAAATGAAAAGTGAAGGACACTTAGTCGGTAAAATTTACTTTGTGTTTCAACCTGCAGAGGAAACTACAGATGAGTATGGGAAAACTGGCGGGGCTTACATGATCAATTCAGGGGTGTATCACAACGTTGATGCAGCTTACGCGCTTCATATGGACCCTACGCTTACACGTGGATCGGTGCGTTTGAACGAAGGAGCAAGTATGGCCAATGTCAATATTTTTCGAGGAAAAGTAACAGGCACTGGCGGTCACGGCGCTTATCCGCATGAAGGGACAGATCCAGCTTGGATGACTTCATTTGTTATGCAGGCGCTCTATGGCATTCAAGCGCGCCAGATGCCGCCATTAGAACCTGCAGTGCTAAGCATTGGTGAAATAAAAAGCGAAGGTGCTGAAAATGTTATACCTAGTGAAGTGAAACTAGGCGGAACGTTTCGTACGTATAACGAAAATACACGAGAGGTATATGCTGAAAAGATCGAAGAGGCTTTTAAAACAGCTGAAGCTCTTGGTGGATCGAGTGAAGTAACGATTGAATACGGTGAACCAGCTTTAAATAATGACGCTGTGGCAGTCAGTGTTTTAGAAAACTCAGTAACATCATTGTTTTCAGACTACCAAATTTTAAAGGAACCATATGGGCTTGGTGGCGAAGATTTTGCTTATGTGGCGACACAGCTTCCGGCAGCAATGATGTTTGTCGGTGCAGGTCTTGAGGGAAGAGAGCAGGACGGTTTGCATATGCCGAAATTTGACATTGATGAAACTGTTTTGAAAGATGGGGCTGCAATTCTTGCGGCAGCTGCTGTTATTGAAACAACCCAAAATAGCACGACATAACGGAGGTGGATACGTCTTGGCACACAAACTCGCATTTATTGGTTTTGGTGGTGTAGGTCAAGGTCTTGCAGATATTTTAATTGACCGCGCCGACTGGTTAAAAGAATCATTCGGAACAGATTTTCAAGTTGTAAGTATTACTGACTTATATAAAGGAACGCTTCATCATGATGAAGGTTTAGATTTAACAAAAGTTATGACTGCGCTTCGTGAACATGGTGATCTTACTAATTATCCTGACGAACCCGGGCTCGTGCGCGATTGGGACACGTTAACCACCATTCAAAAATCAAGCGCTGATACAATCCTTGAGATTACATTCACTGATATTGAAACAGGTCAGCCGGCAATTGATCACTGCAAAGCAGCCTTTGAAGCTAAGAAAAACGTTGTGCTCACAAATAAAGGTCCAATCGCTTTAGCTGTCAAAGAATTAGAGGCTTTAGCTCAAGCAAACGGTGTGCAGCTTTCTTACGAAGGAACAGTAATGAGTGGTACACCTGCGCTGCGTTTACCTCAGGAAACGTTAAAAGGCAATCATATCAATTCGATCCGCGGGATATTAAATGGCACTACCAACTATATGCTTAAACGGATGGAAGAAGGTCTTTCTTACGATGAAGCATTACAGGAGGCTCAAGAAAAGGGTTATGCTGAAGCTGATCCTACAAGTGACGTAGAAGGTTATGATGTACTTTATAAAGTTGTTATTCTAGCAAATGTCGTTTTAGGTGAAACATTAACAAAAGATGATGTTTACCGTGAAGGGATCTCACACCTTACACCAAAAGATATGGAGCAAGCTTTAAGTAACAACTGCCGCTGGAAGCTTGTTGGACGTATTGAACAGACATCAAATGGTATAAAAGCGAGCGTTGCTCCTGAACAGCTGCCACTTACAGATCCACTTAGTTCGATTAGCGGAGCCCAAAACGCGATCACTTACGATTGTGATCTATCCGGTCCGATTACACTTGTCGGCGCAGGGGCAGGGATACCGGAAACTGGATTTGCCTTATTAATTGATCTATTGCACACGACAACACAACAGTAATGCTAAGTTTGAACAGGAAAGGTGGTCGTCGCTTTGGTATGGTCATATGCAGAAAAGAAAATGTTGATTGCAGGAGAATGGATTGATGCGGATCAACGTATTGAAGTGATAGATCCTGCGACACAAGAGCCAGTCGGTTCAGTGCCAAAAGGAAGTGCAGATGAAGCCGAAAAAGCGCTTGCCTCTGCCCGGCGCGGGAAAGAGAAAGCAGCAAAGCTTACAGTGCGAGAGCGGATGGATGTCTTACACGCGGCTGCAGATGAATTGAAAAATTCAAGCGAAATGTTTGCAGCGTGTATGAGTGCTGAAGGTGTTAAAACAAAAGCAGAAGCTGAAAGTGAAGTGCGCCGGGCTGAAGAGACACTTCGACTAGCTGCAGAAGAAGCACGACGCTTAAATGGGGAAATGATCTCTTTTGATCAAATGCCTGGCAATGGTGACCGACATGGCTATTACTTCCGTTTTCCGCTTGGGATTGTTGCAGCAATAACACCATTTAATGATCCGTTAAACCTTGTAGCACATAAAATTGCACCAGCCATTGCAGCAGGTAATGCAGTGATCTTAAAGCCTGCAGCTGAAACGCCGTTAAGCGCAATAATGCTTGCGGAAGCTTTTGAAAAAGCCGGCCTTGAAGCTGATATTTTAAACGTAATCACCGGGCGCGGTCGTGAAGTAGGTGATCCGATTATTGAAAGCGAAGATGTCCGTATGATTACCTTTACCGGAGGATTAGGTGCAGGTGAAGCAATCGCAAAAAAAGCAGGGCTTAAAAAGTTGTCGATGGAACTCGGGTCGAACTGCCCGGCGCTTGTATTTTCTGACGCGGATTTAGATGAAGCAGCTCAAGCGATTTGCGATGGAGGTTATGCAGCAGCGGGCCAAAACTGTATCGGAGTGCAGCGGATTTATGTTGATGAATCTGTACGTGATGCGTTTGAGTCCCGTTTTGTCCCACTTGTAAAAGAATTAAAAATTGGCAGTAAACAATCGGAAACAACCGATGTAGGCCCTTTGATTAATGAAGAAGAAGCTAAACGAGTGGAACGCTGGGTAGATGAAGCTGTTAACGCCGGGGCCCAGTTACTAGCTGGCGGCGAACGCAGTGGTGCGTTTTATGAACCGACAATACTTGCAGATGTACCGCCAGAATGCACGATTATAAATGAAGAAGTATTTGGCCCGGTCGTTACTTTAAACACATTTAAAAGTGAAAGTGAAGCAGTTAAGAAAGCCAACGGGGTGAACTACGGATTGCAGGCAGGCGTTTTCACAAACGACCTAAATCGTGCAATGCGAATGGTGCACCAGCTATATGTTGGCGGTGTTATGGTCAATGACAGTAGTGACTTCCGTGTGGATGCCATGCCTTTTGGTGGTGTCAAAGGTTCAGGCATTGGGCGTGAAGGGGTAAAGGCTTCTGTCAATGATATGACAGAGCCGCGCGTTGTCGGTTTTAAGTTAAAGCTTGAGCCTTAAGCATAAGCACCTCACAACAACCTGCATTTTTATTGACGTTAAGCATCACTTCGACCAAACTAAATAGGAGGTGCATCTCTCGTGCAGGCCTTTCCAAAAGAAGAGTATGAACAGAGAATGAATTATACAAAGCAAAAAATGCTTGAGTACGGCACAGAAGTGTTAATCGTTTCAAACCCATCAAATATGTTTTATTTAACGGGTTATAACGCGTGGAGCTTTTACGTCCATCAAGTCGTTGTTGTTATGATTGATGTAGATCAACCGATATGGATCGGCCGGGAGATGGATGCGCACAGCGCTCAAGTTACAACGTGGCTCGATGATAACCATATCATCCCTTATCCAGACGAGTTCGTGCAGTCGACAATTCGCCACCCGATGGATTATGTAGCGAATATCTTAAGTGAACTTGGTCAAGGTGAACGAAAAATCGGTTTGGAAATGGATGCATTTTATTTTACAGCGATGTGTTATGAGCGTATGCTTCAAGAGCTTCCTAACGCAGAATTTAAAAACGCCAGTACGCTTACAAATTGGGTTCGCGTCATTAAGAGTGAACGGGAAATTGATTATATGCGTAAAGCGGCAGGCATTGTCGAAAACGCTGTGCAGGCAGCTTATGATACGCTTGATGTCGGGGTAAGGGAAAACGATGTTGCAGCTGCTGTTTATCATGCACAAATTGCCGGAACTAAGGATGCTTTTGGAGACTATACTTCAATTGTTCCTATGCTTCCAACGAGTGAAAATACAGCAAGCCCACATTTGACTTGGTCAGACCGGGAGTATAAGTATGGAGATTATTTAACGCTTGAGATTGCTGGAGCGCATAGAAGGTACCATTCACCGATCGCTCGAACGATGGCGATTGGCGATGCACCTCAAAAAGTTAAAGACTTATCCAACGTCGTTAAAGAAGGGATCAATGAGACGCTCGCATCAATTAAACCAGGAATGACGGCAGAGGATGTAGAGTCAGTTTGGCGCAATCAAATTGCAAAGCACGGAGTAGAAAAAGATTCACGTTTAGGTTATTCGATTGGCTGCAGTTTCCCTCCGGACTGGGGTGAACATACAATTAGTCTTCGCCCTGGCGATTTAAGTGTTCTTCAACCAAACATGACATTTCATTTAATGCCGGGAATCTGGATGGATGACTACGGTGTGGAAATTACTGAATCAATTTTAGTGACAGAAGACGGATGTGAAACGTTAGCAGACGTATCAAGAGACCTGCTCATTAAACCGTCCTCTTCTTAAGTTGCGAATTTGCATAACCAAGTTCGCATCGTAAAAGCGATTTGGCTGCGGTAAGGGAAGGGTTTATGTAAAAATGGAACAATGGAGAAAAGCGTTGGGCATGACTGCATTTATTGCAGTCTGCCTTTATTTGTTGGAAGTGTGGGTTAGCGATGTGCAGACGAGGGATTTGTACAGCAGTTTAGCGCTTTTGTTGCTGCCATTTTGTTTATGGCGCATGCGAAAAGTAAATTTGTTAATTCTCATAATGCTTTTAGTTTGCGCAGGCTTTTTATTTTTACATACGAATGCAAGTTGGTATGAGGTTTTATACAGTTTTGGGGAAAATATGAGCCTTCTAGGTTTGTTTTTACTCGTACCTCTTTTTGGGATAACTTTGAATCAGGCAGGATATTACGAAGCTTTAAGCCGGCGTATTCAAGCGAGGGAAGCAGAAAAAGGAGAGCATCCATACCGTTTAGGTTATGGACTAACTGTTGGTATGGGCTCAGTTTTAAACCTCGGGTCACTTCCGTTGATTTATCATTTAGGTGAAAAAAGTTTAGGTGGGTACAGGCCTAAATTATTTGGTATGACGCTTTTGCGTGGCTTTGGATTTTGTATGCTTGTTTCCCCTTATTTTGTGAACGTAGGTCTTGTATTAGTGCTTTATGACTTAGCTTGGACAGATATTGCACTGTATGGGATGGTCTCGGCACTTGTATATACGTTGGTTGTTGTCCTCTTTTTCCCGGTGACATCGTTTTCGAACGACCCACCTGTCTCGCGTGAACATTCAGAAGCGAAGGTAAAGCAAAATGTAACAACGCGAGGACTTATTATGTACATTTTACTTATGATGGTTTTATCATTACTCCTTGAAGCATGGCTGCCGTTAAATATGCTTGCGATTGTGACGAGTTTATCTTTAATTTATCCGTTTGTATGGGCGATTGCAAAAGGAATATTTATTCCAGTATTTCAAGCAGGGCAACAACACCTGGCTACAAGTTATGACCGGGTTTATAATGAAATGGGAATTTTTATTACAGCCGGCGTGCTAGGTACTGCCTTGGAGCGAAGTGACGTTGGTCCAGTTGTATCTCAGTTTTTGTATGAACTTTCCCAAGGATATGTCCCATTGATCGCTGCACTCGTATTGTTACTCGCAATCATTCTTGCTTTAGTCGGGATTCATCCTGTTATTATTGTCATTGGTCTTGGTCAGTCATTGTCACCGGAATTATTCGGGATTGCGCCGGAAGTGATGGCTGTACTTTTGTTATCGGCCTGGACGCTCGGTACGCAAATCTCACCATTTTCAGGTTCTGTTTTAATGGCTGCTCATTTAACAGATGAATCAGCATGGCGCCTTGTACAAAAGAATATTGGATTTGTTGCGCTTATGTTTTTCATTTCAAGCTTTTTAATTACTGTATTTCACATGTTCAGCTGAATGAACTGTAGGAGAACGTAGAAGGAAGGGACCATCATGAAGGAACGATCGATGTTATTATTTAACGTATTGCTCTTATTTGTCATGCTCTTATGGGGTGTGAATGTCGTTGCCATTAAAGTGTTAGTAGAGTATTTACCACCGGCAACGATGCAAGGTTTACGTGTGCTGGCTGCTGGTGTTGTCTTAATCGTTATCATTTTCGTATTTAAAGAAATGAAGCAGATGAAAATTCCGAAAGCCTCAGTCCGCCCGGTCATTTATGCTACGCTTTTAGGTGTAACCGGGCATCACTTTTTCTTGGCACTCGGTCTTGCAGGCACCAGTGCAGGAAACGCTGCTCTCATTTTAGCGCTTCTGCCATTGGCGACCTCTGTTTCAGCGATGTTATTGTTAAACGATACCTTAACACGTGTACGCCTGACAGGTGTTATTTTAGGTCTGGCGGGCGTAGCTGTTATTTTATTCACCGGAGATGAAGAGTTTGGTGGAGCGACGCTAGGTGATTTTTTTGTTTTTGTAAGTATGATTGTGCAGGCACTCAGCTTTATTTTTATTAAGAAAGCCACAAATTATGTACAGCCGCGCGTGATGACCGGGGTAATGTTTGTGCCGGGATCGCTTTTACTCTTACTGTTAGGATTTGGGTTCGAACGGAATGAATGGTCTGCCTTTTTCGAGGCGCCATTTGCAATATGGGTCGTATTCTTTGGTTCAGCAGTTCTTGCGACAGCCATTGGCCATCAGCTTTATAATGCTGCCATTCAAAACATTGGTGCTGGACAAACGGCTGTATATAACAACTTTGTACCGTTTTTTGGTTTAGTGAGCTCAGCACTTTTTCTAGGTGAACCGATTTATGCGACCCAGTTATTAGGCTTCCTATTAATTGTGCCTGGTGTTTTATTAGGAACAGGTTATGTGGAACAGCTTTTAATCAAAAAACGGAAGAAAGCTTACTGAGCAAAGTAAAAAGGAGTTAAGTTGATCGGGGCGGTTCGTCGCGCCGGTCTTTTTTTGTTTTAACGGGAGGAACATGGTCTACGCCACCAGGGTGAAAAGGCTGGCATTTCATGATCCTTTTTAAAGTTAACCAAAAAGCTTTAATAAATGAGTGCTTTTGAAAAGCTTCAAGTCCATATTGAGAGCAGGTTGGATAAAAGCGGCATGTTGGTGGTTTGATTGGTGATATAAAGCGTTGGTATCCGCGGATAATGACCACAGCGGTTTTTTTAAGCAATTGCAGCCCTCCTGTTTAACATAGTAAAACACCCTCTGCAGCTGTACAGAGGGTGTTTTCATGTTTCGCATTACGTTTGAAAGAACACAGTGGTTGTTGGCTGTAATGCACTGTAAACGTTCTTTGCTTCATCCTCGGTTAAGCGGATCATCGGCAGGCGAACGTCACCAGTAATCGTGCCCTGCATTTCTAAGGCTGCTTTTACTGGTACCGGGCTTGGTGCTGAGAACATTGCTTTCATTACCGGGAGAAGCTCACGGTGAATGGCAGAAGCCTCTTGAACATTCCCGTTCACAAAGTTTTGAATCATCTCCTGCATGCGGTTTCCTTTAACGTGCGCAGTGACCGAGACAATGCCTGCGCCGCCAATAGACATCAATGGGAGAGTTAAACTGTCATCGCCGCCAAACAACTGAAAATCATCAGGCGTATTTTCAATAATCTCTGCAGCTGCATCAAGGTCGCCGCTTGCTTCTTTAACAGAAGTAATGTTATTAATTTCAGCCAGCCGTGTAATTAAAGCCGGGCTCATATTGACAGAACTGCGTCCTGGAATATTGTAAAGCATTACCGGTAGTGTTGTTGCTTGAGCTATCGCTTGAAAATGCTGGTACATTCCTTCCTGTGAAGGCTTGCTATAGTAAGGTGCAACTAGCATGATTCCGCTGACACCACATGCTTCTGCCTGCTTGGTTAATTCAATTGAAGCGCGTGTGTTGTTGCAGCCAGTACCAGCGATTACATCAATACGACCGGCAGCTGTGTGGACAACATGGCTAAATAGAGCAACTTTTTCATCCTTAGACAGCGTTGGGGATTCGCCGGTTGTACCTCCGACAACTACCCCTTCAGTGCCGGTTTGAATTAAGTGATTCACGATGTTTGTTACTGCACTGTAATCAATTTCGCCTGTTTCATCAAACGGAGTAACCATTGCGGTAATTAAACGTCCAAATGCCATTTTAAATCATCACCCTCTAAAAAATTTTCCGCAGCTATACTGGGTTGTCAAATTGAGGGCACGCGGTTCCTGTAAACGGAAGCTTTAAAAGCTCATTCGCAAAAAAAGCAACAACAAGGATTAGGTACCTCATTGTTGCATGCGTCCGTTCCGTAACTTACGGGAACATTCCATGCGTGAGATAGCCCTCCATATAGCAGAAAACACTATATGACAGTTCTGCACTTATTCAGCACAAAACCAGCCCGGGAACTATGAGTGAACCGAAGGCTTCGGCAAATCCCCCTTTCAGCATTTGTCAAAGGAGCTCATTCTCCTCGAAATACTTACTCATGGTCAATGCACCTCTACCCACACTTCTTGATAAGAAGCCGGATATTCATTTCTCAACAGCATCATACCAAAGGAGCTGTCATTATGCAATGGATTTGCCAAAGTTTTTAAGCACACTTGGAAACGAATTGAGTCCTGTATCAATTATTTCCACGATGAATTCGTTTGTAAACGTTAAAGCTATAGTTGAAAAGAAAGGAGGGTAATGATGCGAAAAGGTTTGCTGCTTTTATGCTCAATCATTGTTACAAGCGGCTGTGTGTACGAAAAGTCATCAGAGAGCTTTGGTGCTGGCGAAGGGACAGATGATGCTTACAGCGGATACGGATTAGAGCTGTATGAAGATCACGAAGGTCCGCTTATTGATTTTTTTGCACCAGATGATGATAAAGTTCAATTTGGAGATGAAGCACTGAAAAAAAACCGTATAAATCAGGAAGAAAATGAACCGTTTTTATCAGGCAGCCATCAACGAAAACAGTACCAACGTGACCGGATGAATGTGCAGCGAAGCGGCCACGTCAACGATAAGTATGAAGACCAAGGAAAGGCTGTAGATCAAGGGATTTCCCTCGATCCGCTTTCAAGTGAAAATTTAACACAGATGGAGGAAGTTTTTGATGCCTATGTTGTTGAAACTGATGATGTAATTTATGCAGGGTTAGCTGTTAAGCCGGGAAAGAAAGAACCGGTGCTAGAAAAACTTAAACATGAAGCTGCACAAACAAAGATATCAAAACCGATTAAAGTGTATACAGACCGTCGCAGCGTCCAGCGGATTCAGGCGTCAACAACCGAAAATCGCCCCGGACTCCTTGATGATTTAGAACGTGCAGAGTTTGAAATGGTAAAAATTGAAGAGAACCTGCGGCACTTCGGTGAATAACCGCAGGTTTGAACAAATACAGGTTATTAAACGCAATAGCTTTACGGTGCACGATGAAAATCAGCTTGTTCGAACGTGTTTTCTAAACGGTTGGCATCAGTGCGTAAATTTTCATAGTGTAGTTCAGCGCTGGAGCAGGATGCATCAACGCCAGCATTTAAACAATCTTCAACGGATTCCTGCATTGAACTTATTTCAGTAATCTGTACAGCGAGAATATCGTGCAAAGGCTGTAAAGAATTGGGTATTTTTTCATCAAGCTGTTGGTCAACATCTTTTGACATCTTTTGTAAATGTTCACTTACTTCATGAGAAACCTCTCCCTCTTCACCAAGCAAGTCATTTAGCTTTTGCACATCTCGGGTGTGTTTAGAAATAAACGTTCCATAAGCTCTGTAAATTTGTGCGTCCTGTTCTCGTTGATCCATTGGGGTTCCATCTAAGAGTTCTCCCTCATCATTACCATCATAAGTTAAATGTTGTAAGTCATTATCAAGGTTGTCACCCGATTCTGGATTACAGCCGGTAAAGATAAACAAGGCTAGCGCAATGGTGGTTATAACCAATGGTTTTTGCACATGATCCCTCCTCTAGGAAATTTATCATTCTTAAACTGCACATATCTGCATAAGTTATACGAATCGAAGCAAAATCATAAAAGTAACCTCGCGTTTATAAGGAATTTTTGGCAAATATTGCGTTATTTTTTTAAGGTTATTGAATAATTTTTCGAAAAAGCATTTTCAAGTCGTGCGTATTTGCTTATAATGAGAGAAGACTACCTGCCGTAAAGGGGACTTCTCGTCATGTCAAATACGCAGCAGATCGCAGTTCATGTTCCTGTTGATCTTTACGAAGAAATCCAGCACCTTACGGATTCCCAAAAGGATTCATTTTTTTATGATGTGCTACGTCGCCATGTAGAACAAAAAAAAGCGCAGGATCTGCGTTTTCAAATGAAACAGGGATATATGGAGATGGCGCAGATTAACCTCGAAATTGCAGAAGACTTCTGTTCATGTGAATGCGAAGCCCTGCAGTTAACCGAGGGTGTTTATGCCGGCGGACGGTAACTCCGAACGCCGGCATCTATATAGGATACTCAGGCAGGGTGTGCAGGAGGTGAACGGATGCATTGAGTGACAACCAGCAGCAAGCTATGAAGAAAAGTGTAAAACGAGGCGATGTTTTTTTCGCCGATTTATCTCCCGTTGTAGGTTCTGAGCAGGGAGGAGTTCGACCTGTACTTGTGATACAAAACGATATTGGAAACCGGTTTAGTCCAACAGTGATTGTAGCAGCAATTACAGCTCAGATTAAAAAAGCAAAGCTGCCTACCCATGTTGAAATCGATGCTGAAAAGCACGACTTTGACCGGGACAGCGTTATATTATTAGAGCAGATCCGCACCATTGATAAGCAGCGCTTAACTGATAAAATAACGTATTTGGATAATGAAAAAATGGTCGAGGTATCAAAAGCACTTGAGATCAGTCTCGGACTGACTGAAATGTAAAGTAACTACATAACGAATGTACATAAGTACTGAAACCACCGGATGTTAACCGGTGGTTTTTTTAGGTAGCATGATGGGCATGGTCATGATCTAAATCATAACTTATATGCAATAACTGGATGTTTCAGCATATGGTGACCCATGATGCTGGTAAAAGCTAGTTAAACTTACAGTTTACTGAAAATTCACCGGTCATGTGCTGGTTACGCTTCATTCAAGTAAGGATGCACCGCTTTTTCTGAACTACTGGTGACTCATTTTAAGCCCTGAAAAGATAAGGCGAAGCATTTGTTCTATTTCTTTATCTAGATCAATTTTTTCTGTGAAAATAAATGAATCGAATAGAGTTCCTCGCATACAGCGGGAAATAATAAGCGTGATTTCATTGCTGTTAAACGCAGGGTCTAGTTCACCAGATGTTTGCCCTTCCTTTAAAATTTGTTCAATGATCACATAAAGAGACCTATTTCTATCAGCAAGAAAATTATGCGCATCAGGGGTTAGTGCGTTTATATAAAGGGTGCGCATGAGTTCGTCCCCTAACTCCTCCTTCAAATAATCCATTTGACGCAAAGCAAGTTGAACAATTTTTTCTTCAGCGGTAGAAATATTTTTTAACTCTTCTTCAATGTGGATATAAAAGTTATCAATTTCTTTGAATTTTTCGAGGAAAATTTCATATTTTGAGTTGAAATGCCCGTAAAAAGCACCTTTAGAAGCACCACTGGTAGAAACGATTTCATCAACGGTGACATTGTCATAGCCTTTTTGGCTAAACAGAGAAAGGGCCGTGACTAAAATACGTTGTTTGGTTTGCTGTGCTTTCATTTGTCGATTCGTGAGTTGTGGCATCTGCTGCAATCCTTTCTTGATAGAAGGTGTGTCATACAAAATGCATGTGTTCTTGTCGTCATTCTTTATGAATTTAGTTTATCGCCTTCAAGGAAAAACGCCAATGTTTTTTTATAATATATCAACTTAATTGACAAACAGAATTTTTTGAAATAGACTTTAGTCTATAAAAAGTAGACTAGAGTCTATGAACAAAAATCCATTTTGCTTGGAGGAAGATAAGTATGGACATCTTGGGCAACGAAACCCTTATTGATGTACTTCATGAAAAATGTAGGATGCACGGAGAAAAGGTTTTTCTTTTGTTTGAAGATAATTCTGGGTCGAAATTGAAGTATACGTACAACGAATTTTTAGAGCGAGTGAATCGTTTAAGCCATGTACTCCTGGGTTTCGGAGTGAAAAAAGGAGATCGCGTCACTCTTCATTTGCCGAATTCATCAGAATTTTTGGTAAGCTGGTTTGCAATAGCTAATATTGGTGCGGTCATGGTTCCGACAAATGTTCTTGCAACATCAAATGAAATGGATTACGTTATTGAGCATTCTGAATCGGTATTATTAATTACTGAAGAGGAGTATCTAGAAAAGTTCGAAACGAGTAAAGTTGCACTCGAACGATTGAAAGGGATATTGCTTACACGGGTTGTCACTTCTACACATGAAAATGTAAGCGTTGACAATTTAATTGCTCAGGCTAGCAGCAAAAATCCTAATATCAGCTTAAGTGCTAAAGATGTAGTAGCGATTCTCTATACTTCTGGTACGACTTCAAAGCCAAAGGGGTGCTTAATTACACATACAAACTACTTATACACGGGAGAAGCTGTCGCAAAGTCTGTGCGCTTCTCACCAGAGGACCGTTCACTCATCGTACTACCTCTTTTCCATGGCAACGGCCAGTACTATCTATTTATGCCAGCGTTAGTGATAGGGGGAAGTGTTGCAATTACCGAACGGTTTAGCGCCACTCAATATGTTCAACAAGCGAAACGATTAAAGGCCACAATAGGCTCGCTTTTTGCAGCACCGATTCGAATGATTTTAGCTCAAACAAAAGATCTAACGGAACAAGAAAATTTACTGCGGTTTATCTTTTTTGCGCAATCAGTAGCTCCAGAAGAATTGAAAGCATTTGAAGAGCGCCTAGATACAAAATTGCTTCAGCTCTACGGTATGACTGAAACTGTGGCTCCTCCGCTTATGAACCCATTAGACAGACGAATTGACAATACGAGCATAGGAAAGCCGCTCCTTGGTAGTGAGGTAAAATTATTAGATCAGCAAGGAGAAGAGGTGAGCGTAGGTCAGCCAGGTCAAATAGCTGTTAGAGGCGAGCCTGGACGCACAATGATGAAAGGTTATTTAAAAAACCATGAAGCAACTAATGTCACGATTCAGAACGGATGGCTTTTAACGGGAGATAAAGCGACGATGAATGAGCAAGGATATTTCTACTTTGTGGACCGGCAAAAAGATATGATCAAGCGTGCCGGAGAAAACATCGCAGCCAGTGAAGTTGAAAACATCATAATGGAACACGGGGATGTTTACGAAGCTTCTGTAGTTGGGGTACCAGACCCTGTACGGGACGAAACGATTAAAGCATATATTATCCTTAAAGAAAACCGGTCACTCACCCCTGACGCTCTTATTACACATTGCCGTAAAACAATGGCGAAGTTTAAAGTGCCAGACCACATTGAATTTGTCGAAGATTTTCCACGTACCTCCGTTGGAAAGATACAAAAAAACAAATTGCGAGAAGGCTTCTAATTTTTCTATAGTACTTCTTTTAAAGCTTCAAAGAAAACAATTGAATCAAAGAAGAAGGAAGAAAAAAGAGGAACAACACTAATAAACGTTAAGCGGTATCAGGTGTTTTAACGTCTGAGGTAATTACGTTATGGACACATAACTAGATTTTTTCACTAGTCAACACTATACATCGCTTATTTGCATAATCAAAGTGAATAAAATAAAAGCTTTAAACCTAGCTAAAAAGCTAGTACTAGTGCTTCTGTGAGGATTTCCATTGCTCTTTTTCACCAATGCAATAGTTTTATAAATCTTTTATTTCAATGAGAACCATGAAAGGGTGACGTTTTATGGAAAAAGTGTTGCAAGGTAAAGCAGCTATAGTGACAGGTAGTGCAAGAGGAATTGGGTTCGCTTGTGCTAGATCATTAGCAAGCAAAGGCGCAAATATTACCCTTGTAGATGTATTGGATGCAGAACCTGCGAAAGAAAATCTATTAAATGAGTTTCCCAGTGTGCAAGTTATCACACAACAAGTTGATGTGAAAAACAATAAGGAAATTGAGTCAGCTGTTAAGCATACAGTACACAGCTTTGGATCGGTTGATATTGTTGTTAATAATGCGGGAACTTGCTCCAGGCAAAGCTTAGAAAAAATGAGCGAAGATGAGTGGTTGCAAGACATTGATACAAATTTAAGAGGCACTTTTCTATTTATGAAATCAGCAATTTATCCTTATATGAGGGAACAACAAAGTGGAAAGATTATTAATATCAGCTCTATCTCCGGCATGATGGGCGGGGCAATATCTTATAATGAAAATGGTGATCGAACAGCTCGTTCAGGTCCAGCTTATGCGGCCTCCAAAGGCGGTATCATCGCCTTAACTAAGTGGGTGGCAAAGGAAGTCGGTGAGCATGGAATTAATGTCAATTCAGTGGCTCCCGGACCTGTGCAGACAGAAATCACAAAAGGGATGAGTTATCCACTGGACCTTCAATCAATCAAACGGCCAGGGGAGCCTGAGGATATCGGTGAAGCGGTAGCTTATTTAGCAACCCCTGCGGCTGACTATGTAACGGGTGAAGTGTTAAAAGTATGTGGAGGCTCGGGAATCAGCTAACTTTAAACAATGCGAAATCATTAAATTAGGTAAGCTGTTGAGCCGTATTGACTCTACACTTTTAATATTCAACACGAAGAGAGTTAACAAAGAATTTTAACAGTAGATAAAAAGAGGTGTAATAATGAATGAAGTCTCTGTCATAGGCCGGGGGATTACAAGCTTTGGAAAAAAAGAGGACACTTTGAAAACGATGCTAGCCAAAGCAAGTAGAGAGGCTTTAAGTGACGCCGGAAGTCCAAAAATTGATGCGGTGTTTGTTGGTAATTTTTCCTCCGGGCCTCTTGCAAATCAAGAAATCCTTGGCTCGCTTTTAACAAATGAATTAGGGTTAGGTGATATTCCATCCGTGAAAATGGAAGGAGCTTGTGCGTCAGGGGGCATAGCCTTTCGGAATGCTTATCAACTAGTTAAAGCCGGCGAATATGAGACGGTTCTCGTTGCCGGAGGCGAAAAAATGACAAGTGAAGATACAAACACGGTCACGAATGTAATCAATTATGCGATGGACAAAGAAACAAATGAAGGTGTCGCAGGCCTTACATTTCCCGGGTTTTTCGGAGTGTTAGCGAATCGCTACATGCATGAATATGGAGCTGAAAAAAAACATTTAGCGAAAGTAGCATTAAAAAACCGCATGTATGCAAAAGAAAACCCAATTGCTCACTTTAAGAAGAGCACAACGATTGAAGAGATCATGGAGGCTCGTTCAATCACAGACCCTCTTGGGCTGCTTGATTGCTCTCCTATTTCGGATGGGGCGGCAGCAGTCGTCATTCAAAAAGGTAAACAAGGTGTTGAGGTGCTTTCTTCAGGTCAAGCCACTGGCACCCCTGTTATGCAGGAAGTAGGTGATTTGCTTCACATACCAGCTACGAAGACGTCGGCTGAAAGAGCATACGAAGCGGCGGGCTTGGGCCCGGAAGAAATCGATGTGGTTGAATTACATGATTGTTTTTCAATGACAGAAATTGTAGCAACTGAAGAGCTCGGTTTCTTTGAAAAAGGAAAAGGGTGGGAAGCTATTGCAAACGGTTGGACAGCACATGAAGGGGTAGTACCTATCAATACGAGTGGTGGGTTGCTTTCAAAAGGGCATCCGATTGGAGCGACAGGAATAGCTCAAATTATTCAAATCGTTGACCAATTAAACGGAAGAGCTTGTAACCAAGTAAAAGGTGCTAAAATCGGATTAACTCAAAATTTAGGTGGGACAGGTGCTTATTCCGTTGTCCATCTCTTGAAAAAGAGAGGGGGTTAAAACATGGATGTACCAATCATGAAATGCGCTAGATGTTGGCATGTGGAATATACGTACAAAAATCAATGTACCTCTTGTCACTCAACCACATTGGAATCTGCAACAACAAAAGGTAAGGGAACAGTTTATTCATTCACAAAAATTTATACTTCTTTTAGCTCCAACTTTGATAAATCATCCTATGATGTTGTTTTGGTTCAATTGGAAAACGGGATGAAGGTAACCGGAAGAGTAGAGGGGTCTTCTTTAACAATAGATGAACGTGTTCAATTGAAAGAAATAGACAGTGGATGTTTGTATTTTGAACGTGAGACGTGACATTAAATTACGATAACCATTGTTAATTTTTGTTCAACGATTGAAGATGTAGCTTTGACATAAAAATGATTTAAAGATCCTCTTCCTTTTATATTCAGGTAAGAGGATTGAAATTTTAGTGATCCCCATACGTTTTAATTATAAATATCTTTTAAGCAATATATTCAACAGCCACTTCATTTAACTAAGAATGTTTTTTTTGCGGTTGATCGGGAAAACTACATACATGGAACAAGAATTGGGGGCGGTTAAATTATGGTGAAATCATTTGTCCGACCAGTTATCATCGTCAGTCAATGTTTGAGCTTTGCTCGAGTGCGTTATAATGGAGAAGTTATTCCAAATCAGTTCATTGAACAACTGTCTTCCTATGTTAACTTTGTTCCGGTTTGTCCTGAAGTGGCTGCAGGGTTGGGCGCGCCTCGTGATCCAGTCCGGCTCGTTCAAAAAAAAGGTGAAACGGCGCCATCGTTGTTACAACCGGCAACGGGTGTGGATGCTACAGAAGCTGTTAAAAACTTCAGTTGGAATTTTGATGTCCCAAGTGATCCAGACGGTATTATTTTAAAAGGAAAATCACCAACTTGTGGCTTAACAGATGCGAAAGTATACGCCGGAAGTGAGCAAGGTGCAATGGTCAATGAGCGAGGAGAAGGTTTGTTTACGAAAGAGATCAGACACCGTTTTCCAGAAGCTGTGGTAGAAGATGATGGTCGTCTGCGTAATTTTGAGCTGCGTGAACATTTTTTGAAGCAAATATTTACAAATGCTGACTTGAAAGAGCGGATGAGTACGTTTCAAGGTGAGCATGTAAAACAAGCGATTGATCAACACTGGTACTTATTAAATTCCTGTAACCCTGATTTAGCAACTGAACTACAAAAAACATACAAAAACATTCAAGGATTGCTCGATATTAACCGTTTAAACGATATACAACAGATGCTTCAAGCATGTCTTAGTCACAAGCCGACAAAATCAACCTTTATTCACGTATTTGAACGTATGGCTCACACTGTACAACAACATTTAAGCCAACCTGAAAAGCAACATTTTTACGATACACTATCGCGTTATGAAAACAATAAGCTTCCGAGGTATACATTGATGGAAGTAATCCGGATGTGGGCAGTACGTTTTCAACAGCATGACTTACTAAAGCAGTCTTTTTTTCAACCTTATCCTGAAAGTCTCGTAGAGCTGAATGATTCCGGTAAGGGACGGGCTTTATAACTTTTGTAACCTCCGCTTTAAAGCGGAGGACAGACTGTCGACAAAGTACAAAACTTAATATTAACTCACAACTTACTGCTCCAACCGCCGCTGGCTTCCCTATTAAGAGGAAAAAACCGAATCATGAATGTAACCTTCACGCCAGACGGACGCTTTCCCGAGGGCTTGGCTTCAGCTAACTTGTTCGATTTGATTTCCAATCGAACAAGTGGATCTTCATCCTGCGCTTGACCCTCTGGGAGTCGCCGTCTTTCGTTTCGGTCACTTTTCAATTTACAGATGATCATCATTTCCAATGGATATGGTTCGTTTTAATCGCTCATGAAGCGTCATGATGAAAATGATTTATGTAGATTTTGCTTGATCAAAGTGTTCTCTATCATTCATGACCATCAAATGACGAAAGGCTGACGAGCATCGGCGGCGACGCCACCAGGAACAGCGCGAGCCGAAAATCCCGCAGGCAGTGACTTTCTGCCGAGGAAGTTGAGGCCGTGCCTGGGTCAAGCGTCCGCCCAAAAGCGACATCAGCCTTCGTTTTTCTTGAAATTTTGTCTAAACGCTCACCTCCGCTTTAAAGCGGAGGATTTTTTATGAAAAAAGCACCAATATGAAAAAATCACATAAAATGTGTGAAATCATGTGATTGATTGTGATATTATAAAAACAAGATCAAAGTTGCAAAGAATTTTCACCTTTTTAAAAATCAGAAATTTCTATAATTTGTAAAGCGGGTGGGACTCAATGAAGCGCTTGATGAAATGGATCAGCTGGGGAACGCTTTCGATTCTGCTTACGCTCGTACTTGCTGTGGAGTATTGGGCAAGTACAGATGAAGGTACTTTGCCAGCAAAAACAGCTGTTATTCTACACGCGGTAAATAATAATATTGTCTCATTAGATTTTGAGCCACCTGAGTTGTTCGATAACCATCCGTTTCAAACTTCATCGGGCAATGCTGGTGGTGGTCCCATGTTAATTAACGAACACGAGCAGTTAGAAACAAATGATGGTTATCATGTTCCGCTTGAAATTTTTCGCTATAATGATGCAGAAGATGCTCCGATACTTGTTTATTTTCATGGAGGTGCATTCCTTGAAGGGTACGGTAGTCTGCACACACATCAGGATTTAATGAGAGAGTTAGCCCAGCGCACCGGTGCTGTCGTTGTTGGCGTGGGATATCGTGTTGCGCCTGACCATACGTTTCCTACTGCTGCTGAAGATGCTTACGAAGGTTTAAAGTGGGCGGTGAATCATGCTGAAGCGCTCGGTGGGAGTGAAGAAGATGTGATCGTCGCTGGCGATAGTGCCGGAGGGAATCTAGCTGCGGTAACTTCTATGATGGCTCGCGATAGGAATGGTCCGGAAATTGCAGGACAAGTATTATATTATCCGCTTACAACGTTTGAAGATGCAGCTTTTGCTTCGCGTATGGAGTACGATAGTGGATATTATTTGTTATCAAGACAAGTGATGGAGAAGGCGCGCGATGCTTATACGCCGCAGCCTGAAATGTGGAAAAACCCTTATACTTCACCTTTAGAAGCTGATTCGTTTGAAAACTTACCTCCGGCGTTAATTTTAACTGCTGAGTATGATCCGTTACGTGATGAAGGTGAACTTTACGCCGAAAAACTTCATGAAGCAGGCGTACCTGTTAATACGATCCGCTATGAAGGTGTTATGCACGGATTTGTATCTTTCTTTGAAGTTATGGAAAGTGGTCAACAAGGGCTGCAGGACACCTCTCAGTTTGTTCAGCGGATGACAGCTGAAGAGCCTGAACATGATGAAGTGTTTGCGATTCAATCAAAATCGCAGCCGTCAGGGATGGAGCGGGTGCGAGAGCAGGCAGAAGCTTACGCGATTGCCGCATTCCTCATTGGCCGCTCGGCCTGGAACACGTTTCAAGAGTGATTTTTCCATCTGTCATTTTCATAGACGTTTCATTCAGGCTATGTCATAATGATAGTAAATGCGGGAGGGTGGCTTGCAATGAACGAGACCATTCATTCTTTCTTTCAAAAAAAGCTTGAGGATACGAAAGCCCAGTTTGAGCGTACGATTGACTGTAAGCATACAACTTTTGATGATTTGTACCCGTATATGAGCGAGCAGCCGCAATTTTTCTGGTATAAGCGTTATGTTGCCTGGCAGGAACTGTTGACGACGGTAAACTATGCTGATGAGCTGGAGGTCCCGTGGAAAGAACAGTTCGATGAAAAACAGCAGGCGTTCATTGAAAATGAAATTTTGGATGCAAAGGTGCTTGATGAGTGGTATGAATCAAGCTTTCCGAACCAACAAAGTTCAACAGAAATGTAACTCGAAGTGCTGTCCCGTAAACGGGGCAGCACTTTTTTGTTATGAAATGACTCTGTTTGAATAGAATGAAGGCGAGGCATATGAAAAGGAGGAGAAGATATGGATCAAGAAGAAACTCGTCGACCTCCAGAAATGACTGCGATTGTGGAACCTTATGTATTTGAAACCTTGCGAAGTGTGGAAGGTGAAGAAGCGGTAATACAAACGACACAAGGAAGTCTGCAGGGGCGAATTGTTGGTGTGCAACCTGATCATGTCGTACTCGAGCGCAGCGGTGGAAACTTTTTTGTTCGTATTCAAGAAATTGTTTGGGTGACACTTGATGTAACGTAATTTTGCTTTAAGACAGGCGGGATGAGGGAGGAAGATGCCTATGTTTATGCGGCAGAACCGGATGTTAATTCCACTTCCGGAGCCGTCTTATGCAGACGCAAATGCAGCGAGTGCAGTGCAGGAGCTGCTTGGCGGGGAATTCGGAGAAATGTCAACTTTAAATAATTACATGTTTCAGTCATTTAATTTCCGCGACCGAAAGAAATTTAAGCCGTTTTATGACTTAATCTCAAGTATTACTGCTGAAGAATTCGGGCATGTAGAGCTTGTTTCACAGACGATTAATTTAATGATTCAAGGCACAACGCATACTGGGAACGTGAATAACAGTCCGATGCAAAATGCAGTTGATAAAAGAAACAGCTATCATTTTATCGCAAATGCCCAAACGTCTAGGCCGATGGATTCTATGGGTCAGCACTGGACCGGTAAGTATGTTTTTAATAGTGGTAATTTAATACAAGACTTATTGCACAACTATTTTCTAGAGATCGGAGCTCGGACACATAAAATGCGCGTTTATGAAATGACAGATAACCCAGTAGCCCGGGAAATGATCGGTTATTTGCTCGTACGCGGAGGCGTTCATGTGCTTGCTTATGCAAAGGCGATTGAAGTGGTCAGCGGCGTTGATATGACAAAAATGCTGCCTGTTCCGGATTTGTCAAATGATAAATTTGATACAGCTCGAAAATTTGAAGCAGATGGCGTTCACCGCCGGCTCTATCGTTTTAGCGAGCAGGATTATAAAGATGTAGATAAAATATGGAAAGGCGCTCACCCAGATGATGGAGAGCCCCTTGAAGTTATTGCTGGAGCTCCTGAAGGTGCACCGCTTCCTGATCTCCCGCCTATACCAGAGACATTTGCCCCAGGCGTTTCAATTGAAGACTATCGAAAAATTCTTGAGCGTTTGAAGCGCGGCGCAAATATTGATTAAACACTGTTTGCAATATGTGTAGGATGGTGAAAAAATGGGTATGTCACCCTTAGTACCTAAAAGGGGTGGCTTTATGCCTCAATTGATTTTTGATGTAGACCAAGTAGAAAAGCGCAAACCCGAAGATGAACTACAATCCAAAGTGGCATACGTCCACACAGAAGTTCTTGATCAAGCGTCTGGCGAAACACAGCACACCTTAATGATACCAGTACAGTTTCACAAGTATGGTGTGTACCCTGACATTAAAAAAATTGGCGAAATCGTAGAAGATACAAAGTTAAAGCGGGAAATTTATTATCGCTTGCGCACATATATAAAAAAACTTTCCCCGTTTTTAGTTCCCGACAGCGCCGAATAGCAGCTGTCGGGCTTGTTTCATTGATCGTGAAAATCAGCTGTTTATAAACTGTGTGGTTCCGTACTAGGTGGTGGTAAGAGACATGAGATCTTGGTTATATACCGCGTATGCAGGCTTGTTCATGACTTCGTTATTTATATCAAGTGAAACAATCGAAGCGGCTCTTGGAGCAGTCGGTTTGTTAGTTATTGTAAGTTCATTTAAAGCGGCTACGCGAATGTATCAAATCATATCTTTTGTGTTTCTGTGTGCTGCAATTACACTTGTGCTGTTAAATGATGTCTCGCTTCAAGCATGGTATGAATTTTTCACGCCTATGGCACTTTTACTTACGCTATTATATTTGCTGCCATTCATTCAGCATTTTATGACCGCTGCTCGTTTGGATCAAGCTCTGTTTCGTATTGTGGAGGGACAAACTCAGTTTTTTCGTACGTTTTACATAAGGATGTCTTTCACGACGTATGTATTAAGTTTATTTATATTTTTTACAGCTATCCCGCTTATGCATCGGTTCATATCGCAACGCTTACGTTTGATGACAAACGAGCTGAAAGACCAGGCAGCTTCAAGAAGTATATTGCGGGCGTTTGCGAGTGTGAATGCATGGAGTCCAATTGAAGTATATATTGTGATGTCGCTACAAATTACAAGTGTTGCTTATGGTGATGTTGTCTTATGGTTGTTAGGTTTTTCACTAACAATGCTTTTGATCGACTGGGCGCAGGCTGCATTTAAATGGAGAAAAATAGAAATACCTGAGGCGGCAACTTCGTCTCAACGATTTCAGTTCACGTTCGATAAAAGAATCATTTGGATTGTTTTATTTTTTATAATGTTCTTACTAAGTGCTGCATTTGTATCACAGTTCGCAGAACTTTCATTTTTTGAAGGCATTATTCTAGTTATTGTGCCTTATGTAGTGTTATGGGCTTTAATTTTACGACGGTTCCGGCGGTTTATCCAATTTCATTTTGCGTCTAAACCTCGGCAGATGCCGGCATTTCATAATTTTATGGTGTTGTTTATCAGTTTAGGGGTATTTAATGAAGTTGTTGAAAGGTCAGGAATAATGACCACGCTAGCTTCAAAAGCAAGTTTTTTAGGAGAACAGCCGCTTCTTTTATTTTTATTTATTCAAACAAGTACGCTTTTGTTGTCGCTGATTGGTATTCATCCACTTGTAACGCTAAGTGTGCAAGGACTGCTTGTGGCGCCGTTTTTAGATGATGTAGCGCCGCTTAGTGTGGCCATTGTGCTAGTAACTTCGGTGGTTGCTAATGATGCTGCCGGAACTTTTGGTGTGCCGGTAACCATGATGTCGCAATTAACACGCCGCAGCCCTTATAAAATTACGGCTTGGAATTTAGGGTATGCGTATTTGTTCGGTTTAGCTGGGGTAGCGCTTGGAATGTTTTTACTTTAAGCATGAAAAATGAAGCTGCGCTTTCAAAGCGCAGCTTCATTTATGAAATCGTCTTGTCTTTTTTGTTCGGCACGGATAAGCCGAATTTTGGTCGCAGCCATAAAGCTAAAAATGATCCTGCTAAAGCCATGACCGCCCAAAGCCAGCCGTGTATGCTAAATGAGGCGATGCCGCCAAAGTAAGCACCAATATTGCAGCCAAACGCAAGACGGGCACCATAACCCATCATGAGACCGCCGATTAAAGAGGCTGCAGCTGTTTTCATAGGAACTTTCTTTAAAGCAAATAATCCTCCGGCTGCTGAAGCAATGAAAGCTCCTGTAATAATGCCAAAGTTCATTACACTTGTTGAATCTAAAAAGACGGATTGTTGAAGCGGCTCTTGGTTATCAGCCCAAAAACCCCAGGATGCAGCATCAACGCCGAAGAACTCAATCACTTTGGTTCCCCAAAGCGCAAATGCTGAAGTGATCCCCCAAGGTTCACCGCGCACCATTAAAGTGACAGCATTTAGTAAGGCAAGCAGAAGCGCTGCAATCCAAAGCGGCCAAGAACCTCGAAAAAGTCTACGTATGCCGCTTTCAGTAGGAATCGCAGTAACTTCAGGCGGCCGCTTCTTTTTTTGATAAACGAGTGTAATAACAATCACAGCAGCAAAAATAAATGCTTGAAGTGCCCAAGCTCCTAAAAAGCCAAGGCCGGTATCTTCAGCAAGCGAAACGCTTCCGAATGACGGCATATCTTCCATCCAGAACGTAAAATGCCAAGCTCCAATAACAGAACCGGCGATAAAACCAAAGAGTGTGATAAAAATAGATGACCTTCCGCCACCTGCGGAATATAAAGTGCCAGATGCTCAGCCGCCGCCTAGCTGCATGCCGATACCGAAAATAAAAGCACCAAACAACATACCTATACCAACAGGTGAAACATATCCGGAGACATCATTTCCAAAAGCCCCAAGGTTAAGTGCCAAAATCGGAGCAAAAAACGTTGAAGCAGCGCCTAACATCACCATGTGCGCGCGGATTCCTTTGCCATGTCCGACAGCTAAAAACTGGCGGAATGCTGAAGTAAAGCCAAATCGAGCATGAAATAATGTATAACCAAACATTACTCCGATCCATAATAATAAGAGCATGACAGCATCAGCAACCATAAGGGTAACAGCCGATAAGATGAGAGCTGTAATTAAACCTGCACCAACAAGACTTGACTGCGTAGAAGGCAGGGTAATTTGTTGAGCTGAAGGCGTGTGCTCGTTAATTGACGCCGATGTTTTCATAACCACCCCTCCAAAATAATGAAATTAGATAACATTAATCTTATAAAATCTATCGGGTTTTTTCAAGCAATTATGTTTAAACTTAAGGCTTGAAGGGCAATTTGAATTTGTATATAAAAGGAGGGATCATGTGAACGAAGATTTGAAAAAGCGGATTAAGACGGTATTAGAAGGTAATAGTGTCGGAGTGCTCGCAACCATCAAAGATGATCAACCATATGCACGTTATATGACATTTTGGCATGACGAACTCGTTTTATACACCCCAACGCGCGCTGATGCCCACAAAGTTGAAGATATCGAAGCTAATCCGAATGTTCATATCTTGCTCGGCTATGAAGATGAAGGGCAAGGAGATACTTTTGTTGAAATTGAAGCAGAAGCAGTAATTGAAGATGACGCTGATGTAAAGGCTTGGATGTGGTCAGAACGGATGGACCAAAGATACAACGACCCTGAAGACCCGGCATTAATTGTTTTAAAATGCACACCAAGCGTGATTAGGTACAGAAATGATGACGATATTAACACACCTCAAGAGGTTCGTTTATAAGGCTCGCCTTGAAAGATAGTCGTAATAAGCACCTGAGGGAACCGTCAGTTTTAAGTAAAGAGGAAGCATCTTGCGACCATTTCGTTTATTACGGATTGGTCGCTTTTAATGGAAATAAGCTTCATAAAATTTCACGCACCGTAATCTTTAATAAATTTACATCTAAAAAAATAAAAATTAATGATAGGATAGGTAAGGATCTTAATAAAGATCGGACGTAAATAGGGGTGTTAAAAATGATTGTGTATGAGCCTGAAAATGAACAACTTCTCACTAATGCATGTATGAACTGTCAAGAACCTCATTATCAACGTGCTTATGCAGATATGGAAAACATAGGGTGCTGCAGCCATAGTCCAACTTTTGGCTTACCAGAAATTCAATACATGGTCGTCAACCGCGGTGTTGATGCAGTAGAACAATTGTTATTTATGAAAAAGAAAATTGAAATTCGAGCATTTGAGGTAAAAGTTCATGCAGAAATTGACCCGAGGTATGAACAAGATCATAAGAAAAACGATGACCCTGAAGAAACCTTACGCTATTCAACTTGTAATTTTTTCAAGTCCAAGTCGGGGTGTAGTTTAGCTGACGAGGAAAAACCATTGGTATGCCGGACGTTTATTTGTCCGTGGGTGGAGGAACAATGCGGAAAAGAGGGACAGCAGTTGATTCAAGATGCTGCCCGCAACATTTCCGGCTCCTATAAGTATCGAGAGAACGAATTGCGAAGTGCTTTAAAAACAGAAGGTATCAATTTGAAAACGGATGTCAAAAGCACCTTACACCACTTATTTCACTTGAAAAATTAATCAAGTTCGCGTACGACTTCAGGCAGTTCGCCTATCGTATAAATTTGTTTTGTCGGTACAGGTGCAGTTGGCTGTTCTTGCTTTCGTAAGTTTAACCAAACAGATGAAAGGCCGCTCAAAGAAGCGCCGGTAATATCAGTGTTTAAATTATCGCCCACCATTACAGCATCTTCAGGGTTTACACCTGCAAGCTTAACTGTATGTTGAAACAGTGCAGGTTCAGGCTTGCCCCATCCGAATGCACCGGAGATTACGATATGGTCAAAATAAGGAATTAAAATAGGGGACATTGTTAGCTTTTCTTGCTGTAGGCTTGGCGCTCCATTTGTTAAAAGCAATAGTTGATAGTCTTGTGATAAGTCGTGCAGCGTGTCGATCGCTTCATCAAACAACCACGGTAGACGACGGCGGTGCGCTTTAAATGTGTCGGCCCAGAACTTCGCATTTGGAGATGAAACTTCAAGGTCTTCTAAACTCCGCTTCCAGACAAACTGTTGGTAAGCTGGAACTTCTGCGCGCATTTGGCGAAAGCCGTGATGGTGTACATCTGTAAAAGAACCCCATAAACCTTCGAACGGGTTAATACCAATTTGTTTTGTGAACTCGTAGGACTTTAAAGTTTGATAAACTTTAGGTGCGTTTATACGAACACGTTCAAGCAGTTCGCTTGCATTAATGTTATAAGCTGATGCTGCCTGCTGACATGTCGCGCGCAGTGCCTCTAAAATGCTGCGACGGTCGTTTAGCAGCGTATCATCCAAATCAAATACGACAGTTTTTACCATAGTGGGTGTCCTCCTCAAAATGAACTAAAAATACGAATCAAATCTTATTTTAAAGCTTTGTAACTTGAAAAGAAACCTTTGCCGCTAAAGAACCGTTATGAATAGACCCTTCAATTTTAAATATGTTTAGATTATCTATTAAAGTGAAAATCAGATGTGTAAATTGCAGCAAACAATAAGTTCAAGCGGAATTTATTGGTCAAGGGGTCAATGCAACGATTATTTAAATATGATGTTTTAAATTCAGACGTATGCAGATCACCTTGAGTGCACATTTGTTTAGTGTCAAAAGACAATTGTTTGTGTTAAACTATGGATGAACGTGCAAGCTTCACTTGCGCGAAAAAATGAAAATTATTTGTCGTTATTCTTTTAGTTTTGTGTAAAAGCGTGTTAAAATTAAGCTGATGAAAGCGTTAACGAAATTGTGGTCGTACGTTTCATCAAACCGGCTGGAAAATGAGAATAGCTTATGACAATTTTTAAATTCTCAAGCCGGTCAGCCAGACTTCAAAGTGAATCATCAACAAGTTGTTGGAGGTTATTCAGATGAGCAGAAATCAAGGCAGTCAAGGAGAGCCTTGGGAAGATTTTCACGGACCGAACCTCGGTTATGTTCTCGATGCTTACGAGGTTTATAAGCAAAATCCGGAAGAAATCGACCCGGAAATGAAAGAATGGTTCGATCGTTACGGTCCACCAAAGCTCGAAAATGGTGGGTCTATCACTACAAGCGGATCTGAAGCAGTCATGGATGCTTCTTTTATGGAGAAAGTGGCCAATGCGGTCAAACTCTCCGAAAACATCCGCGTTTACGGCCATTTGTTTGCAGATATTAACCCGCTCGAAGAACGAAAAGAGGTAACATCTTTTTTTGAACCTGCAGAATACGGGCTTGAAAATGGTGACCTAGAAGCAATGCCGGCGAGTATGCTTTGCCCCGATGCGCCAAACCATGTTCATACAGGCCTAGATGCAGTCAATCATTTAAAGTCGATGCATACAACTTCATTAGGTTTTGAGTTTGACCATGTTCACGATGTTGAAGAAAGTCGATGGTTAAACCAGATGGTCGAGTCCGGAAGCATATATAAAGAGCTTTCAAATGACAAGCGAAAAGCAATCCTTGAAAAGCTTACACATACTGAATTGTTTGAACAGTTTATTCATAAAACATACGTTGGTCAAAAGCGGTTTTCAGTAGAAGGCTTGGATGCAATGGTGCCGATGGTAAATGAAACGGTACACGATGCGGTAAAAGACGGCACAAATCAAGTGTTTATCGGCATGGCACACCGCGGCCGGTTAAATATCCTTGCCAACGTACTTGGTAAACCGTATGACTTGATCTTTTCGGAATTTGCTCACTCTCCAAACAAAGAACTGATACCATCTGAAGGTTCTGTAGGTATTAACGACGGCTGGACTGGTGATGTGAAATACCACTTAGGTGCAGACCGTTCAATTGAGCATGATTCCCATCATGCAACAGTTTCTTTAGCAAACAACCCGAGCCACTTAGAGTTTGTTAATCCAGTAGTGGAAGGATATACACGTGCCGCGCAAGAAGTGCGCGATACAGAAGGCTTCCCGTTACAGGATACGCAAAAAGCGCTTGCAATCTTAATTCACGGTGACGCTGCATTCCCTGGGCAGGGCATTGTCGCTGAAACTTTGAACTTAAGCCGCTTAAAAGGATACCAAACAGGCGGAACAGTACATGTCATTGCCAACAACCAACTCGGTTTTACAACGGAAAGCCATGACTCGCGCTCGACGACATATGCAAGTGATTTGGCAAAAGGGTATGAGATCCCGATTGTTCACGTAAATGCTGATGATCTTGATGCATGTATTGCAGCTATGGATCTTGCATACGAGTACCGCCGGCGCTTTAATAAAGATTTTGTGATTGATTTAATTGGCTACCGCCGATTCGGTCATAACGAAATGGATGAGCCTGCTGCAACGCAGCCACAGCTGTACGACGTGATCCGCAACCATCCGAGTGCACGTGCACGCTATGCTGAACAGCTCATAAACGAGGGTGTTCTTAGCAAAGACGATGCTGAATCTATGAAGCAGCAAGTACAGGAACGGTTGCAGTCTGCCTATGGCAATGTTTCAGACGAAAAGCTTCAGGCAGATGTATCTGAGCCACCGGAAGTCGTTGAAAAAGGGTTAACAGTTCAAGATACTTCTGTCTCTTATGATTTACTAAAACAGATGAACGATGAATTAATTACCTTCCCGGAAGATTTCAATGTGTTTCCTAAGCTGAAAAAGATTCTTGAGCGCCGCGGAAAAGCATTTGATGATGACGAAATTGACTGGGCTCATGCAGAGGCTTTAGCTTTTGCAAGTATCGTTTCTGAAGGTACACCGCTCCGCTTGACTGGACAAGACTCTGAGCGTGGAACTTTTGCTCACCGGCATATTGTTCTTCACGACTATAAAGACGGTGACATTTATTCGCCGCTGCATGATATTTCAACAGCTGATGCAACATTTGCGGTTCATAACAGTCCGCTTTCTGAAGCGTCCGCTGTCGGCTTTGAATACGGCTATAATGTACAGTCCCCAGAAACCATGGTGCTTTGGGAAGCGCAATTCGGTGACTTCTCAAACTCTGCTCAAGTTTTGTTTGACCAATTCATTTCTTCAGGACGTGCCAAGTGGGGACAAAAATCAGGAATGGTCTTTCTGTTGCCACATGGTTACGAAGGACAGGGGCCAGAACACTCGAGTGCACGTCTAGAGCGCTTTTTACAAATGGCCGCTGAAAATAACTGGAATGTATGCAACTTATCAAGTGCAGCACAGTACTTTCATATTTTACGTCGTCAGGCACACAGCCTTGAAAACGAAGAGATTCGACCACTCGTCTTAATGACGCCGAAAAGTCTACTTCGTAATGCGAAAGTGGCTTGCGCTGTAAAAGATTTAACGGATGAGCGTTTTCACCCGGTACTAGAAGAGCCGTTAACAGGACATAAACCTGACCAAGTGAAACGGTTAATTCTCGGCAGTGGAAAAATCACTGTGAACCTGCATGAAGAACTTGAGAAAAAAGACGAAGTACCAGAAGATATTCATGTTGTCCGGCTCGAGGAACTTTATCCATTCCCTGCAGAAGAACTGCAGTCGATCATCAGCCGCTTTTCCAACGTAGAAGAAATTGTCTGGGTTCAGGAAGAGCCGAAAAATATGGGAGCATGGGGATATATTGTTCCATCTTTATGGGACTTGGCACCAGAAGGCGCAGATGTGAAATACACAGGCCGCCGTCGTCGTTCAAGCCCATCCGAAGGCGACCCGAATGTTCATAAAAAAGATCAAGCCCGCATCATTGACGAAGCATTGACACGCTCATAAGGAGGAACTTGAAATGGCAGAGATTAAAGTACCAGAATTAGCCGAATCAATTACAGAAGGAACGATTGCACAATTTTTAAAAGAACCGGGTGAGTACGTTAACCAAGGTGAAAATATTGCTGAACTTGAAACTGATAAAGTTAACGTAGAAGTAACAGCAGAACAGTCCGGTGTTATTCAAAAGTTTTTAAAAGAAGCTGGCGACACTGTTGAGGTTGGAGATGCTATTGCAGTTGTTGACGAGAACGCAGACAGCTCCAGCAGCGATAGCTCTGCGGGAGAAACCGAAGCAAAAGAAGCGCCTAAAGAGGAAGCAAAGCCTGCAGAAGAAAGCAGTTCTTCTGAAGAGAGTGATGATGTTGAGGCGGACGATTCCGGTGAGAAACCTGTCGCTTCTCCAGCTGCGCGTAAACTTGCACGCGAAAAAGGCATTGACTTAAACGCCGTGCCGGTCCGCGATCCACTCGGTCGTGTTCGTACAGAAGATGTAGAAAACTACGAACAAAACAAAGAAAAAGCTTCTGCACCAAAACAAAAAGAAGAGAAGAAGCAGGATTCTAAGCCGAAAGAAAAAGATGAATTTGAAGGTAAGCCGGTTGTGCGCGAGCGGATGTCCCGTCGCCGTCAAACAATTGCAAACCGCCTTGTTGAAGCTCAACAAACTTCAGCAATGCTCACAACATTTAATGAAATTGATATGAGCGCAGTCATGGAACTCCGTAAGCGTCGTAAAGACCGGTTTCAAGAAATGCATGATGTGCGTCTTGGTTTCATGTCTTTCTTTACAAAAGCAGTCATCGGTGCTCTGAAGCAATACCCTTACTTGAATGCTGAGATTCAAGGTAGTGAAATTGTGCGTAAGCAATTCTATGATATTGGCATGGCTGTATCGACAGAGGAAGGTCTAATTGTTCCGGTTGTACGTGATGCTGATAAGAAAACTTTTGCTGATATTGAACAAGAAGTTGTAGACTTATCGAAAAAAGCTCAAAACAATCAGCTGCAAATTTCCGATCTGCAAGGTGGCTCATTTACCATTACCAATGGCGGCGTATTCGGTTCTTTATTATCCACGCCGATTCTAAATACCCCACAGGTAGGGATCCTTGGCATGCATAAAATCCAGTGGCGTCCAGTTGCCATTGACGAAGAAAACATGGAAAATCGTCCGATGATGTATATTGCACTCTCTTACGATCACCGCATTGTGGACGGCAAAGAAGCTGTTAGCTTTCTCGTAAAAGTTAAAGAGCTACTTGAAGAACCAGAAAATCTGCTGCTCGAAGGTTAACTCTTCAACCAGCAGATACGGCCTCTTCCTTATATAGGAAGGGGTCTTGTTTCGTTTTGAGTTTACAAATTTTTCTGTTCCTATGTGAATAAAAGGAGTTTTTTACATGGATGACGCGATGCTTAAGCAGCTGCAAGAAGTTTGCGAGGCGTATCCGATCGAGCCGGTTTGGTTGGTGGTTCCGTCAACTCGTGACGGACGATTAATCATGAAAACATTAGCAGAAAATGGGATTTCCCTTCTTAATGTGAAAGTAGTGACGATGGATCAGTTGGCAGACGCTGCGGTTGGAGGAGACACAGCATCAAAACGTATGGACCGAAATGGTATTCACCGCCGGCTTTATCAAGCATTGAAGGCGTCGAAGCAGGAGTTAAACTACTTTACAAACATTACAATTTCTCCAAATTTCATTGATCAAATGATGACAACTTTACTAGACATTAAACGAGCAGGCTTGAATGCTTCTAAAATGAGTGAAGAAACTTTTGTTCATCCAGATAAGGCACGAGACCTTGCCAAATTGGAGCGCGTGTATGAAACAATTAAGCACAGTTTAGAAGCGTTCGATGAAGCAGACATTTTAAAGAAAGCTGTATCGTCAGTAGAACGCACATTTTTACCTTCAGCTGTCGTTTTCTTTCCGCATGATGCATACCACAAGCTTGAAAGAGAGCTATTATTAACGGTTAAAGACTATATTCCAGTTTATACTGCTGCGCCTGAATCTTCTGCTGATGCACCGATGCCAAACCAGCCGCTTTCCTTTTTAGAAAAAGAAGTTCCTTCTCTAGAACGCGGGCTTAAGCAAAAGCAAGCGAACTTATCTATGCATGAGGCATTTTCATTAGATGAAGAAGTACGAGCGATGCTTGAAACGATGAGGCAAAACGTAGATGCCTTTGATGAAGTTGTCATTCATTACACGTCGACGAAGGATTACTTACCGTTATTACACGAATCTGTAACATCGATGGGATTACCGGCAACATTTGCTGAAGGAATTCCACTTCATCATACGAAACATGGACGGGCTTTTTTTGCTCTGGTTCAATGGTTGCAGAACGACATGAAATTACCGGATTTGCGTGATTATATGCAGGAGGGGTTATTTTCATGGCCGGATGTAGCCGTACAAGAAGCGGAAGTACGTCTTTTAGAATTAGAAAACCGCGGGGTTCAAGTTTTAAATGAATATGCTTTACAACAACTATATGAAACGGCTGAATATAGCGGACGTGCTACCGATTTAGCGTTATTTACTCGGTTTAAGCAAGTTTTAGACTGTGTTCCTGTTAAATACCGTTACGATGAGCTCGACCTTGGCACAGCAGCTAATCATTTAAAGCGAATGCTTCAGGTGATTCAGCCTGATTTTGCTGGTGAAGAAGCTGTGGTACATGAAGCTTTACAAACACATCTAGAGGCAGTTGAAATATGCTTGGATGAAAATTACGCATGGATGGATATTCTTCAGCTCATTGATCATGAATGCCGTAAATTGTATGCAGGCGGTTCCTTACCTAAGCCGGGAAGGCTGCACATTACACCATACCGAAATGGCTTATACATCAACCGCAGCCATCATTGGGTACTCGGTATGGACCAAACCCGATATCCCGGCCGACAGTCAGAAGATCCACTGCTGCTTGATGGAGAACGGGCATCTCTAAACAGCGAACTTGATTTAAGCACTTATCATACGAGCAGGGCTTTATGGCAACTGGCTTCGATTTTTCTAAATGGGAATAACCGTAGTTTCTATGTTTCGTATGCATCAATGGATCTTGGAAAAAACCGTCCACAGGTAAAGGCCCACCTGTATCAAGCACTTGAAGATGCATTGGCAAAAAACATTACCATTCACAAACCATATCGTCCGCTTGATGTGAAATTTGATCAGGTGGACTGGTGGCATGATAAAGCGCATTTAGGTGCGGGTCACCGTTTTGCCCGTGAAGCAGCATCGTTTTACACCATGCATCACCAATTAATAGAAGCCGCAACGCAAAGATTTTCTTCAAAGTGGACACCTTGGGATGGTGTACTTAAAGATCCGGCTGCACTTGTAGACCCTAAGCGCGAGTCTGTGCCGTTTTCTGCATCAAAGCTTGAAACACTTGCTTCTTGTCCATTTGCTTATTATTTGTCTTACGTCCTCAAATTAGATCCTGAAGAAGACCGGAGTGAGGAATATCGCTGGTTAACACCGTTAGAACGTGGCAGTGTGCTACATGAGCTGTACGAAGATATTGTAAGATTAGGGTTAATAAATATGGAAGAAAATCTATCACAAGTCAAGCTTGATGAACTATTTATTGAAAAGATGTCCAGTTTAGAAGAGCGCATTCCACCTGCTTCTTTAACGGCTCGTGACATTGAGCGTCGAGAACTGTATGCATCAAGCCAATTATTTTTAAACGTAGAAAAGCAAAAGCCGGCTCATCAAGCAATTTCCACAGAGTACAGATTTGGGTTTGTTGATCATCCAACAGCCATTCCTACTGAAAATGGTGAATCAATTCAAATTCGCGGAAAAATTGATCGTGTGAATCAATACGAAGATCAATCCATTGAAATTGTTGATTATAAAACCGGCCGTGCCCAAAAATTTAAAGATTCAAGTTACTTTGAAGGTGGGCGCAGACTTCAGCCGGCGCTTTATGCCGCCGCTTATGAACAAAATGAAAAGCAAAAGGTGAGACAAACTGGTTATGATTATCCGACAACAAAAGGTCTTGGAGCTTCTGTTCGTTTTTCGTACGGTGAGAAGGAACAAGTGAAGCTTTCCGAGGTTTTAGAACGTTTAAGTCGTACGGCTGCTACAGGGCGTTTTTATTTAACAGATGACCCGGAAGATTGTAAGTTTTGCCGCTTTCAAGACGTTTGTCGTCGAACCCACTATGACCAGGAACTAATCGAACAAAAACAGGACGTAGACCAACCCGAGATTTATCGAGGGTTTCAGGAGGTACGTAAGTATGACTAGGCTGCAGGACGAACAAGAACGTGAAGCCATTCTTCATGAGCTAAATGAAAATTTTGTCGTTGAAGCCGGGGCTGGCTCGGGCAAGACGTACAGTTTGGTGCAGCGGATGGTCAATACCGTTGCGAGCGGTGCTGCAGAAGTGCACGAAATTGCTGCCATTACTTTCACCCAAAAAGCTGCCCAGGAGATGGAGGAACGCTTTCGGAAAGCTTTGAAAGAAGAGGCTGCGTCGGCAGAAGGAGAAAAGAAGCTCCACTGTGAACAGGCACTTGCTGAAGTTGATCAAATTTACATTGGGACAGTACATGCCTTTTGTACAAAAATGCTTCACGAACGGCCCGTGGAGGCTGGTCTTGATCTAGAATTTGAAACCATTGAAGATCGTGAGGAACAGGAGCTGCTTGACAAAGTATGGGATAAATTTATTCAACAAAAAAAGCGGGATGACCCTGAGACTATGCAGGAACTCATTTCAACAGGAATAGAACTGCAAGAAATCCGTCCATGGCTGGAACAAGTACGGACATACGCAGATGTAAACTGGCCGGCACATGTAGTAAACAGGCCAGACATTGAGGAAGCAGTTCATCAAATTGAACGCTTTGTACATGTACATGAGCGCAATATTCCTGACACAGCAACAGCGGCTGATTTAGACGCTGCCCAGAAACAGCTGATTGATGCGAAACGGTACTTGCAATATGTAAGACGCAACAATGATGAAGCAAAAATTCAATTGTTGGAGATGTTTGAAAAACCGGCTAAAGTTACAATGAAGCGTTGGTTGAATGCTGATGCAGCTAAAGAACTGCGTGACAGCACTTTACCGGCATTTTGTGAAACAATCGCTGCGACCTTGTTTGATTACCGGGCTTACCGTTATCCAAAAGTCATTACGGTTTTACAAGATGCTCTAAGTGTATATGAAGCTGAAAAACAGCGGCAATCAAAATTGACCTATCATGACTTATTAACTGTCAGCGTCCAGATGTTAAAACATAATCTTGAAGTTCGTGCTTTTTTCCGTGAGAAATATCGCGTGCTCCTTGTTGATGAGTTTCAAGATACGGATCCTGTACAGGCAGAACTAGTCATGCTGCTTGCAAGTGATGATGACCACTCCAATTGGCGGGAAATGACGCCGCGCCCTGGATCGCTGTTTGTCGTAGGTGATCCGAAACAATCCATATACCGATTCCGCAGGGCAGACATTCAAATTTATCAAGAGATGAAAAACATTATAAAGAACACAAATGGAAGGGTTCTTCCCTTAACGATGAATTTCCGTACCTCAAAGGCAGTAACTGAACCATTAAATGAAGCTTTTCAAAAGATGCTCCCTGCGTTAGAAACGAGCACTCAAGCTTCGTACCGGCCATTAATCGCACCGGAGCCTGCAGCTGAAGAAGAAATGGAAGGTATTTATCAACTTACATTAGATGCCGGTAAAAAAGCTGATGTTTTAAAACGTGAAGCGACAATCATCGCAGGTTATATACAGCAAAAAGTTCAACTAGAAGCAGCCCGGCCTCAAGACTTTATGATTTTAACACGTTATAACGAAGGTATGGACATTTACCGGGATGCATTAAAAACAGCTGGCATACCTGCAACTGCGGCGACGGAGTTAAACTTAAGTGATGATCCAGTCTGGCAGGAACTTTGTTATTTATACGAAGCCGTCGCTGCACCACACCGACCTTTAAATATTGTCCGGCTGTACCGTGGGCCGTTGTTTGGTTTGAGTGATGATGATTTCGTTGCAGAAAAAGCAGCAGGACAGGCATTAACAATTGAAACAGAAGAAAAAGCAGGAACTAATTTTCAAAAAGCGAATGAAGAGCTGTCGAACTACCGTCAGTATGTACACCTATATTCGCCGATTGATGCTTTAGAAAAGATTGCATTCGCTTCAGCCTGGCCGCTTCTTGCATCAGATCGTAAAGAACCAGAAAAAAATTTAAGTCGACTTCATCATTTACTCACGCTCGTCAGGCGCGAAAACGCCAACGGAAGCGGTACATTTGCTGAAGCGGTTCAAACGTTCCGGAGCTTTGTTGAAGAAGGGGGATTTGAAGATGCAGTACTGCCTCACGAATATGAAGCGGTACAAATCTTAAATGTTCATAAAGCAAAAGGCCTTGAAGCGCCGTACGTTTTTTTAGCACATCCTGTTAAGTTCATTACACCCGGAAGCCGTTCATCAGAACATATTGAACGAGTGTCTGGTGAAGGTAGTGGTTATTTTTGGTTTTCTAAAAAGACAGGTATGTATCAATCAAAAACGGTCGCTCATCCTCACAATGCGGAAGAGCTTTTTGCACTTGAAACAGCGTACAGTGAAGCTGAAGAAACTCGCTTAACTTATGTTGCAGCGACACGGGCTGAACAAATGATTGTAATCAGTCGCACGAATGAAGATGACAAAAAACAGAAGAACCCATGGCAGCATCTGATTTCCTCACTTCCGCCATTAGAAGAGATAAATACCAATTTCAATCTCATCCAAGCTGTTAAAACTGATGAACCAGATGTTGGTGAAGGATGGTTCAGCTTAGAAAGTGAGACCGAAGCGTGGATAAACGAAAAATCTTCTCCTACTTACAGTGAAACAGCAGCAACGGCAATGATTGATGAAAAACGAAAACCACCTATGACAAAAGCAGATCTTGCTGATGAAGAAATGAGCGGACCTGAATGGGGAGCACTTGTTCACAAAGCATTAGAAGATCTAATGAATCATCAAGAAATAACTTCAGAGTGGTTAGCTCAATTATGTCAAGAATTTGGCTTTGCAGATAAACTAAGAAAACTCGAAGCCATCATTGTTGACTTTCAAAATGAGGAGCTTTATAAGAAAGTGAACACCGCACGGCAAGCTTATACAGAAATGCCATTCACGTATTTTGATGATCAAGAAAAAACGACGATATCAGGCGTGATTGATCTCGTATACGAGGATGATGATGGATGGCATCTCGTTGATTTTAAAACGAATCGTTTTCAAAACGAAGATGAAAAAGACGCCATTTCTGAATATTATCAACCTCAATTAATGTATTATAAACAAGCGTTTCAATTAGCATTTGTTAAACCTTCAACAATTTCTTTATATTTGCTTCACACCCAAGAGCGCATTTACTTTACTTAAGTATGCTGTTCAAACTTAAACTATAAAATACCTGCAGCCTACAAAATCCTCCGTCTGATTTAAGCGGAGGCTTTTGTAGTTTTAAGTTGTGAAACAAAGATTTCTGAAATTTTATGTTGAGAAATTTTTTAAACTCAACTAGTTTTAAACGGAATGAGATGTGATATAATACGAAATGTGAGCAAATAAATTAATCAATTGCTTTCATTTCATTTTATTTCATCATATCTCTGCATATCTGACGTACAAGTTGTTTTTTGTTTTTCAACATGAAGCAGAGATACGTTTGAAAGCAAAATGTCAACACACAAAGGAGGGAATGTTTCATGAAAGTGAACATGAACAAAAAAACAGAGGCTTGGATTGAAAAAAACGGTGGGGTCATTAAACTTGATGCTTATCATCCGCTTTTTGGTACAGCTGCCGGCGGGTTCATTGATGCAATGGTTGCTTATGAAGTACCAGAGAACACTTCAGACTACCAGATGATCGAAATGGATAACATTCAGGTTTTCGTTCATGAAAGTTTGAACACGAAAGAACAACTAACGTTTCACTTAATCGGATTTGGGCCTTTCCAACAGATCCAAGTAAAAGGTGTGAAGCATTTCCGTAAAAAAGAAATGAAAAAAGCCATGGCTTAAAGCTTCTGTGAATTTCAAAGGAGGACACTAACTTTTATGTGTATCCCGAGGTGAAAGCACTGTTTTCGTTGCAAACATAGACGGAGACAGTGCTTTCTTATATTTGTAGTATAATGAGCGTCACAAATTTTTAATAAATAACACATTCCTTGCCATATAAGGGATATAAGCATTTGAGCACCTATTAACACTTTAAATACATAGACAAAATTATATAATATGTTATTATTAATTCAACTGATTATTCTGATTTTTAAGGATAATCTCTATTTCAGTAGCATCATTTCTAAAATTTTTCATAAGATGATGATTACTGACAGCCTACAGCGGGTATAGTTAAGTGTCTTGTGAGAGCGTAACCCCCAAATGGGTTCGCAGCCAATGAACAGACACAGGGACAAAGTTCAGAAAGTTTTCACAATTTCTGGGTGGTCATTGGCTAACCTAAACACAATGTACAGGAGGGATCGATATGCCTGAAAAGCGTAAGGCAAACGAATTGTGTGCGGCAATTGAAGTCAGGGGGTGGGCGAATACAAAGCTTTCACGAGGTAAGGACGAAGCGATCATTTTAAACAGTAAAACCGGCTGTCGTTCATGGAAAGGAACGCAGTGGGGTATGATTGCAGGTGGAGCGCCAGGCCGGCTTGATGTGGTCATTGATGTACCAAGAGGCCGATTGAATGAGGCATCTGTCGCTGAAAGACTCAACCTACCTGTCGTAGATGAAACGGATGAAATTAGTGGTGTACGTATCGAACCATTTAACGATCGTGATAAATTGCACATTTATTTATGTGATGATGAACTACATGAAGCTAAGTTCCGAAACTCCCCGATTGTAGAGCTCATTGCAGATGTTCGACGCTGGGCTTGCTTGTAAAAGTGTCTTCGGTAAGCTGCGAGCCCTGAACCGAGGCATAAGCTGTGCTTATGCCTCGGTTTTTTGTTTGTTCTAAAGAGCAATAGGGAATAAAATGCATATGTATATGCTTATAAAAATTTTTTAGCATCAGGCGGTGACCTGCACCAATGAAGTACATAACGATATATCGCATCTTTTCAATTGTGTGGATGAGCATTAAATTTTTTCTACAAATCTTTCTCTTAAACCGCCGGCGGTTATCTGAAGCTGAACGTCAGCGAGCATGGGAAGCACTGGCGCTAAAACAAGCGCAAGTTTACAAAAAACAAGCGTTACGGCTTGAAGGTCTGCTCATAAAATTCGGGCAGTTTTTAAGTACAAGAGCTGATATCATGCCACCGGCGTTTCTTGATGAATTAGCAGAGCTTGTTGACCAAGTTCCAGCCGTTGCATGGAATGATTGTGTTCAAGTAATGACAGAAGCCTGGGGAGCTCCACCGGAGCAGGTGCTTGGCCAGATTGGTCGCGATCCGGTAGCTTCAGCTTCAATCGGTCAAGTGTACCGCGCTGAGCTTAAAAGCGGCACTAAAGTCGCTGTTAAAGTGCAGCGCCCACGCATCCAAAAGATTATTCAAGCTGATTTTTACGCTTTGCGTATTGTCACTTGGCTTGCGAAACGGTTCACTTCTTTAAATGAGCGAACGGATTTGAACGCGATGTATAGAGAAGTTCAAGAAGTCATGGGCGATGAACTTAACTTTGTACAAGAAATGAAAAATGGTGAAGCTTTTCAAGAGAAATATAAAGATCACCCTGTCTTTGTAATTCCAAGTTATCATGAGTCATTAACAACAGACAAAGTACTCGTTATGGAATGGATGGACGGAGAAAACATTACAAATACAGCCTTTGCTGATGAACATGGACTTGATCGTGAAAAAATAGCAAAGCAGCTGCTTGAAGGCTTTTTAGATCAAGTTCTTCAAGAAGGCATCTTCCACGCCGACCCGCACTCCGGAAATCTTTTGCTTCAAAAAGATGGAAGAATTGTTCTTCTTGATTTTGGGATGGCAAAATGGATTGAGCCAAAACAAGCTGAAGCGATTCAAAAGCTTGTGGCAGGCTTTGTGTTTGATCGGTACGATGAGGTTGTTGAAGCGCTGCGTTTACTTGGCTTCTTACTGCCGCAAGCCGATGAAGACGAGGTGAAAGAAGCTCTCGAGCGAATGATGGCAGACTTTTTTGACGGTGGTGAACGAATGCCGGTTTGGGATGAGCAGCAGGTGGAAGCATTTTTAGAGAGAATCCAGGACATTGCTCGTACCCAGCCGATTCACCTGCCTGTAGAATTCGCATTTCTCGGTCGGGCGGTATCAACATTTACAGGCGTAATTTATACCTTGCATCCTCAGCTTGATTTAATTCAAGCCGGCCGCCCGGTCGTTATGGACTGGCTTCAAGCGAATGTAAATAACCGTTCTAGCTGGACAGACTGGGCGGCTTATTATGCCCGCCCGCTCGTTGCACTTCCTGGCAAGCTGCAAGGTTTTTTAGATGAACCTGAAAAGCTTAGACGCACGTATATTCGAGAAGAACGGCGTACCCGCCTGCAAAGACAGATGCTGCAAACGAGAGGTTTGTTGTATGCAGGCATCGGTACCGGTGTCATCTTTAGCGGAGCCGGGCTTTGGACTGAAGCGTACAATGCAATCATTTTCGGCGGTGTGCTTACCTTCGTTTCTTTAGTAAGCGCAGGTTTTATTACAAAAAGGCTTGAACGGAGAATGCGCTTATGACCGATGATGTTCAAGAACTTTTCCTTCCGATATTATATTACAGTGGGTCATATCAAGAGATTGGGTATGAGCAGGGGAGGGCATTAATTAATACACCTTTAATCGAGAACCATACGCGCCGTTTAAAGCGCTCAAAAAAGCGATTCGCTGCGCCGGTAAATGAGGTGAAAAACCTTTACGATCATTTTTGTCCAGGTTTATTTCAAGAGCTGAAAGGTTTAGCAGATGGGTTGAACTGGCCGATAGATGATGTCATCCATGAATATAGCGGATTTCAAGGAACGCGCGTGAAAGCTGGATGTACAGCTGCCGCAGCAGCAGGAGTTTATGCACGGAATTATGATTATCAGCCACAATCTTATGAAGGTCGGTTGGTTATAACGCTTCCTGAAAACGGCCTTGCTGTTTTCGGTATAAGTCAACGTTTAATTGGTCGTACAGACGGGATGAATGAAGCCGGTCTTGCGCTTGGGTATCATTTTGTTAACCGCGTTAAACCTGCTGAAGGCATTGTTTGTTCGAACATCTGCCGCATCGTACTTGAGACGTGTCACACTGTCGCAGAAGCCGCTGCTTTGCTGCAAAAACTTCCGCACCGCCATGCTTTTTCGTACTCGATGGCTGATGCACTTGGGCGCACAGCAGTTGTAGAAGGTTCCCCGCGCGGCGTTGCAGTTTTTGAAGGAACCTCACAAGTTTGTGCCAACCGGTTTCGAGCGCCGCGGTTGCAGCGAGAAAATCGGAAGGTTGTGTCAGACTCTATCCGGCGGGAGGACCTCGCTGAACAGGCGCTGAAAAATGAAATATCTGCTGAACATTTATACAAGAGCTTCAATGAAACAAAGCAGCATAAACAAGAACAAATTTCCGCTGTCGATTACAGCCAGTGGAACGGTACACTTCATACGGCAGTTTATGATACAAATACTTTAACCGTGAAACTTGGCTTCGGCGTCAACCGCCGGCCGGTGGAACTACCATTGAAGGATCTTTTCAGAGGGTGGCAAACACCCATTAAACAAATCCGGGCAAGTTGGAAGACCAGCCTGGCACTGCCATTTCATCAAAAATTAACAGAGCCAAAATAAAGGAGGGGCTTTTTATGCGTACGCAAACAGAGGCATTTCACCTGCTTCAAAATATTTATACAAACGAAGTAATGATGGATGAAAAGCGGCGGATTTTTCGAATGCTCTACCGCCACATGATGGAACAGTTGTCTTATCTGCACATGCAAAGTATTGTTACAGAGAAAGCAAAAGATCGGATGCGCTATTTTCGTTTGTATGCTTATATGCCAGGCGAGAACATTTTTAAATCCATGCAGCATGTGTTTAATACAGCTAGAGGCGAGAAGGTGCACGATCGCGCAGAGACAAACCGGCACGTGCAAAACATTTATTGTGCGCTATATAAGCCGGCGGGTTTAAAAAATCCGGTTATCCCTGACGAGTTTTGGAACACACCGATTGGAACAGCATGCCTTGTAGCAGAACACGGCCCCGGCGCTGTTGAAGAGATTCTCAATGATGTGGAAAAAGCACTGGAAGACGTTTCAGAGTCAACGTAATTAAGGAGGGGATGACGTGAGTAAACGACGTTCCTTTTACCGGGCATCCCGGCCTTGGTTTTCTGAGGTGAGTTTGGATCACTTAAGGAGGCGTGGGGTTGAAATAAAAATTGACCTGATTGATCTTCCACTTTTGATCAGCTGGCTGAATGAACTTCAAGGTTGGCTGTTAGAACGACGTACTACTGCTGATACGTGGATAAAGCCGTTATATGAAGAAGCAGCTTTAGAGGCAGCTGAACAGCGGGATACACTTCGGGGGCTCCTGCACCCCGGTGTTTCTTCAAAAACCGGGATCTTGTTTTTCTCTGAAGTAACTGCCGCTTTATTTATTGCTGAAGATGCATTTGAGCGGTTAATTGTAAAAGAAGGGCAGTGCCTTGACCTGCAGCAGCGACTGCTTCGCTATTATACGTCTTTTTTAATGCAGGTCGATGCGGAGAAGTCACAACTGATTTTAGAAAAGTATATGCAATTGAAAGAGGACGAGGCAAAGGAATAATATTCAACATGATAAAACGTTTACATACCACTCCTTAATTTGATAAAGTAATGCATGTCTTCTTAAAACTAAAGGGAGTGGTGATCCATTTTGAACATTTTATGGGGTATCCTCGGGATAGCGACCGTATTTTTGCTCGCTTTTCTCGCTTCAGAGAGAAAAAAGCATATTAAGCTTCGGCCATTGATCGGCGGGCTTGCGTTTCAGCTCTTATTTGCATTTATTGTACTTGGTACAACCGTAGGGGAGAATGCGCTTGCTGGTTTAACCTTTGCAGTGGCAGAAATTATTGATTATACGAATGAAGGTATTCTCTTCTTATTTGATGATGTATTCGATAATATTGAAGAAGACAATATTTTCGCGTTACAAGTATTACCTGTCATTATCTTTTTCTCTTCATTAATTTCGATCTTGTATTACTTAGGGATTATGCAGTTTATCGTGAAAGTGATCGGCGGGTTTTTATCTTGGGTATTGAACACAAGTAAAGCAGAATCCATGTCTGCAGCAGCGAACATCTTTGTAGGACAAACAGAAGCGCCGCTTGTTGTAAGACCTTACTTAGACAAGATGACGCGTTCTGAGTTTTTCACCGTTCTTACAGGAGGGCTTGCATCCGTTGCCGGGTCTGTATTGATTGGTTACTCCTTACTGGGTGTCCGTCTTGATTATCTTTTAGCTGCGAGCTTTATGGCAGCACCGGCAGGCTTGATTATGGCAAAAACCATTATGCCGGAAACTGAAGTGTCTGAGACTTCAGATGAAATTAAGCTTCATAAAGACACTGAGTCTCAAAACGTCATCGATGCTGCCGCCCGTGGTGCAGCAACAGGTTTACAGCTTGCCTTAAATGTTGGTGCAATGCTTCTTGCGTTTATCGCTTTAATTGCCCTTGTTAACGGCGGACTTGAGCTATTAAGTAACATTCCAGGTGTTGGTGTAATCACTCTTGAGCAAATTCTCGGTATCATTTTTGCTCCAATTGCGTTTCTTGTTGGAGTACCTTGGTCTGAAGCATTAATGGCCGGTAACTTTATTGGTCAAAAGCTTGTATTAAATGAATTTGTTGCTTATGCAAACTTCGCGCCGGAAGTTGATGCAGGTAACATTTCTGAAAAAGCAGAAATTGTGATTACGTTTGCCCTGTGTGGTTTTGCTAACATTAGTTCCTTAGCAATTCTGATCGGCGGTATCGGCAGTCTCGTACCAGACCGCCGCCGTGAAATTGCTCAGCTTGGTGTACGAGCTGTTATCGCTGGTGCGTTAGCTTCTTTACTCAGCGCTTCCATTGCAGGTATGTTTATTTTATAATCGATGCTTTGAACCGCGTTCTGTCGCTTTACAGAGCGCGGTTTTTTTTTATGAAGTTAATATTTTTAACAATCTTTACGGTTTTTAAACATCTTTCATCGTAAATTTGTGAAAAAAATATGAAAGCTTTATTGATTTTTGTTTCATTCTCACCTAGAATTAACGTGAAATCACCCGAAAGAACTAAATACCTGTTGAACTTTCACATAAATTCAAAGGGGGGAACGGGGGATTATAAAGGAGGAGAGGCGACGAATCATTGATTAGTTATCGACATTACATAGGATCCATGTCTTGTGCGGAATAACAATCCTGGGGGGTTATCTTGTGAAGAAATGGTTAATGGGTGCGACGCTAACGGCAACATTGGCAGCATTAGCAGCTTGTGGTGATGATGAAGCAGGCGGCAACAATGAAAATGGTGACATTGATGAGCTTTCGATGGGATTTGTCCCATCTCAGGATGCAGGTGAAATTGAAGCTACAGTTGAACCTATGGAAGAACACCTTGAAGAACACCTGGATGATATCAGTGTTGAAGCAAACGTTATGACCGATTACGCTGCACTCGTTGAAGGGATGCGGACACAATCCATCGATATTGGGTTTCTACCGCCGTTAGGCTTTGTACAAGCTGAAGAGCGGGCGGATGTGAATGTTGCACTAAAAGCTGAGCGGTTTGGTGATGATTCGTATTTAGCACAGTTTGTTGTACACGAAGATAGTGATATTGAGAGCCTTGATGATGTGCTTGAAGCAGAACCAGGTGAACTTACATGGGCTTACGGTGATACTACCTCAACAGCAGGTTACCTTTTTCCGGCTTCGCACTTGATTGATGAAGGTTTAGAAGATATTAATGAACACTTTGGACATCAAACAGTCGGCGGGCACGACAATGCCCTGCAATCCCTTCTTGATGGTCAAGCAGATTTAGCCACAACTTTTGATGATGCCCGGGATAACTTAGCAGATGAGCACGAAGATATTTACGACACCCTTGAAGTTATTGAATACACAGAGCCGATTCCAAATGATACGATTTCGTACCGAAGTGACTTGCCGGAAGAATTAACGGAAGAATTAACGGACATCTTTTTAGGATTTAACGATGATGAAGAAATGATTGAGATCATGGAAGACGTTTATAACTGGACAGGCGTACTTGAAGCCGAGTCCGAGGATTATGACATTGTTCGTGATACGTACGAGCGTTTCCAGGATGAAATTGAAGAGTAAACTATGTATAAGGGGTTGAACAACATGAAAAAAACAACAATTGCTTTAAGTGGTGCGCTTGTTTTAGCCGGGTGCGGCGCAGGCGGCGACGGTGCTGATGATGGGAGCGAAGGACCGCTTTCAATGGGTTTTATTCCGTCACAAGACGCTGATGAACTTGCGACAACCGTTGAACCTTTGGCAGATCGCTTGTCTGAAGAGCTCGACCGGGAGATTGACGCGCAGGTAATGACGGACTATTCAGCGCTTGTTGAGGGAATGCGGACGCAATCCATTGATATCGGATTTTTAGATCCACTTGGGTTTGTCCAGGCTGAAGAACGCGCAGATGTAGAAGTGATTTTAAAATCCATCCGTTTTGGAGAAGATCACTATCTTGCTCAGTTTAATGTGATGGCTGATAGTGATATTGACAGCTTTGATGATATTCTTGAAGCTGATGAAGGTGAGCTTGTGTGGGCATATGCTGATGTGTCATCGCCGGCAGGTTATCTTTTCCCTGCTTCACACATGCTTGATGAAGGCTTAGAAGATGTTGATGATCAGTTTGAACACGTGATTGCCGGCGGCAATGACAACGCCTTGCAATCATTGATGGATGGTCAGGCAGATTTTGCAACAACATTTGATGATGCACGAGACAACTTAGAAGATGAGCACCCTGATATCCACGATGAAGTTGAAGTAATTGAATACACGGATCCAATTCCAAATGACACAATTTCGGTACGCTCTGAGCTTAACGATGAGCTTGTTGATGAAATTCGTGAAACGTTTATGTCTTTTAACGATGACGAAGAAATGTTAGAAGTATTAGACGAAATTTACAATTGGACTGGTATTGCAGAAGCATCCTCTGAAGACTACGATATTGTCCGCGATACGTATGAGCGCTTTCAAGAGGAGATCGAAGAGTAAGACTTCTGTTATCTGTGTATTGTAAAAAAGGGAAAGGCCGAGAAATCGGTTTTTCCCTAATTTCGTGTGTAGAGGCAAGCGAATTGATCTTAATCCTAAAAGAGGTTGATGAAATATGATTAAATTTGACAATGTGTCACTCACCTACCCGAATGGTTACCAGGGCTTGAAAAATATCAACTTAGAAATTCCAAAGGGTGAATTTGTTGTCATTGTAGGTTTATCCGGAGCAGGGAAATCAACGTTAATCCGTAGTATTAACCAAATGGTACGGCCGACAGAAGGGCAGCTAATCATTGATGATCAAGATGCTTTATCCGTAGGGAAAAAAGGATTGCGTGAGATGCGGCGCGATATTGGGATGATTTTTCAAAATTATAACCTAGTAAAACGCTCGAGTGTCTTACGAAATGTACTTGCCGGCCGCTTAGGCTATAATAACACCCTACGCACGTTAGTTAATTTGTTTCCGCAGGACGATTTACAACTTGCGATGAACTGTCTCGATCGTGTCGGCATTACAGATAAAGCGTATCAACGTGCAGATACTTTAAGCGGTGGACAGCAGCAGCGAGTGAGCATTGCACGCGCTCTTGCGCAAAAACCAGGGATCATTTTAGCTGATGAGCCGGTCGCAAGTTTAGATCCGCCGACAGCTCACGCGGTAATGAAAGACTTGCGCGATATTAATAAAGAAGACAATATCACAATGGTGATCAACCTGCATGCCATCGATTTGTCGATGGAGTATGCAGACCGCATTATCGGCCTTCGTGAAGGTGAAGTGGTATTTGACGGGAAAGTAGATGCTGTGACAGAAGAAACATTTGAAGACATTTACGGACGTTCGATTAAAGAAGATGATCTTCTTGGCGAGGTTGAGACTGAATGACAAACGAAAATCAACCACAGCACAATAACAAAAAAATACCGATTATCAGTTCGCGCATGAAGAAGATGACGACGACAGTTTTACTGGTTGTCGTAGCTTTATATTTAGCATCTGCTTATCAAACCGACGCCACCCCGGACCGGATTATCGAAGGTTTTCCGAACTTTGTACTTTTCTTTATTGAAGATATGTGGCCACCAAACTGGGGCTATTTTGATACAGCATTTTTTGCGCTTCTAGAAACTTGGAACATTGCATTTTTAGCAACGACTTTAACAGCCATCTTCACTTTGCCAATTGCATTTTTAGCAGCGAACAATGTTAATAAAAACGCTGCGCTTTATCATTTTGTGCGCCTTTCATTAAATGTTCTGCGTACTATACCAGACCTTGTATGGGCTGTACTTTTTGTTGCAATTGTCGGACTTGGTGCACTTTCAGGTATGCTGGCGTTATTTTTCTTCTCGTTAGGGATTTTAATTAAATTTGTGAGTGAAACCATCGAGGCCATTGATGACGGTCCGATGGATGCCATTCGCGCATCCGGCGGTAACACGCTGCAGGTCATTATGTACGGTGCAATTCCACAGTTTATGCCACAGTTTATTTCTTATACGTTATATGTCTTAGAAATCAACGTCCGTGCTTCGATTGTGCTAGGTTTTGTCGGTGCCGGAGGTATTGGTTATTTACTACAGCAACAGCTTAGCGTTTTCCGCTACGATAACATTTCAACGGTGATTGTCATCACTTTCCTAGGGGTTACGCTCATTGACTGGATTAGTACTGTACTAAGAAAGAGGTTAGTATAATGGCGAGCCAAGAAAAACAATACGACTTAACAAATCCGAGGAGAAAGAAATTATGGACCAATTTTACGGTCGTTGCCGTTGTTCTAATCGCACTTTATACCTCGGCCTTTATTTTTACTGATTTAGAATACCGAGGTTCCGGCTCGTCCCCTGGCGAAATTGCTTTCCGCCTGTTGATTGGTCCATTTATGGATGAGGCTGCACTTGCCGACTTACCGGAGACAATTGGCTACATGATTGAGACGCTCGCAATTGCGTTTGCTGGTACGTTGGTAGGTAGTATTTTAGCGATTCCAATCGGCTTTTTAGCAGCACAAAATGTATCAGGTCCGTTTTCCTCACTTGGTAAAACGATTTTAAACGGGATTCGTGCATTTCCAGAGATTATGTTTGCAATTATTTTCGTTGCGGCTGTTGGTATGGGCCCTTACGCGGGTGTGTTAGCGATTACGATTAACTGTATCGGTATGCTCGGTAAGCTTTATGCAGAAGTCATTGAAACGATTGATATGGAGATCGTTCAGACGCTGCGTATGTCAGGTGCCGGCAGAATTCAAGTCTTTTGGTACGGCGTACTGCCACAAGTGCTTCCTGAGTTTTCATCATATGCACTGTACCGTTTTGAAATTGACGTTCGTTCTTCCTCGGTACTTGGTATTGTCGGTGCAGGCGGTATCGGTGCTCCGTTAATCCTTGCAGCTCAAAACCGAAATTGGGAAGAGCTTGGTATGATTTTATTTGTCATTATCGTTACGGTCACAATTATTGACCTGATCAGTACCAATATTAGAAAGCGTCTAGTGTAGGAGGCTGCTTATGAAATTAGATTGGCAAAATATTAAGCTTGTTATTTTTGACCTTGATGGTACATTGTATGAAGATACAGATCACTTCGAATTTTATGCCAATGAATTAAGTAAAAAACTTGACCCTGCCAATGAGAATGCTTTCTGGCAGGATTACCGTGCGATGCTGCGGGGAGAACACCCTGTAGCTATCGGACGTGTATACGACGCTGTACGCGACCGGATCCTTGTGATTTCACCAGATACAAATGAAGTCACACGTATCTTCGATTGGAGCGGAACAGAAGTCGATGAGCACTCAATGTATCAAGAAGCGATCACATGCGATTTTGATCATTATATTGCCATCGGAGACGGTTGGTGGCCACCGGTTGCTGCAGCGAAACATTACGGGGTCGGCAGTACATATGATGCGTACTGCCGAACAAAGGACTTCATGCAGACGGAGGATTTTCAATTTGATGAAAACCCCGGCCTGCGTGAAGCGCTTGAAGCACTTGGCATGCAAAAAGATCTCGTGTTAATTACAAATAGTCAACAAGATGATGTCGAGCGGCTTCTACATACGCTGAACATTGATGGTGTATTCCCGGAAGTGATTGCAAATGCAAAAAAACCAGCGCTGACGGAAGATCATTTCAGCTCTCTGCTTGAGCGGTATGATGTTAGGCCGAACGAGGCTGTATCAATTGGGGATAATTATTTAAACGAAGTTGCTCCGGCTGAGCGTTTCGGAATGAAGGGTGTTTTAATTGATCCTTCGCAAAATGCTGAAACGAAAGAAAATACCGTCGTTGTATCTACGTTACGTGATTTGTTTGCAGAAATGAGAAATACGAGCGTATAATGGTGTAGAGCATATGGTCGTGGAGGTGAAGACGCTTTGATTCATCAACAATGGGAAGAAGCTGCAACGATAAAACAACTTCGGTGTGTACACGCAGATGCAGCGAAATATCAAGTAAATAATGTATTGACGCCGGAGAAAGTGTACGATGTAAAAAACGAAACAGAAGAGTTTTATTTTATTATTGATGACACTGGACGAATCGGCGGCTTTAAAAAAGACTACTTTCAAGAAGTTTAAGGTGAGTAGGGGCGTTTCGCTCCTGCTCATTTTTATTATTATTATATAGAGAGAAGGGGGATTGGTTTGGGACCTATTGTATTTTTATTGAGCGGCACAGCTGTACTTGCACTGTTGTTTTTAATCGGACGTTGGTTTACCCGTATGATGACAAAATCGGCTGTGGTCGATCTAGTGGAACAGCTGCCTGAAGATAAAAGGGAGAACACGAGTTTACAGACGATACTACAGTTAACCAAAGAAACACGTAATGAGGGTTTCCGTTTAGAAGGTGTGCTCGCACTTAGTTTGATCTGGTTTATTATTCATTTGATGATCACTTTATCCCCCCTTATATTTTGGGGTGGTTTCATCACACTTGTTATGTTTTATATGTATGCAGCTTACCGGCTTCATCGTAAAGCTGAAGAAAGAAAGTTGCATGAAAAAGATTTGTATGAGAGTTGGTTCGCTTGTGACAATCGCCTTCCGGAAGGGCGGAAGGCGTGGTATGAAAAGCAGATGACTGATCAGCGTGAAGTGGGCGTTGAACCGCTGGTTACGTTACGTGTGCTTGAATACGAGCTTGAGGCCACCTCCTATGAAGAAAACTAAATGAGCGCCTTGACAGGAGACCTATTCGTTTTTTCTATCCAATTGGTAAAAGTTTGAACAATCTTCTGTTGATCATAATCCATCGTTGCAACGTGATAGGAGTTTCGAAGGATCGTCTTGTTTTTTAAAGGAGAACTGATACTTTCGAAAACAACTCCCGAATTGTTCGGTGGAACAACATGATCGACTTCAGATACTAATACTTCCGCAGGACAATTGACTTTGTTGAGAAGCGCTTTCGTTTCACGACCTAATAGAACAAGCTCTTTCATCGCGCGCAGTGAAACTTGCTCATAAGCAATCTCATAAACGTCCGGCATAGCGATGTCGGCGCCACCTTCTTGAATAAATCCTAATGGTTGTTTATTTGTTAAACGTTTCATCCATGGAACATCAATGGCTGCGTTTATTGTTAAAACGCCGGCAATCCAAGGGAGTCTGGCAGCTGCCTGTAATGCAAGCGCACCGCCCATAGACTGACCGGCTACATACACGGAAGAACATACTTGATGTAACACGTGGCAGGCATCTAATATATCTTCAATCCAATCTGCCCGGGTTGTGTTATCTAAATCAACAGGGTGAGTGCCATGACCCGTCAGCCTTGGAGCATATACGGTATAACCGGCATCAGCCAGTTTTTCAGCGACAACTTCAACACTTTGAGGCGTTCCGATAAACCCGTGGGACAAAACGATACCAGTTTTCCCGCCTTCGATATAAATACTTTCCGCCCCTTTTAAAACGTGATATTTATGAGCGTTCATGACCATCCCTCCACACCTTTAGTTTACAATCCTCATTTGTTTAGTCGGTTTTGAATTAGTATACGTTAGTTCTTGTCATTTGTCAAAAGCTACGGTCTCAATTAAGCTGAAAGGTAAGATGTTTAAAGAGAGGATGCCTGAAAGTGGATGAGTATAAACGAAAAGATATAGATAACGACCTTGATGCTGATTTAATTGATTTTGATGCAGAAGAAGAAGAGCCGGATCCAGAAGATTTTTTAGCAAAAGAAGTTAAACCGCCGAAGGAAAAAAAGAAACGGGGCCGTCGTCGGATAGGCGTGAAGCTCATTGCTTCCCTTGTAGCATTTATGATGATATTTCAAGTTTTCTCGGCCATTCCAAGCAGCTTTCCGCTGCAGGCAGCTGACTTTTTAGAAACATCGAATGAGTTATCACAGCGAAGTGATGTCCAATCGTGGAAAGAAACTGTCGTAACAGTACAGGGGGCAGCCGCTTTTGATCGTTCACGGGGGACCGGCTTTTTTGTTGCGGAAGAGGGATGGGTGGTGACGAACCGGCATGTGGTTGAAGACATTGCTGCAGTTGTGGTTGAAACAGACGAAGGCGATTTATATGAAGCAGAAGAGATTTATATTTCAGATACCGCTGACTTAGCCTTTGTGAAATTACAAGCAGAGGAAACATTCCCGACCATCTCTTTTGCTGCGGAAAATGCTTCTTTGCAAGATGAAGCTTATGTTGTCGGAAACCCGCTTGGCTTCACACGAGTTGCAAATGAAGGGGAAGTCATTTCAAGTAATGATGAACAGCTTTTAATCTCCACGCCGATTTACAGTGGAAATAGCGGCAGCCCCGTACTTAACGAGGCTGGCGAAGCAGTTGGCGTTGTTTATGCGTCAAGAACGGGTACAGACGGCCGGCAGGGGATTGCTGTTTCTCGTGATCAAGTGTTTGAGGAGATGCCTGAAGAGGTTTCTCTGCCGTAAACATAAGCTAGCTATAGTATAAAATCATCAACTAAGTCATCAAGCTCGTCCTGGGTGATGCCTAAATAGCGCATCGTAACTTCAGGTGCGGAGTGATTAAAGATTTTTTGCAGACGAGCGATATCTTTCGTCTGGTTGTATAAATGATAACCAAACGTCTTACGCATCGTATGTGTACCAGCGCCGTCGATCCCAAGCTGATCGGCGGCGTTTTTTATGATGCGGTAAGCCTGCTCGCGTGTAATTGGAAGATTTGTTTTTTTGGATGGAAATAAGTATTCTTCAGCCGCCATATCTTCTGTGTAGTCTTGAATTTCAAGCTGTAGCTCTGAATTCAGCTTGAAACGTTTCGTTTTTCCCCGTTTTTGCTCCTGAATGACGATGTGGGTGCGGTCACGTACATCAAGCACGCGCAACGTCAGTAAATCTCCAACTCTAAGACCTGTATTAATCCCGAGAACAAACATAAAATAGTCGCGCATATTCCGCCGGCGGAGCAGCCGCTTCATGCGTTGAATATCTTGTTTATCCCGAATCGGTTCGACTGACTGCATACCGCGGCTACGAAGCGAATGATAATCCGATAAGTCAATTCGTTTTAATCCATCCTCTTTTTGACGCTGCAGCTCAGCAATACGTTGTTTTAAAACGCGGTCTCCCCAAAGCTTACGCAGCTTTTCATATTCGTCATCTGTCAACGAAATGAGTGATGCTTTACCGTGTACCGACAAATTACAACCCTCCAAATTCACGTTGTATATAATGCAACGTGCCTTTAATATGTTACATTATACTATAAAACAAAATTCGCCGAAACCCTTGATTCACAGGGGATAAGGTCAATTTTTGTCCAATATTGTTAATGTCACAAAATACACATTGTGTGACATTAAAATAAGCACGTGAATCATTAGGTAGATGATGTTATAAGAAATGGAATTTATAACCATCGATCCACTGAGCGTTTCTGACTTTATGTAAGATGACCAATGATACAGTTCGTTTACGGTATTTATGATTCAATATAAGTGGATTGAATGAAGGCAAATCTGAACATAGCTGAACGTTAAATTGAAGTAAGTCCAAAAAAACTTTTTCTGAACGAAATTTTTATTGTTTATATGTAGATGTTTCGATACGGATAATTGGCTGAGAAAACACGATTGCACGATTGAGCATTTGATGAAAAGGCGGACATTAGAAGGAGAGATAAAGCTGCAAGAAAAACTTGAATGATTTATGGACGTAGAGTAGTAGACTGTAGACTAACAAAAAAACAGAAGCACCATAGCGCACATGAAAGCTAGCTACGCTTCACAACTTATAAGTTTACATAATATATATTATCGGAAGTTAAATGAGGAGAACTGTTCTTAATATCTCAATCCAGAAGAAATCTTGAGTTTTTGAGACAGAAGAATTAAAAAACCCGAATGCACGTTACATACATTCGGGTTTTGGTGTTTTTTAGATCAGCCAATGTAAACTGAAATATATGAGCCAGCCGGCACAAATGCTGTGCACAAAACTTTCACCGAGCAAACTGCCGGTTTTTGTGTGAAGCGGAAGTCGTACACGGCTTTTTAACGGGTACAGCAGGTGCACCCCTTGAATGGTCATCATATCCAAGATAATGTGGCTCGCTGCACCGATAAGCATACCTGTTTGAATGAGGCTTCCGTACGTTCCTGCGATCATATCCGTTAAAATACCAATGATAAATAAAAACAGCAAGCTGTGTGTAATGCTGCGATGCCCAAAAATTTTAGCTACGGCTGTTGAGATCGGCTTTGTACGCCGCCCCACCCACGATGATGGATGGCAAATATCTGGTATCAAACCACCAAAAGCAGTACTTGCGACAAATACTGCTCCTTGGAAAAAGGAATTCGGTTCGTTAGTTACAAATGTATATAGCGCGGCTGCTGCAATTGCTCCAGTAACATGTGTTGCTGCGTTCATGATGTCTCCCTTTTTCTTTCTATTCTTTTTCCACTTCTTTTCGATGCATTAGGTTAACATAATAATTTTACGGTAAACCTCATCCGGCGACGTGTATCAAGTAGATGAATCTGGCGCGTGATCAACATATGTCCACACGCTTGCAATTGTGCCGGTTTCTTTCGTGTCAATAATATAGGAGCCATTACTATAGCGTTCGCTTAACTTTAAATGTTGGACTGAACGCTTCATCCAGCTGTCGCCCTCTTTCGTTGTGCCGGCAATTTGTTCAGAAGCTGGTACACTGCCTGCATAAACGAGCCGGTGCGGATCTTTTTTCAATTCGCGGAACATGGACTGTCCTTTCGTTGCCCGGTTACTTAATGGGAATTCAGTTAATTTCATCTTTTTGGCAGCTCCGCGGTGTGTTACCACAGCCACTACCGCCTCGTCTTCAGAAGGTGCGGGTACAGCAAGTGCTGCCACAACTTCATCATCTTTAACATTCATACCTTTGACGCCGGCGGTCCGCTGCCCGGTGACACTTACCTGTTCTTCATGTAAGCGCAGCCCGTTCCCGTTTTTCGTTGCCATAAATAATTGGTGGTTTCCGTTCGTTAAGCTGACTGAAACAACACGGTCCTCCCCTTTCAGCTTCACAGCAACTAGCGGTTTCGAATAACGCTGAGGCTGATATTCACTTAGCGGGGTCTGCTTTACCATTCCTTGTGCGGTAAAGAAAGTTAAGAGCCATTCATTACTGAACTGCGTAATCTGTTCAGCAGCAATTAAACGATCATTTTGATCAATCGGAACGATATTAGCAACGTGCTGCCCGTTATCTTTCCAGCGGATGTCAGGCAGTTCATAAATCGGTATATAAATATAATGTCCGTTTTCTGTAAATAACAGCAAAGTTTCTGTCGTGTTTGCGTGACTGAAGTAAATTAAATCGTCCGTTTCTTTCATGCCCGGCCGCTCATCATTTGAAGCCTGGTAAGAACGCGGGCTCGTCCGCTTAATATAACCTTCTTTTGTAACGGTCACATACACATCTTCTGCCGGAATCATCGCTTCTTTATCAATTTTTAACTCTTCGACCGTTTCTTCAATGACCGTGCGGCGTTCATTGTGATACGTTTTTCTCACTTGGCGCAGCTCTTTTTTCACTTCAAGAGCTAACTTTTTCTCGCTTTGTAAAATGGCTTCAAGCTGAGCAATGCGCTTTTCAAGCTCTGCCTTTTCTTCTTCAAGTGTTGTTACATCAGTGTTTGTTAAACGGTAAAGCTGTAAATTGACGATCGCTTCTGCCTGAGCATCTGTAAATTGATAAGCTTCGATTAAGTTGGCTTTAGCATCTTTTTTATTTTCTGAAGAACGAATCGTTTGAATGACTTCATCTAAAATCGAAACAGCATAAACGAGACCTTCAACAATGTGCAGCCGATCTTTTGCTTTACGAAGTTCGTAAGTGGACCGGTTTTCAATTACATCTTTTTGATGTTGAATGTAAGCATCTAACAGCTCAGGCAGCGATAACAAAGCAGGCGTCCGGTCTGAGATCGCAACCATATTAAAATTGTAAGTCATCTGCAGTTCTGTGTTTTTATATAAATAATGTAGAATGCTTGTTGCATCGGCATCTTTTTTCAGCTCAATGACAACCCGCATCCCGGTCCGATCAGTGTCATCACGAACTTCAGCAATGCCATCGACTTTTTTATCAAACCGGATTTCATCCATTTTCTTCACAAGATTAGCTTTCACAACATCATACGGCAGCTCTGTAATGACAATTTGCTCGCGGCCGCCGCGCAGTTCTTCCACTTCAGCAAGTCCGCGGAGGATCGCTTTGCCTTTCCCCGTTTCATACGCTTTTTTGATGCCGTCTTTGCCTTGTAAAATGCCCCCTCCTGGGAAATCAGGACCCGGCATAACCTCCATTAACTCGCTCACGCTAGAAGCCGGCTGATCCATCCGCATTAAAACCGCATCAATTACTTCACTTAAATTATGCGGCGGGATATCTGTCGCATAACCAGAAGAAATACCGGTGGAACCATTCACAAGCAGGTTTGGAAACTTAGCTGGAAGCACTACGGGTTCTTCTTCAGTATCATCAAAGTTTGGTATAAACTCTACCGTCTCTTTCTCAATATCTCGCAGCAGTTCTTTAGCAATCGGTGCAAGGCGCGCTTCAGTATAACGCATCGCAGCCGGCGGATCACCGTCAATTGAGCCGTTGTTGCCGTGCATTTGTACAAGCAGGTGCCGTGCTTTCCAGTCTTGACTCATACGTACTAAAGCTTCATACACAGAGCTGTCCCCGTGCGGATGATAATTCCCGATCACATTACCGACGGTTTTTGCAGCTTTACGAAATGGCTTTTCTGCTGTGTTACCATCCTGCAGCATGGCATATAAAATCCGGCGCTGTACCGGTTTTAAGCCATCTCTTGCATCAGGCAGCGCCCTTTCTTGAATAATGTATTTACTATAACGACCGAATCTGTCACCTAGAACGTCTTCAAGTGGTAAGTCTAAATACGTTTCTGCTTCCGCCACGGTTTATTCCTCCTCTGTCACGTGCAGGTTATCGTTTTCAAGCAGGTTGCCCTCTTCTTCTAATCCGAAAGCAACGTTTGATTCAATCCAGCGCCGGCGCGGCTCAACTTTATCCCCCATTAAGGTGGTCACCCGCTTGTCTGCCCGGGCAAGGTCATCAATGGTGACACGGACGAGCGTTCTTGTTTCCGGGCTCATTGTCGTTTCCCAAAGCTGGTCGGCATCCATCTCACCAAGTCCTTTGTAGCGCTGAATGCTGTAGCCTTTACCAACCTTTTGAATCGCTTCACTTAACTCTTCTTCGTTCCAGGCATAAACCGTTTTTTCTTTCGCTCCACTTCCTTTACTTACTTTATAAAGTGGCGGCAGTGCGATAAACACTTTGCCGGCTTCCACAAGCGGGAGCATGTAGCGGTAGAAAAAGGTTAGCAGCAATACTTGAATGTGCGCACCATCTGTATCGGCATCGGTCATAATCACAACTTTGTTGTAGTTGCTGTCTTCTAAATTAAAGTCTGCCCCGACCCCGGCGCCAAGCGCATAAATAATCGTGCGGATTTCTTCGTTTTTCATAATATCTTCAAGCTTCGCTTTTTCTGTATTGATGACTTTACCGCGCAGCGGAAGGACAGCTTGAAACTTACGGTCGCGCCCCTGTTTGGCTGAACCGCCGGCAGAGTCCCCTTCCACAAGATACAGTTCATTGGCGTCCGGCTTTTTCGACTGGGCCGGTGTCAATTTACCGCTTAAAAGCGCATCTTTTTTCTTTGCTTTCTTCCCGGTACGTGCTTCTTCACGGGCTTTACGAGCTGCTTCTCTAGCCTGCTGGGCTTTAATCGCCTTTTTAATGAGCATGGCACTCGTTTGTGGATTTTCTTCAAAAAAGTAAGTCAGCTTTTCAGCCACAAAAGCATCCATCGCCGAACGTGCTTCAGGTGTACCTAGTTTACCTTTCGTCTGTCCTTCAAACTGTAGTTTCTGCTCCGGTACGCGAATTGAGATCACAGCTGTAAATCCTTCACGGATGTCGGAGCCGTCTAAGTTTTTATCTTTTTCCTTTAAGAGCTGCTGTTTGCGGGCGTACTCATTAATCACCCGTGTAAATGCCGTTTTCGTTCCGGATTCGTGGGTTCCGCCATCCTTTGTCCGTACGTTATTCACAAACGAAAGCACATTTTCTGTATAGCCGTCGTTAAACTGAAATGCAAGCTCTAAATCAATTTCGTTCTGTTCTCCTTTAAAGAAAACGACAGAATGAAGCGTCTCTTTATCTTCGTTTAAGTAGCTGACAAATGCTTGGATCCCGTCTTCGTATTGAAACGTTTCTTTCCGCTTTTTTCCTGGACGCTCATCTACGAGATGAATCGCAACGCCATTCAGAAGAAATGCAGCTTCCTGCAGGCGTTCAGCTAACTGCTCGTAGCTGAATGTTGTAACGGAAAATATAGCTGGGTCCGGGAGAAACGTAATTTTCGTTCCTGTCTTTTTCGTGCTGCCTGCAGGTTCAAGGGTCGTTTGCGGCTGACCACCAGAAGTGAACGTCTGTTTATAAATTTGACCGTCCCGATAAATCTCAAGTTCAAGCCAAGCTGAGAGCGCATTAACAACTGAGGCACCAACGCCGTGCAGCCCGCCGGTTGCGCCGTATCCGCCCTGACCGAATTTACCACCGGCATGCAGTACCGTCATAATCACTTCCGGCGTCGGTCGTCCCGTTTGGTGTGTACCTACAGGCATCCCCCGCCCCTGGTCGATTACACTTACGCTGTCGTCAGCGTTCAGCTTCACTGTAATGTCATTTCCGAAACCGCCGAGCGCTTCATCTACAGCATTATCGACAATCTCAAACACGAGGTGATGCAGCCCGCGGCCGTCTGTACTTCCGATATACATACCGGGGCGTTTTCTCACAGCTTCTAACCCTTCAAGTACTTGTATCGCATCATCATTATATTCAACATTCGAACTCATCGTCGTTTGTGTCCCCTTTCCTCGCAACCATCTATGACACAGTCTATATTATACAATACCATATGCAGAACGTACGTTTCTATAATTTTTCAAAAGGTTGACGTTCTTTTGAGTATATTTCCATTTATCTGGGCATCGTAAAACCGAAAGCAATGATTCTTTCACTTTACCGAAAGAGAAGTAAAGGAGGGTTATCGATGGCAGATGAACAGGAAACGGGTGGCGTCACCCGGCGCGAGTTTTTAAAAAACAGCGGCTTAGTCGTCGGAGGTGCCGTTGGCGGTACCGTTCTCGGAGGTGTGCTCGGTCGTGAACTTTTCCCTGCACCACAACAAGGAGCTTCACCAGAAGAAGATACTTCCGACAGCGGTAATGGCGGTGCAGAAACTCCCGATTATACAGAAGCGCGCATGTTTTTCAAGCGCGAAGAAGATTTCCGGGTCCTTTCAGCAGCAGTTGAACGCATTTTCCCTGAAGATGATCTTGGGCCGGGTGCAATCGCGTTAGGTGTTCCTTACTACATCGACAAACAACTTGCCGGTGGTTACGGGCGTAACGCCCGAGAGTACATGCAGGGACCTTTTTTCGAAGGAGCGGAGACGCAAGGTTATCAAAGCGGACTGCTGCGTCAAGAAGCTTTCTTGCAAGGGGTTCGTAAAATTCAGCAGGAAAGTGAGAGCCGTACAGATGATGCTTACTTTGATGCTGAAGAAGATACCCAGGATGAAATTCTTGAAGCCTTTGAAGCAGGTGACATTGAAATGGAAGGCATCAACGCAACAACCTTTTTCGGTATGCTCCGCCAAGCTACCCTTGAAGGGGTTTATGCTGATCCTGTGTATGGTGGTAACCGAAACATGGGCGGATGGCGCTTAAAAGACTACCCTGGCGCGCAAATGGCTTACATTCAAATGATTGAAGAAGATGAGTTTGTTGAAATGGATCCGATTAGTTTGCACGATCACCATACGTAACCTGGAAGGAGGATGAGTCATGGCAACAGAACTTCCGAGAAAGCAGGCTGTTGTTGTCGGTGTCGGTTGGGCCGGCGGCATTATCGCAGCAGAGCTTACAAAAGCCGGCATTGAAGTAATCGGTCTTGAAAGGGGCCAGGAAAAGACTGTTGATGATTTTAAAATGCAAAAAGATGAACTTCGTTACGCCCTTCGTTACGATTTGATGCAGGATTTAAGTAAAGAAACCATTACATTTCGAAATGACCAAGATATGCGGGCACTACCTATGCGTCAGCTCGGATCTTTTTTGCTTGGAACGGATGTCGGCGGAGCCGGTATTCACTGGAATGGGCAGTGTCCGCGCTTTCTTCCGTACGACTTTGAAATCCGCTCGAAAACAGAAGAACGTTATGGGAGCGACAAAATCCCAGCTGACATGACACTACAGGACTGGGGAATTAGTTATGATGAAATCGAACCGTATTTTCAAAAGTTTGATGAAACGATCGGCACTTCCGGTGAAGACAATGACCTTACGGCACCACGCTCCGAACCATTCCCGACACCACCGATGAAAGAAACGCGGGCGTTGCGGAAATTTAAAAATGCAGCTGAAGAGCTTGGGTATCACCCATACCAAGTCGCAAGCGCCAACTTAAGTGAAGTGTATGAGAACCCTGATGGTCAAACGATCCAGGCATGTCAGTACTGTTCTTTTTGCGAGCGGTTCGGGTGTGATTATCAAGCAAAGTCTGATCCGGTGATTACTGTTATCCCAACGGCAAAAGAAACCGGTAATTTTGAGCTGCGCACGCACGCCAATGTTCGACGTGTATCATATGACGGTGAGAAAACGGATGGGGTTTATTTTATAGATACACGTACTGGTGAAGAATTTTACCAGCCGGCAGATGTTGTGGTTTTAACGACATATGTCATGAACAACACCCGCCTGCTGCTGCAGTCGGAGATCGGCCGGCCATATAACCCGGAAACAAATGAAGGTGTCATCGGTAAAAACTACTGCTATCAAGTGATGGCTAGCGCCCAAGGATTTTTTGAAGAAGAACGGTTTAATTTGTACGCCGGTGCCGGTGCGTTAGGCGCTGCTTTGGATGACTTTAATGGTGATAACTTCGATCATTCCGATGAAGACTTCATCCACGGCGGGATTGTTCAGATCACCCAGACCGGGATACGGCCGATTAATACAAATCCAGTGCCTTCAGACGTGAAATCATGGGGGAAAGAATTTAAAGAAGCTTCCCTGCATTATTTTTACCGGACACTCACCGTAGCAAGTCAAGGGGCAAGCATGCCATACAGATATAATTACCTTGACCTTGATCCGACGTATAAAGACGCCCTTGGTGACCCTCTCTTGCGCATGACTTATAACTTTACAGAACAAGACCGTAAGCTCGCCGCCCATCAAACGAAGCGGTGCGCTGAAGTGCTTGAAGCAATGAACCCGGACAAAATTGAAGCGAATGAGGATATCGGCGATTACGATATCGTGCCGTACCAAACGACTCACAATACAGGTGGTGTCATTATGGGCGGCGATCCGGAAACGTCAGCGGTTAATAACTACTTGCAAATGTGGGATTGTGAGAACTTGTTTGTGGCAGGTGCCTCGGCATTTGCACATAACAGCGGTTATAACCCGACACCAACCGTTGGCGCAATTGCGTACCGTGCAGCTGACGGCATTAAAAAATACTTTGAAAACCCAGGTGCTCTTGCTTGATTTTAAGGAGGTTAAATGATGCTTACAAACATTGGTGTACCTACGTTAATCTTAATTTTAGCGCTTGCCCTCCTCTTATTCGGACCGAAAAAGCTTCCTGAAATCGGAAGTGCATTTGGCCAAACCCTTGCCGAGTTTAAACGCTCAACAAAACAGTTAATGGATGAAGAACAGGAGACAGAACACCCGGCTGAAAACACCGGAGAAGACCGCTCATGACACAGCGGACATTTGATGTGCCGGAGGCCGGTCGGCGTCCGGCACTTCAGCATTTGCTGGAATTGAGGCGGGCAATGCTTCGTTCGTTTGTCATCTTACTGCTTTTGTTTATCGGTATGGTGATCACGTTAAGGCTGGGCATGGATCTTATCTTAGGGGATCACGAACTTGTCATGCTCGGTCCGATGGATGTCATCCGGTTGTATATGACTGTCTCCGGGGTGTTATCACTAGGGTTGGCGCTGCCGTGGTTTTTGTTTGAAGCCTGGCGGTTTATTAAGCCGGCACTGCATGACACAGAAGCCCGCTGGATGGCAAGTGTTGTTCCTGCGTCCCTTTTTTCATTTTTAACCGGCATTTCGTTTGGGTATTTTATCGTGTTTCCAGTTGTTTATGACTTTTTATTAGGTCTTGGTTCACTCCATTTTTCAATGATGATCACGGCTGAAGATTATGTATCATTTCTACTCATGTCCACCCTCCCGCTCGGTGTGTTGTTTCAACTTCCACTTGTCTTGATGGGGTTCGCCGCAATGGGCCTTGTAACGGCTGAGCGTCTTTCTGCTTCGCGTAAATATGCGTACTTTACGTTGTTTTGTTTGTCGGCGTTTATTACACCGCCGGATTTGTTGTCCGATTTGTTAGTGCTCGGTCCATTTTTTCTACTGTATGAATTCGGCATTCTCTTAGCCCGCTGGGTTGAACGGCGCCGCACGACAGCTGAACCACTCGCTAAGAGTTAATTTGTAGGAGGAGATGAATTGTTTAAACGTATAGATCGTTTGCAAGTGAAACTGCCAAAACCAAGCCAGCCTGACCCAGCGTCAGCCCAAGCGGTACAGGAACTACTCGGCGGACGTTTTGGTGAGATGTCCACGATGAACAATTATTTGTATCAGTCTTTTAATTTCCGGGCGAAAAAGAAACTCCGTCCGTTTTACGAGCTGATCGCAAGCATATCAGCTGAAGAAATCGGCCATGTTGAACTCGTAGCCAACACGATTAACCAATGTCTCGACGGCCATATCGGAAACAAAAGCAAGAATCCTGATGAAACACCGCTGCGTGAAGCACTCGGCTTCGGAAACAAATTTAATTTTATTCTCGGCGGGCAAAACGCTGTACCCACCGGTGCTGACGGCCGGCCCTGGTCAGGGGATTACGTCTTCTCCAGCGGTAATTTAGTTGATGATTTGCTGCATAACTTTTATTTAGAGTGCGGCGCAAGAACGCATAAAATGCGGGTGTATGAAATGACCGACAACGAAACCGCCCGCGAATTGACCGGATACCTGCTCGTTCGCGGCGGGGTGCATGCTGTCGCTTATGCAAAAGCATTGGAGGAGATCACAGGTGTAGATATGACGAAAATGCTTCCTGTCCCTGACCTTGACAACTCCAAATTTGATTATGCACGTAAATATGAAGAAGAAGGCTCGCACTTAAAGCTTTATCGTTTCAGCGACCATGATTACGGGCTGCTTGACCGTATTTGGAAAGGCCCTACCCCTGTTGGACCTCCAGGTGAACTTGAAGTTGTAGAAGGCGTGCCTGATGGCGCAGAAATTCCGGATTATGAACACATCCCGGAAGAATTCGCACCTGGATTTGACGAAGAACAGTTCCGTGAGCTATCTAAGCGTTTAAAATACGAAGCAGGATTGTAAAAAAAGCAGCCGGCCGGCTGCTTTTTTCTTCGTTATTTTGATTGTAGAAGCTTACCGTGCTCTACTTTAATGCAGCGGTCCATCACAACCGTCATACCTGCTTCTACTGCAGTTTGTGCAGCGTCCTCGTGCGATAAACCAAGCTGGGCCCAGAATACATCCGCATCAATTTGAGCCGCCTCTTCTGCAACTTCCGGTAAGTGTTCACTGCGGCGGAAAACGTTAACGATATCCACCTTACCTTCAATATCTTTTAAGCTGCTTACAGCCTTTTCACCAAGAACTTCATCTACGGTTGGATTCACCGGAATGATTTCATAGCCGTGTTTTTGCATAATATGACTCACTTCATAAGAAGTACGGTCTGGGTTTCCTGAGAGACCAACAACCGCGATCCGTTTCGCATTTTTTAACATTGTGCGCACTTGTTCATCAGCAGGGTTTTGAAAAGACAATGTAATGCCTCCTTTTTTGAATCTACTCCTACCTAATCTTCCCTGAAACGTTTTCAAATAAACCAATCTACTTGGGGGTAGTCCGAGATACGTGTAACATCTACACCAAATATGTTATTATTCACCATATTAGATGATCGTCTTACAGAATCAGTCTACCATCCACTGGTTGAGGTTCCGTTTCTAAATTAATGGTGTATTCCCCGAACCTTTTGATGTGACTCACTAAGTAAGGGCTTAGATGGCTGATGTCATCATCGTGTACCTCATAACCCTCCTTCGACAAGGAACGTAGTACATTCGTAAGATCTACAACATTGTGAAAGATCAAGGCATTGGATACCAATTCATTGTACTTCATGATCTTTTCTTGTTGCTCCGGATCGTTTGTAGCGATGATTCCTTTACCACCGATTATTTTCCACATATTTTTTGTATTGTCTTTCACTTAGAAACCAGATGCAAATTCCCATTAGTGAGCCGAATATAATTGAAGGCAATAGGTGTTCATAAAAAACAAAAAAATATCCTTGATAAGTGTAGAATACATAACTAGTAAGGAGAAAACCACTTGCATACATTAAAATCCCATATAAAAAGACGTATCCCCATAGCCCTAGTTCTCTTGTTTTTCCCCACTTTTTCAATTGTTTCTCTTTGTTTAAAATAGTATCATTCCCTTTCTATACTTGCCTTACCATGGAGAACCCTTACTTAACTAAATTCCTCGTGGATTAAAGAAATAGTCTTTATACCGTAAACTTAGATAATCGCTACCTACCAAATCGCAAGCATGATCATTAAATAAATCTGGACGAGGACGTAAAACGCGATCGAATAGCCGAGATTAAAACGCAGCCCGTTCTTCCACATGCTGAGTCCATTCGACTGACTCAGAACAATTAAAGGTAAAATTAGCGGAGATAAAAAGACCGTAATCGCACTACCCAATGTCAAGCTGAGAACGACTAATTCTGGTGGATAAGGCAGGCCTGCACCTTCAAGGATACCTCCGACGAGCACCATCACGGTTAGCGGACCGAGTCCTACAAAGCCTAAGAAAATGACGAGAAATGGCAGAATCCAAAGAATATGGAGAAAGGTCGTTTCTGACATCGTGACAATCATGTTAATTGCCCAGGCTCCGCCGCCTGATTCATGTACGATGGTAATAAGCATGCCCGCAGAAAGCATGATGCCCAGCTCCTGGGATTTTTGTATCAAGCCGGATTGGAGATACGTTCGGGTCTGGCTGAAGAACGGACGGCTTTTCTTTTTCAATACATAATAACTGATCGACCAGACAGGTACGCACATAGAGATGGTAAGCAGCAAGCCCCAGTCTACGAAGCTGTTGATAACGAGTATCGGGCCGAACAGGGTGACAAATAGGGTGATAAATTCTCGGGCCAGGGATTGGTGGCGCGAGGAGTCGGTTGCTGCCAGCTTGTTGTCCAGCTCTTCTAAGATGCCGGCTGTATAGTCAATTCCGCTGCGCTTTTCATGTATGATGAGAAATACTAAGGATAGCCCTACGCCTAACAGGGCGATAAAAAAGCCTTGGATTAAGGTGAAACCGAGGGAGGCGCCGGTGCTTTCAATAATAAAGACGACGCTTGGAATGCTGATGACCCAGATCGTACTAACGCCGAATCCGCGTAGCAGAGCCGTTCCTTTGAAGTACTCCCAATCTTCGCCTTTTTTGTCGCCGAGTAAGACTTGTACAAATTGAAACAGCATCGGGATGGCGCCGAATAACAGGAAATATGCCACAAGCTGCGTGATAAACATTAAGCCTGTATAAAACCGCTTGCTCGTTTTAAATAATTGCTTGGCGGAACCGACGAGGGCTTCAATATAATGTTCTTCGCGCAGCACCCAGCCGATCGCCGGCACGACTAAGAGCAGTAATATGACACTGCTCATTTCGCGGATGCCTATCCAAAGCATAGGCCACAGTTCCGTTCCGAGCGCGGCCAGTCCTACAATGAGTGAGCCAAATGTTAATAAATAAGGCACTGGTCCTTTCGCAGGGCCGAGGTGAATGAGCGCAAGCACTAATGCTGTGATACCTGCCGCTGACATGAGGTGAAACACCCAGTCTGCACTTATAATAAGAGATACAATATGTAAGAGGGCGTAGCTGATAATACAAATGGTAAAACTATATCGCATGAAGACGTTATACATTGGTGATTCCTTCTCCTTGGCTAAATAGATAGCCAATTTTTTTAAGCTAATCTTGATGGTTGCTATGTCATCAGCAAGAACATGAAACTTTCTTATATTGTGACACCTTTTTGAATGAATGTATATTATGAGGGCAGGCTTTATTTACTAGAAAGGCTTGCTTCAGCACCTTGTTATACATTCAAAAGCCAGAACATTTTTAGCACGTTTAACAGAAAAAAGAATCGTGCAGACCACACGAATCGGAAGAGCCAATCATTATGAGCCTTACATCACAAAACAGCAATACCGTAACGCTGAAACCCAGCAATTCATTGATGATGTTCATAAAGGTTCTGTTTCCGGCTTGCTTCATACCTTGTGTAACAATGGCGATCTAACCAAAGACGATATTGAAAGCCTAATGAAAAGGCTGAAAGAGTAGGTGGAACCATGTTGACTGATATCTATTCACAATTGTTGATCATGTCAGCTGTAGCCGGGGTTTTATATCTACTTTTGAAACTAGCCAATAAGCTAACCAAAAAATATTTCACAGCAACATGGCACTATTATTCGCACCTTTTAATGTATTCCTTACTTTTTGATAGTGTCCTTTCTGAACAGGCAGGGGACAACCAGAAGTGAGCAGCACGTTGAGATACCTTCTTTTCCAGTGCTGGAGCAATCCGCCTCCTCTGGTGCGGGGCAAGAGGCTGCGACACCTCCATCTTCCTTGCAAGAGGGAGGTCAAAGCACCATGGCATATGTGCTTGATTTTGCACCTTATCTGCTCCTGGCTGAAACCGTGATTTTCTCCCGTAGATATTATGCAACAACTCGGTCATTCTTCCGTACAAACAACTAGTTTATATACAAATCCAGGTTTAGACCACCGTAAAAAAATGATGAGCGAGATGGATTCATAAGGTTCTCTCTCGCTTTTACATTTTGCATGTCTTTTGTTATCTCCCGCATCATATTATATATTGACGGTAATTATTAGTACCTGGTTATAATTTTTGATTGACCTGCTGAATCAAAGATTGATATGATTAGTTTATAGAAAACTTTACAGTGTTAAAGTGATTGAAGAACGTGAAGACGTTTCCAAATAGAAGGGAGTGTTCACATGAGTGAACTCCATCATTTCGGGTGGTACGCAGCCTCCATAAAAAAGCATTTACCCCAAGACGTATTTAAACCCGTTCCAGCTCGACTGTTCGGTGGTTTAGCTTATTTAACTATTGTAATTGGATCATTTTTGTTAATCGGTCTTTTTGACCTCCATCTCCTCTTAAATTTAGCACTGTCCTTTATTATTGGTGCTAGTTTCGCTGGAATGGGATTTTTAGGTCACGAGATATTGCACGGGACGGTGGTTAGAAAACCGTGGCTGCGAGATATTTTAGGTGCGATTGCATTTTGGCCGCTAAGTACGGGACCAAAACTTTGGCGGAAATGGCACAACATTACCCATCACGTTCATACTCAGCATGGTGATGACGATCCTGACGCTTGGCCAACACTAGAAAAAATTTCAAAAATGAAAGGGTTTCGTCTCGTTTACCGATTGCCCTTACGTATTCGTGCAACGTTTAGCTTTGCATCGTTAGCGATTCAGTTTACGGCTCATTCGTTAAAAATGTTTACGGTCTACATTAAAGAATTTAAACCACGAAAGCAGCCTGCAGTGTTATTTCAAACGCTGGCTCCATGGATTACTTGGATCGGTTTATTGTTTATCATCGGTTTTCAAAACTGGTTGTTTGCGTTTTTAATTCCTCTTTTGATTGGGAATTTCATTGTAATGGCTTATATATCAACGAATCACCGTTTAAACCCATTAGTGCCAGTAAATGATCCGCTTGCAAACAGTCTTTCGGTTACTGTACCGAAATGGGTGAACGTGATCCACTTTAACTTTTCTTATCATACGGAACACCACTTGTTTCCGGGAATGAGTTCAAAGTACTATCCACTCGTCAAAGAGCACATCAAATCAATGTGGCCCGAACGTTACCATGAGATGCCAATGGCTAAAGCTTTAAAAGCGCTTTGGCAAACACCTCGTGTTTATTTTGACGATAATGAACTTGTAGATCCAAGAAAAGCTGAAACGTATGGCTCGTTAGGAAACGGACTGGATCCGTCAAATATTCAATCTAGATCGTACAAAGACTAACAGACCAACGATGTAAAAGAGGCTGGGACAAAACTCCGTTAAAAAGAATGAGGCCTGCCTCAAAAGCCTTTGTAAAACATTCAAAAATCCGTTGTGATGGTGATTCATCACAGCGGATTTTTGAGTAGGACTCGCAGGCGCACACACCCTAGAGTTCAAGTCCCGAACGGTGAAGGTGGTTTCGTTGTAGCTGTTAGCCCATTTTGACCATTGGCATTGGTATGGATTTCGTCTGAAGAGAAAGGGTCATGACGCGGTGAGGAACACGAAGTCTGATGTGGTGGGAAGCAATAACAGGGTCATACAAAAATCACTATATACGTCGTTAATAACCGATGGTACTTTTAAATGTCTCGATAAAGAAGCTTCATATTTGTAAATATCGTTCCTTCCAATAAGAACAAGCCAATAATGCTAAGCTAATAAAGGACTTCTATTCTTGCTCTTTCAAATGTGGTAAGATGTTGATAATTCATGGCAGTACCTCCGTGTATATGTTTGATGTGGTGATCTACATTTTACACGAAGCTGCCATGTTTTTTTATATTCCACGAAAATTTAAGGTGTTGCGCTTAATATTACAATTCGTCATCGTTGCGATTCCATACTCTTCAGTTAAGGTTGCTTTATACTTTTGTCAGTTATAATCCAATAACCTCATATGGAATATTTTTACAAATTCGATGTAGATGTTACACGTATCTCGGACAACCCCCTACTTGGCGCAGGGCTGTGTTTTCGGTATGCTGAAAATATAATACAACGATTTAAAGGGGTATCCCATGAACGATCATAAAGACTCACTTGTGTGTTTTACAGGTACAAAAGAAACAAAGAAAGCCGTCGCTCAACAATTAAAAGATGTCTTTGATGGCTCACTCAAGGTTGAAGCCTATGCAGTCGAAGAAGGATTACCAACGCATATCGAAACTGCTTATGCTTTGTACTCCTCGGCACTTGTATATGAAGAAGTTGCGGCAACAGTTGTACCGGACAGCGTACCGATTATTGCCGGCAGGATGATGAATTTTCATTATCTTGATGAACTTTTAAAACTTCCACCAGACACTCCAGTTTTATACGTCAATGATACCCAAGAAACTATAGATGAAAGCATAGCCTCGTTAAGAGCTCTTGGCATTGATCATATTCATTGGATCCCATATGCTCCAAACCAATCGCTGCCTAAAGCACCTTTAACATACGCTGTCACTTGCGGTGAACCAGCATTAATTCCTGAAGAAATCCCGTATCAAATCAATATTGGTGCAAGGCTGTTGGATTTCTCAACGATCTATGAGTTGTCTTCCATCTTTTTTCAAGCTCAACCATTACAACACATCTCTGAAAGCTACCTCAAGCAGATGGTTCAGCTCCAGCGCCGTGTACTGCAGGCACAAACGTCTGCAGAGCAGTTAAGCACCCACCTTTATCACGTCTTAAATGGAGTGAATGACGGTATTTTAGCCTTTGATACATCTGAGCGTGTTACCGTTTGTAACGAACGCCTCGCGCGTCTTCTTCATATTCCGGTACGTTCTGCAACACATTTAAAGCTTAAACAGCTTCTGCCCTTCTCAGACCTTCAATCTTTTTTATTAAATGGAGCGCATGACACAAGTGAGGTGTTTGATGTATATGGAAATCAAATGCTTGTACACCGGATGGAACGATCTGTGGACGGAATTGTGATCGCAACATTTGATGCGGCAAATACAAACGGCGGCGCTTCCCCCTCTTTTGAAGTTATCCAAAAGGGGCAATATGCCAAGTATAGTTTTGATGATATTTTAGGTCACAGTCCGGTGCTCAATCAGGCAAAAGCGCTTGCTAAAAAGCTTTCACTCGTAGATCACAGCATTTTAATAACAGGTGAAACAGGTACAGGCAAAGAATTATTTGCAAGCGCGATTCATCAAGCTTCCCCTCGTGCACATGGGCCTTACCTTGCCGTAAATGTCAGCTCTCTTCCTGAACACCTGCTTGAAAGTGAACTGTTCGGCTATGTAGACGGAGCGTTTACAGGTGCACGCAAAGGCGGAAAAAAAGGCTTATTTGAACAAGCCCAAGGTGGAACAATTTTCCTTGATGAAATTGGTGATATCTCCCCGACTGTACAAGCTCGATTGCTTAGAGTACTTCAAGAAAAAGAAGTACTCAGAATCGGCGGGGAAAATGTTCTCCCAGTCAACGTGCGTGTGATCAGTGCGACAAATAAAGATTTAGCAGAAGAAGTCTACCAAGGTCGTTTCCGGAGTGATTTGTACCACCGTATGAACGTATTGCAATTAAGTGTTCCGCCGCTTCGCAACCGACCTGAAGATATCGAATCATTACTTTATCATTTTTTAGATGAGTTAAAGAGCTCAACAACTTTGATTCCACATGAGGTCGTGCTGTATTTGCAAGGGTTAAGCTGGCCCGGCAATGTTCGTGAATTAAAAAATATCGTTTCCTATATGGCCACTGTTGCCGAAGGAAATACGATAACGATGCAAGATCTCCCTGAACGACTACAGCAAAATACAGCGGTTGAGCATGATGAAGCTTTAAAAACATTTGCTGAAGGGTCCTTACGTGAAGATGAGTGCACTTTAATTCAGCAATTGATGTTTTTTGAACAGCGAGGCATTAATCCCGGGCGGAAAAGATTGGAACGGCAGATTCAAGAAGCAGGCATGAATTATACTGAACATCATATTCGAACATTGATTGATCAACTTGCTGATGCAAACCTTGTGATCAAAGGAAGTGGCCGTCGAGGTATTCAATTAACGGATCAGGGGCGCGCACTTCTCAAGCAGCGCAAGTAAAATAAGAGGTGAAAACTGGTTAAATCACTCTCCAGTTTTCACCTAAAATATACTGATACTTGTTAAAGGGGGTACTCCGAGATACGTGTAAAATTAGGACATAGGATGGAATATATTACCTATGAAACTGCTATGGAAGGATGATACATCGATCTATCCTTCCTTAGCTTATTTATATACTTACTTATTTGTCAACGACAGTGCCACCTTGTATATAATATACTTTATGACATACGGCTGCTACGTGCTGATCATGAGTGACAAGAATGATCGTTTTACCTTGATGATTCAATCTTTTACATAAATCTAATATATCTTTTTCCGTTTCCTCATCCAAGGATCCCGTAGGTTCATCAGCCAATATTAGGTCAGGATGTTGAACTAATGCCCGTGCAATTGCCACTCGCTGTGCTTCTCCTCCTGATAACATATCTACCCAACGATGTTTTAAATAGTTAATCCCCAATGTATCTAGTACTTGGGTAACTTCTGTTTCTCTTTGTTTGTTTGATTTCTTACTATATCGCAAGGGTAACCCTACATTCTCAGCAACATTTTTACTATCAATCAGAGGGTAATTCTGGAGGATAAATCCAATATTCTTTTTACGGAAGTTGGCTAACTCATCCATTCTCTTATCAGTAATTCGAGATTCCTCGTATAAATAGATTCCACTATCTGGTTGGTCCAATCCAGCAAGGATATTAAGCAGCGTGGATTTCCCGGAGCCACTCCGTCCCATTATAGCAATCATATCTCCTTTTTCTACTGCTAAGTTAACCCCCTTCAATACTTCAATTTTGCTTTTTCCAAATGGGTAAGATTTTTTTAAATCTTTAACTTCAATCACAATTATCACTCCTCACGTTTCAACAACATAGAGATTGTTAAACGACGAAATTGGATATAAATCGGAATGACCGCTAATAAGATCATCCCCACCACAGACGCTGCCATGACTAAAACGTATAATGGCGGCAAATCTTGAAGGACTGTCATAAATAAAAAAGTGATGAATGCCCCGGGAATACCGACGGTAATGAAGACTTCTGCCAAGAAATACTGAAAAAGTGACTTCATAGTTCCTCCAGATATTAGATGAATCATCATGTTTCGGTAATTATCATGGATTTTCTTTATCATCAAAGTTGAGATACTTAAACTGCATGCTATCAACAGAACAATGGATAAACATAAAACCCAGTAGATATTTTCTTCAACGGCATCGAAAAAATCACCAAGAACAGTCGTTGAATAGCCCATCAATTCAAAGTGTGGGAAATCTGCTGCTGCTTTTGCTGACTCAATTTCTTCTTCTACAACATTCCTTTCTTCTGAACTATAAATGGCCCCGTTAATCATTTGAAAATAATGTCTTTGTTGGAATTCTTCTTCTGTATTGTCTGAAGGATCTTCAAACTCTTGTGCTGGCATTATAATATATCGATCCAAATAGGTTTCTGGTAATTGAGGACTGGTAACAAATGAATCTGATTCAACAAATCCTTGAACCTCAAGATGAAATTCCTCAAATAAGTAATTGACATGTAAGGTATCTCCAATTTGGTATGTGTCAGCGTAATCAGCTCCTAGGAGGATTGGAATTACTCCTGGGTTGTTTGCATGATGGAAATCCTCAGCAGTAAAAGATGTTCCTTCACTCAAGTTAACAGGAAACATTTCAAAAGCTTGTTCATTTAACTGAACAGCTTTTAATGAATAATAAAGATCACCATCTTCATCTTCAGCAGGAGGTAAAGGATTCCCCTCTTCATAACCTTGTAAAAATTCTTCTTCAATATCATCTATATCAGTAGACATTTCAATAGGTTGTTCAAAATTATATATAAATTTCTCATTGATATCATCTTCTAAATACTCATATAAGCTTTTTACTCGTTCTAACGAGTTTGGCTCGTTTAAGTATGATTGAAAGTCATCATCCTCAAGTAATGTATCCGATATTTGATATACGTTTAAACCCTCAAAAGAATCTATTAAGGCTTCTTTTTGCATAATATTTATATAACTTTGTATTAAGATTGTAACAGTCGTTAGAAATATCATTACACCAATCATGATAAAAAGCGTAAACAATTTTCTCCGTGCAATACTTTCTTTTACTTCTTTATAAATCAAGGCCTATCCATCCCCCTCACTTCATTATATATTTCCTTGATTTTCTATAAGATAACAAAATTGACAGACCAGCAGAGAAAAGAATTAATCCATATCCAATTAACAGGTTTTGTGTGTGCATGCTTGTATGTTGTGGATTTGAAGAAAACTGTAATACCCAAAAAAAACTTATCAATCCCATTAAGTAATAAGGGAAAGACGTGATGCAAAATAATGAAACCACGTAATCTTTGTAAGGTTTATTAGGATTTATACCTAATTGCCACAAGATACGAATCTCGATCTTTCTTTGAGCTACCCAATATTGGATAAAAAAGAAGCTTAAACAGAACAAAAGTAGTATAAAAAAAAGCCCAGTGATAACTTGATAATTTTCTGTCCCCAAAAATCTCTCTGCTCCAATGTCTCCCCGATTTATAGAATCAACAGAAATGTGAGTGTTATTGAAATTCAAATGATCTGGAGAAAGTTGCCCGTTGTTTATATTCAGTACGTAGACCGCGGAAGGAATTGGATTTCCTTCTTCAACTGCATCTATGTTAAATAATATCATTTCATCAATGGGCGAAGAGTAGGAGCCTCCCATAATACCGATGACTTCATAACCATCTCGTTTAATTTGTTCTAATTCATCCTCACTTACGGATTGACCGATCACCGCCCGTTGTTTATCATTATAAAAATCTTCTTCCTCGAAATAACGACCAGATACCATCGGGGGTGAATATGTATCTTCTTGATAATAAAAACCTCTGTATGACTCTTCTATCTCTACGAAAATAGAGTATGCATCGTCCTTATTAAGCTTCCGCCAGTCAATGGGTTCTTCATCATCAGTTACCGTAAATGTCGAAGGGTTAGATTCATATAGCCCACGGCTGAGGATGCTAACTTCTTGTTGATTTATTTGATAAAGACTGAATGTTACCATCATTATACTAAGCAGTGAATACAGCATGATAAGCCATACCGTACCGTTTTTTCGTAATTTAGTGATGGTAACTTTATTCACTACTCCTTCCCCCCTTTCCAAATCAAGGAACAAAGCTACCATTTCAATTGATGGTAGCTTTGTTATATTCAGTAGCATATTGCTATTGATTTAGTATTTACGAAGTTCCCCAAAATGTTTGGGCAAAAGCGTTCCTCTCGGTCCACGGTGATCTAGCTTCAGTCGACCCAGTACCATAAACCCTGCCACTATCAGCATACACGGTGCCCCAAATATGTCCTTCCATTAAGGCACGCGTATAATGATATTGACCGTGCCAAGTTGTTACACCTACTGAACGATATTGATCTTCATTTGGACCTGCTTCTCTCCATCCATCATGATTATCGGGTTCTGAAAGTGCTCCGATATCGGAATCGTTGTTTGTCCAATATCCTTCGCCTTCAACCCAGCCGCCCATTGCTTCATCTTGTTCTTCTTCAACTGCCAAAGCCATAGACGGAATCATAAGACTAACGGATGTCAACCCAATTAATACTTTCTTTTTTAATGCCATTTGATCATCGCCCCTTTTTAAAAAATTTATCTTTCATGAATGTAAGTCTTTGAAGTGGATAATAGCATATATTCCAAGACTACTGATGATAACCTGAGGTGGCGTTATTAGTTCACCCCTTTATATTAATTTTTGAAATATACACTATAAAAGTAATATTATACCAATGTAATTAATGGGTCAATGTCCTTTTACATGAACAAATGGAGAATAGAGTATATCATTGAGGATAAGATGTATATTGCAAAATAGAAGTGCAAAGTTATGAAACGAAAAAGTACATAACGCTGCAGAGCAGAAAAACATAAAAAAAAGACTTGCCAGCCCCAA
>NZ_PYAV01000004.1 GCF_003014715.1 Salsuginibacillus halophilus
CATACGATGCGCCATACATTCGCGGCTCACTTAGCGGAAAAAGGGATGCCGTTGGTGCATATTCAAGACCTTCTAGGTCATGATACCATAGGAGTCACGAAAGTTTATGCACGACTGTATGAAGAAGCAAGAAAAGCTAAGTATGATTATTACCTGTAATTTATAGAAAAAGTCGAAGTTGACATAACCTATATTAACCATGTAAAACATACATTTTTGAAACGCTGAAACCATTGGTACACCAGGGATTCAGCGTTTTTATTTTGTCTTAAAACGTACGGAAACTTACATTAACGATGATGGTGACTCTGTAGACATCGATGATACCAACTACACTGCTGTTGACGATGCAGAAACATTCTTCAATAACAACAATTGGTTAATTGATGCTGGAGCAGAAGTAGAATTTGAAACTAATGCAAATGACGAAATTTATGCAGTTACTCTTGTAGCTCTACCTGAAGACTCTACTGTAGATGGAGCTGACCTAAATAACGCTCTTGACACTGATGGTCTAACTGTTGTTGGGCAAGGGTCTGGTGCCACAGTAGATACAACATCCCTTGATGTTCAAACTGATGGTATTACACTAAGTAATCTAACAATTGAAGAAAATATTACAGCATCCAATGATCCTGATTACACATTAGAAGATGTTACTTTAGATAGTGGAGTTTCTGCTACGGCAGGATCAGGTTCAATCACACTTGTTGGTAACATTGATGCTGATGCTGGTGCATTTGATGATGAAGACATCGACACAAGTGATGCTACACTTGAAAATGATCTCGATAATGTAACTGCTGGTCTTACTAATGACGATATCACTATCACGGCAGATAGCGTGGATAGTGACTTAGAGATCTTATTCGATGATGATGAGCTAACTGCTGATTATCAGAATGCTGTTACAGCAGTAGAACTTGATAATGATAATGGCACGGAGATTACAGTTTCAGAAGAAGACTACGACTTCAATGTTGACAGTGGAGATACGACATTAACTATCGACGAAGGTGTAGTTGAAAACGCTGATGAGTACGATCTTACAATTGTTGCGGACAACTATGAGAACATCGAGGAAGATGACCTAGAAGTTGTTGAAGGAGCAGTTAACGCAAGTCAAACTACTGTGGAGTCATCATCACTAACTATTGATGTTGGTGATTCTGAAACATTTGTTATTACCGCTAAAGATAAATATGGAAACCCAGTAGATATCAACAGTGGAGATATTTCCCTTCTACATGAAACTGGGGGTGCTGCAGTAGATACTGAGTATGATTGGATTGAAACTGTAAGTGTAGATGAGGTTCATGGTGATAGTAACCAAGTAGAAGTAACTATCGATGCTCACGCTACTAATACTGGTTCTGCTAATGATATTGTTATCGAAGTAGATAGTGTTGGTGTGAAAGATGACTTTGAAATTACAGTTGAAGACTCAGCAGAATAACAGGGACGGTTCCGTTTAACCGAAACTGTAACATGATTGAAAGGAAGGGGCTATCGCTTAACGGCGGTAGCTCTTTCTTCATATAGGAACGGAAATACCCATTAATCAAAGTTTTAGATATCGGTGCCTTTTCCTCGGTGCAGTCAAGCGCTAAAGGGTTAGGATGAGCCCTGCGGTTTCGACCGCGGGGCTTCTTTTTTTGGGGTCAGACCCCTGTCAAAAATGGTCATTGTGCCGCTTGTGTCTGCTCACTTTTGATCGGGGTCTGACCCTCCTATACATACATACAAAAGGAGGACGTAAGATGAAGCGAATGGAATGGCTGAAGGCTTTATGGCAGGCGCTTGACGGTTCGGCGGAGGCGCCGCTGCCCCGGGTGAGGGCAGAAGGGGATCCGCTGGAGCAGCTGTCGGAGGCGTATGGTGCTTATCAGCGCGGGGCGTATGATGATGCGGTGCGCCGGCTGAAGGCGTACCTTGATGAACATCCGAATGACCCGCACGGGCACATGTGTTTAGGGGTGGTGCTCGAAGCGCGGGAGAAACCGGTCAGTGCGTTGTACTATATTGTGATGGCGTATCAGTACGTCGGGAATGCCGATATTGCCGGCCGGGCGATGGAGCGGGTGAAAAAGAAACTGTCGCGGAAAGAAGCGTTTAATCCGCGGGAGTTTTCCTTCTCTCTGACAGGCGGAAGCGAAAATGTCACTTTCACCTACGATATCCGCGATTTATCCGAACGGCGGCGGATGTATGAGTATGCCGGCGGGCTCCGGGCGGCGTTTCAGCTGCGGCGGGTGATTGATTTAAATCCGCGTGAAGGGATTCCGCTGAAAGTGATGCACGACTACGGGGTGCCGGTCACGGCGTTTAACAATAACTTTGAAGACCGGGGGCGCTACGTTTATTTCATTTATTTTCATCTCGTCCGCAATGCGGCCTCGCAGCTGCCGCGGATGTATCAGCCGGCGGCGGATGTATGGGAGCACCATGCCGGTGATGCCTCGTCCCTGGCGTTTTATGACGTCCGTTTGGATGATGATGATGAAGAGATCATCACCCGGCTGCGCCGCGTCACCCGCTTGAAAGCCCAGCCGGTGTTTGTCTCCTTTCGAACGGAGGAAAAAGACGATACCTCGTTGATCAAGCAGGCGGTGGCGGGCACCGGCTATACGGCAAAGCGGTTAACAAACAGCGGGGTGCAGATGTACTGGCTCATACCTCCCGGGCGGGACATGCCTGTACATGAGCTTCAGCGGGTGCGCCTGCCGGTTGGCCCGGAAGTGGAAGAGAACGGGGCATCGGTGTTTCAAGTGCCGCTGTCGTTATGTGTGGATCAAACGGTGACGCCGTACGCGTCGAAAATGGAACATCATTTTACGCGCACGCTGCTTGAGTATGTGAAAAGCGGGGAGACGAAGGCGCCGGAGGATTTGTATATGACGGAGGTGTACGGGCGGTTTCAGCCGCAGAACCGGTATGAGCAGCTGTTTCATGCGCCGGCGCCGCGGGCGGTGCCTCCGTTGACCGACGGCTGGCCGCCGCTGCCGTGGCTCGGGGATCCGTCCATTACGAAGGCACAGCTTTCGCCGGAGCCGGGGGAGACGCGGCCGGGGGGCAACCACCACCACGGGCCGAACACGCCGGCGTTTATTGCGGCGGAGGTGAAGCGGCTCGCGAAGGCGCTGCGGCTCATAGAGCAGGCCGGCTACGAGCCGGAGGCGTTTCCGGACGGCTATGTGGAAGGGTACCTGCTTGTGAATGATGACGACAGCTACCGGTTTGTCGTCGCCGAAGGACAGCATCGGATGGCGGCGCTTGCGGTGAAGAACTACAAAGAGGTGCGGGTGAAGTTTTCGCCGAGTGACTACCGGCCGAACATCATCCGCCGGCAGGATGTGAAAAAATGGCCGCTTGTGCAAAGCGGAATGTACAGCCGGAAAGCCGCCCTCAAAGTCTTCGACCGGTTTTTTGAATAGGGGAATAATAATCGGTCAATAGGGGGTCAGACCCCTGCCAAAAACGATCATTGTTTCTGCGTGCTTCTGCCCACTTCTGATCGGGGTCAGACCCCTGCCAAAAAACGATCATTGTTTCTGCGTGCTTCTGATTACTTCTGATCGGGGCCAGACCCCTTAGACCCCTTGGTAGTCCCTTGGTTAACGAAGTCAATATATTGTTTGCCGGCAGGGTCCTCGAAATACTTACTTCTAAGTAGAGGGTCAGACCCCTATCATTCGATAAATCGTAACTGAGCCAGTCCAGACACGGGCTGGCTTTTTAGGTGGCATTAAAAATTGATAAGGTGCACCGCTTCGCAGTTACTAGTTGTAGCGCAGCGTTCGTTCCGATCCTTCCACCGTGCGTTGCGGATGCCGTCCCGTGCGTTTGTCAGCATCTGTTGTTCGTTCCGGTCTGGCTGCTGTTATTTTCTCTAAAAAATGGAAGTTAACCTCACGCAGTATGGCCAATTACACCCGGAAAATTTTAGTTGACACTTGCTGATGGGTGGCGTAATATAAGTTTAACCTTACGAAAGGAGCGGTGCTTATTTCGCGAAAACCACGTATTTGGTTTCCGGGTGCTACTTACCATATCATCAGCCGCGGCAACCGGCGCGCCCCCATTTTTTACGATGAAGCGGACCGGCGCACGTACCTTGCGCTGCTTGAAGAAACCCGCACATTTTACCCGTTCACGCTCCACGCGTACTGCCTCATGACGAACCACATCCACCTTCTTTTATAAACGAGCAACATTCCGACATCACAGGTAATGAAAACGTTGCACAATAGCTTTGCCCGTGCCTTCAATAAGCGCCACCGCTTATCCGGCCATTTGTTTCAAGGCCGCTACTGGGACAGCTTGATCGAATCCCGTGAAGATTTCATTTATGTCAGCCGCTACATTCACCTCAACCCGGTTGAAGCGCGGATGGTGCAGCACCCCGCCGCCTTTGAATGGAGCAGTTATGCCGCTTTTGTTTCCACAAAAACCAACCCGCACATCACCACAATCCGGACGTTTTCCTACTTTCCCGCTCCGCCTGCAGCACACTACCAAGCCTTTGTCGAAACAGACGCAGTACCAACGGATATGATATAATTAATGAAAGCAACAGGTGATGCTTATGGAGCATAAACCCCGGCCGGACGCCTTGAAGCGGCTGCCGCTGAATCGTTTAATGGACTTAAAGATTGATTATGCTTTTAAACAGCTTTTTGGGACGGAAACCAATCAAGATCTGCTCGTCGTATTCTTAAATGCCATCCTGCAGCGGACCGAGCGGCCGTGGATCGAAAGCATTGCCCTGCAGAACACGGAAATCGGCGGTGAATATGATAATGATAAGCAGTCACGGCTGGATATCCTTGCCCAAACCGAGACCGGCACCCTGATTAACATCGAAATTCAGTTCACGAATAAATACGATATGATCCATCGTTCGCTCTTTTACTGGGCGAATCTATACCGGAGACAGATGAAAGCGGGTACCACGTACCGGGAGCTTTATCCGGTGATCACGATTAACATCTTAAACTTCAATACGTTTCACAACAGCGCCCGGTATCATGCGGCGTACCGGCTGCACGAAGAAGATGAACAAACCTTATTAACCGATGCATTAGAAATGCACTTTTTTGAAATGCCGAAGCTGATCAATGCCTGGCGGAAGAATGAACTCAATCCGTGGGATGACCGGCTGGCCCGCTGGCTTCTGCTTCTGGGCATTGTCGATGACCGGAAAAATAACGTGTACGAAGACATTTACAAAGAACTGGAGGAGATCGCGATGAAAGATGAAAAACTCCAACAGGCGTTCAGGAGCTGGACCCAGTTAAGCCAGACGCCGGATGAATGGCTGGCGTACGAAAGTCGTTTGAAGCAGGTGCTCGATGAAGAAGCCGCTAAGCGTGAAACGGAACTGGCGATCCAGGAAAGTCGTGAAGAAGGCCGTGAAGAGGGCCGTGAAGAAGGCCGTGAAGAAGGTCGTGAAGAGGGCGTGGAAATTGGTGAAGCCAAAGGACAGCATAAGCAGGATGTTTATGTGACCGCCCGTCTTCTGAATGACAAATTCCCGGAAGGCTTCCCGACCGTAGCTGGTGCACAGGAGTATCTTCAAGGGGTCACGTCGCCGGAGACGCTGGATGAACTACGTAAAATCGTTGTACGTGTAAACAGTTGGGCCGAAGCCGAGGATAAAATCAGAGAAGCCCTTGATGACTAGGGGATGCTTGGAAGCGTTGTGAACACAGGTGTTACCGAAGAGCTGGAGGAGATCGCGATGAAAGACGAAAAACTCCAACAGGCGTTTCAGAGCTGGACTCAGTTAAGCCAGACGCCGGATGAATGGCTGGCGTACGAAAGTCGTTTGAAGCAGGTGCTCGATGAAGAAGCCGCTAAGCGTGAAACGGAGCTGGCGATTGAGGAGAGTTATGAAAGGGGACAGCATAAGCAGGATGTTTATGTGACCGCCCGCCTTCTACATGACAAATTCCCGGAAGGCTTCCCGACCGAAGCTGATGCACAGGAGTATCTTCAAGGAGTTACATCGCCGGAGACGCTGGATGAACTACGTAAAATCGTTGTACGTGTAAACAGTTGGGCCGAAGCCGAGGATAAAATCAGAGAAGCCCTTGATGATTAGGTGAAGCTTGGAAGCGTTGTGCATGCAGGTGTTACCGAAGAACTGGAGGAGATCGCGATGAAAGATGAAAAACTCCAACAGGCGTTTCGGAGCTGGACACAGCTAAGCCAGACGCCGGATGAATGGCTGGCGTACGAAAGTCGTTTGAAGCAGGTGCTCGATGAAGAAGCCGCTAAGCGTGAAACGGAGCTGGCGATTGAGGAGAGTTATGAAAGGGGACAGCATAAGCAGGATGTTTATGTGACCGCCCGTCTTCTGAATGACAAATTCCCGGAAGGCTTCCCGACCGTAGCTGGTGCACAAGAGTATCTTCAAGGGGTTACGTCGTCGGAGACGCTGGATGAACTCCGCAAAATCGTTGTGCGCGTGAACACCTGGGCAGAGGCTAAGCAGACGCTTGAAAGTAAGAGCTTGTAAGGTATAACTTCCCCGATTCCACGTATCCCGCACGAACCACGTATGCAGCAAATCTTTACTTACTCCATATCCCCATTCACAAACCCCCATAAGGAGGTCTATCTATGACCACAACAAACAGCATCGGCCTGCAAGGTTTAGATGGCTATCTCGTCGAGGCCGAAGTGCATCAACTCCCCGGGCCGCCGTCGGTGCAGGTGATCGGTCTGCCGGATGCAGCGGTGAAAGAATCGCGCGAGCGCGTCGTTTCCGCCCTGCACAGCGCCGGCATCGATCTCCCCGAGAAAAAAATCATCATTCACCTCGCCCCGGCCGATCAAAAAAAGAACGGTCCTGCATTTGACCTTGCCATTGCCATCGCCCTCATGCGCACCCTCGGTCAGCTTGAAGCCCCGATTCCGCCCCGCACCGCGTTTCTCGGTGCCTTGTCATTAAGCGGTGATATCCGTCCGGTGACAGGAACCCTGCCTGCCGTGCTTGCCGCCAAAAATCAAGGCATCGACACGCTCTACCTGCCGGCGGGCGCTTCGCTTCCGCTCGACCGGATCGAAGGGATCAAGCTCCGCTTTGTCTCCCATCTCAATGATGTGTGCGCCGATTTAACCGGTACTATGCCGCTTGCCTCGCTTTCAGAACCTGCTGCCCCTGAAGCAGCCTGTGAGCCAGAAGCGCTCCGCACAGATTTTTCCGCGATTTACGGGCAGGTGGAGGCAAAGCGTGCCCTTGAAATTGCCGCTGCCGGCGGCCACCACCTGCTTTTCTCCGGCCCGCCGGGATGCGGCAAGAGCCTGCTCGCTGAAAGTTTTCCCACCCTGCTGCCACCGCTTGCAAAAGATGCCCAGCTTGAGGTGATGAGCTTATACGAACTCGCCGGCACCGCACCGCCTGATCTTCCGCATCCTCCTTTTCGCAGCCCGCACCATACCGCGTCTGCCGTCAGCTTAACCGGTGGCGGCGCATCACCAAAACCGGGAGAAATCTCCCTCGCGCACCACGGTGTCTTATTTCTTGATGAAATGGCTGAATTTCCGAAGAAAACGCTCGATATGCTCCGGCAGCCGCTTGAAGCCGGTGTCATTGCGATCAGCCGCGTCCAAGCTGCCGTTACATACCCGGCCCGCTTTCAACTGCTCGGTGCCATCAACCCGTGCCCGTGCGGCTATCTCGGTGCGCGCCACCATTACTGCACATGCACCCCGAAACAGCGAAACGCTTATCAGCTCCGGCTCTCCGGCCCGGTACGTGACCGGTTTGACTTAACGCTGCAGTTGAAGCAGGCCGCACTCGCCACCGAGCCGCCGGCAGAGTCGTCCGCATCCGTCCGCGCCCGGGTGATTGCCGCCCGCGACCTGCAGTATAAGCGTTACGGAAGTCTCCAGCTGAACGCCCACGCGCCGCTTGAGACATTGCAGCCCGGCGGAGTCAAAAACACGCCGGCTATTTTCAACCGCGAGCAGCTGAGCAATCGAACGCAAGTAAAAATTCTCCGCATCGCCCGCACAATCGCCGACCTTACCGGCAGCGAACAAATCACCGACACCGCGCTCAACGAAGCCCTGCACTTTTCCGAGGCAGGCTCAGCACTTCAATTACCATGAAGAAAATATTTCAAAATTTAAGAGCCCTTAAGCATATAGCTGCAGGGCTCTTAAAAATGTGTAGCACTCAACGTCTGCTTCTTAACCAGCCTCGTGCGTTGCAAGAGAAGTAATGTTCGTTCCGCTGGAGGCAGCGTACGTTGCAAAGCTGACACTGTTATTTTCTCTAAAATATGGAATCGTGCCCGCGTCCGTCGTTCAGCCATCTCCCTACTGTTCGTTCCCTCCCCGGTGCCGTGCGTTGCAAGAGAAGTAATGTTCGTTCCGCTGGAGGCAGCGTGCGTTGCAAAGCTGACACTGTTATTTTCTCTAAAATATGGAAACTCACCCGCGTCCGTCGTTCAGCCATCTCCCTACTGTTCGTTCCCTCCCCGGTGCCGTGCGTTGCAAGAGAAGTAATGTTCGTTCCGCTAGAGGCAGCGTGCGTTGCAAAGCTGACGCTGTTATTTTCTCTAAAATATGGAAGATTACCCGCGTCCGTCGTTCAGTCAGCTCCACACTGTCCGTTCCCTCCCGGTGCCGTGCGTTGCGAGAGAAGTATTGTTCGTTCCGCTGGAGGCAGCGTGCGTTGCAAAGCTGACGCTGTTATTTTCTCTAAAATATGGAAGTTTACCCGCGTCCGTCGTTCAGTCAGCTCCACACTGTCCGTTCCCTCCCGGTGCCGTGCGTTGCGAGAGAAGTATTGTTCGTTCCGCTGGAGGCAGCGTGCGTTGCAAAGCTGACGCTGTTATTTTCTCTAAAATATGGAAGTTTACCCGCGTCCGTCGTTCAGTCAGCTCCACACTGTCCGTTCCCTCCCGGTGCCGTGCGTTGCAAGGGAAGTTTTGTTCGTTTCGCTAGAGACAGCGTGCGTTGCAAATCTAGCGCTGTTATTTTACCTAAATTGTCGAATTTCAAGCTTTGATCTGTCTTCATCGGTGGCTCTAATGATAAAAAATGTAGACTGATGTCCCGGGTGATGTGAAAATTATTCAAAAGTGTTGAGATATGCCGGACTAAAGCTTAAAATACAAATATCAATGATTGGATGCGGGGTAATTTTATGAATGATTTAAGAGTGCCGGCTAAGCAGTTCCGTCCGGAGCTTGAAGGGCTTCGGGCGGTGGCTGCTTTTCTGGTGGCGGTTTATCATATATGGCTTGGTTCTGTGTCAGGTGGGGTGGACGTTTTTTTCGTCGTATCTGGTTACTTGATCACGACCAGCCTGTTATCACGAGTTGAACGCGATGGAACGATTAAGTTTTTTGAGTACATACTCGGTTTGGCTCGTCGATTGTTTCCGGCAGCCTTTACCGTACTTTTGTTTATTATCGTAACTTCTTATTTTTTGTTCTCTGAATCACGCTGGGATCAAGTTGTAGCTGAAACCTTCGCTTCAGCTTTTTATTTTCAAAATTGGCAGCTTGCTTTTGATGCTGTTGATTACCTTGCCAAAAATAATGAAGCCAGTCCACTGCAGCATTTCTGGGCACTCTCCATTCAAGGACAGTTTTATGTGCTCTGGCCACTTCTTATTTTTCTATCATTTTTGGCAGCTCGAAAAATATTTAAAACACCACTTCGAAAAACGTTACTCGGCGTACTTATGACAGTGGCTGTGCTCTCTTTGGCGTATTCTGTTTACATCACCACTGTGAATCAACCGTGGGCCTACTTTGACACGTTTGCCCGGGTTTGGGAGTTTAGTGCAGGTGGTCTGATTGCACTAGTGCTTCCTTATATTACGTTGAACCGTAGTGCAAGTTTCGTACTTGGGTGGGCCGGGATTGCAATCGTTGCATTTACTGGCTTGCTGCTTCCTGTTACAGATGTTTTCCCAGGCTATGCAGCTATTCTGCCGGTTACTGGTGCACTTCTTGTCATTATCAGCGGACAGAATGGCGGTACCTTTGGGGTTCATCGTCTTGTTGCTTCAAAGCCGCTCGTTTTTTTCGGTGGGCTTTCATATGCATTTTATTTATGGCACTGGCCGCTTTTGATCTTTTATTATCAATATACAGGGGCGCAGTCTGTTTCACTGCAGGCAGGTGCACTTCTTATTATCATCTCGTTTGTGGCAGCCTATGTTTCAACGAAAATAATTGAAAAGCCTGTGCGCGGAATGGATGTTAAAACGCTACCTTCAAAACTAAAACTAACTGCTGTGTTGTTAATATTTATTCTTCCGGCTGTTGTATTAAACAGTCTTTGGGCGTTTAATATTGAAAGAGAGACAGTAACGGAGGAGCAAACGTATGATACAGAGGATTACCCAGGGGCTGCTGTAATATATGACGATGTGCAGGCAGCGTCTGATGTGGAGCCTGTCCCATCATTTATTGATATCCGGGATGATCTCCCCTCTTATTATGATGAATTCGCTTTTGCAAACTACGATGATGCTGACATCCGGACGGCTTCTTTCGGGGTAACGGATGACCCATCACATACGATTGCGCTGGTTGGTGGTTCGCATGCCGGTCACTGGCTCCCGGCGCTGGAAGAAGCCGCAGAAGAAATAGATATTCAAATTGATACCTATATCAATAATGGGTGCAGGTTGACTGATGATGATGCAGACGGCTGGTTAAATGACGCTTGTATGGAGTGGAATGAAGAAATCATAGATGTGCTTAGAGAGGATTCACCTGATCTGATTTTTACAACAGGAAGTGTAGGGCCAGAACCGAATGTCCCAGACGGATTTGTGAATCAGTGGGAAAACCTTGAGGATGTCGCGGAAATTTTGGCCGTGCGGGATACACCGCGTATGAGAGAGGATGTTCCGGATTGTCTCGAAGCTGGTGGCAACAAGGAGGAATGCAGCGTAGAGCGGAGTGAAGAGCTATCTGATCATTTGCCGTGGGAAGCGCCAGGTGCAGGACCATTTCCGGATCATGTCTCCTTTGCTGACTTCACAGATTATCTCTGTGATGAAGAACTATGTTATCCGGTGATCGGCAATGTGATCGTTTACCGTGACACTCATCACCTATCATCTGCTTACTCCCGCACGCTTGGAGAGCCGGTCAAAGAAGCGCTGATTGAGGTGCTAGAAGACTTGAATTGACCGAGACGTGGAAAGATTGAAATGTGTAAAAGCTGTTGAACCCCTCGCGGCAAAGGCCGCGGGGTTTTTTCGATAGTTGCGAATGACGCGGGTCAATGATAGCTCTTTAATCGCGCATTTAGCTCATGATGCCTCCTTTTCTATGATAAGAACATAAAAACCCCCTTGAATCAGCCAATTGTGGCCTTATTCAAGGGGGGATTTATCTGTTTTTTCAGCTCAACTTTAAGCTGTGTTCAACCTTATCGATAAATCGCTGTGACTTCTCCGTCGTTTGCCTGGTTTAAATACTCAACTGCCTCTTCATCTGTTGCATAAATTCCTTGATCTTCTTCATTCACTGTGTCTAAAGCGAAATGAGGTTCAAGAATTTGCAGGTGGGTTGATTCAGGAATCAAGATATCACTTATAAAAACAGAAGATACATTTTCAAGTAGAAGTTGAAATTTGTTGTTATTATGAAAAGTAACATCGTTGAAATCTAAGATTCCTAATTCCTCACCATCTTCAATGCTACTGTTTTCAAACGTAAAATCTCGAAAGTAAACTTGACCAAAATCAACTTTTAAGGTGTCACCGGTAACACGATGACCTCCGCCATGAAGTCCAATTAAATCGTATGCAATATACTCATTTAGCTCATGAATCAACGAACTTAATTTTTCTGCACTAATATCATCGGTAAACATAATGTTCGGGTCTGTGTCTACGAATGAACCATCATGACTAACGGATACGAAGATCTCAACATCTTGAAATTCTTCCCAGGGTAACTCAAAGATTGAGGCATATACATTGTCTTCTAAAACCTCGATCGTCTTGCCGTCAACCTCGATCTTTCCACCATCTTCTGCACTGAAATCCTCAGATACAGAGGTTACAGATCCTTGAAGCGTAGATGCGATCTCCTCATGCTCAAGTTCGGCAAATGTATTTAAAGATTCTTCGCCTAAATTGTAGGCATCTGTTTGAAATGGTGCAATGAACAAGCTTAGCTCATTTTTAAGGTAATCCGTATTTAAAAAGGCGCTGCGCACCTTTTCGGCACTCGCGGCAGTTTCTGTGAGCCTGTTATTATTATTAAAATCTTCTAGAAGGTCATTGTGCTCTTCAATTACTTCATCAATTGCTTTTTCAATTTCACTGTTGTTTTCGAAACTTTCATTTTCGTGATTTGCAAAGAATAAAGCTGAAATTTCTGTACGCTTTTCAGTTGTTTTCAGGTTATTAAAAGGCTCATATTCTATGTCCTCAAGGAAAGTGAGTGTTTCGCTTTCTTCCGGCACTTCAACGTCGTCGGATGAATCGCTGTCATCGTCTAGCTCAACGGGTTTGAAATCGTCTGTATTTACAGCTGGAGTGTTATCGTAAATATCGTTTAAGTTGGCCTCGTACTCGGCGTGTCCACTAGCATAATCGTTAAAGTCAATAAAACGATCATCAATTTTCACGGCACTTATGTAAACACTCCCATCCTCACTTGAAATGGCATCATATAAGTCGCTTTGTTCCTGATTTCCGTAGGCCCGTGCATAAGATTGGACATCAGTCGTTAAAATGTCACCATCAACCTCAAATGCCAGCTCCGTTAACCCTGCATTGTTTTCAGCTGTTGCGGCACTTGTTGCGGCACCGGCAACGAGCGCTGACAGGAGCACAGCGGCACTAGTCTTTTTGTAAAACTTACCCATTCTTATTCCTCCTAGTAAAATGATAAAAATTGGTCATCCAGAATAGAAAACTAATTTCATTCCATGTTGATCCTAGTTTATGGAATGGTATAACCAAATAATAATCACAAAAGTACCATATAAAGTTATTCTAAGCAATTTTAAACTTAGATAATTAACATTATTTAAATAATTAGATTAATTCAATAATGACGCTTTATGAACGTTAAAATGAACAATATACATGGGAAATGATTGATGATCCGTAAATGTAAAAGTGCCCAAAACGAAAGAAGGAAACGCCCAGAGGGTCAAGTGCAGGTTGAAGACCCACTTGTTCAAATGGAAACCAATCGAACAAGCTAGCTGAAGCCAAGCCCTCGGGAAAGTGTCCATCTAAAGTGAAGGTTACGTTGATTGTTCGGTTTTTATTCTCTTATGATAAATGGTGAAATTCATTCAATTGATTATTGAATGAGAGTGTCGAAACGTAACTTTTAAGCCGCAAGTCCTTTGAAAGTATCGTATCCATCCGCTAATTTATAAGAAATTATGTACATTTTAAACTTTTTTCTTACAAAATTGTATTTCAATCGACTAAAAAATCAAGTAAAATGTTAACAAAGTACATAAAAAGGATATTATAACCAATTTAAAAGATGAAAATAGAAAGACTTTTGGCACATGTCTTCTCCATGGTTTGCTGAAGGGGATATAAACTAACTTTTATCTCGTGTGCGCCTTAATGTGCACGTACAATTTTCTACTGACAGCTCCAGGTTTTTCACAGAAACTGTATCTAGCTTCTTCTGCTCTGCTGTGAGGTGCATGATGTTAATTTTCGTGTTAGCGCAGCTTCAAAGCCTATGATGATTGTGGAACTTGTTTCTGCGACGGACTTAAGTGAGCATAAAGATAAATAGGGAAGTCAATGAAAGGTGGTGTAACATATCAGGGATACCGGTTTTTTTGAATATATGAAAACGGAGGTTTTAGAAGCATTACAAAGTGTAGAACTACTTGACGGTGAGACGTTGTCATCATCTGATCTAGGTTTTGAATTGCATATGGAACATCACGTTTTTCAAGTTGAGCGAAGCCACCGTCCCCTTAGCGAAGCAGTTGAGGATCTTTCGCAGACGTTTGAAATTCATCAAAAACTTGAATCAATCACACATATGGTGAAAGTTGTTAACCCCTCCCCTGACACCGTTTTAACTTACATACGACTTTGGTTTAAACGCTTCAGTGTAGAAGGTGAAGGCAAAGAAGCTTTCAAGCCGTGGACCGATTACATGAGACGTTGGAATGCCGGTGACGTTCGAAGCACAGGGAAGACAGAGCGGTCCTGGGGAAACCATATCCGTGCTTTAACTCATCACAACATAGAAGAAGGCGCGCTGCGAGACAACTTTAAAAATGCGGTACGGTTCACGCTCGAATGCATGGAGGCAAAGGCCCAGCCAGCAGAGATTCCGGTGTTAAATCGTTCCGAATTATACCTCCAGGCTCAGTCGATGATAAAAATTGAATCACAAGAATATCAGCAGCTTTTACAGTCATCTGAACAGCTGCAATTAAGCGTACCAAGTTCAAAATCAAACCGGAGTGTGTACGTCGATGCATTAATCGTTACAGATAACCGGTTGTTAGGAAGCCTTCCGGACTTTGCAAGAAATGATAGTGAAAATAGTTTTTTTGAGTCAGGCTTTGGTTTAATGGTAGTTTACCGCCCGCAACTTAGCGGCAGCGGAAACGAAGTTGTCATCTCTGCGGATCCTTCGCTGCATATAGATTTGTTAAAGCTCCAGGAGGCCTTAGAAAGTCGTGAAACACTTGCTTGGGGAAAGTTAGCAAATCTTGAGGAGGATGGCGCAGTATACAACGCAGGTTGTTCAGGTGAATCTGTGCGTCCGAGCGAAAATAAAAGGGTTTATCGTGATGCAAAAGGAAATGTAGGTGAATATTCATACGATCAGCCATGGTTTATTTCACCAGACCATACCCTTGTTGCTTCCCCGCGTAAAGTGAAGTACAAAGGGTCTGATATACATATGCAGCTTTCATGGGAAGAAGTCATTGAAACGACTTGGCAAACGTTTAACCCTGTGAAGCATCTGAAAGTAGAGCCCTTAAAGTTTTTAATGAAAGATGATCAAATTGAGCGTGATGACAGTGAAAAAGTGTCCACAGGTCAATCAAATTTCATGAAAGCAGACAGATTGATGACGCTTTTGGCACGATATCAAGAGAGCACCCAGCGCGAAAAGGGTGATGCAAGTTGTTCGAAAAAGTTTATCGCTGTGAATTGGCCCATTAAAACGCAAACTCATAATTGTCAAAACGGCCATGATCTAGATTCGGTTTTACTAACACCAACTGCGAAGCGCTATTTTGCTGCAGTGTTAAATAAAAAAGATGTACAAGAGGTAAAGCTTGAAGAACTTCCGCTGTTAAGTAGTTTTGACTTTATGGAAGCTCCCGGATCCTTAGGTATTATACACAAAAGTGGTTCTTTAGTAATAGACGATTGGTCAAAAGATCAAGGGCAAGTCGATGCGTTTGCAAATGAATACCTAAACCTTCTTGAACGTTATACACAAGTTAGCCATTATCATTCGGAAGTTTTAGGAGAACTACAAGCACTGAAAGAGAAGCTGAATAATACAAATGACGCAAAAGCGTCTCATAACAACTATAGTTTACGCAAGCAGTTGGTTAAGTCGAACCGTAAGCTATCAAGCTTGAAAGCTGAACTGCGAACTACAATATTAAGAACAACTGCGAGTGCTGGAGAGTATAACGTGAAACGCTTTCGTGAACTCACAGCAGAGCGCTGGGGTTTGGATCATCAATTGGCTGATTTATATGTAGCGTCACAAGAAATTGAAACCATTATTAATCAAAATGTCGAAGTTCGTACGAGCAGGCTGCTTAATGCGCTGAGTGTATATGGCTTTCCGCTGCTGTTTTTCGGAGGGATTTTTGATAATGACCTCTTAACTTTATTTACAACATCAACGCCGGCGTGGGAGGGGATTGCTGCTTTTTCAGGCTTAAGCTTAATCTCAATGGTGGGTCTGCGGAAAGCGCTGGACCAATAATACAAACTAGAAGGTGGGGAAAACATGCAATACGATTTAAAGTTCAAAGAAGAAATAAAAACAAGTTATTTGGAAGTTGAAGAAAAGTATAACGAGGGGGCAAAACCTGAAGAGCTCATACTCAAACTGCACAGTATCTATGAAAAAATGCTCAGGGAAATGGTTGCGTATGTCGTTAACTACTCAAAAAATCCCGAGGTTAGGCAAGGCATAGCCATTGTAGAAAAAAATGCAAATGTTGATCTTCGAAGTCTTCCTTATAGTAAGCTTATGTTGCTTCTTAGTGAAGAAGATCTCAAATACAATGTCAAAGACAAAAAAGAACCGATCATCCTTCCTCCGTTTTTAAAAAACTTTATTGATTTAATGGAAGTTGACACCGATATGAAATACTACATTAAAAAATTCATGAACACAGCGAAAGAAGCCAAGTTCGGGGAGATTAGAAACAGCGAAGCGCATGCGAAGAGTAGTCAAGGGAACGGCAGAGTAGCAAACGATCTTGCGCGGGATGCGATGAATAACCTCGTCGGGTTATACGAAGCGATTTATGATGAAAAAATTTCAGAGAAAAAAGAAGATATGAGCCATGTGTTAAAACAAATACAGGATGTCCAGCAAAAAATATATCAAAAGCAGGTGGTGGAACAAGCCGATTATGAAAGTTTAACTGTCGCATTCAAATTAGTCTCAGATAAGTCTAAGGATGCTTCTTACTCGAAAAAAGAGTTGATCAATCTAATCAGCAGCCTGGCGAATATTTTAAATGGATTCGTTGATGAAGAACCCTCAAATTCTCAACCTTCAGAGCCAGTAAAAAGTAGTTCAGTACCGAAAGCGCGCTCACAAACAGATATCGTTAAGCTGTACAATAAAGGTTTGATTGAAGCGACGGATTATTTAGCGAAAACTTACTATGGCGTTGAGCATACAGCCACGCTTGATTTTGATCCCAATGCAGCATCAGGAAAAATCGTATATAACGGCAAAGGTTATGAAAGTCCATCGGCTGCAGCACATGCGGTAACAAATAAATCGGTTAATGGGTGGTCATTCTGGTCGATTTACGACAAGTATGGAAATTCAAAAGGGGCGCTTGCACAACTTAGAGAACGCTTGAAACTTTCAGATGATTAGTGACTGCGATCATTAGCACTTGATCGGTCGGGGCGGGTGAATCAGTAACGACTCATGAAAAAGGGATAAATTTAAAGAGGAGTGACATGTATGAAATGTGTAAAAGGAAGCATGGTTCTATTATTTGCAGGTGTAGTGGCAGGAAGCTCACAAGCAGCTGCAGAAGAAGTAGCGTTTGAGCAAGATTGGAAGACATTAATCGATGATCGAAACCTGGTGGAAGACGCAGATTTACCAGGTAATGGAGAGATCGAGCATATGGAGTTATTTCAAGACGAAATCCTACTGACTGATGGTGTCCCCTTTGGTGATTCTTTCATTACCTTTGTGAATCCAGAGAATGGGGAGGTCATAGACAACTTTACGGTCGAAAACCCTTATGATCTTTTGATCTTTAACCAAACAGTAGATGACTATATTATTTTTGATGGAGAAGAAGACTCCCCCTATGATTATACGCTTATCTATTCTGCAGAAGGCGATAAAGTGACAGAGCTTAAAGACGCACAGTTTATCGACTTTTATGGTGAAAACGATCAAAACATTCTTGTGAATGGTGGGTCTGGTTTAGAGGTTCGGGATTTTAATGATGAGGTGATTCACTCCTATGAAACGGAAGCGCTTTTTGAATTCTGGTCTACTGATCAGCATGAACTGAATCTTGTACTTGAAAACAACATGGAGCCCGCCATCGCTGAGGCTGATAACAACTTGAAGCCCGCCATCATTGCGGTTGATAACAACTTGGAACAGCAATGGGAAATTTCTGATTTCCCGGAAGGCTTCGCTGATGAGCCGGGCGACATCCGTAGTATCGATGCTTCTTTAGAAAACACGGCTGTCATACAAAATCGAGAAAATGAATTTGTGACGTATGACATGGATACAGGAGAGTTTTTAACCCGTTTGAGTGATTATAGTCTTGGCAATGGAGATGATGTAGTACCTATGATTGTTTTTGATGATCGCATACACTTCGTTGATGAAAGTGAAACTTCAAATGTTTACGTTTATGACGAAAACCTGGAGTATGTGGATCATCACGAGACTGAAGGAACTGAAATCGACTTGCATCACATGTATATGGAAGAAGCAAACTACCAATTAATTTCAGATTATGAAAATGAAAATACGAAACTCATTAATCTATCAGGGGAAAAAGAGTGGACGTCTGAAGAAACATTGAAGTATAACCGGGATGATTTATCTCTCGCTGGATCTACACTTGGAGATTTTGCTTATTCGAATTTCGAATTTAATAATTATGAAAACGAAATTTACTTAATGGGTGTAGATCAACCCATGACTAAGGTACATGAAATTGATAGTGCTTATTTTCAATGGACAGCGCCAATGATTAGTTCAGATGGAGACCGAATCTTCTTTTTGACGAACGAAGAAGGTGAAACGCACCTCACTGGAATTGAGCGTAGCACTGATGACCATGACATAACACCAGCTGATCATGAATGGACCATCGAATTGAGCCAGAGCGTAGATGACCACAGCGTAACGGAAAGCGCCATTTATATTGAGGATGAAGCTGGGGAGCGGATCGAGATTGATAAAGAAACCGCGGATCAAGAAATTCTGATCCAACCGGCAGACGGTGTATATGCTGCTGGTGACTACACTTTATATGTAACAGATGAACTGCGTTCTGAAAATGGAACCCGTCTGAATGAAGGTGCGGCTCACGAATTTACAGTTGAGTAAAGGTGAACCTGGTTTTGAGGTAAGGTGAAATAAGCGGGGTTGTCCTTTCGGGGGGACGCCCCTTTATATTTATTGACCATCTAAGTTGTCTGCTTCCCTAAAAAATACTTGATTAAGCATCTGCCCGGAGCCTTTATGAGTTTGTAACGTTCGTTCCTGCTCCAGCGTCGTGCGTTGCGAGAGAAGTATTGTTCGTTTCACTAGAGGCAGCGTGCGTTGCAAAACCAGTGCTGTTCGTAGCGAGCGAGCCACTGTTACTTTCTCTAAAATATGGATATTTTCACCCTTGTTCGGCCCTCCCCTTAATAACACAAAAAGACTCATGATTTTTCAATTTATTACATAATTATATTGTAATATTTTGATATAAATAGTAATATAGAGTCTGTTAATAATTACATAGTACTATGAGAAGCGAATCGTTTTGTTTTTCAAGGAAAGAAAAAGGGGTTAAGCGTTGATGGGGGCAAAGAGAAATTGGTTTACGTTTAAGGTTTTGAGTGCGACAGTTTTTGCAGGAAGTTTACTTTACTTTTCAGGTGAGGCTGAAGCTTTGCTTGTGAAAGAAGAACCTGTATTTCTTCAAAATGGACAAGGCGAGCAATTGGGAGAGTATCCGCTTTTGTCCAATGGATCAGAAGCTTATATAGCTTTTGATGATGTGATGAATATCGTAGATGCGGATTACAATGTTACAGAAGACGGACTGGTAGTGACAGAAACGGCTCAATCTGCGAGCCTGCCTTCGCTTTCACCACTACCGAAAGACCGCATTCCTTCATTTACTGAGTACGGAACCTTTTCGTCAACCATTGGCGCTAGAGGCGGAGCGGTGGTCGAAAATGGAGAAAGCCTCATTTATGGTAAAAACGAAACAGAACGCTTGTATCCAGCGAGCACAACAAAAATTATGACGGCGCTTGTTGCACTCGAGCACGGGGATCTTCAAGAAACAGTTCGGGTAAGTGAGGCTACAAGTTCGATCCCCCGCCGCACTTCAACGGCTGATATTGATCCAGGTGACCGGATGACGCTTGAAGAGCTGCTTTATGCGTTAATGGTACCTTCCGGAAATGATGCAGCAGTCGCTGTGGCTGTTCATATTGCAGGCAGTGAATCGGCATTTATCGATATGATGAATGAGAAAGCAGAAGAGCTCGGTGCGATGCAAACGAATTTTAAAAACCCGCACGGCTTGCACGACGAACAACAGTATACAACACCTGCTGACCTGGCCTTAATTGGTCATGAAGCAAGTCAGTATGAAACGTTTATGGACTTAGTGAGCACTTCAACCTACTGGGCAAGCTATACGGACCGTCACGGCCAGCCGAAAACGAGTAAATGGGAAGCAACCAACCAGCAGATTCATGCTGATAAACACCATTATGATGGGCGTATGTCCGGCGGTAAAACCGGTTATACGTCAGCATCGAGGCACAACTTAGTGACTTTTGCTGAGCAAAACGGAAATACTTACACCATTTCATTACTGCGCGGCACCCGCAATCAACGTTATCAAGACGCCGCATCTCTACTGACACATGCGTTCAATGCCCGGAGTTCGTATGATCAAACGTATAAGCAGACAGCTACATTAAACGCAGCTGAGACAACGTTAACGTGGGACGGCGTAACAACAAGTGAACAGCCGTTTGTCATTCATGCCGGCAAACATTATATCGCTTTAAATGAAATTGCTGAACAGTTAGGGCTTCAATTAAGCAGTGAGCAGGACACAAAATTAGCTTTGGATGGCTCACTAGTCTCGTTTAACGATGCAATGCCTTTAACTGAAAACAGCCGAATGCTGGTTCCAGTACGATCGGTGTTTGAACATCTAGGTTTAGATGTTGGCTGGGATCAGCAAAACCAGGTCGTTTATGCAGATGACGGTGAAGTTGCCATTGAGCTGCCGATCGGTCAATCCAACGCAACGTTAAACGGAGAACAAGTTAACCTCGATGTAGCAGCCGATGTAAGAAGCGGACGCACGTATGTGCCGGCCCGTTTTGTCGGCGAATCATTTGACGCTGTCGTCGACTGGGGACGCGGCCGGACGGTAGGAGCCCCATAAATACGAACGGGGACTCCATGATGTGAAGAAGCTATTTTGTAGTAAGAAAAAGCTCCGCAGTATTTACTGGGGAGCTTTTTCAGTTACTATGTAACCTGGAAATGCGTTTTCATAGTTGGTAAAATTAAAATTATTACTTATATCATAGAACGAAAGGTTGATGTATATGAAGAAACTTATTGGTGCCGGTGTTGCCGGTGCATTGATGTTTAGTGTAAGCAGTACAGCACAGGCCGCATTTGATGATGTAAGTTCTACACATTGGGCGAAATCCTCTATTGAACAAATGGTCGAGAAGGAAATCATTAACGGTTACCCGGATGGTACATACCGCCCGGATGCATCAATTCAACGCCAGCATGTTGCGGCGATTCTCAACCGAGGGTTAGAGCTTGACGGCACAAATGAAGCGCTGCCGGCTGATCTTGGCATCAACAGCTCCCACCCTCACTACAATGACATTCAAGCTGTGTACTCAAGCGGTATCATGCAGGGAACAAATGAAGGGTTCGAACCAGAAGCTGAATTCACACGAGCGCAGATGACCGAAGTGCTTACCAATGCCTTTGATCTTGAAGCGCAAGCATCGACGTCGTTTGACGACTTGAGTGAACAGCACTGGGGGTATGACAGCGCTCAAGCTGCTGTAAGTGCCGGACTTGCAAGTGGCTATGAGGATAACACTTTCCGTCCGAATAACCCGACAACCCGAGCGCAGATGGCCGCATTCCTCATAAGTGCGCTTGATTATCAAGATCATGACAGCCTATCCGTTACAGTGGAAGGCGAAGAAGTTGAAGCGGTCTCTCACCACGGGGAAAGCTATATCCTTGTGAGCGATATGGAGAAGATGGGCTATGACGTAAACACGACCGATGCAGGTGCTGAAGTAGACCGTGGGGATCTCACAGCCGCGTTTGAAGCAGGTGTTCCGCGTACCGTTTTCGATAATGAGGGTGGCATGACTTTCGATGAGGCACCGATTGAGGCAGACGGAGAGCTTGCCCTGCACACCGATGTGATTGATCTAGTCTTTGGCGCAGATGTAGAAACCGGTACAGACGAGCTAACCATTGAAGCTGCCGGTTATGAAGAGGAAGAAGTTGACTGGTGGGGGCGGCCGTATCGGACAAGTGACGATCTTTCCAATGAAGAATTTTTCCCTTGGCTGTTAGAGCATGTGCCGGCAGACTTTTATGAATCTCCGGAAAGAAATGTTGATGAGGGGCTGTTTCAAACCGCTTCAGAATTCTATGGCGAACACGAAGGTGACCAAGTGACGAAAGAAAATGTCTCGCTTTGGCTTGAAAGGGTACGCACATATTACAACAACATTTTGAATGTTGATTACCGCACCATAGATGAAAGCTGGGCAGAAGAAACTCTTGAGCAGGTGACAACAGGTGAAATTGACGATCAAATATATGATTACGTTGATTGGGTGAAGGAAAATGAAATTGTAATTGAAGGCTGGTTTGAGCCGGAGCCGACTTTCATTTATCGAGATGCCAGCCAACATATGCGCGGTGCTTTTGACTTCGAGATTAAGGAGTACAATGAGCGCGAAGATGTATTATTCGATATTTATGATCAAGCCATGATTGATGGTGAGTGGCAGGACTTAGGACAAGGAAGATATCAAGGGTACTCTGATATTAGAATTGGTTCTAGTATTGGTGGAAATTGGGGTCCGACATGGGGAGTTATCGGTCCATCAATCACATTCCATTGGAGCTACCGTTAAAAAGTTGAAAAGCAGGTGAGACATTGAAAAGGGTAGTGAGCGCCGCCTTTCTAGCCGCGGCGCTGGCACTCTTGATGGCACAGGAGGCCGGCGCCGGGTTTGGCAATACAGCGCACATCAATGATGGAGCGCTTGAATTCCGGACTATAACGACGGAAGCAAGCACCGGCACACGATTCCGGACGATTGGGTTTACCCTGACAGACAACCCTCAACAGACGTACAAGCCGCAGGAAACCGCACCGGCGTTCGGTGAGGTTTACGGACCGCAGACGTATAACGACGGCCATCCGGATAGTTATTTTCAAATCAACTCTACAAGTGCCGGAGGTGGTGATTTAGAAGTTGATTTCCTAGTCGATGAAGAAGATTACATCACGCCGGCGCTTGAAGATGCGGGGGTGGGGGGTATCACTTCTCTTAAAAACAGTAGTTTGTCGTCAGTCAATGATCAACACAGAGCTGCCGTTTAATTTCTCTAAGTGACACAAGGTTATGCTTTATTATAAAATGACTGAAGTGACTGAGAGTTTAGAGAAGCGAGGTGCAAGTTTTTGAAATACCTATTGCCAATTGTAGGTGTTCTTATTATCGGGGCATTAGTGACTTATATGGCCGTGCTGCCATCAGACCCTCCGGATAATGAAGCATCTGATCAACAAAACGGTTCACAAGACGAGCCGGGCTCAGAAGATGCAAAGGCCCCCGAAGATGCAGAGCATAACATCCCAGTGTTAATGTATCACGATTTTGACACAGAAGAAGAGAATTCTTTAACGGTACACCCTGATGATTTTCGCGATCAGCTTGAAGCATTAGATAATGCCGGCTACGAAACAATTAATGACCAAGATTTAATCGACTTTAAAAACGGGGATGAAGATGCACTGCCTGAGCAGCCGATACTGATTACAATTGATGACGGCTATGTATCCAATTACGAGTATGCTTATCCCATATTAGAAGAGATGGACATGCAGGCGACGATCTACATTATTGTTGAGCGTAGAGATGTAGGAGCGGACAATCATTTCAGTTGGGAAGAGGCTCGTGAAATGGTAGAGAGTGGTCATATTGATATCCAACACCATACGTACGATTCACATCACTACATTGAAACTGAAGATGGGGAAGAATCACCTGTCTTGGCGGCTCGAAAGCCGGAGGAATCAGGAGAAGCGTATGAAGAGCGCGTGCGTGAAGATATGGCTTTAGGCATTAAGCGGGTGGAAGAAGAATTAGGAATTACAATGAACTCCTTTACCATGCCTTATGGAAGATCCAATCAAACGATACGTGATGTCTCAGAGGACCTTGGGATTGAAATGTTTTTCACGGTACGTGCACAGATGAACACCGAAGAGGAAGTTAAGGATGGATTGATGCATCGGTTTAATGTACCCGGCGGAATGTCAAGCCAAGAGTTGATCGATATGCTAGAAGAACATAAATCTTAGTAGAAAAGCCTCGCGGGAGAACACCGCGAGGCTTTTCTACTAATTGCTGCGCTCATCCTTTTTCGAGATGAAAGGATTTTGTTTCGGCCAGGCGCCGAAGAATATCCAGCCGCCTTTCATGTATTTTAGTACGAAAGTGACAATAATCCACGTTAAGCCTAAAGCGGTTAAAAAACCACCTGCAATCCATGCGTGATACACTAGAGAGGTTGGGTCATTGAAGTCTGCTGTCATGCGATAAGCATGGAGTACAAGCGGATGAAGCAGGTAAATGCCGAATGATACAATACCTAAATGAATGAGTGTATTTACAATCGGCCGTGGCCAGTGTTTATAGATCCAGTATGAAAGCTGAAGTAGTATGATCGCTGTTGTGATCGTGTGGATGTTCCAAAACATTGTATAAATCCTAGAATCAAATGTCATTCCATAAGCTCTCGTTAGGTAGTAAATATAAATATGCCCACCGGCACCAAATAACCAAAAACCCCATACACCGAGCCAAAGAAAGAGACGTTTCGTTTGGAAGTTTTCTTTAGTGACACGCAGCCAGTCAGACACTTTATGATAGTAGATACCAATAAATGCGCCGGTGAAATAGTATCCTGCATACCAAATCGCCAAGCTGGCAGGTTCTTGATACTGTAGTGACATATTGTTGTAAAAAACAAAGGCCCATTGAATAAGCAAGCCGATCCATAAAGCGTTTACGACCGTAAAGCGGCTTTTCTGCATCCATTTTAAAAACAGCGGGAAAATCATGTAAAACTGCACGCTGATAAACACAAAGTACAAGTGAGGGTGAGCACTTCCTGTTAAGAGGTCACCTACAAATTGATAAAAAGCACCGCTCCATGTCTCCGGACCGTGCCGGAGGACGGCTTGATTTAATTCAAAATATAAAATTGAAAAGAACAAATAAGGTATAAGGATATAGAGGAGGCGCCTTTTGTAAAAACGTGTTACGAGTCCGCGGTCTACGGGACGCTGGTAATAGTTGTAGAACAAAATAAAACTAGTCAATAAAATAAACGTAGGTGTACCAAACTTGAAAAACATATTTAAAAAATTATATCCGGCCAGCGACGTTGATGGTCCATCAATCTGTGCTGCAGGGTTTGATGTCGAATGAACCATAATTACCGCTAAAATTGCCAAAGCGCGGACAACAAATATTTCATTAATTGATTGATTGCCAGGGTCCGGCTTCACGAACGTCACTCCTTGTCACACAATTTCGCATGTGATGCTGAATTTTTCTTTCTACATTTTATCATGAACCACCGTCTGAGTATTGTGTACATAGAATTTCCCAAAAAATTTTACCGGAAAATATCAGTCGTAACGCTTGTAAAGTTAAAGCTGACGAAATAGTTTTATAAAGTTTTCTGTAAGAAAGCAGAGCTGGAGGCGCCGACAGACTATATAGTGATAAAAGTATATAGATTGAGAGCCAAGAATGGGTTGATATCGCTCTTGTGAAATATCTATGTGATCAAATGTTGTGTGAAATGACGAACTTCTCATTTCAAGAAAGTCATTGCCGCAGATTTGCGTCATTGTGGAAAATTTTATAAAAGTGGTTACATCCCTCGTCAATTTCTTTAAGTGTGATTTATAATAAATTTATACTAAATAGAAATTAAGGTGATGGATATGAAGAAAAGTGTAATAGCATTAACTGTACCTTTTTTTGCAGCAGCGCTCTTAACAGCGTGTGGCAATGGTGAAGATGTCGAAGAACCGGATGCAACAGCAGATGAAAACGGTGAAGAAACCGAAGAAAATATGGATGACGAAGCTGACGACGATGTAGAAGAAGCAGCGGACCCGGCGGAAGAAGAAGAGCCGGAAATCGACGAAGCTGAACTTGAAAGTGCGCTCTCTGACCTCGATGGGGTAGAAGATGTAGTCGCTCAACTCACGGACGGCACGATCATCCTTGATGTGACAGTGAGTGACGCCGACGTTGACACCGATGCTTTAGCGGACGATATCGCTGACGAAGCTGATAACGAACTCGAAGATGCTTACACGTACGACATTGTGTTCATTCACGAAGGTGAAGATATCGATGCCGTCGTTATTGAAAATGAAGATCTAGACGACGTTGATGAAGACGAAGACACTGAAGCTGAAGAAGCAGCAGAAGACGATGAATAAATAGCATATATTTTTGCATCCCCCTCACGGCAACGCTGCTGTGAGGGGGATTTTTTAACAGGGGTCAGACCCCTGCCAAAAACGGTCATGATTCTGCACAAATTTGCTCACTTTTCATTCGCAGCCTGCATAGTGTTCGTTCCGATCCGTGCTCCGTGCGTTCCGGCCGGAGCGGCGTTCGTTGCTCAGTCTGTAGTGTTCGTTCCGATCCGTGCGCCGTGCGTTCCGGCCGGAGCGGCGTTCGTTGCTTGGCCTGGAGCGTGCGTTCCGATATCGTTGCTGTTCGTTCCGAGCGTGCTACTGTTATTTTCACTAAAAACTGGTACTCGCACCCTGTCCAGCACGTAACATTAGTGCAGTGTTCGTTCCGATCCCTGCGCCGTGCGTTCCGGCCGGAGCGGTGCTCGTTGCTCAGTCTGTAGTGTGCGTTCCGGTACCTCCGCTGTTCGTTCCGAGCGTGCTACTGTTATTTTCTTCAACTACCATACATAACTTCGTACCTTGAACAAAGCCCTATAGTTTTAATCAACAAGTTTCTGCTACAATCGATATATATCAGACAAGTTTGACAAATGGAGGTTTTTAACAATGAAGAAACCAGCAAAGCGTCTCTGTGCAGGATTGCTCGCAGCATCCCTTGTCGGTGCCGGCTCGTTAAGTACAGCCGCAGCCGATCAGCCAGGAAATCAAGGTAATGGCTCTGGCAACGCACCGGGTCAGCAAAATGGTGAAGAAGAAAACGATAATGGCAACGGCAATAACAACGCAGGCGGTCCACCGTCAGATATCACCCCTGGCCCGCCGATTGCGCCGATGGAAAGTCACCTGGATCGCATTGAAGACAACGTCGCCGAGATTGAAGAAGCTATCAGCACGTACTTCGATATTGAGTTAGGTGAAGACTTGGAAGATGAAGAAGCAGAAGAAGACGAATCTGCGGAAGAAGATGAAGAAGCAGAGGAAGACGAATCCGCGGACGAGGATGAAGAAGCAGAGGAAGACGAATCTGCGGAAGAAGATGAAGAAGCAGAGGAAGACGAATCCGCGGACGAGGATGAAGAAGCAGAAGAAGACGAATCTGCGGACGAGGATGAAGAAGCAGAGGAAGACGAATCTGCGGACGAGGATGAAGAAGCAGAAGAAGACGAATTCGCGGAAGAAGATGAAGAAGCAGAAGAATCGGTTGAAGCAGCAGATGTTGATGAAGATGTAGAGGAAGACGAATCCGTGGAAGAAGATGAAGAAGTAGAAGAAGACGAATCTGCGGAAGAAGATGAAGAAGTAGAAGAGGACGAATCTGCGGAAGAAGATAAAGAAGCAGAGGAAGACGAATCTGCGGAAGAAGATGAAGAAGCAGAAGAAGACGAATCTGCGGAAGAAGATGAAGAAGTAGAGGAAGACGAATCCGCGGAAGAAGATGAAGAAGCAGAGGAAGACGAGGACCTTGATGAAGAGCTGGCTGAATGGGAAAACGCAAGCTTCAACAGCTTTCCTGGCCGCTTGAACGCTCAAAGCAATCAGCTCGGTTCGATTGAACAGCGTTTAAGTGTTCGCGCCAACCACCCGCACGCGGATGGCGAAGATGAAGCCGGCGCCGAAGTACAGGAGCGCGTTGACGCATTAGCTGAGCGCATCGCAGCTGCTGAAGCAGCGGTGCAGGAGGCACAGGAGCAGTGGACGTCCGGCCTTGATGAAGAAGAAGCAGATGAGCGCACTTCAGAAGAAAGCGTCGCTGTAGACCATGCTTGGAACGTCGCCTTCAGCGCGCCGCTCAATGAAGACACCGTAGCGAACGAAAACTTTCTTCTTATTGATGAAGACCGTGATGTCGTGGAAGTTGATGTATCTTACGATGCTGAAGCGCAGGCGGTGACGCTTGATCCAGTTGATAACTTTTATGAAGATGAAACGTATGACCTTTACATCCGCGGCGATGTAGAAGACGAATCCGGCACACCACTCGGCTCCACCACCCGAATGAATTTTACTGTTGAATAAGTGAATTAAGCCCTGCAGTTTTACAGCTGCAGGGCTTAATTTCGTCTAATAAAGCATTTCACCTTAACTTACTGTGCGTTTCGAAACGGTCAGCGTGCGTTCCAACGAAAGTGTCGTCTGTTTCGCAGTGGTTGTTGTTCGTTGCAAACGTGCTACTGTTATTTTCTCTAAAAAATGGGAACGAACAAACGTGAGCAGCTGCTGTGCTGCTCACTAACACCCCGGCGGGATATACAGGTGGCTGTGCGGCTTTGTGAGTTGCCGGCACCCAACATCTTGAAGAAATCGGCGCGTGGTATGGCGCGAGTTCAGCTGCAAAAAGTCACGCACCTCACCATTGGTAAAAGGATCGCTTGTGAGGTTGAAAAAATCCTCTAACGCTGCTCGGTGTGCATACAATTCGATCCGCCCACAACGCGTGCAGCGCCAGCGTTTATGAAGCCAGTGCATTGTAAAATCGCTACAAGTCCCGCAACGCACGCCTGGTCGAAGGTTCTGCAAAGTCAGCTGCCAGGAACTTAATTTCGGGAGAGGCGCTGGTTTATGTGAGGCAAGTAAAGCGGACTGCCAGCTTTGAAGCGCCTTCTCCTTTCCTGTCGTTTCCGGATCCGCCGCCGTTAATTCTTTCGTGACCCGCCACAGCTCCTCCGGGCGCAGCAGCAGGCAATCCGCCGGCCGCCACAGCACACTATCCCGATGTGTAAACACTGCAATATGGTGTACAGGCAGCTCAGGCAGGCCGCGCTCGGCCGCCCACACCCACAGTAACTCCGACGTGTTATGCAACTGTACAAGCGGATTCGTAAACTGCTCCACTGTCTCCGGCAGCGTGCGCGTCATTAACCCATACCGTGATGGAATGTCTATGGAGCCTTTTAAATGCTTCACTTCAAGGAGAAATAGGCGGTGAGGCGTTAAGAGAATTGCATCCAGTTGAAAAAAACGATCCGGCGAAACCGGGAGGCGGATATCTTGGAAAATACGAAATTCGGAGAAGAAGCGGTTGAAAATAAAGTTGAGGCTTTGCTCGCCGCGGTGACCAGCGTGGCGCTTATGGTACGCCGTCATAAGTCCGGGGTAAGCGGGGTGATCTGCCGGAAGCCGGTGCTTCAGCGCTTCCAACTGCAATAGCGGGGCCGTCTTTTTGAGAGGTTTAATAATCAAAAGGGTGCTCCTTTCCATAAGTTATATCGATTATACCGTAATACGCTTCAAAAGCGAATAAAAAAGGTGGAAAATCAGCAGTTGCTGCTTGCGCCGTTCGTTTCGTCGACTATATCGTTCGTTTCGTCGACTATATCGTTCGTTTCGTCGCGACCAATGTGAGTTCCTCAGCCGCTACTGTTCGTTTCGCGCATGCTACTGTTATTTTCTCTAAAACCTGGAAACTATCACCCCGTGTTCTGAGCTGCCCCCACAATTGCTAACATATGATATAATTATCTGAAAAAGGAGTCGGTATTTATGCTGAAAAAAAGGTTGATTGCTGTGATCGGAGCCGTCACAGCAGGACTTATCACGGCAAGCACAGCAGGCGCGGCTGATATGTGGCAGGAGCGTACCATAGATGACAGCTACAAAGACTGGACCATTACATTTTCAAGTGATGTCTCAACAGACGCGTTGACAGAAACGCCCATCCGCGTTGCAACCGAAGACGGCGAAACGCTTTATGTAGAAGCCTTGCTCGATGCATCAAACGAAGTGACAGTGCTGCCGCCCGCCGATGGTTATGACCCTGGCGCATCGTACGAGCTAGTCGTACCGCAGGAGCTTCACTCTGAACAAGGCACTGCATTGAAGGAAAAAGCCGTGCTGCCATTTACAATGGAAGAAGATGAAGAAGCAGAATCGTTAGAGGCCCTCGAATTAGGTGCAGAGCAGAAAGAGGTCGAGACGTTTCTCGGGGCACCAGAAGCGAGCGGTGTTGAAAGCATCTATGACTATCAGTGGGACATTTACCACGAGGATTACGCAGCTTATACCCAGGTCGGCTACAACGATGATCGTGAAGCTGTCGGCTTTTTAACATTCAGTCCGGACAGTCCGGAAATTTCTGAAGTGAACGTTGGCGATGATCAAGTGGATGCACGTGATGCACTTGGCGAGCCGCTGGAACATATTCATCGTGAAGGCACGAATTATGTCGTTGAAGATGATACGAATGACATATTCCATCATGACGGTGCCTACCACTGGGTATTTTACGATCTTGCGCAGGAAGCTGAAGTAATGGCCGTAGCTGTCATTGATGAAGCGGCAGAAGAGGCCCTCGGCGGTTTTTACGGGGAGCCAAGCGATGACCTTCGAGCTGGTTTGGAAGAACAATCCGTCGCTCAGCTCGGGGCAATTCGGGTCCAGCACGATCTTGCGCCGTTAGGCTGGCATGAAGCGTCGACCGCTACTTCCCGCGCGCATAGCAAAGACATGGCGGATGGATCCTTTTTAGGCCATGCCGGTTCTGATGGACGCGGGCCTTTTGAACGTTTATCAGATGATGGCTTTGCATTTGGTGCGGCAGCGGAAAATGTAGCGTATGGTACGGCTGCAGCGGTTTATACCAACGTCGGTTTAATGAACTCACCAGGTCACCGGGCGAATATTTTAAATGGCGATTTGGAGCAGGTTAGTGTCGGTTTTGCGTTTGATGCTGAAAATCGACCGTTTATTACACAGAAATTTTTAACCCCGCGCTAATCTGGGCTGAAAGATACAAATTGTCCATAATTTATTGCCGAACACCTATGATTTTCAAGTATAATGAAAATACAACCAACAAGATTGAGGTGGAAGTTACATGAAAAAATCTATACTTCGTTATGGCACCCCTTTAATCATGGCCGCAACGCTTACAGCCTGCTTCGGTAATGGCGAAGAACTCGAAGAGCCTGAAGCGATGCAGAATAATGGTAGTAGCGATGTCGCGCAGGAAGCAGACGAAGCAGATACAGATGAAACTGAAAGCAGTACAGCCAATAATGGTACAGATGACGATGACACTGATGAAAATACCAGCGAGGGCATAGCTTCAGAGGAGAGCAGTTTAAATGGCGACGATGATGCCAGTGAAGGAAGCAGCGGATCAAATGGAGATAGCGGGTCTGCTGGAGGAAGCAATGGCTCAGATGAAGATAATGGATCTGCTGAAGGAAGCAGCAGTTCAAATGGAGGTAGCGATGATACTAGCTCAAATGGTGAATCTGGAGGAAATAACGGAGGCTCAAGCGAATCTGCAACCGGTGATTCAGATGGCAGTATAAGCAGTGCTTCAACTGAGACTGAAGACAATTCATCCCAGAACGCTGACCGACCTTTTGGCAGTGATGAAGACACGCCGCCGTCTGCAGCTGCAGCTGGAGACGATTCTGCAGAAACAGCGGAGTTCGACGAGTTAAATATGGAGTATGAACAAGCTGGTATCCCAGGGCTTTTGAACGTCTATATTCATGATGCAGGAGAAAGTGGTCTGCCGGAAGATGAAGACATTTCATTGGAGGCTGAAGTTCAAGGCGAGGCAGTGGTTTTTGAATATGAGGAAGATAACGAGCGCTATGCGTTATATGGTTTTAGTGGAGAAGAAGATCATTACGAAGGAGCCACTCTTTATTACTAAAGAAGGCCGGACATTGCGTCCGGCCTTTGCTTTTAGGAGATATCAACGATTTCAAAATCTTCTTCGACATCTTCAGCGTCATCATCTTGCCCTGTTTCTACTTGTAAACCTCCATCATTATCCAAAGTAGCAGACCCGGCGGCACCGGTATCGAGCGGATCAAATTCGCTGAAATCAGTTGTGTCAGGGTTGCCATGAAGGCGCGCATAGTCGCCGGCAGCAATGTAAGTCGAGCCGTCAACGGAAACACCTGCAATATCAGGTAAGCCCGTGTCTGTGGAGTCACTTAAAAACGCGTAAAGTTCATTTGTGTCCTGGTTACCATAGGCCCGGGCGTAATCTACTGCTTCAACGGAATACTGTTCACCTTCAACGTTAAAAAGCACCGATTGGGGTGTAGTATCTGCGGATGCGGTGGTAGAGAGCGCCGCAAAGCCTCCCACTGCAACGCCAAGCGCGACAGCTCCGGTAGTAATAAGTTTCTTCATAAGTTAGAAACCTCCTTGATTCATCTTTAAGTACTGAGTGCATTATACTGCATTTTGGTTACGCTGGGAAGTATATCCCAAAATACATAAGCCTACGTAACTTCTCACAAAGCAGTTAAGTGCCATCAACCCTTATATCGTCAATTTTCAAAAATATTAAATAGCTCGCACATTGTTTTAGCAAAAACTAGCTTCATTTCTATATAACTTTAGTCGACAGTGAATTCATGCTGGACACCCTTAGTTAGCTGAGTACCGTTTTCAGAAGTTAGCTCATCGCTTACATGTAGAGTGTAGTCTCCAGGAGCGTAACTGCCATCCTCCGGTTGCACATCAATCTTATACTCGTGTACGCTTTTTTCAATGTTGAGGGTGGTACCATGTTCATTTTTAATGTAGACATTGTCTTTGTGTACACTATCAGCATCTACTGCATGATTCAGTTCAATCGTCCATTCGTGATCGGCCGGTGTTGCTTCTGTCTTGCTTTTTTCAGTGGGGTCACGGTCGAGAGCAGTTAAATAGATGTTTAAGTCTTCATCTACGGTTTGGAAAAATACCTGTTTGTTATTAGTGCTGAAAACCGGCTCTTGAGTGAGCTTTTTGTTTTCAAGCTGATGTATAGCCGTATACGGTTGTTCAGGACTAGCGTAATACAAGGTATCTTCGTCAGGCATAAAGGTTAACAATTCGCCTTCTGAATTAGTAGTATGACCTGTGTTGGGTTCGGTTGCTTTATCAGATGTCCAGCGTTCCTCGAGCGATTCATCTAACATTGAGCTCGTATAATCTTCAGAATTGGTGTAATCTGTAATTAAAACGTGGTTTTGCTTCGGGCTGTCTACAGTTTTAAACTTGATATTGGAAACGTTACCCTGACTTGGTTGAGTAGTTACTTTTTCCAGGTTTTCATTGTAAAGATTGATCTTATCCTCTTCAATCGTGAGAAACCTCTCATGATCAAAATATCCTTTTTGTATAAATAATTCTTCATCGGTATATTTTAGAAGGTTGTCCGTTCTCGTACCATCCTCTATGTTGTAAGCAGCTATTTCATCATTCTGCCCGTGGACGATTAATCTGCTATCAAGCAAAGAAGTCTCGGTGGGAGCGAAATCTCCAGGAAGGTCATCGATTTCCCACATCAAGTCAAGGTCTTCATTTAGCGCAGCAAATGTTGGGTCTTCATGGCCGTAAGAAAAAATCACAGATGGATCCGATTCAGGCTTTGTGTGGATAATCTGTAAGGGGTCCTCAAAGGCCGGATCAAATGAGGCAACGATTTCATCTTCAAAGCTTCGTAATTCAATAGCATTATTATCAGTTTCATGATGCTGTACAAGTATCTGATGATTTTTACCATATTCAGCTCCAATCAAACCACCTTCTACCGTAAAAACTTTCTCACCCTCTGCTGAATACACTATAGTTTCAGTTGATCGCCCGTCAGTAGCTAAGGCACCTCCAGGCGTAAAAGCTTCGATAAATATGTATCCCTCGTTAACACCGCTCACATTAAGGTGGTTCTCAGTGGTTTCGATATCAGTAGTATTCACAACTTCTCCGTTTTCGGAATCAAAAACCTTTAACGTCTGTGTTCCACTGTCTAAGCTGATAAGCTTGTTGTCCACATCTCCTATTAACTCTATGTTACTTTCAACTTCAACCGTCCAGTTCTCTGAAAACGATGGATGCTCAGCGCCTGCATGTGCAGTGCCGGCGATCATACCTGTAATAAAGATCGCAAAACCACGTTGTAACCATTTTTTCAACAACCTCACTCCTAGTATAAAACCATTTTTGGATTTCATGTAACCATGTAACATAGTTCATGATAATATAAACCTAATCATAAAGAAATGGTTATTTTCCTTTTTATAGATTGATTTCCTTGGGTCCATATGGATAATCTTCTTAAAAGCACTTGAGTAATAGAGATGAATAATGTATCAAGGCTTATATAATTACATGTAAGTAATAAATAATATAAAATGTATTAAAAACCATTCGACTGATAATGCTGTAAAAATGTTTGCGCCAACTGGTGAAATGCCGTCGAAACATGTACCGGAAGTAGAAGAAAACCACACATGGACCATAACTTTTAATCAGTCATTAGATCCTGCAACAGCTAATGAAGCCTCGGTTTATGTTACGGACTACCGTGGAGAGCCTTTGGATACCGACATCAACCTAGGTGCCTTGGACCAAACTACTATACACGTTTCAGCACCAGCTGAAGGATATAGTCTTGGCGCACATACGCTGTTTATTACAAGTGATCATACGAGTGGTAACGGTCATCGTCTCGAGGAACAGGTGAAGCATTTATTTAAGGTGCCTGAATCAAGGTAGTATATAAATACATTTAGATAACTGTGCCCGATTTTCGTAAACCCAAACAACTGAACATAAAGGAGAAACTGTAATGCTGGAGTGGATATTGGCCGGCGCGTGGGTGCTCGCGGCCTGGTTTTTTGAAGGGTTTTATTCAACAGACGTGTGGCTCCCGGCCGCTCCGTGGTGGTTCGGGCTCGTTCTGCTATTTCTCACCTATCATTTAATGAAAGGCCGTGTGCGCCAAATAGCGCCCGGCCTTGTTCTATTTGTCGTACCATCTGCGTACATGCTCACTTTGCTGAACGGGGTAGAGTCGGTCCACAGCACCCTGACTTCAGCTATGACATGGACGATGACCGCTTCCGTTGTCCTCCTCTTCTGGCTCGGGACTTTGGATCGCCCGCCAAAACGGTACCTTCTTGCGATATTAGATACTGTAGCCGGCGTCATTCTAGCTTCTTCGGTCATTAGTGCGCTCATAAACGCTGAACATTGGTACGGCACAGTCACCGGAGAAGGTGCTTACGCCGGCTTTCTAGGTTATCCGAATGCAGCGGCGACCGTATATCTCAGCTTGATTTTGTACTACAGCATCCGGGCAGGGCGCTTGGCTCCGCTGTTTCTCGCCTCAGCGGCGGCACTGCTTTCGATGACCGATTCGTTTGCAGCATTAGGCATCCTGTTAGTGGTGCTTGCTGTACTTATGATTCAGCACAAATCCACAGCCTTACAGCAGGCGGCGCAGCACAGCTTGCCGCTTACGCTGACCGCGCTCCTTGCAGGTCTGCTCCCGCCATTCGCCGCGTTTGTAACTACGTTGATGCTCGGCGTGCTGCACATCATATTCCCGCTGGCGGATCACTTTCTATTGTACCAGCGGCACGCTCGAACCCTCGGAATGAGCCTGTTACTTCTATTAAGTGCTGGCGGTGTGGCGGCGTTTGTCTCCGGGGCTGGTGCGACGATGGTAGACCGTGCGATTTACTGGCGCGACGCATTAACGGAGACAGCCGGCACCTTACCCCTCGGCCGCGGCGGCGATGCGTGGCAGACGATGATGTACCGGGCGCAGTCTTCGCCCTACATCAGCCACGAGCTCCACTCATCTTTGGTCACTTGGGCGATCGAGCTCGGCCTGCCGCTTGCTGCGCTGTTTACAGCTGGGATTGCGCTTATTATCCGTCGCATCCACACCTTTTGGGCGCTGCCGGCGCTTGGCATCCTGCTGCACAGCCTTGTCGATTTCACCCTCGCGTTTCCTCTGATTGTCGTGCTCACTGCCGTGTTTATGATGCTCGCTGCCTACGACCTTAAGGCGGAAAGCAGAGGAACGCCTGGGCCGGTTATCGGTGGCGTCGCAGCCGCGCTTATGATGCTGACAGCAGGGTTTGGCACTTATCAGCTGCAGCAGGCTGAACAACATATGCCGGCGCAGCCGGAAGCGGCATTAGAAGCTTACCCATGGCACACGGGAGCGCTGCTTACACAGCAAAACTACGAACGTCTGCTGGAGGTCATTCCTTATCATGCGGCTGCCCGTTTTCAGCTCGGGGTAGAAAAGATCGAAGCTGGTGATGAAGAAACTGGAGAGGCTCATATTCGCCAAGCGATAACCCAAGATCCATTTGACCGGGCAAAGTATGAAGTGTGGGGCGAGCTAATCAATCGTGATGAAGCGCACGCACGCTACGAAAAACAACTTGACGCCTGGAAAGCCGAACCTGTACAGCTAAATGACCAACGTGGTTTTGTCGAGGATTAATTACCCAGTTAGGATCCTGAAATTTCAATAATTTGAACAAAAAGTATATACACAAAGACGTGTGCCCTTTATACTAGAAACATTCAAAAAGAAAAGGTGTGTTACATGTGAAAGAGAAGATGCACATGCTGCTAAGTGCCCTTATCATTAGCTCATTAGCTATGCCGTCAGGCGCTGGGGCAGCGGAAAACGATCATGCTTATGAAAAACTATGGGAAGTGCCAATTGAGGATGAAAGAGCCCCGTTGATTGAACCGGAGATGAAAGGTGATGAATTAATCTTTGGTACATATGAACTTGTCGATGGAGTATATGATGCTGATGTTATGACGATTGATCCAGGAACAGGAAATATTAATGAGCGCAATTCGATTGAAGGAATGGATGAAAGTATTGATGTGAATTACCACCCTAAGGAATCGGTATTATCGTCACAGCCAAGGAATCAAAGAGGTGATCTGCAAGTTCATGAAATGGATGGCTCACATGCATTCACGGTAGAAGGTGCGAACCGTATTACTAATGCATATGTGACAAGCGATCATGTCGTGCGGGATGGCGATGATCGGGTAGAGTTGGTTCATCGTAATGGTGAAACAGAAACTTTACTAGAAGATGAGCGAGCTTCGGTAGTGAAGCCAGGTGTAGCAAATAAGCCTATGTTAATTAATAGTGCGAACTACTTAACATTAATGTATCCAGATGGAGACATCCTTTGGCAGACGGAGATCAACCCAGTGACTTCCAGCTTTATCTTAGAGGCGAATAGTGAAGGTTATTACGTTCATACCCAAGGCGAGGTTTGGTTCATTAGTTATGAAGGTGAAAAAGAAGTTGTGTTAAATAAAGCAGAAGACCTCGAGCGAGGTTTGGCATCAATTAACGAACAAGAAACCTATGCTTTTGAAGTACCAATGGTCTATGAATCTGAAATGAATTCAGAATTAAATGTCTATGATCTATCAACAGGAGAGCAGCAAACCTTTTCTGTAGATTTGCCAAGCACCTCATCTACAGCCTATGCGTTGAACACGATTGTTGATGAAACCATTTATAATAGTGGTGTAGGTGGTGAAATCGCAGCGGTTAATATGCAGGGGGTAGAGCAGTGGCGTGTAAGGAGTGAAAGCTCTTCGAAGTTTCAGTCTTGGAGTGGAACTTTATTTAATAATGAATATATTATCAATCATGAGAGACTGGGTGCGACGGTCGAAATGTATAACTTAGATGGTGAAAAGGTGTTTCAGTATGAGTCTGAGGGAGAAAATCAGTTATTCATCGTTTCTCCTTTAGACGAATTGGACCGTTTTGTCGCAGCAACTGAAGATTCATTAAAGATGTTTGCGCCGGCTGGCACAACGGTACCTGACGCTGACCTGCCAGAAGTAATAAAAAACCACAACTGGTCGATTACTTTAAGCGCAGCAGCTGATGAGGCATCTGTTACAGAAGAAAATGTCTTTATTAAAGACGAGGCGGAAAATAAGGTGGATGCAGATGTTACGTTGAATGAATCCGGTGATGAGATCGAGGCAGCAGCCCCGGCAGGCGGGTATGACACAGATGAAGTGTACACACTGCACATTACAGAAGGCGTAACTTCTAAAGATGGAACCCCCTTGCAGGATGACACGGTGCACCCATTCCAGATTACGGAATAACTATACGTGAAAAAGTAGTTATTGTGCAGCGTTTTTGTTCGTAGGTGATATTTCAAGAAGTTTCAGGTGGTGCGTAGGCTATGAATATAGCACTCAAAGAAAGGGTTCAATTAAAAGACGATGAATAAGTAGCATATATTTTTGCATCCCCCTCACGGCAGCGCTGCTGTGAGGGGGATTTTTTAATAGGGGGCTGACCCCTGTCAACAATCGAGGTAGCTGAACGCCCGATCGAAGAGAGCGAACGCCCAATCGAAGAGGTCGAACACCCAATCGAAGGATGTGAACGCCCAATCGAAGGATGTGAACGCCCAATCGAAGGATGTGAACGCCCAATCGAAGGATGTGAACGCCCAATCGAAAGATGTGAACGCCCAATCGGAGAGGGCGAACGCCCAATCGAAGAGGTCGAACGCCCAATCGAAGGGAGCGAACGCCCAATCGAGGGTTGCGAACGCCCAATCGAAGAGAGCGAACACCCAATCGCCGGCAAAAAGCCGCGGTGCATCTCACGCACCGCGGCTTTTGTCATCATTTAAAAATCAATCTGCAGATGTTCCGGCGGGAATTCGTTTAACAGCCGCTGGAAGTCGCCAGGGTTGTTTAATAAGCCGTCTAACGTGTATTGGGCGTTGAACCCGCTTTGCGGACTGCTGACGTTGATGCCATACATCGTCTGGATCCGGTCGATCTCATCGCCGGCGGCATTTGTCGCCACAAACTCAAGCGAGTCGCCAAACGTTAGCGTCGTACTGCCCCGGGCAATTTGAAACGTCCCGCTGCTTGTCTCATGCAGTTGAAACGCGTCTTCACCGTTTGCGACGACCATCAGCTCATTCACATTGCCTGCCGTCTGCACTTCGCCGAGCCGGTTTGGAAACATAATATTATGTCCGCTGAAATTGACCGCGTTAATAAAGCCGCCCGGTGTGATCACATCCACATCGTTTAAGCTGTAAAGCGATGTCACGGCATTAAACAAATCCGCATCTTCCATCAAGTCCGCAAGCGTATCCACCCGGCTTTGAAAGTCGGTTTCATCTTCAACGGTCACTTCGACAGCTGCCGTATAGCCGCCGTCTTCTGTTTCGGCCTGAACCGTAGCTGTCCCGTTACTTTGCGGGGTGATGCGGCCGTTGCTGTTCACGTTGGCCACGTTCGTGTTGCTTGATGTCCAAGTAATGTCTTGATTCAAGGCTGAACTTGGTGAAACTGTCGCATTCACGGTTTCACTTGTCGGCTGCAGCCCGCCGCCGCTTGGGCGGATAAAATGCACGTGGTCCCGGTCAAGCGACAAGCTGTCGACCGTATCCTCATCCGTTTCTAAGCGTACGTCAAACGTATATTCGTTGACTTCATCGCCGCTTGCCGACACAATTTCCACCGCCAGTTCGGCTGTATCATTGCCATCGAGCCGGTCGCCGGCGATGTTCACTTCCGCGTTGGCGTCATCTGGTGTGACATCCACATCGAGCTCTTGAATATTGCTATGGTTGTTCTGCGGTACAACAACATTGCTGTAATGAAGCGTACTGGCGTCTAAGCTCCCTGGGGTCACACCGTTGATCGTAATGTCACCAAGATCCGCATTATCGGACTTCTCATTTTCAAGCAGCACCTGCCAGCCGAAATCGACGGCGCCGTTGATCGCGTAATCGTGGAGCGACCCTTCCACTTCCAGCGTTTCAAATGAAGAATTACTTCCTTCAATGAGTGCGCCTTGCGCCCCTGCGCCGGTTAAAATGGTCCGGTGGTTTTCTTCAGCGGCGAAGTTGTAGCTGCTGAAACTTTCATTATAATCAAGCGCCCGGTCGCTCATGTTCGCATCGGCTTCGTCATCCCCGAGGGCGTAAAAATTGCCGTCAACGACGAGGAATCCGTCGGTTAAATGGCCTTCATCCGGCATCGGCTCTCCGATATGGTCATAATCGCGGGTGCCGTGGCTGCGTTCGCTTTCTGTCGTAAAATCGCCGTGCACCCGGACGACATCGCCTTGCAGTGACGCATCAAACGTGAGCTCATCGTATGCTGAATCCCACGTATCAAAGCCGCCGTAGCCGTTCGTCATCGTGAGCCAGCCGTCGTTGATTAAGTAGTTGCCGTTAATTTCCACAAAGCCGTCATTCACATCGAGCTGCCCGCTTTCCTGGGTGAGTACGTTCTGCCCGAGCGCTCCGTCGACGATCAATTCACCGCCGGCAACATCAATGTTTCGCACGCTTGCTTCGCCGTGCAGCGGCCCGCCTTCCATCGTTAAGCCGTCCTGGGCATGGAGGAGTCCGCCGCCAAGGTTAATGGCACCTTCCTGCACGAAGCTGCCGTCATCGTGCACCACCGTGCCGCCGGCCATGTTGAGCTCACCCTGCTGGGTAAAGTCGCCGTTTACATTCAGTGTCTCACCTGCAAGGTTAAGCACGCCCTGCCAGCCTTGATGCAGCTCATCGTTGACGTTGATTGTCGTGTCACCGTTAACATCAAGGGTGCCGTGCTGTTCGAGCGTGTCGGTTTCCAGCCGGCTGTCATTCAGGTTCAACGTCGCCCGGCGGAACTGCTCCACCCGGTCTGCTTCAATGGAGCCGTGATCCACCCGTACGTGCGCGCAGTCGTGCAGCACTAAGTCGCCGCCGATTTCTGCATCATAACCGTTTAAATCCCAGCGGACATCGCTTGAAATGACTAAGTCGCCGCTCGTTTCATAATCATCCTGAAGCCGCCAGTCATCATGGGTCTGCGGCGCGCGGTGACCTTCGATATATTCCCGAAGTTCCTCGTACGCATTTTCAAGCGAAGTGGCGTTTTCGCCGCTGAAATATTCGCCGCCGGAAGCATCCGTCAGCGCACGCAGCATGTCATCATCGCTGTCTGCTTCGGTCACTAAGTTGATCGTATAAATGGTAACGCCGGCACGGGCAGCTTCTGCGGCTGTGTCGATCGTGCGCGACTGATCAACGGTACGGCCGTCGTTTAAGATAACCATTACGTCTTCATTTGCACTCGTATCATCAAAGGCATCCATCGCTTCATCGAGCCCGGTATACATATAAGCGCCGCCTTCGGGCATATCAATTTCGCCGAGTGCATCGATCAAGTTGTATGTATTATCCGTTAAATCCTGCACGAGCGCAGCTTCATTCGAGAAGCCGACAACGCCGCCGCGGTCATGCTCGGTAAACGTATCCTCTATAAAACCCTGCGTGCCGGACACGCGTGAATTCGTCGTGTCATTCCAGTCCATACTGCCGGAATCATCGACGACAAACATAAAGTCAACGCCCCGGTCGGTGCCGCACACCCGTTCATCAGCAGCTGCGGATTCAGGTGCACCGGCAAACAGCGAGCCACCGGCGATCACTGCACTTAACGCAGCCGGTATCCATGATTGTTTCATACACTTTAACCCCTTTAATGATTATTTTTTTCACAACTTGCGGAAACATTTGCCTGTATCCTTAAAACTTTCAGCGTCTCGCACCGATACAAAGAGTAGGTGATGCGCTATGACAAAAAAACGTTGGACGGCTTATACGACAGCCGCCGTCTTGTTTGCTGCAATCTCAGCAGCAGGCTACAGCTTAGAAAGTGAAACCGTAACCCATGACCCGGAAAAAACGTGGACGATTACATTCTCAACGCCCGTTAATGACAGCGAGTTAACCGACAGCGATGTGTTCATTGAAAGTGATGACGGTGCCGTGCCGGTTGAAGTAGCTGCAGCCGCTGATGAGCGCGAGCTGCTCGTCACACCAGAGACGCCGTATGAAGCAGGTGTTACATACGAACTTCACGTCACTGACAATGTAACCTCGGCTGAAGGCACGCCCCTTGCTGAAGGCGCGGTCAAGCCGTTTGTATACGAAGCCGCTGATGTGATTCAAAACATCGATGTAGCGCACTCGCCACTTGCGCCTGAAGTGACAGTGAATGCAGCTGAAGACGCAATCAGTGCGCAACTTGAGCACGCCGGTGATACATACGACATGCATCCGGCCGGCGGCGGTACATTCAGCCAGGCGGTGGTCGCTTTAGAACCTGGAGATGACGTTAAGATTCGTGTATATGCCCGGGACGAACGGCTGCTTGAAGAAACAACCTGGACAATCCCGGAAGACGAGTAAGGAGGAAAACATATGCCCCGATGGATGGCACTACTTATTATATCGTTCAGTTTCGCAATAACTTTTGCCCCAATTTCAGTTTTTAGTGAAAATGGCAACGGCAGTAACGGTGACAACGGTGATGAAGTTGAACTAGAAGTGGATGAGAAGGATACGTTTCAAGTAACTTTTCAGGATGACGAAGGGTTGAATTGTGATGAAATTAATATTTACAAAGGAGACGAAGCGGAAGGAGACCCGCTCGAACTTGGTCCAGTAGACAATGGTAGCTGCACGTTTCAAGGTTTAGCACCGGGGGAGTACACGGCTGAATACATCAGCAGTGACAACGGTGAAGAAGAAACCGATGACACAACATTTGAGATTGAGAATCCTGTGTTGGACCTCGAAGTAAATGAAGAACATAGTGGCGAGGGCAATGATGAAGGTGAAATAACCGTCTCGCTTGAAGGGGATAATGACAACGAAGATTTCACCGACGGCGCTGACATTGTGCTTTACCGGAGTCAAACGTCAGACGGGGAGCGCGAAGTACAAGAAAGTCAAACGATCGATGAAGATGAAGATGTAGATGAAATCACCTTTGACGACTTAGGTGCCGGCCATTACACCGCTGTCAAAGAGCTTCATGACGTGGAAAGCGAACCGTCTGACGAAGAGGTTGTTGAAGATGGTGAACAACCGGATTTCAGCATCACCGGCGATGATCCGCTTGAGGTGGTCGCCGGCAGCTGGAGTACAGATGAATTAAATGACGGGGTGGAGCTTGAATACAACATTGAAGACCCTGTCACAAACTTTAGTGAGCTTGACGGTGAATTGGATTACCGCACGTGGGACGGAGGAAAAATTGAGGTTGAAGATAATGGTGATACGTGGTCAAGCGATAACGGACTTAACGACCTTGAAACCCGCGCTGGTAAATACACTGTCACTTATTACGTAAAAGAAAACGGTGATAACGACTATGAAGAACTTGGCGAGCGCGAGCTAACGGTCGCACCGCCGGCACCGTCGATTGTAAATGAATATGACACGTGGGAAGCCGCCGATGAGCTAGGTAAAGACGGGCAGGAGCGCTTTGATTACGAATATGGTGCACTCCACATCGACCGTGGTGATCTGGAGAATGAATTAGATGTGGATGATTTAACGATCACTTACAGCGGAGGTACAGTGAATAACTTTGAAAATCGCGAGGATGGACAGCTGCTCCTCTATGACCTTCCGCTCGGAGATGGTTACACGATCACCCAGACGGTCAATAACGTGACAAGTGCTGCTTCTGCGCCGGCCGTCAGTCTTGAAGACACGACCTGGCCTTATTTCCAGTTTGATGGTGACGGAGTGTACGGTGAGGAAGGCGATAATGACACGGATGATGAGGAATTAGATGAATTCCTAGAAATCGTCGAAGGTGACAACTTAACGGATGCAGATATTCGTGCGGATATAACAGCACGCGATAACGTAGACGGCAGCTTAACCGGTGCGATTGAATACGACCGGAGCGACGTTGACACCGACAGTGCCGGCTTGTACACGCTCACGTATGCGGTGGCAGATAGTGCAGGAAACGAGCAGACCCTTCGCCGCGATGTACACGTCCGGCCGCCGGCGCCGCGTGCGATCGGGAGCCCGGCAGAGATTGGTACAGTCGACGCCGTTGAAGGTATGCCGGGACTTGAAGTGCACTTGTTTGAACAGGGTATTGATGATGCTCAAGAAGAAGAAACATTTCCAGATAACGAAGACACGTTCACTTTCCTGCCGCTTGATGATGAAGGCGAGCGCGATCGTCTGGAGCCCGGGGTGTATTTCGTCCGTCAAGTGTTAGAGGATGGCGGGGAAACCCTCGAAAGCCCCCGCTCCAATTTAGTTGAAGTGGAGGAAACCGAGTCCCCGGTCATTGAGCTCGAAGGGGATGCGAATGTGGAAGTGACTTTTTCTGATGAAGATCCGTACAAATACGACGATCCCGGCGCAGTCGCTACAGACTACTTGTACGGCGATTTGCGAGAGCTGCTGCATGATGACAGTGACGAAGATTCTTCGGTGGAATTGACGCTTGAATCATCCATCGGAGATGAAGTAACGCAAAGTAATGATGACAGTAGTGATAAATACTTTGAAGATGTATTTGGTTTCTCAGAAGGTAATGACGAAACGGAAGATGAAAAACTCGAACTCCCGGCGCCGGGGGCGTACTCGATCACGTATAACGCTTCGGTCAGAAGCGGCAATGACGCCACACCGGTCACGCGCAATATCGAGGCCCGGCCGCCGCAGCTTGAAGATGTTGAGGCCGGTGACGCAGGCGATGGTGAAATCGACGTAAACGATATCCACGTGTATGACGGATACACAACGACCGTACGTCTGCTCGATAATCACGGCGAGCTCGTTGAGGAAGCAGATGTGAGCAATGGAAGCTCGGCTGATGAGGATCATACATTCACCGGCGTACCGGCGGCCGGCGGCTATCAAGTTGTGCAGGAAGTTAACGGACAGGAGAGTGCGCCATCGGAGGCAGTGGATGTCCGCCTCCGTGATAAGCCGCTCGAATTTACAAGCTTCCGCCTCATCACAGAAGATGGCGTCAGCGTACCGGGCCAGCTCGACCATGATGAAGGTGACATTCATGCCGTCGTGCCAGCGGATACGTTCAGTACGAATCACGGTGATGAAGACTTTACCGTCGAATTCAGCACAAGCAGTAGAGTAGAGAACGTGGAGCAAGGAAATAATATAGAAAGTGGTGACGAAGTTTCCCTCGGGCGCAGTGGAGAAACCTTCACACTTGAAGACGCTGATGGTGATGACAAGACGTACACTTTAAATATTGAAGAAGCCGAGCATGCGGTTTCGCCCGGTTTCAGCGGCGCAGTCATCTCTGAAACTGACGCCGGGGACGGGGCCCTGTTTGATGGGACGAACGCCGGCTTTATGAGCGCTGCAGCAAACAGCGGCGCTGTGCACGCAACCGAAGACTGGCAGCTGTATATACCGGGCCGTGCAGTGCCTGGCATAAGTGATCCAGCCGTGCAGCAGCATAACCGCCTCTCATCAGCACTTGACGGCTGGAGCAATTTGACGGTGCCGGACTGGGCGCATTCAAGCGAGACAAATGAAGTGTTCGACATCCACACCGGTCAAGGCGGTGTCCTCGCTGAGCCATTCGTATTTGCCACCGAGGAAGACGGCACTTCCTTCGTCCGCGTTGTGGAAACGGACGACGGCATTCACGGCTACGCCCAGCCAAGCACCACGAGCACGCTGCAGGGTGCGATCCACCAAAGCGGCACGTACGCCGTACTTGAAGACATCGACACGCCAGCGGCCCCTGAAGCAAGCGCAGCGAACGAAACAACGTTCGAGCTTACCGGCGACAGCGGTGCCGACATTTACTACACGACTGACTCAACCGCGGTAGACTACGTGGCCGGGGCGGAAAATACAGCCGGCCTCACGCTGCGCGGCGAAAGTGTCGCCGATAGCGCCTGGTCCTTATATGATGAACCGGTGGAACTTGACGCCGGAGAGCGCTTGTACGCAGTTCAGGAAGTCGATGGGTTGTTCAGCTTCGTTGAAAGTGTTCATATCCCGAGCGGCTACACAGCATCAGAAGAAAACATTAGCGAAACGCATACGTGGACGGTCGACTTCAGCACAGAGGTAGACGAGAATTATGTCCGCGCGCCGTACTTCACCGTTACCGAAGCGGAAACCGGCGAAGAAGTTGACGTCAACTTAAGCACAACCGACGACGGCGCCGGGGTGCATATCGCAACGAGCACACCGTATCAAAGCGGCAGCACGTACGAAATGACGATCCACCCCGACGTCAAAGCAGCGAACGGCCGCTCCCTCACCGGCGGCGGCGAAGTCACCTTTACAATTGAATAAAACTGCTGAATCAAGAGGAGCGCCGCAAAACAGGCGCTCCTCTTGATTTATATCTGCGGTGAACGCCCAATCGAAGGTTGCGAACGCCCAATCGAAGGTTGCGAACGCCCAATCGAAGGTTACCGGCTCATCATCACGCGTCAGCTGCTGGTGAAATATACAGATGGCTTCGCGGCTTCTCCAGCCGCACACAACCTGCTTCCTGCAGAAATCGCGTGACCGCCTTCGCCTGCGGAAGAAAGAGAAATGATTGAATTTCAGCATTAGTAAAGGGTTCGCTGCTTAAAGCAAAAAAGTCCTCTAGCGCGGTAACATGGCCTTTTGCTGCGATCTGATCGCACTTTTCACACCGCCAGCGTCTGTTCACCCACCGCGCCGTCAACATTTTGCAGCCGGCACACCAAACGCCGCCTGGCACCTGCTCGCGCGCCAGCCCCCATTGTTCCAAAGGCGGCGGAGGCATTGGCGTATGTGCGTCAATTAACGCTTTGCACCAAAGCCGGCTCGCATCATGGCGAGCACGTCCTGTAGGCGTGTCGCCCTTCATAATGCGCTTTATGGCCCAAGATATCTCATCCGGACGCAGCAGGAGGGCACCTTCCGGCCGCTGCAGCACATGATCAGGATGGGTGAAAACAGCAAGATGGTGAACGTCCAGTTGAGGCAGCCCCATACGTTTCGCCCAAGTTTGTAGTTGTTCAGAAGTACTTTCAAGCTGAAGGAGTGGATTCGGAAATTGTTCGGTGGCGCCGTCAATCCGGCGGGTTAAGAGGCCGTGAGGCGAATCAATTTGGATCGTCCCTTTGAAGTTCTTCGCTTCAAGTAGAAATAACCGAGGCGGAGCAACAATCATCGCATCAATTTGGAAATGACCGCCTGTTGGTGCCGGCAGCCTGAGGTCCTGAAGAATATGAAAGGATTGAAAGAAGCGGTTGAAAATGAAGGTGAGGCTTTGCTCGCCGCGGTAGCCCGCGCGGCGCTTATAATACGACGCCTCAAGTTTGGGGTAGGCAGGATGAACTGCCGGTAGCCGCTGCATGAGCACATCCAGCTGACGAAGCGGCGCAGGTGGTTTTAACGGTTTCACAATCAATCGGAACACCCTCTCAAAGAATTAACCATATTATACCTCAATCGATTAGAAAATCCAGAGAAAAGAGTGCGAACGCCCAATCGAAGGAGGCGAACGCCCAATCGAAGGAAGCGAACGCCCAATCGAAGGAAGCGAACGCCCACTCGAAGGAAGCGAACGACCAATCGAAGGAGGCGAACGCCCAATCGAAGAGAGCGAATGCCCAATCGGGGGAGCTGAACGCCCAATCGAAGGAAGCGAACGCCCACTCGAAGGAAGCGAACGCCCAATCGAAGGAGGCGAACGCCCAATCGGGGGAGGTGAACGCCCAATCGAAGGAGGCGAACGCCCAATCGAAGTAGCTGAACGCCCAATCGAAGGAAGCGAACGCCCAATCGGGGGAGGCGAACGCCCAATCGATGATAATGCGGCGGTCGAAGTTCTTTCGCCGAAGTTTTTCCGCCGTTATTATTAAAATTTTCCTCTATGCAGCCGATATTAAATATATATGTCCTCGTTTACACGGCACACATAAATGGATAGAGACAGCATTTTGAAGGAGGAAGAAAGTTGATGAAAAAAAGATGGGCCGGCTGGCTCGGCGCAAGTACGGCAGCTATTGCGGCAGGCGCCCTGCTCGTAACTGCCGGCGGCGATACAGATGAAACAGCAAAAGCTGGAGAGAGCTCACCGGCATTGACGGCTTCTACAGTATATGAAGAAAACCGCCGCTCAATTTTCACAGTACATATTTACGCTGAAGACGTACAGAACATGGCAGGGGGCGAGCTTGAGCTCTCCTATGACCCGGATGTCCTTGCCGCCCGCGAGTTTGAGCGCGGCAGCCGGCTCGCTGAAGAAGATTTCTTATTTGAAGATGACAATTTAGAAGACGCTGGAGACGGGCAGATTCGGGCTGCCTGGGCGAACGACACCGGCATTAGCGGCAGCGAAAAAATTGCTTCCATTGAATTCCGACTGATGGAAAGCGAAGGGCAGACCTCGCTTAACTTAAACGGCTCCGAGTTGTATAACGAAAACGCCGAACAAATGGACCCGGCACTGATCCACGGCCAAGTGCGGCCGTTTGATGGGACGGAGATGGAAGAGACAGAAGCAGCCGGGCCGGATAAAGCGTGGGATATTACGCTAACCGCACCAGTAGATCCGTCTACGGTGGCCACAGAAAATATTCACGTTTGGCATGAAGGTGACGATCACGAAGTACCTGTGACATTTGACGTAAGTGACGATCGGAAGTCGTTCAGCGTGAGCGGCCGTGATGGTTTCGATGCAGGGGATTACACGATGTATATTGAGCCATTTATCACGTCAGAAAATGGCGACGTTCTTGAGGAAGCTGTGAAATTTCCATTTACGATAGAAGATTAAGAAGGAGGAAACAAGCTGTGTTCAATAAACGACTTACAGGCAGCGCCCTCACCGCCGCCGGCCTGCTGCTGTTTGCCGGCAGCGCGGCAGCGGCGGACGGCTCAATGTCTCTCGGCGACGAGCGCGCACTTGAAAACGAAGTAACGATTCCGCTCGTTCTGCAGGATGTAGATGATCTTGACCGCGGTCAGTTCGAAATTACCGCCCCGCGCGACGGAACGGCGTTCACATTTTCTGACTACGACGTAAAAGACGCTTTTCAAGACCACTTTCACGTGAATACCCGCCAGGAAGACCACGCCCTTGTGATCGATTTCAGCTCCCGCGGTGGTGCAGTTGATTTTGACCGTGAAACTGTGCTTGAGCTTACGTTCACCCCTGAAGAGGCAGATCAAACCGAGACGACGATCAACATATTAAACCATGACCTTGAAAACAGCAGCGGCAACAGCATCATCCCGGATACATATGGTGGCACGTTAGAGCACGGCCATAAACCAGGCGATCCGGCCGGAGAGGACCGGGTTTCGCCGGCGTCTGCGATTCAAGTACTGCAGCACGTGAGCGGTCACCGGCCGATGAGTGATGGACATCTCCGGGATGTTGCAGATGTAAGCAGTAACGGCTACTTAACGACTTCTGACGCACAGGCGATCCTCCGAAAAGCGATCGGCACCCAGGATTCGTTTTTATCAATCATGGCGCCGGAATCGACAAATATTTTAGAAGGTCAGGCGGTAACGATGGCACTTGGCGCGAACCACGGCAACCCGCCTTATACGTATAACGTATCAAGCGGCAGTCTTCCGCGCGGCCTTGAGCTCGATGAAAATAGCGGCACCATTTCCGGCACACCGACAAGAGATGAAGAACGGACTTTTGAGCTTTCTGTCACTGACCGTCTCGGGGACACAGCGTTCCAGGAACTCAGCATACGTTCCATAGAAAGTGAAATTGAACAAGTAGCACACATCCCAACAATAACAATGGCTTCCGGCGATTCCCCTGACTTTCCAGCACGTGTTGAAGTGACGTACGAAAGTGGAGATACATCTCTTGAAATCGTTGAATGGGACGACTTTGATGCTGAAGAACCGGGATTGTACCCGGTGTACGGTGAGCTTGGCGATACGTTATTAAATATTCAAACAGAAGTGCTCGTACAAGAAGAACCAGCCATTCTTGATGTTGATGCAAACCATCAGGGCGGGATTTTCTCGCTGCATGAATTATATGTGGATACAACAGATGAGGTCTTTACTGTGCAGCTGCAAGAAGTTGAGGGTGAAAATGAGCCTGTCAGCTTTCACTACGAAGGTGGTGAGCAGTACAGTTTAGCCACCCCGCAGTTCGACCCTGGTACTGAAGTACGTGTGGAAGCTCATAACCGTTACGAAGAACTGATTGATGTGTCTTATCTTACAATGCCTTAAAGGAGGAACATGATGCTTAAAGCAAGCGTGGGTGTGCTTTTTGCCGCTGTAGCGTGTGCAGGTTTTGCCTGGACGGCTGCGGCTGAAACCGCACCTCCCTACAATTATGACTTTGAACCGATCGAAGCTGACGACGCTGACTTCGAGTTCAATCAAATCGATAACTTAAACAAAATGGTTGTCGACTTTGATTACGAGCTGGATGCAGAAGCAGCGCCTTCAATTTCGACAAATGCCCCGGGACTGATCAACCATGTTGAACGAAGCGGAAATACGTTAGAGATCTATTTTACAAACCGCCATATCGATTCTTTTTTAGATTACAGCTGCGTGTTTTCAAGTGATTGTACCTATTATATTGAAATTCCACCCCGTTCTTTAACAGATGACCAGCCGGCACTGCCTGTTGAAGGTTATCAAATTCCGTTTCAGCTGCATGATATCATTCCAGGGTTCAAGTCTACATTAATGGATGCAGACGAAGACACAGCGAATGCGATCTTAGACGGAAATCCTCCGGTGGATATTAATATTCATGTGCCGGAAATGTTTATGACAAACATTGAAACCATTCACCGCTATGCTGGTATAACCGATTCAGCGGATCTCCGGCCGATTACAAATATAGATATTGAAGCAGCTGATGAGGTACATACCGTACACATGCAGGCACCAAATGGTATAGAGCGTCACCTTCAGCGTCATGATCGTCACGGATACTTTACAACAGGAACTGCAGGGATTGAAGCTGATGAGGGAGAAGATGGTGACAGTGATTACAATCGGGATTACAGATCTGTAGATGAAATTCAACTTGATGCTTACGATGCATATGGACGTTACTTAGAAAGGCGCTCTTTTAAACTGCGCGTCAGGGACACATCCGATGATTTCATTATCGATGATTACATCACAGATGATAGTAGTCATTTCGGCCAAACGTACACATTGTATGAATTAATGGAGGATGAAACGCTGCTTCAAGAAATTGTTGAAGAGCTTCCAGCAAGTCAGCTGGATCATTTAGGTGTGACTTATGCGAACCGTAACAACATGGCGCAAGTGGACAGCTTTGAGAGTTTCACTCAAGCTTTAGATGACCCGGACATTTCCACGATTGAATTAACAGGAGACATTCAAGAATCATCTGACGTAGAAGCTGTCGAACTTCCGCGCGATTTAACGATTGTTGGAAACGGTCATACTTTGGATGCTGCAAACCTTGTGCTAGGAAGTGGAAGCGGTGAAACGCTAGCATTACGCGACCTTAACCTAGAAGGTGGGGCATCTGCTGTGAGTGTTTATATCGATACCGGGGCTGATGGAACAGCAATTTTAGATGACGTTGATATCGACGGTAATGTCATGGTCGAGAGCTTAGGAAACGCCTCCGGTTATTTTCATAATGTAGCAGCCCACGGTGTTGATGTTTATGATAACGACACGCATATCCGCATCAGCGGCGACAGCGAGCTTGCTTCTGATGGCGGTGACGGGCTGCACGTCCGCGAAGGTGAAAACCATACAATTGATCTTCACGCAGATGACATAAGAATTGCTACAGCCGACGGGGCTTCGATCTCACGGCTCACAGCTTACGGTGAAAATACTGAAGTTGCCGGTGGTAGTGAAATTGATAATATGTACGGCCATGGTTTGACAAGCATTGTATTTGAAGAAGAACAAAGCGGTGATATAGTGCGTGAAGCTTCGCGCGAGGCATGGGAAGATGGTGTCCGCTTAATGATTGAAGAAATTCAGCTTGAGAATGGGACAACCATGCACTTCGGCCAAGCTGATATCACATGGGTGAAAGAGAGTTATGATGATTTAGACGGCCATGAAGACTTTTATATCAACTGGAATGAATCTACAAATTATCTTGAGCTTCAAAACGTTGACGGTAACGGCGGAACTGTTGAATTTACAGCAGCTGACGGCGGGAACTACAACGTAACCCTTGATGTCACAATCACGAACTAATTAACGCAGTAAAGGAGGTTCAATATGCAAAAGTTCAAACTTTTATATACAAGCCTGGGCGCTCTTTTGCTGCTGTTGTTTACGCTGATTTATAGTGCAGGCGTTTATGCCTACGGGCTCGGCACAGAAGATAACAGTTTAGATACGGGTCACGAACATACCTTGTATTTAACTGAAGATGGACATGTCTTCGGCTACGGGGACAATGGTTACGGTCAGCTCGGCGTCGGGCCGGGCAGCTTCAGTGATCCGGAGCCGGTGAATCACACTGACGGCTCCCGTCTCGTGGATGTCCGCAGTGTTGCAGCAGGCGCTTATCACAGCGTCGCGCTGACAAACGACGGCACGGTTTATACGTGGGGGAACAATATGGCCGGTCAGCTTGGGGATGGCACGACGAACAACAATGATAACTTTACAGAAGTTCAAGGTATTGATACAGATATCACAGCCATTGCCGCAGGTGACTATCATACACTTGCACTCGATGAGAACGGCGATGTCTGGGCGTGGGGAGATAATGCGTTCGGACAAGTAAACAGCAGTCAAAACTATGACCCGGACCCAGAAATTGTGAGCGGTCTGCAGGGCATCGTATCGATCGCCGCAGGTGCTGAACACTCGGTGGCGGTGAATGGACAAGGCGAGGTCTTCTCTTGGGGGCGCGGTGAAGAAGGACAGATGGCTGACGGCAACACGACCCGTGTGAACAACGCCCCTGTGCAGGCTAACAATATTAGTGATGTCCGATTTGCTGCTGCCGGAAAACATCATACGATCGCTTTGCGTGAAGACCGGGAAAACTTATGGGGCTGGGGCAGCAATGATTACGGCCAGCTTGGCAATCAAAACCGCTCCGAATATTTAGCGCCACAGCAGATCCCGGACTTACAGGGGCTGCAGGACATCACCGCCCATGAAAACTATACGGTAGCACTTGAGGACAATGGCTCGGTACGTGTGTTTGGCGAAAACACAGCCGGCTCATGGCCGAATGCCGGAAGCAGTGCAAGTGCGGCGCCGGTGCTAATGCAGAACATGAGCAATGCGACCGCCGTTGCTGCTGGCGGTGATCGCTCAAGTGAAACGCACGTGCAGGCGGTTGATGAAGACGGGGATCTATGGAGCTGGGAGATGAGTACGGCGAATCCGTCAACAAACCAACCGGAGTTTTCTGAAATCACAGGTGCACACACCGTTTTTCAGCCATCAATTTACCCTTTTGTTCAAGGACAGGAAGTTTTATTCCGCTATGAAGGAAGTGCCCAGGATGTTCGGGTGACAGGTGAGTTCAATGACTGGAACGAGATTCGGATGAATCAGGTAAGTTCTGGCGTGTGGGAAATTCAGCTGACGATCCCGCCGGGAGACTACCGTTACGGCTTTGAGGTGAACAACAACTGGACGGTTGACCCGTTTAACAGCAGCCGCACGACTGATGGCAGCGGCAGCACGTACAGTCAGTTGTACGTCCCGGATTATGATCCAGCGAGTCCGACTGTGGACGCTTCTGCCGGAGAAGCGACGTTTACGTATTCGAGTTATGATGAACATGGAGACCTCGAGCTTGATGCAGAAACGAGCCAAGTGGCTGTGATGGGGGATTTTACTGATTGGGCTGAAGTCAGTATGAACCGCCGGGGCAACCATACGTGGGAGCTCACTTTGCCGATTGATCCAGGCGAACATCATTACCGTTTCGTTGTAAATGATGCGCACACGTCAGGTTCTTCTGAAATTCGGGACCCTCTAAATGGCAACAGCCAGGATCATGCGATTACCGGACAGACAAACAGTATCGTCAACGTGAGTGATGAAACCCAGGTGGAAGTACCGGTCAACGGAGTCAGCATTAACCGTAACGACCCGATCAACTTGCAAGTGGGCGAAACCGAGAACTTGTTATACAGCATTCAACCTTCAAATGCAACGAATCAAAACGTCCGCTGGCGCTCAACGGATGATACCGTAATGTCAGTAGAAAGCGGAACAATTACGGCGCAAGATGAAGGGAGTGCTGCAGCGGTTGTAACAACAGCTGACGGCGGATATGTTGATACAATTCCAGTACAGGTAAGCCCATCAGAGCAGGCGGTGCCGTATCCGCAGACAGGATATGAAGACTTCGGCGAAATGACGAATGTGTCGCCGGATAAGGAATGGAGCATTGACTTTAGTCAAAACGTGAATCCATCCTCCGTGCACAGCAACAACTTTTACGTCGTTGATGAACGCGATGAAGAGGTCGCGGTTGCAGCGCGTGTGGACCCACAGGACGCTTCAAACGTAACGATTGAGCCGCTCAGCGGATTTTCTTACGATAATGGCGCCACATACTATTTATTCATTGAAGAAACGGTTGAAAATATGCATGGCTATCACATGGCTGAAGCCGGCCACATGAAATTTACAATTGAACCATAAGCGAAGCCCCTGCCGTTCATGCGGCAGGGGCTTTCATATGATGACAGCCGGCCACCGCCGGCTTTTGACCACCTAAGAGAAGCGAACGCCCAATCGAAGGGGATGAACGCCCAATCGAGGAGGATGAACGCCCAATCGAAGGAGGCGAACGCCCAATCGAGGAGGATGAACGCCCAATCGAAGAGTGCGAACGCCCAGCCGCGGCTGGGCGTTCGTTTATTCATCATCATCGACAGCTTCGCTTAGCCGGTACATGAAGCCGGCCATCTTCTGTCCCCAATAGGGATCAGAGGCGTAGCGGACGTTCATCCCAGCACCTTTAAATCCTGGGAAAGGACCTTCATACCGCCAGTCATTTTCGTCTAAATAGCCGTTGCTGATGAAAGCAGCCCCTTCGATCACACCGTCTTTCATAGATTCATAGGTCGTCGCATTTTCAAACGGATTGCTGTCTACTGCGTTAATGCCGAAAAAATTATTTTTCTCTTCGGCAATCATGCTTTCGCCCCAGCTGCTTTCGTGAATCGCATGGGTCAGTAAATAGAAGGCGTTCGTGTCATGCTTGTCCTCAGCTTTAAAGAAGTATTCAATGCCTTCGCGCAGCGGGGCGTCCGGCCGGTGTTCAGCAAAAATGTCGTCAAAATCATCTTCATCTAAGTCTGTCGGCTCAGTAATGTCCTTAAACGTGTACGGGTGCTCATACATATCTTCTCCAAAATTGATGCCATCTGTGCTGTAAGCCCGCTCGCCTTCATCTAAAAAGTCTGGTGCCGGCCCGTAATGATACGCCCCGTCGTAACCGGCAGCGCGGTGAATGTAATGATACAGCTCGCCATTGTTATTTTTGTAATAGGAGCGGTTCGGTTTAGTCACTTCCGGGCGAAGCTCTACAGCTGCTGCCGGGGTGTACCCGTGCGCACCGGAGATTTCAACTTCGACCCAGTCCTCTCCGGCTGAAAGCAATTCCATCGTTGTATGACCAGCCACGTATGTGATCGCCCCACCGCCGGAAGCAAGATTTTTCGTTGGATAAATGTTTGTTACAGCAGCCCCGGTTACAGCTGTCCCCTCGTGTGCCCAGACGACTTCTTCATCTTGTAGAATAGCATCGTGCTCATCAACTTGTTCACGGGCGGCCTCCCAAGTTTCAAACGAATCGGTACGCACCCAGTCACCATCCACATGATCTGCAGTCTCCCACGTGACCGTTTCTGTTTCAAATGGGTGGGTAATCGTCTCGTCCATTGCGGTGCCATCGGCAGAAGCAGCTGTTTCATCAACCGTTAATGTATATGTACGGTTTGGCTCGTAATCGGTGAGCGGAATGACTTGAACAGCTTCAGGTGTGCCATCGACCGGCTGCACGGAAATGTCATGCGCGCTGTCGTCTTCATCTATGATTTGAATTGCGGCTTCTGCTGTATCAACGTCGACGGCTTCGTTCCACGTAATCGTCCATGTGTGGTCAATATCGATGTCGCTTTCTGGTGCTTCAAACGCTGCAGCGGCTGTTGGTAATATTAAACCGCCGCAAATCAGCGTAACTCCTGTTAACAGGCGCATGCTTAGGTCCTCCTTAACTACTTCACTTGAAAGATTTGATAAACCCCGTCCGGAAGAGGTTCGCCCGCTTCATTTGTAATTTCGTCGTTTACATACAAACGGTAGCGCTCATCTTCGTTGTAACCTGCCGGCGGTGCTGTGATATGAATCTCGTTCCCGTCTAAAGCCATCTCAAGGTTTTCTACAGGCTCGCCGTCACTTCCGGCAATTTCGATAACGTCAGCCGGGTCATCGATGGCCGGCGGCTCGGAAAATGTGATTGTCCACGTATGGTCACTGTCGACTTCAGCCGTTTCGCCGTTATCCCACGGATCATAAGTCACAGATTCCCAAAGCCGGCCGGCATCGAGCCTTGAAAAGGGTCCGGCTTCAAGGTCGGTCGTCTGCTCCTGAAACTGACCGTGGTCAAGCGCAGCCTGCTGCACATCCGTATAAGTCAGTTCCTCATGGTTTTGTAAGAGCAGTGCGCTGAACCCGGCAAAAACAGGGGCGGCAAATGAGGTACCGGTTGCAATCACAAAATCATTTTGAATATGGGTTGTAACTAACTCTTCACCAGGCGCGACGATATCCACCTGGTCGTGATGAGTGGAGAAGTTTGATAAAGTCCCGTCTTCAGCATGTGAGCCGACAGCAATAACGCCATCGTGACTGGCTGGGTAAAATGGTGCTGTGTCCCCTTCATTGCCGGATGATGCGACCACAAGTGCACCGTCATCTGCTGCCCGCTCCATAGCTATAGCTTCGGCATCTGAAAATGTCGGAGCTCCTAAGCTGATGTTAATAATATCAGCATCATGTTCGAGGGCGTAATCAACACCGCGCAGCATGGTTGCACTAGAGGAGGAACCGCTGTCCTCTGAAACTTTCACCGGTAAAATCTCAACGGGGGAGGTACCGGCAATGCCAGCAATCCCAAAGTTATTGTCCGCTTCAGCAGCAATGATGCCGGCTACCTGCGTACCATGGCCTGTGAGGTCCGTCACATCATCTGAGTCATCGATCGCATTGTAAGCCCCGTCAGCAAGGCGATTTTGCAGGTCATTGTGTTCTGTATCAATGCCGCTGTCGATAACGGCAACAGTAACGGGTTCCGTATCTGTCAGCGCCGCTTCCCAAATGGAGGGCATATCCATAAACTCGTGCGACCATTGGTGTTCAAAATATTCATCGTTAAAGAAGTGATCCTCATGATCGTCGAAGAAAAAGTCGGTATACCGCGCGACGCTTTTTTCGCTGCCAGGTGCAGGGGCTTCGCCGGCAGCCGGTGTATGAATCGCAAGCCCGAGGTTAGGGAGCTCTTCGATATTTTCATGGTGAGTGAGGCTTGTGCGCTCACTTGATTCACGGTCGATGATGTACTGCTCCTCAGCCGCTCCAGCCGCCGGTGCTGCAAAGGCGGTCAATACACCAAAGCTTAAAGCTGCTGCATAGTTTTTTGTCATATTCAAAGGTGACGCCCCTTTATGATCAATTCGTATTTCTTCTATAATATCGTCTGCGTAAAGCAATTGTTCAATGAACGCATGATAATTTCAAGTTTTAAAGGTTGTTCATGCGGAAATAACAATTGTTGCTGACGAAATGGAAGGTGAAGACGAAGTTTCTTCAGTTAGTCTTGATGCGAATCATGAAGCTGAATCGCTGTTTATCGATGTTGAACTTAAATGTGCTGATGCAGATGTTGAAGATTTAACTGACCTGTAGTGCGCGAAGAGTGTGACGGAGTGCGCGATAACTGTGGCGGAGTGCGCGATAACGCAAAAACCACTCTCATTATCAAAATAACGGAACCCGGCTAAGCGCCGGGTTCCGTTATTTAATCCAATAGTATCCATTTGGATCATTGGTGGTTGAAGGATAGGTAAATGGTTGCAGCAGCCGGCGGCATGTATGTCGGGAGCTCACGCCTAGGTATACTCTCGCTTCGCGGTTGGATATACGGGGACCGAACATTAGTTTATAATCTGTTAAAGCAAAAGCGTGAGCAAGCTTATGCCGCCCGCCACAATGCGGACAATGCCAATTTTTTCTGGTACGATGCATCTTTTGCTTTCCGCAGTAAGGACAGTTCACACCGGAGATGATGTCGTTTTGTGTGATGCCATGTACAGCTGTATAGTTGTAGTTTGACGTTTGGTTATGGATATGCAAAAGTTGGATTTCTTTTTGTAAGTCGCAGGTGGAATTTTGTGGTGATGCATCAGTAGTTAGTAGGTGCCGGAGCTGGCGGGGCAATGTGTCACGAGTGAGCAGATTACGATATAGGGAATTGGTTGGAAGTGGGTGAAGCTTTACGTGACGGTGACTAAAGACAACGAGTGGATGAATTGAAAGCGGCGGGAACCCTTGATCAGCGCGCCAATGTTGGAATTGAGCGGCCTGTTCTTCTGCTTGATGAAGCGGATTGGAAAATAGTTGTTCTTTATGCTCGTAACTTCGTAGCACGGGGCCGTCAGGAGAAGAAAAGTGAAGGTCTCCACGCCAATGCTTAATTTCAATAATGATGGCACATGTGTCGGTTAATAGCAGCACATCCATTTGCACATGCTCGCCGCGAACCGGCAGGCGCACATTTTGAAACACGTAAGCTTGATCGGCAAAACGCGCTAGCAAGCGGGTCAAAGACATTTCACCATAATAACCGGCTTGGCAGCGTCCGTGCTCCGCTTCAATTTCGTCGTAGGCAGGGTGTGAGCGGGGTAGTCGTCGGTGCAATGCTTCTAATTGCAGCAAATCACGAGGTTTAAACAATGTTTTCTGAAACATGCGAGGCCTCCTTGAAAGTGGTTAGTGATCCGAGGAATACTGAAATTTTAGCATAAGCAAAAATAAAAGTCTCTTTATACCACTTGGCTGAAAGAAGGGGGGACAGTTGGAGTGCGCGAAGAGTGTGACAGAGTGCGCGAAGAGTGTGACAGAGTGCGCGAAGAGTGTGACAGAGTGCGCGAAGAGTGTGACAGAGTGCGCGAAGAGTGTGACAGAGTGCGCGAAGAGTGTGACAGAGTGCGCGAAGAGTGTGACAGAGTGCGCGAAGAGTGTGACAGAGTGCGCGAAGAGTGTGACGGAGTGCGCGATAACTGTGACGGAGTGCGCGATAACTGTGGCGGAGTGCGCGATAACTGTGACGAAGTGCGCGATAAAGTAGATCACTCGACACCACCTTCCAACATTCCTTATTGACCAGAAAAAGGAATCCGAGTAAAATTAAAATTGTTAGAATTTTTAAACAAAAAATCGATTGAATAAGCAGGTTGAAAGCGTTTGGGGGTGAGCACGTGAGCATGTTGGACGGGGTAAAGGTGCTTGATTTCACGTCGCTTCTGCCAGGGCCGTTTGCGACAAAGTTTCTCGCGGATTGGGGTGCGGAGGTGGTGCGGATTGAATCGCCACACCGTACGGATCTTTTAAAAGAGGTGCCGCCGAAAGTTGATGGCACGTCGGTCTTCTATCAGGAGATGAATCGCTCCAAGACCTTGGCGTATCTCGATTTTACGAAAGAGTCGGACCTAGACGTGATTAAGCGCTGGGCTGCGGATGCAGATGTGGTTATCGAGCAGTTCCGGCCGGGGGTGATGGCGAAGTATGGGCTCGATTATGAATCTTTGAAACAAATCAATTCAGCTGTTATCTATTGTTCGCTTACCGGTTACGGTCAAACCGGCCCGGAGCGTGATACCGCGGGTCATGATATTAATTACATCGCTCGCTCTGGTCTTGCATCGTACAGCGGAACGAAACAAAGCGGTCCGATGCTTTCCGGCACGCCGTGGGCTGATGTGGCCGGCGGGGCGCACCATAGTGTGATGGCGATTTTAATGGCGCTCTATCAACGGACCGTTTCCGGCGAAGGCGATTATTTGGACATCAGCATGACTGATGCGGTGTTTAGCATGCAGCCGCTTGCCAACCAGCGCTACCTGCATGAGCAAACGTTACCCGGTTACGAATCAGAGCCGCTAAACGGCGGAAGTTTTTATCAGTTTTATGAAACGAGCGACGAAAGGTATATGGCCGTCGGAAGCCTGGAGGGCGTCTTTTTCAAGCGGCTTTGCGAAACCATCGGACGTGAAGATTTACTCGATACGTCTACCAGCACAGAAGCGATCACCGAAGCGTTGACAGAAGTTTTTCAAACGAAGTCACTGGTGGCGTGGAAGGAGATTTTTGCTGAAGTTGATGCGTGTGTAGAACCTGTAGCAACGCTTGCTGAAGCGCATGAGGATCCGCTCTTTCAGGCGCGCGGTATGTTTGTCGAAGTTACTGATCCTGATTCAAGCCATGCACAAACCCAAGTTGCAAATGCGGTCCAATCAAAGCATCATGAGCCGGTCTACCGCTTTATCGGTGGGACGCAAACCATTGCGCAGCCTGAAAGCGTTCAGTCGCCGTTTCAAAACAACAATAATTTTGAAAGCGCTAACAAAAAGTGAGGTTTTTCGATGTATAACGAAGAGCATGACATGTTTCGTAAAAGTTTCCGCCGCTTTTTAGAAAAAGAAGCTGTACCTTTTTTTGAGCAATGGGAGAAAGACGGCATCATTCCCCGCGCGTTTTGGGAGAAGGCCGGCGCGCAAGGATTTTTATGTCCGTGGGCGGACGAAGCGTATGGTGGCTCCGGCGCTGACTTTTTATATTCAGCTGTGATCTCTGAAGAAATTGAACGCGTTGGCACAGGACTGATGGGGCTCAACTTACATAACGACATTGCAGCCCCGTATCTCAAGCATTACGGCACAGAAGCACAGAAAGCGAAGTGGCTCCCGGCCTGCGTGACCGGCAAGGCAGTTACAGCCATTGCGATGACAGAGCCCCATACCGGTTCGGACCTTGCCTCCATTCAAACGAAGGCTGAAAAAGCAGGCGACCATTATATCATCAATGGCGAGAAAACGTTCATTACAAACGGCATTCACGCTGATCTCATCATTGTCGTCTGCCGGACAAACCCGGAGGCTGCAGCGCCGCATAAAGGGATCAGTCTTTTCGTCGTTGAAAGAGATACACCTGGATTTAAACGCGGCAAAAAACTGGATAAAGTCGGGCTGCACAGCCAGGATACCGCCGAGCTCATTTTTGAAGATGCTAAAGTGCCGGCGGAAAATATGCTTGGTCATGAGAACGAAGGCTTCTATTATTTAATGAAGCAGTTGCAGCAGGAGCGGTTAATTCTTGCGATTGGATCGATTGCCGGGAGCCGGCGGATGCTGGAGTTGACGCAAAGTTATGTCAAGGAACGGAAAGCTTTCGGGCAGTCGTTGTCCTCGTTTCAGCACGTGCAGTTTCAGCTGGCGGAGCTGCATACAGAAATTACGATCGGTGAGACGTTTGTGAACAACGTAATTGCACGGCACGCAGCCGGTGAGCAGTTAACTGAAGAAGTCTCGATGGCGAAATGGTGGATCACAGCCCTTGCTAAGCGGACAGCGGATACGTGCATGCAGCTGCACGGCGGCTATGGATTTATTGAAGAATACGAGATTGCCCGCAGGTACCGGGATGTGCCGGTGCAGACCATTTATGCCGGCAGCAATGAAATGATGAAACAGATTATTGCAAAAGAGATGAATTTATAAACAAAGTAAAAAGGAGGAATCGTGCGTGCAGGTTCATAATAAACATATCATCGTAACAGGTGGTGCGTCCGGGCTTGGCGGGGCGTGTGCCGCGCTCTTTCAATCTCACGGCGCAAACGTTACTGTGTTTGATCAAAAGCCGGAAGCAGAGGTCGAAGCAAAACGCGGGCAGTTGTACAAGCAGGTAGATATAACGAAGGAAGCTGAAGTGGCAGAAGCTTTACTTGAGGCAGAAGAGACAAACGGTGATCTCTATGGGTTGGTGAACTGTGCCGGGATCGGCAGTGCGAAAAAAGTGCTGAGCAGCAAGGGACCGCACGATTTAGAGACGTTTCAAAAGGTGATCGAAGTTAATCTTGTCGGCACGTTTAATATGCTGCGGCTTGCTGCTGAAAAGATGAAATCTCATGAGCCGGAAGAAACAGGCGAGCGCGGGGTGATCATTAATACAGCGTCGATCGCAGCTTACGACGGTCAAATCGGACAAGCAGCTTATAGTGCATCGAAAGGAGGGATTGCATCACTCACATTACCAGCAGCAAGGGAGCTTGCAACAGCAGGCATACGGGTGGTAGCCGTTGCCCCCGGTGTGTTTGAGACGCCGCTCTTTGCTTCTGTACCTGAAGAAGCAAGACAGCAGTTAGAAGCGTTAACGCCGTTTCCAAAACGGCTCGGAGACCCGCAGGAGTTTGCGGAGCTCGCTTTGCATATTTTCCAAAATACGATGATGAACGGAGAGACGATCCGGCTTGACGGCGCGATCCGCATGCCGTAAAAACAACCATTCTTGAGGAGGTTATGCACGATGATGAATGTACCTTTGAATGTCCCGGCCATGATGGAGCGGGCGGCTGAATTATATAGCAAAAAAGAAGTCGTTTCACGAACGCTGACCGGTGTGCAGCGCTTGAATTACGAAGAAATTGCAGGGCGCACTAAAAAGCTGGCCGGACAGCTTCAAGCTCTCGGCGTCCGGCAGGGAGACCGTGTCGGGACCATCGCTTGGAATCATCACCGCCATTTAGAAAGCTACTTCGCGATCCCGGGTGCAGGCGGTGTACTTCATACCATTAACTTGCGACTTTCACCGGAGCATTTACGTTACGTCATTAACCACGCTGAAGATAAGCTGCTCCTTATTGATGAAGACCTGCTCCCATTAATTGAGCCGATTCAAGACCAGCTCTCTACCGTAGAAGGCTATATCGTCATGTCTGACACAAAAGAATACAGCACGACCCTTTCACCTGTGTATGATTACGAAACACTGATCGAAAACGGTGATGCTCATTTCTCTTTATTAACGGATGTCAGTGAGGAAGCGCCGGCCGGCATCTGCTACACGTCAGCAACGACAGGAAACCCAAAAGGGGTTGTTTACTCTCATCGCGCGATCGCTTTGCACAGTTATGCGTTAGGCTTGGCCGATACGGCGGCTCTTTCAGAAAGGGACCGGTGCATGCCGGTTGTGCCGATGTTTCACGCCAATGCGTGGGGTCTTCCGTTTGCAGCCACTTGGTTTGGCACAACGCAAGTCCTTCCGGGACCACAGTTTACCCCGGATTTACTTGCAGAGCTGATTGAACAGGAGAATGTCACGTTAACAGCCGGCGTGCCGACGATCTGGATGGGACTGCTGCAGGCGTGGGAGAAAGGCAACTATGATACAAGCTCACTGCGCGCAGTGTTGTGCGGTGGTTCAGCAGCGCCGGCGGCGATGATCGAAGCGTTTGAAGTGAAGTATAACGTACCATTTTTACACGCCTACGGGATGACAGAAACGAGCCCGCTTGCGTCTGTGGCTACACTGAAGAGTTATCAATATGACTTGCCGAAAGAAGAACAGCTTGAAATTCGAGCCACACAAGGGCTGCCGGCACCTGGCGTAGAGATGAAAGTTGTCAATGCAGACGGAGATGTTGCGTGGGGCAGCGGTGAGATGGGAGAACTCCTCATCCGCGGGCCGTGGATCGCTGATGAATATGATCAGGATGAACGAAGTGCAGAAGCTTTCCAGGATGGCTGGCTGTATACAGGGGATGTGGCTACCCGGGATGAAGAAGGGAACATCCGCTTGGTCGACCGTACGAAAGACCTTGTTAAAAGCGGTGGCGAGTGGATTTCTTCAGTCGACTTGGAAAACGCCATTATGGCACACGACGGCGTACTAGAAGCAGCAGTGATTGCGGTACCGCACCCTGACTGGCAGGAGCGTCCAGTCGCCTGTGTTGTAAAAAAAGAAGGCTTTGAGGCGTTACGTGACCAGGATATTCTCGATTCGATCCGTCCACAGTTTGCCAAATGGTGGCTCCCGGATGACGTCGTCTTTCTTGATGAACTACCAAAAACATCGGTCGGAAAATTTCTCAAACGCTCCCTGCGTGAACAATTCAGCGAACATTTGATGAAAGCTTAGGCCCGCTGAAGAGATGAGCCGCTCCATTGTACCTTAAAGACTTTCTCTGAAATCAATGAATGAAAGGTGACTCCGGCAGGAATGCGGAGTCATCTTTTTGTATTTTCATAGTTCGTTACATACGTATACACCCATTTACCGATGACTGCCATGTTCTTATCAGCTTATGATAAATCTTGCTTCGATCTATGACATTTCAAGGTTTTAACACGTTCGAGCAGGGAAAAGCCTAATAAAGGACGGAGCGATAAAAAAGGAGACGATAGATATGAAGCGAGAACTGATCGGGGTTGGAGCAGTAAGCACCCTCTTACTTTTCGGCGGTGCAGCTGCGGCTGGTGCTGCGTTTGATGATGTGAATGATGATCACTGGGCAGCTGATGAGATTGAAGAATTAACAGAAGCCGGGTACATCGAAGGCTACGGAAATGGAGCGTTTGCGCCGAATGAAGCAATCACCCGTGCAGAGGCATCCGCTATGCTTGCTCGCGGATTTGGACTTGAAGGTGGTTATGAACAAGCATCCAGCTACACAGACGTGGACCCTGAACATCCGCTGAAAAATTACATATCCGCAGTCACGGAAGTAGAGATGTTTGAAGGAACAGGGGATCAGCAGTTTGAACCAGAGCGCGAGATTACCCGTGCCGAAGTTGCAACGAGTCTTGAGCGAGAGGTTAACTTTGATGTGAATGAGACAGCCACATTCAATGACACAACCGGTCATTGGGCAGAGCCAAGCGTCGAGGTACTAGCCGGCAATAATATCATTACAGGTTATGATGAAGATACATTTGCGCCTAATGATGCTGTCACCCGTGCTGAATTTGCAGCAATGCTCTCCCGTACGCTTAACCATATGGAAAGCAATGGCGATGATCAACTGCCGGAAAAAGAACTTGAAACACTTGTGGTGGAAGAAGACGGAGCAGAAGTAACCCTTGAGGAAAATACCGATGCTGTAGAAGTACTTGCTGATGATGTCACCTTGCAGGGCGGACATTTGCATCAGCTTGAAGTAAGTGAAGATATCGACAGTCTTGCAATTGACGGAGTACTCATAGAAGATCCAGTGAAGTTCTCTGGAGGCGCGTTAACACTCTCTAACGGCACAGTACTGCAGGAGCTCATTTATGATCGTGACGTTGGTGTCTATCTCGATGATACCATTACTGAAGACGAACTTACCCTTACGCCCGCTTCTGAAGAGGCTGTTGTTGAAGTGATTGATGAGTAAGTATAAGTTTATAGCAGGGTGTGGTGTAAGTCGCACGTAGGGTAATGCGCATGCTTACTCCCTCACTCATTAAACAAATTTATCCAAAAGTGTGTTTTATCACCTGAAAAAGTGGTAATATAAAAGAAATAAAGCTTGATGTTATACATCACGCACGGAAAAGAGAGATGAGCCGCTGGAGATAATCGTTCTCCGGCGGCTTTTAATATATCAAGGTGGTTTTTGCGTTACTGACTTACTGATCAAGTGTGACACTTGTTCTTATTAAGTAAACATTGTTCGTTTGTTTTAAACAACATCTTTTTGCGAAAGAATAGTTTTTTTGTTGAAGGGAAATGAATATTCATTCATAGTTTGGCAAACTCGTTGTTTGGCGGTACAAACTTCATGTTTCTGAAGCAAAAGTGAACTTTTGCCTATAACATTATTCTCATGTTTAACTATAAGTAAGCCCCGCCGGCCCGGTTGCCTGCATTTTGACTGAATGCAGCCCGGCGCTGCCTTTGACTTCAAAAAAATGAGTGGCTTTGGCTGATAAATGACCCCGGCCAAAGTCATTTCAAATAATCATGAGGCGAAAAATCTATGAAAATGTATCTTTTTATTAAAATTGCGAAAATAAATCGTTTATCTTAAAATAAAATGGGAATAATGAAGGAGGAACAATTATTCAAGTCTCAAAGTTTTGATGTTTGACCTGGAGGAGGAGCACATATGTGTGGACGATTTACACTGCACACGGATTTAGCTGCACTGGAGACACAGTTCGGCTTGCGGATTCCACCGGTAACTGCCAGATATAATATTTCACCGACCCAGTACGTCCTCGCCGCTGTCAGCGGAGACGGTAAACGCTGGGCGGGATTTTTTCATTGGGGTTTAATTCCTTCTGAAGCAGATGATATGCGGGTTGGCGCGCGTATGATCAACGTAGAAGCTGAAAAGTTGGAAGACAACCCTGCATTTGTGAAGCTGCTGCGCCGGCAGCGCTGCATTATCGCAGCGGATGGTTTTTATAAGTGGGGAATGGAAAACGGGGTAAAGCAGCCTTATTATATGCAGCTTGCATCAGGTGAACCGTTTGCCTTTGCTGGATTGTGGGATCAATGGCAGAGTAGAGATGAAACGATTTTATCGTGTACGATCATAACGACGAAAGCCAACCGGTTGATTGCGCCAATCCATGACCGGATGCCTGTACTATTGAATGATACGGCCCAGCAAGCCTGGTTAGACCAGAATTTAACGGGGTACAAAGAGCTCGCACCTTTATTAACACCGTACCCATCGGAAGAAATGAAAGTCCGTCCGGTAACTTCTGATGTGAACAGCCCGATGAATGATCATAAGGCGCTGCTTGCAAAAGTATAACCGAGCGGCAAATGCGTCCTTTTTTGTAAGGGCGTGTTTTTTGTTTGACCGAAAATCAAAAGTAAGCTATACTCACGAACAGATAGAATGTGTAGCAACTAATTTTGGGGGCATTGGATTGAATCTCCGTCTGGAAGATTATATCAGCATTTTTATTCATGAAACGGACCTTACGCTGACAAGTGAGATTAAAAAAAAGCTTGAGCCGCACAATTTAGCACCGGAGCAGAATTTAGTCATGATGGTTCTTTGGGAGTCGGATGGCTGGACACAGAATGAGATTGCTGCCCGTTTGAATAAAGATAAAACGAATGTAGCCCGGATGGCGGCAAACCTTGCGGATAAGGGTTTTTTAACCAGGGTGCCGCGTACTGAAGACCGGCGTTCGCTGCAGTTGTTTTTAACGGAGAAAGGCCGGGAGCTAGGTGAGGAAGTGGTGCCGCTTGCTGAGCGGTTTCATAATCAGGTCGTATCCGGGATTACTGAAGAAGAGCAGGCTGTTGTGCGACAGGTGCTACAGCGTATGCAGAGGAATGTGCAATAGTTCCTTTGTTTCCAGAAGTTGCTACGACAACTAATTTCCAAAACACACCAAATTACTGAAGGAGGACCACCCAATGGCAAATGTACTTTTTATTAAAGCGAATGGACGGCCGGATGATCAGGCGGTCAGCCTGCAGCTTTTCAATACATTTAAAGCGCAGTACGTTGAGAATCACCCGGAAGATCACATTGAGGAGATTGACTTATTTGCGGAGAACCTGCCGTATTACGATAATGATAAAATTACGGCGATGTTTAAAGCGGGTAAAGGCATGGAGCTGACAGAGGAAGAAGAAAAGGAAGCAGCATATGTTAAAAGTTATGTAGATCAATTTATGCGCGCTGACAAAATCGTTCTTGCTTTCCCACTCTGGAACTTCAGCGTGCCGGCCGTACTGCACACGTACTTTGATTACTTGTGCCAAGCTGGAACAACCTTCCGTTATACAGCCAACGGTCCAGAAGGTTTGCTGAATGGCAAGCAGGCTTTCCTATTGAATGCCCGTGGTGGCGTTTATTCAGAAGGACCGGCAGCCGGTATGGAAATGGCCGTAACGTACGTGACAAAAATTATGAACTTCCTCGGCATCGAGGATACGCAGGAAGTCATTGTGGAAGGACACAACCAGTTCCCGGATAAAGCCGAAGAAATTATCGAAGCCGGGCTCGAAGAAGCAAAAGAAGCCGCAGTTACATTTTAATAACCTAAGCAGCCGTCCGCCAAGCGCGGGCGGTTTTTTTGTGTGGTGGAGAGGATTTGTGCGCGGAGGCAGATTTGAACAAAGTATATGAACGGTTGAAAGTATTCGGTGCATTTTTGGCTCGAGCGCAGAGTTTAACAACATGTTTGATATTCGTGCGCGAATATCACGCTAATAAATTCGGGGTTGAAACAATTTCAGATTTAGCTGATTATAATATTAATGAAGAGTTGCTTCACTGCGTTTCGATGCTGATTTTTACTCATAGGATGATAGCTTAAGTGGTTAGGAAAGTTGTTATGGCTTTGCAAACTATTGCAGAATGAACGACGAAGTGGATGTGGAGCATCTGAGCGCTACAGGAGTCACGCGGGAGTGGTTGAGTGAGAAAGGTAGAATGGAGTAAGTGAATGATAAAGAGGTGACATCATGAAGTTAAAGTTAGCACAAACCCAGCCGGTACTTGGAGATCCGGCGCGAAACGCTGAGCGGGTGGTAGAAGATCTTTACCGCTTGGATGAACATGTGGAGCTGCTTGTTTATCCGGAATTGTCGTTGACGGGCTATGTATTGAAAGATCAAGTGTTTGATGTAGCTTTGACACTTAAATCCCCGGAAATTGAGCGCATACGACACGCTACAGCCGATACAGGCAAAAGTGTAATGTTCGGCTTTGTGGAAGAGCATTCAATTGACCGGGTGTATAATGCCGCTGTTTATATGAAAGCCGGCGAAGTGCAGATGGTACAGCGAAAAATTTACCCAACGACTTATGGTATGTTCGAAGAAGGGAAATATTTTTCCGGTGCTCGTGTTGTGAAATCAGGCTTTGCAGGCGATTTTAAGAGCACAATGCTGATTTGTAATGACATGTGGCATCCATCGCTTACGCATATTGCGGCTCATCAACAGACAACACTTCTAATCGGCATGATAAACAGCCCATCAGCCGGCTTAGGAGAGTATTATTCGAGTGCTGCCGGCTGGGAACGTGTAGGTCGATTTTACGCTGAAATCTACGGCTCATATGTAGCGCTTGCCAACCGTGTAGGTATAGAAGAAGGCGTCCCGTTTTTCGGCGGATCAAAAATCATTAATCCGTACGGCGAAGTGATCGCAGAAGCGCCGCTTGATAAGGAAGCAGAAATTGAAGCTGAACTAGACTTAGCACTAGTGAAGCGCCGACGCCGTGAACTGCCAATTATGCGAGATGAAAACTTGGATGTGACTGTGCGGCATTTAGAAGCAGCTGCTCTGGAACAAAATAATAGTCACGAGTAGGATAACTTTAAAGCTCCTTTCTTATCTAGAAGAAACCGTCCGTCGCGTGCGGGCGGTTTTTTGCGCGGTTGATGCGCGGCAGGAAAGGATTGATGCGCGGGAAGGTGCGATTGGTGCGCGGCGGTGAGCGGTTAGTGCGCGGGAAGGTGCGATTGATGCGCGGGAAGGTGCGATTGGTGCGCGGCGGTGAGCGGTTAGTGCGCGGGAAGGTGCGATTGGTGCGCGGGAAGGTGCGATTCGTGCGCGGGCTGGTGCGATTAGTGCGCGGCAGGGAGCGATTAGTGCGCGGCAGGGAGCGATTAGTGCGCGGGCAGGTGCGATTAATGCGCGGGCAGGAGCGATTAATGCGCGGCAGGGAGCGATTGGTGCGCGGCAGGGAGCGATTGGTGCGCGGCAGGGAGCGATTAGTGCGCGGCCACTACCGATTTATTAACAGCACATATAAGGATTAATTTGTAAAATATCAACTTCTTTTTAACCATAAATAAATTCAGAAAAATTTAAGTATTGAAATATGGTTATCATATTGTATACTTGTATTACAAATTTGATAACGGTTACATAAAGCCCGTTAAACAGAGGAGGTACACCTTATGGAATTTACAGCTTGGAGCCTTGTCAACGACGTAGCGATCATTTCAGCGTTGTTGTTGGTCGGCACCATTTTACGTGCAAAAGTAAGGGCCATTCAATCATTGTTTCTACCTGCAAGTATGATCGCCGGCTTTCTCGGTTTAATGCTCGGACCGCAGGTATTAGGACTTCTGCCATTTTCAGAGCAGGCAGCTACCTATCCTGGCGTGTTAATTGCTGTTATTTTTGCGGCGATTCCGCTCGGTGCAAAAGCAGTTCCGTGGAAACAGATGGCAACCCGGGTTCGAAATATGTGGTCTTACGCTATGATTTTAACAGTGTTGATGTGGGGCGGCGGTTCTTTATTTGCACTTTTAACATTAAATCAATTTCTGCCTGAACTCCACTTAGGTTTCGGATTGGTACTTGGTGCCGGCTTTCTCGGCGGTCACGGTACAGCTGCAGCCATTGGTGAAAGTTTCGAAATGTATGGTTGGGAAGATGCCATGAGCCTTGGTATGACAGCTGCGACGATCGGCTTGTTAGTGGCTGTACTAGTTGGTCTTTTGCTCATTAAACACGCAACAGAAAAAGGCCATACGTCTTTCATTTCAGACTTTAAAAGCCTGCCGAATGAGCTGAAAACGGGCATGGTGAAATCAGAAAATCGAAAGTCGATGGGGGACGATACGGTTTCAAACATTTCGGTGGACCCTCTCATTTTACACCTTGCCTTAGTGGCGGCGGTTGTAGGTGGAGGTTATTACTTAACCGAAATTGGAAACGATCTCATTCCGCATGTAGCTCTTCCATTGTTTAGTATTGCCTTTTTAGTCGCGCTTTTTGCTAAATTTGTCATGCGTAAAACAGGCGCAGAGGACTACATTGACGGCCGGATCATCGGGCGGATCGGCGGCGGTGCTACAGATTTTCTCGTTGCCTTTGGTATCGCAACGATTAACTTGTCCATTGTAGCTGATTACTTAACGCCGCTTGCAATTCTACTTGTCTTCGGCTTGTTCTGGGCTTGGTTTATTTACCGGTTTATCGGGCCGCGCATGTTCCGTGAATACTGGATGGAGCGCAGCTTATTCGGCTGGGGCTGGAGTACAGGAACCGTGGCAATGGGACTTGCACTGCTACGGATTGTGGATCCTAAGATGGAGAGTAAAACAGCTGAAGACTATGCGATCGCTTATATCGGGATGGTTCCGCCTGAACTCATTATCGTAACGTTTGCGCCGCTTCTGATGGTCAGCGGGCTGCATTGGGTATTTCCACTGGCAACGCTGGGTGTAGGCTTAATCATCATCATCGTTTACGTGAAAAAAGGCTGGTGGGTGTCAGACGGCGAGATGAAACAGCGGCATAGCGCCTAAGGCACGTCCTAAATGAAGTACGATGATGCAGCTTCGAGCAGCAAGAAAACGAGCATTGGTGGATAAGGCATAAAAGCATAGCATTGGCGAGCCGATACCCAAAAATGCGAACTTTTATGAAGTGCCCTGTTTATGCAGGGTGCTTTTTTGCGAGCATGTGCTTCCCGGGTGCGCCGGAGCCTGTGTTATAATACAAGCATACAAATTTATGAGACGCAGCAATGTCAGGAGGACCTTTGCATGATTGAACGCCGGAAAGTGTCGCACCAAGTGCTCGATGAAATTAAAAAGCGGATTAAATCTGGGGAGTTTCCGGTGAATGAAAAGCTTCCATCGGAAACTGAGCTGGCCGAAATATTCGGAGTGAGCCGTTCACCCGTCCGTGAAGCGTTAAGTGTACTTGCAGCAACAGGTGTAGTCGAATCTAAGCAAGGTGGTGGCAGCTGGGTGCGCCCGCTTCAAATCACCGACTTTCTAGAAAAAACAACGCTTGAAGTGATGACACCGGCTGAAATGATTCAACTACTTGAAACACGGATGATTTTAGAAACAGAAGCGGCTGCTTTGGCTGCTGAGCGGGCAACAGAGGCAGAGCGTAAAGCGATGGCTGAAGCGCAGAAAGATTTAGAAAAACTCATTGATGATGATGAACAGATCGGTGACGAGGCGGATTTTGCTTTTCATCAAGCGGTGATGAAAGGTGCGAAGAACCCGATTCTGCTTTCGACATTTACAAATATCTCAGACTTATATAATAAGGCTATGAAAATCTCATTAGAAATTAACCGGATGATCCGCGGGAAGAAACAACAAGTGTATGATGAACATAACAAAGTATATGAAGCCATCGTTGCTGGTGATCCAGAAGCTGCCAGAGAAGCGATGCATATTCATTTATCAAATAGTAAAGAAAAGCTTGAGACCTTGCTCGTCTAAAAACGACGGCTTTTCTTCTAGTTTCATCCGGTATAAATTAGGAAATCAATCTGCAGCACTTCATTAGTCAAAGCTGCAGATTTTTTTGTGGCTTAAATTGTCTGAAGGTTATTGCAAAAATTTTGTCATGTTGTATACTTGTATTACAAGTTAACTACAGCGCTTTCATTACGAAATTTCGAGGAGGAACATTACAATGAGAGAAGAAAATGTTCAGTTTTATAGCGAAGGACACAAGCTGCAGGCAACCATTTATTACCCGGATGAAATGACACCAGGTGAGAAGTATCCGGCGATCGTGCCGAATTCAGGTTACCAAGGGTTTAACGAGTTTTATCCACGGATGTTTGCAAAAACGTGTACGGATGCCGGCTACATATGCCTCGGTTTTGATTACCGCGGTTTTGCAGAAAGCGAAGGCATGAAAGGGCACGTCATTTTAGATGAGCAGGTTGCTGACATTTATAATGCCGTTACGTTTATTTCCGCACAAAACGAAGTCGACGAAGACCGTGTTGCATTGATCGGCTGGGGCATGGGCGCTTCAAATGTGATCCGCGAAGCAGCCAATGATACCCGGGTTAAAGCCGTAGGCGCTTTAAACGGATTTTACGACGGTGAACGCTGGCTGCGGGCGATTCACACGTATCCGCAGTTTGTAGAACTTTGCGAAATGGTGGAAGCTGACCGGACCGAGCGCGTCTTAACAGGCGAATCAAAAAAAGAAGATCCATTTATTCATTACCCGCTGGACCCAGCCACTGCTGACTACGTGAAAAACGAGCTTGAAGCAATTGACGGTTTTGGCAACTTAACGACGCTGCAGTTTACTGAATCTATCTTACGGACAAATGCTGAAGTCGAAGCGCTTGAGCTTGAAGATACCCCGGTATTTGTCGGTCACGGAAAAGATAATTTGCTGCACCCTGTAGAAGAAGCACTCTCTCTTTACGAAGTACTCCCGGGTCCTGCGAAGTTATCAATCATTGACGGTAAGCATAACGACTTTATGTACCAGGAGCATCCCGTGTACACCGCTTTAATGGAAGAACTTTTAAGTTTCTTTGCAGAAGCATTGGCCGATGAAAAAACAGTCACTGCCCATTCGCGCCTGCGCTAGGAGGTTTGTCGATGAAAACAACGTATCCGTTTTTACAAGGCGGCTTTGAACTTCACGTGCATAGTGCACCAAGTTTATTTCCAAGAGTGCAAAACGACTGGGAACTGCTTGAAGATGCCCGCGAAGCAGGAATGGCCGGGGTCGTGATTAAGTCGCACGAAGCGCAAACGTATGACCGGGCTTCGATTGTGCAGGCGAAAACACCGGACCTTGCTGTGCGCGGCGGGGTGGCGTTAAACGAATCCAACGGCGGTTTGTCGCCTGCGGTTGTTGATATGGCGCTGCGCCTCGGAGCTGCTGTCATTTGGATGCCGACCACATCTGCCGCCCAGCATAAACATTATTACAATCAAGGTGCGATGCAGCTGGGCCCTGGTGCACGCCCGCTTGCTGAGTCTGATGAAGGTTTAACGATTCTTGATGAACATGACCGGGTGAAGCCTGAAGTGTATACAATTTTAGAATTGATTGCCCAGCAGGATGCGGTACTTGCGACAGGTCACCTCTCTTTTCATGAAGTTGAGCGATTAGTTGAAGCGGCTCAAGGGAAAGGAGTAAAAAAGATTTTAATTCAACATACGGACCTTGGCATTGCACGGGTACCGAAAGATTTAGAAGCTACGCTTGTGAAAAAAGGCTGCTGGGTGGAAAAGTGTTATTTAGCTGCGAGCCCTGACTTTCAAGACACGACAGTTGAAGCGATGGCAGCTTCAATTCAAGATCTCGGTCGTGATAATTGTGTGCTTGTAACAGATTACGGGCAGGCGCATAATCTGCCGCCGGTAAAAGCGTTAGGTGAATTTACAAACGCTTTACACACTGCCGGGGTTCCTGAACAAGATATTGAGCACATGATGAAACATAACCCGCGTCACTTGCTAGGGTTATCATAGAAAGGAAGATGCTGTATGGCGGAAGCATATGTCGAAGCGCTGCGCGGCATTGTACCGGATGAGCGGCTGCGGGTGGATTTAGCGGAACGCTACTCCTACAGCTTCGACGCTTCATTTGGTGAGTATTTGCCGGATGTTGTCGTGCGGCCGGACAGTGATGAAGAAGTTAGTGAGATTGTCAAACTAGCAAATGAATACAACGTGCCCGTTTATCCACGTGGATCAGCAACATCGTTAAGCGGCGGTCCACTTCCGGTTCACGGCGGAATTGTTCTGGATATGTCTCAATTTAAACATAAGCTTGAAATTGATAAAGAAAATATGATTGCCATCGTTTCACCTGGAGTTTTAACATCAGACATTCACGAAGCAGCAGCTGAATATGGGCTGTTTTATCCGCCTGATCCAAGCAGTGCCCACGTTTCAACGATTGGCGGCAACATTCTTGAGAACTCAAGTGGACCTAAAGGTTTGAAATACGGCACAACGAAAGAGTACGTCATTGGTATGAACGTTGTTACGCCTACAGGTGAGAGGGTGCGGACCGGAGGCCGTACCGTTAAAAATGTCACCGGCTTTGATTTAACCCGGCTGATCGTCGGTTCGGAAGGGATGCTTGGGATTGTGACCGAAGTGACACTCCGGTTAATTCCAGAGGTGAAGGCACGCAAGACGATGCTTGCAACGTTTGAAACGAGTGTGGACTGCGGCCGGGCGATTACAAATGTGCTCTCAAAAGGCATCCTGCCGGCAGCGATGGAATTTATGGACAACGCCTGCATCCGGGCGGTCGAACACTTTAAGCCGGTCGGCCTGCCGGTGGATGCCGGTGCACTCTTAATTTTAGAAGTAGATGGTCATCCCTACAGTGTGGATGATGAAATGAAAGAAGCAAGCGAAGTGTGTGAGTCCGCCGGGGCGATGACGGTGGAAGTGGCAGAAACGGAAGAGCAGCGGGCAAATATTTGGAAGTCGCGGAAAATGGTATCACCGGCCGTAACGGAAATGGGGCCGACCAAGATTTCTGAGGATGCGACTGTACCTAGAGGTAAAATCCCGGATATGATGGAGCGTCTTGCTGAGATTCGTGAGAAGTACAATTTAAACTTGGTCGTCTTTGGTCATGCAGGTGACGGCAATCTGCACCCAAACATTATTACCGATAAGCGCAACACTGAGGAAATGAAGCGGGCTGAAGATGCAGTGAGCGAGATTTTTGAAGCTGCCGTTGAGCTTGGCGGCACACTTTCAGGTGAGCACGGCATCGGTACGTTGAAAGCGCCGTATATGGTGATGGAATACGGTGAGGCCGGCGTTGAATTGATGAAAACGATTAAAGCGGCGTGGGATCCAAACAACATCTTGAACCCTGGAAAAATGTTTGCTGAAAACGGGCAGACGAAGGTGGAATTAACATGACGCACACAACAGGAGCAGAGCGGCTTTATGAAATGAGCTATGATGCGACCAATCAGTGCATTCAGTGCGGTTATTGTCTTCCCGCATGTCCGACGTATTTTTCGATGGGGTCAGAAACTCACTCGCCGCGCGGCCGGATTAACTTAGTGAAGATGGCGGCAGAAGGAAAAATTGATCTGCAAAGTGATCTGCAGGAGCCAATTGATTTTTGTCTCGGCTGCCGGGCTTGTGAAACGGCCTGTCCCGTGGATGTGCCGTATGGTGAAATTTTAGAAGCAGCCAAAGAAACATTGGCTGAAGAAGTACCGCCGGTCAATAAGCGTGCTGCGGCTTTTAAATCATTTATGCTGCGGAAGGTGTTTACCCGTCCCGGCTTGATGCGTGCCGGTGGTTCAATGACTTGGCTGTATCAAAAAACGGGTATGGGTAAAGCGGCACGTAAGCTGAAATTGATTCATAAAGTTTCTGAGCCGCTCGGTAACTTAGAAGCAGTGATGCCGCCGGTAGAACGTCCTGGACGCCGCCCGTCGCGGGGGACGGTACTTGCGCCTTATATTGAGAAGCAGGCAACTGTCGCATTTTTTACCGGTTGTATTAGTGATGCAGTTATGAACCGGACGAACCGTCTTACTGTTGAGCTTTTGCGTCACGTTGGCTGCGAAGTTGTCATTCCAAAGCAGCAAAACTGCTGCGGTGCGCTGCACTCACACCAAGGAGATGCAAAAACATCGAAGAGCCTTGCTCAAGAAAACATTGCAGCTTTTGAAGCAACCGGGGCAGATTATTACGTGAACAATGCCGGCGGGTGTGGTGCCAGCTTAAAAGAGTACCCGCACATTTTAGCAGGAGACCCGGCGTGGAAAGAGCGCGCCAAACATTTCAGCGCTTCTTCAAAAGATATAAGTGAACTGCTCGTATTATTCGGTCCCCTTCCGTTTACGAAAGAAGGACCGGCTGTGGTTACGTATCAGCCATCCTGCCACTTACGCAACGTTCAGCTGATCAGTGAAGCACCGCGTGAGCTGCTCCGTTCAATACCAGGTTCGACGTATATTGAGATGGAGAACAGCGAGGACTGCTGTGCTTCCGGTGGAATTTATAATATTCTGCATCACGAAGAAGCAAACAAAATCTTGGATGAAAAGATGAAGTATGCAGAAAAGACTGAAGCGAAAGTGATGACCGCAAGCAACCCCGGCTGTCTTTTGCAGATGCGGCTTGGCATACAGCGCGCTGGTCTTGAAGACGAAATGGAAGGCAAGCATTTGATTGATGTACTCGCAGAAGCTTGCGGCATCGAATAATAAGTAAAAAGATCCGGTCATCGAATCTCGATGACCGGATCTTTTTATATCGTTAAAGGAAAGTGCACTAACAAGAGCCCCCGGCACATACCGGAGGCTCCTGCTGGAGATATAATTATTTGAGGCAATTTACCGGGCGAAGCGGTGGTTGCCGATTTGGGTGACGGTTGGTTTATTCATAAAGAAACTTGTGCGTGTCACGTTCGGGTTGTGGAAATAAAGTGCGTTTCCTGCCGGTGCTGCACCTGTTAATGCTTCGCGGGCAGCCTCTTGAGAGCGCTGGCTTGCCGGTTGGTTAATTGCGCCGGTCATTGCCGGTGTAAACTGACCAGATTGATGAACGACACCTGAAACTGAATTCGGGTACTGTCCTGCATCAACACGGTTCATAATGACGTTACCGACCGCTACTTTTCCATCAAACGGCTCACCTTGCGCTTCCTGGTGAATTAAACGGGCAAGTAGATCCTGCTCTGCTGCATCCACTTGTGGTTCAGGTGCCTGCTCCACAGAAGTTGTTTCTTCAGCTGAAGGTGCAGGTTCGTAAGTTAAATCCTCCGCCACCGCGCGTGGTACGACGGTGCGAATTTGTGTGCCAGGTGAGATCACTTCGGAGTCGAGTTGATTCAACGTTTTAAGGTCTGAAACATCTTCACCCACCGTAGAAGCAATAGCCCTTAATGATTCACCTTGTTGTACCTCATGCAGTTCCTTTGCTTCCAGGTGAACGGTACTGCCATCCCAAACGACCTCACTATGTGCAAGTTCAGCGACGTGGCGCAGGGGCAGGTACGTCCGGTCCATGTCTGCGTCAATTTGCGGAGGCACATCCAAACCGTAAGCTGCGCCATTAATAGAAACTTCCGGTTCATCGATGTGCAGATTCAACTCATCCCCGTGTATGGTATGAACTGTAACTTTGTCGTTGGATGCATCCCAGCGTACGTCTGCACCGAGCGCTTCACTAATAAAGCGGACAGGTACAAGGGTGCGGTCTTCTTCAATCTTTGGCGGCGCCGGCATCGATACTTGTTCATTTTCCACTAGAATGTCAGGGGATCCAGCCGCAGCTTGGGAAGCACTAAAGAGAAGGCCGAACCCTGCAGCTGCGATAAATGCTGTTCTTATACGTTTGAACATTATGGTTGCGGGCGTCTTTTTCATCCGCCCGCTGTCACCTGCCTTTATATATTTTTTTCATGATGTTTGTTGATATGTCCGGTGACTATTATAGCGAAAGTTTCGCCTCAAGAAAGAGTTGTTACGCTATTTTAATCAAACCGTAATCTCACTCGTTTAATTACGACAGCAGGACGCATGAAAATCTAAAAAATATTTTCGGTCACCTTTGAGTCAAAACATAATGGGTGCAAAAACCTATCAATATCAACATTTTACATATTTACCCTTTAATACTAAAAAGCGTTTAAGCTTTAACTTACGCTCTTGAAGGGCTTTTTCATTGCGATGTATGATTATTCTGAATAATTTTCAAAATGAAAAGGAGTGAAATGATGAGTGTCTTAGGTGCAAGAAAACAATTTGAGGAAATTGCAGTTTATTCACCTGGTAAACCGATTGAAGAGTTAAAACGGGAGATGGGGATTACTGAAGTTGTGAAAATGGCTTCTAACGAAAACCCTTTTGGTGCGTCTCCGAAAGCGCTTGAAGCGATGAAGGAAGAACTTACACAGCTGCATTACTATCCTGAAATCACTTCACCACTTGTAAGAGAAAAGTTAGCAAACCGGCTTGGGATATCTCCTGACGCTGTTGTTGTAGGAAATGGATCCGATGAGGTAATCCGGATGCTTACACGGACGTACTTAAGCCCGGGGGAAGAAGTTGTTATGGCAAGCGTAACGTTTCCGCGTTACAAAACAAATGTGATTATCGAAGGCGGCATACCTGTAGATGTCGCAATGAAAGACGGAGCTCACGACCTTGAAGCGATGTTGCAGGCAATTACATCTCGTACAAAAATGGTGTTTGTATGTAACCCAAACAATCCGACAGGCACAATTGTAGATAAACAAGAACTGCAGATGTTTATCGAACGTGTTCCAAAAGACGTCATGGTCATCCTTGATGAAGCCTATTATGAGTTTATTCGCGGAGATAATGATCCGAACAGCTTAGCATTGCTTGATAAGCACACCAATCTTGTAATTCTTCGGACGTTTTCAAAGATTTATGGTCTTGCTTCAGCACGCATTGGTTATGGGATCATGCATCCGGAGATGGTCGCAGAGCTTTTGAAAAGCAAGGAACCTTTTAATGTGAACCGGATGGCGCAGGCAGGCGCACTAGCAGCGCTTGACGATGAAGCCTTTTTGCATATGACGCTTGAAGAAAACAACCGGGGGCGTATGTATTTGGAGGAAGAGGCAGAAGCGCTTGGGTTAAGTTATTTTGACACACACACCAACTTTATCATGATTGATGTCAAGATGGATGCTGAACTTGTTTACAACCGCTTACTAGAACAAGGTGTGATTATCAGGCCGGGGCACATGATGGGGTATCCGACGATGCTTCGCGTCACCATTGGAACGAAAGAACAAAACGAAAAATTTGTTGAATCTCTGAAAAAGGCATTGGCAGTGTCATAACTTTTCAGAATTTATTTTAAATTAATTTGTATGCGCTTTCAAAACAAACTGTAATGGGGGTTGAAAATGGAAAATACCCGGGCAACTTTTTCAGGGTCGTTGATCGTTTTTCTTACAAGCATTGTCGTGATTGGTGTTAGTATTTTGTACTTTGAAGCCATGCCGCACATTCCCATCATTTTAGCGGCTGTTGTCGTCTGCCTGTACGGAATGAAGCTGAAGTATACGTGGAAAGAGCTTGAAAACCAGATGGTGAGAGGAATTAGTTACGGGATTCCAGCCATTCTGATTTTAATTTTAATCGGGATGTTGATCGGCGTTTGGGTGTTAAACGGTACAGTACCGACAATTACGTTTTATGGTCTTGAAATTTTGTCACCGACCTACTTTTTAGCTTCAGCCGTGCTGATTACAGCAATTGTGGCGATCATGACAGGAAGCTCATTAAGTGCGATTGGTACGATCGGTGTAGCACTTGTCGGGGTGGCCTACGGCATGGGGATCTCACCAGAGATGACAGCTGGTGCGATCATTAGTGGTGCGATCTTCGGTGATAAGCTTTCACCAATTTCTGATACGACAAACTTAACCGCAGCCACCGCAAAGGTTGATGTGTTTGCCCATATCCGGCACATGCTCTGGACGACGATACCAGCGCTTGTGATCGCTTTAATCATTTTTGGGGCGATTGGTTTTTTCAACCTGCAAGGGTCAGCCGATGTGTCCCAAATCCAGGAGATGTCTTCGACGTTGCAGCAGGAGTTTAATATTACGCTGTTAACCTTGTTGTCGCCGCTTGTCATTGTCATTTTAGCTGCTAGAAAAGTGAAACCAGTGCCGACGTTAACTATGGGTCTTCTTGTAGCGGTTTTAACAACACTATTTACAAACCCGCAGATCGGGGCTGGCGAAATTATGGCTTCAGCATTCTCTGGTTATGTAGCTGAAACCGGGGTTGAATCAATTGACAGTCTTCTTTCTCTCGGCGGTTTGGAAAGTATGTTGTTCGGGGTCTCCTTAATTATTGTAGCGCTTGCTTTTGGCGGCGTGTTTCGCGGGATTGGTATCGCAGACGCTTTACTCGGTAAATTAAAAAGCGCTCTGCAAAAGAAAGGCAATGTCATCAGCTCGACCCTTGCTTCCTGTTTTGGTGTGAACTTTGTGGTCGGTGAGCAGTATCTATCGATTATCCTGCCGGGCAAAGTGCTTGAGAGCTCTTACCGGGCGAACAACCTTCACCCGAAAAACTTGTCACGGACGCTTGAGGATGGAGGGTCTATTCTGCACCCGCTCATCCCGTGGGGGATTATCGGTGCCTTTACGATGACGACGCTTGATGTAGGAATGAGTTATGTGCTCTTTACCTTCTTGAGCCTTGTTACACCGTTCATTGCGCTTTTCTATGCTTACACCGGTTGGACGTTAACACCGCTTGATGAAGACCGTGAAAGCATTTTGGATTATGAGGATAAAGACGACGATGATTCAAATACAGATGATGCTGCCGGCTTGAAGACGTACGAAGATGAATATCAAACGCATGCCAACTAAACTTCAGAACTTGAAAAGAAAGGTGAATGAAGAATGATCAATGATTTTCCTATGCAGCAGTTGATCGATCAAGATGGAAACGTTCTCGACCATGAGCGGATGCAGGAAATCAGTATTGAAAAGGTAAAAGACATGTATTATTTCATGCACCGGGCCCGGCTGCTTGATAAAAAGTGTGTCAATTTGCAGCGGCAGGGCCGGATCGGAACGTATGTGCAGTATGAAGGACAGGAGGGGGCGCAGGTTGGAAGCGCCCTGGCACTTGAAGAAGGAGACTGGATGTTTCCGACGTATCGGGATCATGCAGCGACGCTCACATACGGTCAGACGATGAAAAACCTGCTGCTCAACTGGCGGGGAAGAATTGAAGGAGGTATCGCGCCGGAAGGGATACACATTTTCCCGCCGGCGGTGCCGATTGCCTCGCAGCTGCCGCAAGCTGCAGGCGCTGCACTAGCTGAAAAGAAAAAAGGCACTGACCGGGTATCGCTCGTTTATTTCGGTGATGGTGCCACATCTGAAGGGGATTTTCACGAAGGACTGAACTTTGCGAGCGTCTTTCAAACGCCGACTGTGTTTTTTAACCAAAACAACGGCTATGCCATTAGTGTACCGGTGGAAAAACAGATGAACTCCGAAACCATCGCCCAAAAAGGGCTCGGCTATGATATGAACTGCCTGCGTATTGATGGCAATGATGTCATCGGTGTGTACTGTGCTGTTAAAGATGCAGTGCATAAAGCGCGCTCCGGTGCAGGACCTACGTTAATTGAAGCTGTCACTTGGCGGTACGGTGCGCATACGACGGCAGATGATCCTTCAAAATACCGCGATCAGTCCGAAAGTGAAGTCCGGCGGCAGACGACAGATCCGCTGCTGCGTGTAGAGAAGTACTTGAAAGCGCAAGACGCGTGGCAGGAGCAGTGGAAGCAGGAAATTGAAGCACAAATCGAGTCGGAAATTGAGACGGCGCTTGAAGAAATGGAAAGCTACCCGGAGCCGGAAATGAATCAGCTGTTTGATTATGTATTTGAGACGCCGACATGGACCATTCAACAACAAATTGATGAGCATTTAGCGGTTAAAGGAGGAAAAACTTCATGAGTGTAGCTGTTGAAACGAAAAAACTCACGATGATTCAAGGGATCAATGATGCGTTATCTACAGCACTTAACGAAGATGAGCGGACGTTAATTTTAGGCGAAGACGTTGGTGTGAACGGCGGCGTTTTCCGGGCGACTGAAGGATTGCAGGAGAAGTATGGAAGCGGGCGTGTGATTGATACGCCCCTTGCTGAATCAGGCATTATGGGGACATCCATTGGCTTGGCGGCTAACGGCTTCCGCCCGATTGCAGAAATGCAGTTTCTTGGCTTTGTTTATCCGGCGTTTAATCAAATCATGACGCATGCAACCCGTTTGCGGCAGCGCACGCTCGGTAGATATACTTCGCCGCTTGTCATTCGTGCGCCTTACGGTGCCGGGGTGCGTGCACCGGAAATTCATTCAGACAGCGTAGAGGCGCTGTTTACGCACATGCCGGGCATTAAAGTTGTTGTTCCTTCGAACGCCTATGACGCCAAGGGTTTGCTGCTTGAAAGTATCGCTGATCCAGACCCGGTCATTTTTCTCGAGCCGATGCGGTGTTACCGCTCTTCTAAAACGGAGGTACCTGAAGAAAAATATAAAATTGAGCTTGGTAAAGCAGCCACATTAAAAGAAGGAGAAGACGTTTCAATTTTCACGTGGGGGGCGATGACCATTGAAACGATGAAGGCTGTTGAACAGCTTGAAGCAGAGAAAGAGATCTCTTGTGAAGTTATCGACTTACGTACACTCTATCCACTGGACCGTGATGCGATTGCGGCTTCTGTCCAAAAAACAACCCGCGCCGTTGTTGTGCAGGAGGCACCTTTAACCGGCGGGGTGAGCAGCGAAGTGTTATCAGTCATTCAAGATACATCATTTTTATATTTGCGTTCGCCGGTAAAGCAGGTGGGAGGACTTGACGTGCCTGTACCTGTGTATTCGCTTGAGAATGAATATTTGCCAAGTGTAGATAAAATCAAATATGCCGTTGAGCAGACTGTGTCGTTTTAGCAAAAGAGGAGGCACTTAACAATGATTGAAGTCAAACTTAGTGATATCGGCGAAGGGATGCATGAAGCTGAAGTTTTGGATTTCTTAGTGGAACCTGGTGATGTGGTCAAAAACGATGAACCGCTCGTTGAAATTCAAACAGATAAAATGGCGGCTGAAATTTCAGCGCCCGGATCTGGCAAAGTGGCTGAATTTAAAGCCAAAGTTGGCGATGTGATTGAAGTTGGGGACACGATTATCGTCATTGATGACGGCTCCGCTGAAAAAGCGCAGCCTGAGTCTTCATCGTCAGAAAAGAGCGGCGATAATCAAACCGAAAAGCAGGAGGCAAGCTTACAAACATCGACGATGGCTTTTTCAAAAGGCCGGCGGGTGCTCGCTGCACCTTACACGCGTAAAATTGCCCGGGAAAACGATGTGGATATTGAACAAATTCAAGGCAGTGGTCCGGCTGGGCGGGTGACTGAAGAAGATGTATATCAAGCCATGCATCAAGAAAGTGAGACGGCAGCGGCTGTTGAGACTGAAGTGAAGCAGGAGTCAGTAGTGAAAGAGAGCCTGCAGTCAGTAGATGCCGCCCCTTGGCTGAGCACATATTTCACATCAAAGGCAGACATTCAATTGGACCGTTTAGAAACGCTTGGTGTGATTTCCGCCGAAGATCCGGAAGCAACGTTAACAAATGTGGCGGTTTTATTGAAAGCTTTTACCCTTTCAGCCCGCAGACAGCCGTTTCAAAAAGCAGGTGCTTCAAACGAAGCGGTGAACGCTGCGGTGTTAAAAGAAAGTGAACGGCCAGAGAATGTCGCTGTTTTAAAGCATGTGGATCAGTTGTCCGTTCGTGAAACAGCTGAACAATTGAAACGTCTCGCTCCGGAACAGGAAGAGATGAAAGAAAGGCCAGTGTTTACCATGCAGATCCCGGATGCTTTACACAATAATCTCCCAGACCGGACCGGCTATGCTGCAGGCATGATGGTGAACATTCATAAGATCACGAAAAAGCCGGTTGTCGTTGAGGATGAAGTGAAAGTTCGAAGTGTGCTCGAAGTTACTTTCACATATGACAGCCGTGAGGTGGACGCAGCGATGGCACCGGTATTTATTCAAGATGCGGTTCAGCTGCTTGAACATCCGCAGCACTTGTTGATGGAGTTGGTGTAAATGGTAGTTGGCGATTTTGCAGAAGAAAAAGATGTCATTGTGATCGGCGGCGGCCCGGGCGGTTACCATGCAGCGATCCGGGCTGCGCAGCTTGGCCGGGAAGTTACGTTGATTGAATCCAAAGACGTAGGCGGCGCCTGTTTAAATGAAAGCTGTGTACCTTCTAAAGTATATACCGAGGCAGCTTCACAGCTGAAAGCAATGAAGAAAGCACCTCAATACGGCTTGGACGCTGTTTTACCTGAACGTGTGGATTTTTCGCAGCTGCAGGAGAAAAAACATCAAGTGGTCAACGGTTCAGCTAAAGGGGTTCACGACTTACTTAAAAATTATCAAATTGAAGTTGTTGAAGGAAGCGCTTCGTTTTTATCATCCACACAACTCGGAGTCGAGAAAAACGATGCTTTTGAAAAATTTAAATTCGAAAATGCCGTCATCGCAACTGGATCCTCCCGGTATTGGCCGGGTGAAGGGAAGATGTCGACAAACCGGCAATTATGCGGCAGCGAGATTTATCAACTTCATGAGATCCCTGGCGAGTTGTTGATTGTAGGAAGTGACTACATCAGTTTAGAAGTGGCGCACGCTTTTCATGCGCTTGGTACGAACGTAACGCTTTGTATTGAAGAAAAAAATCCGCTAGCTTTTGACACAGCGGTAAATAAAGAATTACTTCGCCTGTTGAAAAAAGAAAAAATCAAAGTACACACCGAGGTTACGATTCAACACGTAAATGAAACAGACACCTCAATTGTTGTGGATTTTCAAAGCAAAAAGGGGGCTGAACAATGGGAGGGCGCCTGCTTTTATCGGCCCGGCATGCCCCGCCCCCGTACAGATACGCTGCATTTAGAAGCAGCAGGTATTGAAGTGGATGAGCAGGGCTTTATTCCAATTAATCAAGCAGTGCAGACGAATCAATCTCATATATTTGCTGTCGGTGATGTTACATCATCTCCAAAATTAGCTGCAATTGCGTTGAAGCAGGGTAAAGTAGCTGGTGAAGTAATCGGGGGTATGAAAAGTGAGTGGGATCCTTTTGCTTACCCGGTGATTTCGCGGACATTTCAGCCGGTTGCTTCAGCCGGGCTTACAAAAGAAGAAGCGTTGCAGGAAGGTTATGCTGTGAAAGAAAGCACATTTCCAATGACCGGGAACGGTTATGCAGCGATTGCTGGCGAAAAAGAAGGGCTCGTGAAAGTTGTGAGTGAAGCAGAAACCGGAGTGCTGCTCGGCTTTCACAGTATCGGTCCTGGTGCTGTTGAAATGATCAGTGCCGCTGTGCAGGTATTAGAGATGGGTGGGAGAGTGGAGGATGCCGCTTATCCGTATTATCCGCATCCAAGCTTTAATGAAGCGTGGATGGAAGCTGTAGAAGGACTAGAGGAGAAAGCGATTCATCTTCGTTAAAAGCCTTCAAATAAGAAAGCGAGGTGATGATGTTGAGTAAACTGCAGAGAAGCTCTTTAACAGTAGAGGGGGTCGAGCGGACGTATGCTTATGTCATCCCTGAAAACTTGAATTTGTCGCAGCCGCGCGCGATTCACTTCAGCTTTCACGGAGCAGGAAGTGATGCAGATTACCATAGCCGGCTGACGAAATTTCATGAGTTAGCTATTGAAGACGGACATGTGGTGGTTTATCCAGAAGCTATACGGACAGATAGAGATGGGAAAGAAGTGAAGCAGTGGCATGATGGGACAAAAAGTAACCGGGCGCGTAAAGCCGGTGTAGATGATGCAGCGTTTGTTTTGGCGCTCATTGAAGTGTTCGCCGAAAAGTTTGCGCTCGACCGTGGACAAATTTATGCCTCTGGTTTTTCCAACGGAGGCGCTTTCAGCTTGCGGCTCGCGGTTGAATATGCGGACACTTTTGCGGCTGTTGGAAGTGTAGGAGCGCTGCTTGCGCATGATACGGCGCAGACAGCCAGTACAAACGCTGCGCCGGCTGTGGTTATCATGGGAGATAAGGATCCGGTTGTTCCTTATGATCACGCTTATGCACGCGCCGGCGTTCAGTACGAAGTAACAGAGATGCTCGGTGCTGAAGCCACAATGACTGGGCTCGTTTCAAACGTGGCTGAAACCGTAGAAAAACGTCTCTCACCGCTTGATTTAACGGACCCTACCAGGGTCATTGCAAAAGAATATTATAATGAAGAAATTCAGCCGGTGGCCTGGCTCTACACGGTGAAAGGCGGCGGGCATACGTGGCCTGGTGGCCCGAAAGTTCAACCCGCATATTTTGGCAGAGTAAGTCAGCAGCTTGAGGCAAGCCGCGTGCTTTGGCAGCAAATGAAACTCTTAAACCGTGAAAGTAAAGTGATGCAGTCATAATGGCTGGGACTCGTTAGGCTGAAACTTGCCAGCTCCTCAGATGCGTGGATCAATAATAAACAGCCCTCACAAAGCGTGAGGGCTCCAGACTGTCGACAAAGTACAAAACCTAAGATTCACGGACGACTTACTGCCCGGAGGTCCGCGGTCTCCCCCCTATTAAGAGGAGAAAACTGGATCATGAACGTAACCTTCACTTCAGACGGACGCTTTCCCGAGGGCTTGGCTTCAGCTAACTTGTTCGATTGATTTCCAATCGAACAAGTGGATCTTCAGCCTGCGCTGAATCCTCTGGGAGTCGCCGTCTTTCGTTTCGGTCACTTGTCAATTTAAAGATCAGTAAGCATTTCCCATGTATATGGTTCGTTGGATTACTCATAAAGCGTCGTTATGAAATGGATTTATGAAATGAATTCATGTAGTTATTACATGATCAAAAGGATCTCTACAATTCATTACCGTCAAATAACACAAGGCTGACAAGCATCGGCGGCGACGCCTACGGGAACAGTACGAGCCGAAAATCCCGCAGGCAGCGGTTTTCTGCCGAGGAAGTTGAGGCCGTACCCGAGGCAAGCGTCCGCCGAAAAGCGACGTCAGCCTTAGCTTTTTCAAGAGTTTGTCTACACGCTGCAGCCCTCACAAAGCGTGAGGGCTGCAGCGTTTGTTTCTATTTATAACGCGCGTGGATGTTATTTTTCTTGTAAGTTGTTCGTTGAAATTCTTCAAGTTCAAAGGAGAGTGCAAAGGGGTGTTTAGCAAAAACGTCAGCAAAGTAATCGGTCATTAAGGCAAATATTTCATCAGAAACTTTCTGCTTTTCCGCCTCTGAGCGACCTTGGCCGATCTTCAGCTTCGCGTGAATGAAGGTATCATCTTCACAGCTTCCATCGGCAACGACATAGTCTTCAAGCTTAATCGCCCGTGAGCGGATGCCCCCAGTAGGAAAGCATCCTTGGGCAATGATCGTTTCATTTACTTGCTGAAGAAAACGGTGCAAGTCAAGATCCTCATTCAAATTATCGGTGTATTCAACTATGAAATGTGGCATCGTCGACTCCTTTCCTTACGCCTTTTGAAAGGTTTGATCACTCGCGATGTAATTTCGCAGACTGCCGATGGATTCAATTTCAGTAATAACTTCATCACCTGGGTGAACGCCGGTAGTTCCTTTAGGTGTGCCTGTTAAAATAATGTCGTTCTCGTTTAACGTCATGAAACTGCTAAAATAAGCAATTAAATCTGAAACGTCGAAAATCATGTCCTTTGTACTGCCTTCTTGAACAGTCTTACCATTGATTTGTGTACGAATCGACAAGTTCATCGGGTCCTTTATATCATCGCGGTCAACAAGCCACGGACCGATCGGGGTGCACGTATCCCGGTTTTTAACGCGCAGGTTCGGCCGGTAGTAGTTTTCAAGATAGTCCCGGATCGCATAGTCGTTTGCGACAGTGTAACCTTTTACGTATTCATAGGCATTTTCTTTTGCAACATCTTTAGCTTCTTTTCCGATCACAACACCGAGTTCGCATTCGTAGTGCATCAGTTCCACTTCTTCCGGTCGTTTCGTAGACGCATTGTGACCGATTAACGTGTTAGGTCCTTTTAAAAATGCGAGTGGCTCTTTTGGTGCTTGAAACGAAAGTTCTGAAGCGTGATCGGCATAATTCAGCCCAAGTGCAAAAATCGTTCTCGGCTCGACAGGGGAGAGCCACGTCACTTCTGTTTCAGTAAAGGTGCGTCCGTCTGGCAGTTGAACACGGCCATCATCGGTGGCACTAGCTTGATGAACAGCACCACCTGCAGCAACAATTGCATGTTTCACGGTTGAGTTCCTCCTTTAATTTAAATCGTTAAGATTCAGACGTTATTGTATTGGTTAAAGAGCCAACCTCCTGCACGTGAACGGTGACTTCATCACCTGCTTGAGCAGTAGGTGCGTTATCAGGCACGCCGACGATCAAGGTGTCACCTGCATAAAACGTCATAAAGGCTGTAATATCAGCGATGAGCTGAGGAATGCTGCGGACGAGGTTGCTCGTTGAATGAGACATCTTTAATTCGCCATTAATATACACATAGATATCAAGGTCGTCAGGGTTGTTGATTTGATCTGCTTGGATAAGCCAAGGGCCTGCTGGACAAAATTTGTCGCGCGCTTTTTCTTTAATCGCCGGCCGGTGCACGCTTTCATGGGGAATACTGAGATCATTGATGACGGTGTAGCCTTTAATGTAATTGAAAGCTTCCTCTTTTGTTACCTGAGTTGCCGTTTCGTTAAAAACAACGCCGAGCGAAGGGCCGGTTTGTAAATACGATTCATGGTTTGGCAACGGAATCGATGCCTTTTCAGCTGTAATCGTATTGATTGGCTTAATGTACATCACCGGTGCTTCAGGTGGTGCTTTATACGGTTCTTGTTCAAATGCATGCTTATAATTTTCTAACGTATCTTTAAAATTTAAAGCAGCGCCGTAAACCGTCCCGCTAATGGGTGCATTGAACGTAACATCATGTTTTTTATAACGATCATTTTGATAAATTAGCTCGTTTTGATCAGGATCTACGTTGACTTGCACAGGTATCTTTGAATCACTGAAATAGGCTTTGCTTTTCATCATAAATTATGCAGCTCCTAACGTACGAGGTAGATTATACTATTAATTATATATGATATTATATATGATTTCTGATACAACTTCAAACGAATTTTCTAAATTTTCAACTGTTAATATGAGTGGTCCTGAGATGATTGAAAAGCTAAACCTAATCAATAGAGGTGTCACAGCTAAAATGACATGTGGGAATAGAAAAAGCTCCCCATGACGTTAAAAAGACTTTAACTGTCTATCTTTAGGGGAGCGTATTAATACCGGTATTTCTAAATGTAAGTCACGAGTTCTTCAAGGGGCAGCCGGCTTTTCTCCCGCGGCGGATCTTCGGCACGGTAGCCAAAAGCTGCCATAACGGATACATCGTAGCGATTAGGATCCATGAGGGAGGTTTCTATCAGCCACTGTCTAACACGGTCATAATCAAACCCTTCAATTGGACAAGAGTCGATGCCGATCTGCGCGGCGGCTGTCATCATGTTGCCGAGAGCAATATACGTTTGTTTTTGCGACCAGTCCAGCAGACGTACCTTATCTGTTAAGATGTTGATCATATCTCCTTGAAACATTTCGTACGCCGGAACCATGTGCTCATCGAACGTCTCCTCTGGCATTCCTTTCACTTCGGTATACATCGATTTAAAATAATCAGAATCAAATCGTACGTCGCGTCTTGAAAGAATAATGACGAAATGGCTGGCGGTTTTCAGCTGCTCGGCTCCCCCTGGGGTCATGTCAATTAAAGCGTCGCGCATGTCTTCATTTTGAATAATGAGAAAGCGCCAAGGCTCTAACCCAACGGAACTTGGCGACAGCCGGCCGGTTTCAAGAATGAACTGAAAATCACTTTCTGAGATTAATTCGTCTGAAGAAAATGCTTTTGTAGCATGACGAAAGTGAAATGCCTTCAAGATTTCTGCTTTTTGTACATCTTTTGTATCCATCGTTTCACCCCTTACGTGTTGTTCCATGATCTATCGTAGGTGAGCTGGATTCATGCAGCAACAATAACGACTCGAGCATTCCTCTATAACGTAAACGACCCCCACCTCAATGTGATCAGGTGGGGGTTGCGAATATGAATAATGAAAAAAACGGGACTGGCTTTTAAGACGATAAAAACCGAAAAATGAACGTGACCTTCACTTCAGACGGACGCTTTCCCGAGGGCTTGGCTTCAGCTAACTTGTTCGAATTGATTTCCATTCGAACAAGTGGATCTTCAGCCTGCGCTTCATCCTCTGGGAGTCGCCGTCTTTCGTTTCGGTCACTTGTCAATTTAAAGATCAGTAAGCATTTTTCATGTATATGGTTCGTTGCATTACTCATAAAGCGTCGTTATGAAATGGATTTATGAAATGAATTCATGTAGTTATTGCTTGATAAAAAGGATCTCTACAATTCATGACCAGCAAATGACGCAAGGCTGACAAGCATCGGCGGCGACGCCTACGGGAACAGTACGAGCCGAAAATCCCACAGGCAGCGGTTGTCTGCCGAGGAAGTTGAGGAGGTACAAGAGGCTAAGAAGACACGGTGCGATCAAGCGTTAGCGCAGATCAAACCGATGTCGCACTTGTGCCCTCCGGGTGCAAGCGTCCGCCGAAAAGCGACGTCAGCCTTCGCTTTTCTTTAAAGTTTGTCGATAGTTTGAAACGGATTTAGTCAGTTAATTGCGTTTTTTTGTAAGCTTCAAGCGTGTTTAACTTATGCTTACGGGTATGTTCTTCAATCTCCTGGGTTGAGGCACCTGCTTCTAAAAGTGAAACGAGCTTTGCGTGCTCTTCAATTGAAGCTGGTGCACGCATCGGAAATAATGTAAATGCAGTGTGACGCACCGTATCGAGCCTGGCCCATGACTCTTTAATATCCGTAATCAGCAGTTGGTTCGGGCAGAGGTCGTAAATGAGAAAGTGAAACTGTTTGTTCAACGCACTAAGGGTTTGAAAGTCATATTCACTTAAAGCGGTCTGCATCGCTTCATTTAAACGCTTGAGTTCCCCGATGTCTTTTTCAGTCATATGCGAGGCACTCAGTGCAGTGGCATAGCCTTCTAACACGGCTAAAAGCTCCAGGGTCTGCATATATATTTTTTCATCAATCGAATGAACGACAGGACCTGTATTTGGTTTATACTCAATCAGTTTGTCTGCCTCTAAGCGGCGGATCGCTTCACGGACAGGGATGACACTTGAACCGACCTCCTTTGCAATTTGATCGAGTATAATTCTTTGTCCGGCAGCGTATGTGCCATCAAGAATACGGCTTTTAATGACATCGTAAGCATGTTTGGTTTTATTGATTTTTTCGTTTGTCATACAAAACATTATATATGAATTCATATATGTTCACAATGCACTCCGGTACAACCGCCCAGGGGGGTGTTGGCTGGTTATGAAAAGCATTTAGTCTAGTTCATTTTAATATCAAGTCACTTCAAAACGCTGAAGCAGCTGTTCGGCTGCTTTCGTTAAATATTGATCTTTTTTCCATATGAAACCGAGATCTGCTTCAAACGCAATGTCTTCTAGGTGGAAGGAGCGAATGTTTGGGTAAGCAAAACCTGCAAGCGAAGCCTTTGGTATAATCGTCGCGCCCACCCCGGCATTTACCAATGATAAAAGCATCGAAGCATCCGGGCACTCACAAATAATGTTCGGCTTAAATCCGTGACGTTCACATTCCTGCACAATTAACTCAAACTGTCCAGCGCCGCTCACACGGTGTAAAAGCATTAAAGGGGTATTCTTTAATTCACTTAAAGATAAGGTATGCCGATCCTCAGCGGTACTTTCCCACGAGGCTGGAATTACAGCAACATACGGTTCTGAAGGAAGGGGCAGCATCGAAAACTTGGTGGTATCTGCAGGCAGACGGACAAGAGCCAGCTCAATTTCACGTTGTAACAACATTTCAGACAGCGTATAAGTATCACCTTCGCGCAGCTGATAAGTAAGGTTTGGGTGATTTTCCCGGAGTGCAAGCAGCTGCGGCGGCAGGTGGGAAAAGCAGGATTTATTTGAGCCGATAGAGAGCTTACCGCGGATCCCTTCGCTTGTTTCTTTCACTTCAGTGATCGTATCCTCCAAATCTTCAAGCAGCCCTTTAGCCCGCTCGTATAGCACCTCACCTACCGGAGTTAACACCATTTTTCGTTCATCTTTTTCAAACAATGTACAATTAAAAGATTCTTCAAGCCGTTTCAGCTGCTGACTTAGCGGCGGCTGCGCCATGTGCAGTTTCTTTGCAGCCTTGGTCACTTGTCCCTCTTCCGCAACGGTACAAAAATAACGCATTTGTTTGAAGTCCATTTTTGACCTCCTGACTATGTATATCAAAAATATATACAATAGATACTTTTTTAATATTTTTAATATATTATAGCCCGTGCTATATTTGAGTTGCAAATAATTCAGACAATTTAATAATTTTTCGTATTTTTTATTACGCTTAAAAGAAAGCGCTATCAAAAGGAGGATAAGGATATGAGTTCGAACAGCGTGTCGGTTGTGAATCAAACGAGAGAAGAAGTGAAAAATGCTGTGAAAGACATTCAGCTTTATATTGATGGTCAATTTGTAAATGCAAAAAGCCATGATCCTTTCGTAAACTATGACCCTTTTAAAAATGAGGAAATTAATCAGGTGGCGCACGGAGGAAAAGAAGACATTGATCAAGCGGTAGCTGCGGCTCGTAAAGCCTTTAAAGGTGAGTGGGGGCGCATGCCATTAAAAGAGCGGTTAAGCTATATTCATAAAATTGCAGATCTTGTAGATGAGCATATTGAAGAAATCGCACCGCTTGAGTCATTTGATACAGGGCTGCCGATCAGTCAAACGCGCAAGATGGTTGCCCGGGCGGCAAATAACTTTCGTTTCTATGCGGAGATGGTTTCCTCCCGCCTTGTCGGTGAAGTGTATCCAGTTGATGATGAATTCATTAACTACACGGTGTATAACCCGGTGGGTGTTGCTGGTTTAATCACACCGTGGAATGCGCCGTTTATGTTGGAGACGTGGAAAATCGCACCGGCCCTTGCCACAGGAAACACGGTCGTTTTAAAGCCGGCAGAATGGTCGCCGCTTACAGCGAACCGTCTAGCAGAAATTATTGATAAGGCAGGGCTTCCGGATGGGGTGTTTAACGTCGTTCACGGTCACGGTGAAACCGCAGGTGCCTCCCTGGTCGCTCACCCGGATGTAGAGTTGATTTCATTCACGGGTGAAACAAAAACTGGTTCGGAAATCATGAAAAACGGTGCCGACTCCTTAAAAGACTTTTCGATGGAACTCGGCGGAAAATCACCAATCATCGTGTTTGATGATGCGGATGTAGAACGGGCACTCGATGCTTGCACGTGGGGGATCTTCTCCTTTAACGGTGAGAGATGTACAGCCAACTCCCGCTTGTATGTTCATGAAAACATTGCAGAGGAGTTTATCGCCGCGTTGAAAGAACGGGTCGCAAATATTGTGGTTGGAGATCCGATGAATGACAACACACAGGTAGGTCCGCTCATTCATCGTGAACACTATGAGAATGTGCAAAGCTATTTGAAGCTGGCTGAACAAGAAGGCTGTGAGGTCGTAAGCGGACATGTCCCAGAAGGATGTAGCTCTGGAAACTTTATTGCGCCGACAGTGCTTCTGCACGCGAATAATCAAATGCAGGTCGTGCAGGAAGAAATCTTCGGTCCGGTGCTTGCTGCGATGACGTTCACAAATGAAGAAGAAGTGATTGAAAAAGCAAACGATGTCAAATACGGTCTCGCCGGTTATGTGTGGACAAATGATATTAAACGCGGTCACCGCGTGGCGCAGGCGGTAGAAAGCGGTATGTTGTGGGTGAATTCTCAGAATGTACGCGATCTACGTACACCGTTTGGCGGATCAAAGCATAGCGGTATCGGGCGTGAAGGCGGTCATTATGCGTTTGAATTTTATACCGAGCCGAAAATCATCCACGTTGCTATGAGTGACCACTATATCCCGCAGTTTGGCAAGAAATAATCCATCAATCGAAGAGGAGGAATTCTTATGCCTGCAAAGACAGGAACAGAATACAAAGAGCGTCTCCGTCAGGCGCAGAACAATGTTTATATTCACGGTGAGCGTGTCGATGATCCAACAACGCACCCAGCGTTTAAAAATGTCATTGATTCGATGGCTGATCTATATGATTTGCAGTATGAAAAGCCTGAAAAGATGCTTTACACATCGCCGACGACCGGCCAAAAAGTTGGCATGACGTTCATGCAGCCAAAAACGATTGAGGACCTTGTGAAGCGTCGTGAAGCAATTCAAGAGTGGGCAAAGACCTCCGGTGGTATGATGGGGCGTTCGCCGGATTATTTGAACTCAGAAGTTATGGCGATGGGGATTGCCAATGATCTCTTTGCTGAAGATGATCCGATGTTTGCTGAAAACGCGAGAAAATACTACGAGTACGCCCGTGAAAATGATATTAGCCTCACCCATACGTTAATTCACCCGCAGGTAAACCGGGCAAAAGCGCAGGCACAGCAGGACGACGCGAATGTGGCGCTGCATCTGAAAGAAAAGCGTGAAGACGGTATTATTGTCGATGGTGTGCGGCTGCTTGCAACTCAAGGTGGTATTACGGATGAAATTCTCGTTTTCCCGTCCACGGTTAAGCCGGCTGGAGAAGAAGACGATCCGTATTCCCTCGCTTTTGTTGTACCAAATAATGCACCTGGCTTAAAGTATATCAGCCGCGAAGCGTTTGATTACGGACGCAGCGAGTGGGACCACCCAATGAGTAGTCGTTTTGAAGAGGGAGATGCTGTTGTTCATTTTGACAACGTATTTGTACCTTGGGATAAAGTCTTTATTTGCGGCAACTCCTCCATCTGTAACCGCACGTTCCGGGAGACAAATGCTGTGGTGCACATGTCCCATCAAGTTGTGGCTAAAAATGTCGTAAAAACGGAATTCATGCTCGGCATTATCTTAAACTTGATGGATTCCATCGGTATTGATCAGTTCCAGCACGTTAAAGACAAAGGCACTGAAGTGATGCTGATGCTTGAAACGATGAAATCCCACCTATATCGTGCGGAACAGAACGCACAGCTTGATAAGTGGGGAACGATGACACCGGATTATGAGGCTTTAGATGCTGCGCGTAACTGGTATCCGCGTGTATACCCGCGGATTGTTGAAATTCTTCGTATTCTCGGTGCTTCCGGCTTGATGGGCATACCAACAGAGGCTGATTTTGCCCATGAAGAAATCGGTCCGATCATTAACCGTGGTCTGCAGGCGAAAAACTTGGAAGGTTACGAGCGGGTTAAGTTGTTCCGTCTTGCCTGGGATGTGACAATGAGTGCCTTCGGTTCAAGGCAGATGCATTATGAGTACTATTTCTTCGGGGATCCGATTAAGATGGGGATGACGTATTTTGATAACTATGAGAAACAGCCTTACAAAGATTTTGTAAACGATTTTCTTGATCAAGTGCAGGGAAGCTACGATTTAACGCTTTCTTAACATAAAACAAGGGGGCAGTACTTCATGGATTTCAATATTATTCGGGCAGGGCGCACCATTCTCCACGTGACGGATCTGGAAAAATCGAGAGCATTTTACGATGCGCTCGGTTTTATTGAAACAGCATCTGATCATGAAAATATTTTTTATCGCAGCATTGAGGATCACACCCATCACTGCTTGTGGTTAAAGAAGAAAGAAGAACCTGCGGTGGAAGCGGTCAGTTACAAAGTGACTTCAGAAGCGGATTTAGATCAACTCGAAGCGCATTTTAAAAAGCAAGGCTTAAGAACAATATGGATGGAAAAAGGTTCACAGCCGGCGATTGGACGCACTTTACGCGTGCAGGATGTTTCAGGGCTTCCGGTGGAGTTTTTCGCAGAGATAGAAAAAGCAGAACGTATGCTGCAGAAATTTCACCTTCATAAAGGGGCAAAAGTGCAGCGAATCGACCACTTCAACTGTATGGTACCAGATGTGGGGAAAGCATACGACGATTACATGAACAATCTCGGCTTTTCCTGCTCAGAGTACACAGCAAACGAAGAGGAGCAGGTCTGGGCCGCGTGGCTGCACCGAAAGCCAAGTGTGCATGATGTTGCGTTTATGAACGGTAAGGGGCCGCGGCTGCATCACATCGGTTTCTGGTTGAAAGATCCGCTTTCGCTCATCGATGCATGCGATGTGCTTGCATCAATGGGGCTTGGCGCAAATATTGAACGAGGTCCCGGCCGCCACGGCCTCTCCAATGCGTTTTTCTTGTATTTAAGAGATCCGGATGGCCACCGGATTGAGCTTTACAACGGGGACTACTTAACAAGTGACCCTGATTTTGAGCCTGTCCGCTGGGATTTGGATGATCCGATGCGTCAAACATTCTGGGGCCACGAAGCGCCTGACAGCTGGTTTAACGAAGCGTCTCGCGTCCTGGATATTGAAACAGGTGCCCAAATTGCACTTGAAGAGCCGAAGCTTGAGAAGAAGAAGCCGACATTTGTCATCTAAGAACGGTGGACATTAAAAACAAAACGACGGAGAGAGTTCTGCACAATCTATCGGCAAAGTACAAAACCAAAAATTCACGCACAGCTTACTGCTCTGAGCTCCGCGGGCTGTTGTATTAAGAGGATAAAATCGCACAATGAACGTAACCAAAACTACCGACGGACGCTTTCCCGAGAGCTGCGCTTCATCCTCTGGGAGTCGCCGTCTTTCGGTTCGGTTACTTTTATATTCGTATATGGTTCGTTGGATTATTCATAAAGCGTCGTTATGAAATTGATTTGTGTAGGTATTACTTGATCAAAAGGATCACCACCATTCATGACCATCAAATAACGAAAGGCTAACGAGCATCGACAGCGATGCCACCAGGAAAAGCGCGAGCCGAAACTCCTGCAGGCAGTGGTTGTCTACCGAGGAAGTTGAGTCCGTAACCGAGGCAAGCGTCCGCCGAAAAGCGGTATAAGAGTTCGTTTTTTCAAAAGTTTGTTTATATGCTGAGCGGAGCGTTATGTTCCGCTTGTTTCCGATTAGAACGCATAATGATTGATTAAAGGAGGTTCTCATCATGGAAGACAGGTTATTTCGAACAGCGATGGGTAAATTTGCAACAGGTGTAACTGTTATTACAACTGAAGTAGACGGCGAAGTTTATGGCATGACCGCAAATGCATTTATGTCTGTCTCGATGGACCCAAAGCTTGTATTAATTTCAGTTGCAAACAAAGCAAAAATGCTGAGCTGGGTTCAAGAATCAGGCGAATACTGTGTAAACATTTTGTCTCAAGATCAGCAGGAGGTATCTATGCAGTTTGCGGGTCAGCTGCGCGAAGGTATTGAAGTCAATTTTGAGGATTTTGAAGGTCAACCGGCAATTGCTGATTCCATTGTAACGATCCCGTGTAAAGTCTATCAAACGCACGAAGCAGGCGATCACACATTATTTGTTGGTGAAGTGCAGAATATTAAACTCGAAGATGGCGAGCCGCTCTTGTACTTTGAAGGCGGATATAAAGAGTTTAAAGCTTGATTTATTGAGGAGGAAACAAGATGCAGACAATCCGGGTGAGTTATCCGATACAAAAGTCCGTTCAGCTGCAAAGTGAACCGTGTGTGATGGCCCTCGGCTTTTTTGATGGTGTTCACCTTGGGCATCAAGAGATTATTAAAACCGCACGCGCAGAAGCAGAGAGAAAAGGGCTAAAGCTTGCGGTAATGACGTTTTCTCCGCACCCAAGTGTCGTTATTAAAAAAGGAAAGCAGATTAACGAATATATCACACCGATCTTTGAAAAAGAGAAAATCTTTGAAAAGCTGCGGGTGGACTTTTTGTACGTTGTTGATTTTAACGAAGAGGTAGCGCGGATTCCTCACCAGGATTTTGTAGATGATTTCCTCTGCGGATTACAGTGTGAGCATGCGGTTGCAGGGTTTGACTATACGTACGGCTTTAAAGGGCAGGGGACGATGGATCAGTTAAAAGTAGATGCGAAAGCACGGTTTGCTGTCACTGTTGTAAGCAAGAAAGAAAAAAACCAGCAGAAAATCAGCTCTACATTACTTCGTGAACTGATTACGTCAGGTCGGGTTGAACGTGTACCTTCTTATTTAGGCAAGTCATATAAAATCGAAGGTGAACTTTACAACGACGGCAATAAAACATTTATAGAAGTCGTTGATGACTACCTTCTCCCATGCAGCGGTACTTATGAAGTTTCAGTACGGCGGGGGATCTTCCATGAAAAAGCAGTTTGCGAAGTGACAAAATTAGGTCAAAAACGATGCCTGGAAGTTTACGGCTTACAATCAGAAGCTGTTTTCACTGGTGAAACGGTCCACCTGCAATGGCATAACTTTATTGCAGATCCGCAAAATTATCCATTCCACGTGCAATCAACAATTGATGAGTTCGAAGCATTAAGCGTAAGTGTATAAAAGACCGAGTGACATTATAATTGATATCATATATGATATCGTATACAATAACATAAAATAGAAACTATTTAGAAAATTCAGTTAGGAGGTTGTTTCATTGGCAAAGGATTATGCTGAAATTAAACAAAAATTAAGAGGTTCGGTATGTCCGGTTGTTACGCCGTTTACATCTGATCATGCAATTGATTTTCAAGCCCAGTCGGAATTGATCGAGTTTCAGCTTGAAAACGGAACGCACGCAATTTCGGTTACAGGCACATCTGGTGAACCGAGTTCTTTAACGACAGAAGAACGGGTGCAGGTGATGGAAAATGCAATGAAGACCATTAACGGCCGCGTACCGTTTGCTCCGGGAACAGGATCCGTCAATCATGACGAAACCATGTATTTAACAAAAAAGGCAGAAGAAATGGGTGCAGACGCGGCCATGGTTATAGTGCCGTACTACAATAAGCCAAACCAGCATGCGCTGTATAAACACTTTAAGACCGTGGCAGATGCCGTTGATATCCCGATTATTATTTACAACATCCCCGGTCGTACAGCGCAGAACATGGAAGTGAAAACCATGGCGCGCTTAGCAGCGGACTGCCCAAACATTGTTGGTGCTAAAGAATCCAATAAAGACTTTGAACATATTAACCGTGTCATGCTCAACTGCGGCCGTGACTTCTTGTTGTACTCCGGCATCGAATTACTCTGCTATCCAATGCTTGCGATCGGTGGTGCTGGTTCGATCAGTGCAACAGCCAACGTTGAGCCGAAAAAAGTAGCTGAGATGCATGATGCCTGGGCAGCAGGTGACGTGAAAAAAGCACAGGATCTGCACTTTGAATTAATGAATTTAAACGATGTATTGTTTAAAGATACAAATCCAGCACCAGTAAAAGCAGCGCTCGGTATGATGGGTAAAATTCACCCAGATCTGCGTCTGCCGATGGACCTTCCTTCCAAGGAACTGCAAGATGAAATCCGCCGGACGTTACAAGACTATAAGATTGAAGCAGTTAGTTACGCGTAAGCGAGTAATTGGTAAAGGAAAAGAACATGGACCGTGACGTGCTGACAACTAGAAAGGGGAGATACAGCTCTCCTCTTTTTTTTATACAAAATGTAAACGCTTTAAAATGTTAAAGGGGTGAGGGCAAGTGTTGAAAACATTTGATAAGAAGTGGTCATATGCTGTTGTACTTTCAGCTGCGATGTTCAGTCTGACAGCATGTGGGGGAGACACCGATGTGGAAGGTGAAACGAGCGGAGGAGAGAATGAGGGAGGAGAAGCTGGGGAGTTTTCATATGACTTTTCCCATATGTTCCCTTCAAGTCATGTGATGGAGACAGATGTTGTTACTCCTTTCATTGAAGATGTTAACGAAGCTACAAATGGAGGGGTGGATATTACGTCTTACCCAGGTGCTCAGCTTGCTGAGCCGGATGCGCAGTACGAAGCAGCAGCGACAAGTGTTGCAGATATGGGATTTAGTGTACACAGCTATACACCAGGTCAGTTCCCATTAACGTCTGTCATGGAGCAGCCGTTTATGGCGAGCACAGGTGCAGAAGGTTCTGACATTCTTTGGGACCTTTACGAAGAATTCCCGGAAATTCAAGCAGAATATGATGATGTAGAAGTGCTTTGGATCGGAACATCTGAGCCGGGCCAAATTTATACAGTAGATCAACAAGTAACAAGTGTTGAGGATCTTGAAGGAATGAGAATGCGTTCACCTTCGCCGGAAGTGAATAAATGGCTTGAAGCTGCCGGAGCGACGCCGGTGACAATGTCAATGAATGAAACATATGAAGCGCTTGAGCGCGGCACTGTTGACGGGACTGTGGGCCCGTATCACACTTTGCTCGATTACAGTCTTCAAGAAGTGATTGATTATGTTACCGTCGGTGATTTCTATATGACAACGTTTTTTGCAGTGATGAATCAAGGAGCTTGGGATGAAATGGATGAAGAAACCCAAGGACAAGTAGAAGACGTTGCTAAACGGGAAATGTCAGTTCATTTAGGCGAAATGATGGATGAGCGCGGAGAAGAAGCGATTGAAGCAGCGGAAGAAGCTGGGGCGGAGTTTTATGAGCTTGACGAAGCCGATCAGGAAGAATGGGAAGAGTACCTGCTTACAGGTGTTGAGGAATGGATTAAAGAACGAGAAGCTGAAGGGCTGCCGGCACAAGAAGTATATGACTACGCGGAATCACTAGGTGATGAGTAGAAAAGGCAGGCGTTTTAATTATGGAAAGCTTGATTTCATCGTTAGATAAAGTTGCTCAAATATTGAGTTCTTTGCTGCATTACCTATCAAACACCATTTTACTTTTTATGACTTTCCTAATCACGTTTAATGTGATTGGACGATACTTCTTTAATCAACCTATTTTGGGGGCTTTTGAACTGACGGAACAAAGTTCGGCCCTCCTTGTCTTTTTTGCTTTAGCTGTTACGCATCAATATAAGGAGCATATCGCAATTGGTTTTCTCGTCGATAAGTTATCCGTGAAACTAAGGCATAGCATAGAAGGGATTATTGAGGTTGTCATCTTTATCGTTGTGCTTGTGATGAGCTGGGCTGTACTGCAGGAAGCATTTCGCATGATGAACCGTGGTGTTACAACAAGTGATTTAAGTCTTGTTGTTTATCCGTTTATTATCGTTGCTTCTGCAGGTTTGCTCATTTTTGCTTTAACCGCCTTCACGAATAGTCTTAAGCATTTCGTAAAGGTGGTGAGCACTCATGAGTCTTGAGTTCATAGGTGCATTAGGTATAGCTGTATTACTACTATTGTTTTTGATAAAAGTTCCTGTCAGTATCTCATTAATTATTGTAGGCACGGTGGGGTACGGGCTTATACGCGGGTTTGAAACTGGTTTGGTTCAGCTTGGTAATACCCCGTTTGCAACAGCAAGTTCTTATGCTTTAAGTGTGATTCCCCTATTCATTCTAATGGGGATGCTCTTGTCGTTCAGTAACTTTGGCAGAGATTTGTTCCGAGCTGTTGATGCATGGATCGGTCATTTTCGAGGCGGCATGGCATTAACGACGATCGGCACGAGCGCAATATTTTCTTCGATATCCGGCTCGGTCAATGCGACGACAGCTTCGATGGCACGAGTGACGCTGCCTGAAATGCGTCATTACAATTACAGCCCGACACTTTCAACAGCATGTGTTGCGGCCGGCGGGACGCTCGGCATCTTAATTCCGCCTAGTGTTATTTTAATTTTGTATGGTGTGTTAACGATGGAGCCGATTGATCAGCTCCTGGTAGCTGGACTGATACCGGGGGTTGTCCAGATGCTTTTATTTATGGGGGTTGTCTATCTCTGGGTGAAAAAAGACCCTGAGGCCGGACCGCCGTCCCAGCGTTCCCCATGGATCGAAAAGTTCAAATCATTATCGAAGGTGTGGCCGTTTCTACTATTGTTTATTGTCTCTATTGGGGGAATTTATTTAGGAGTGTTCACGCCTACGGAGGCAGGAGCCATAGGCTCATTTGGCGCGCTGATGCTAGCGCTCGTTACGAGACGTTTAGATTTTAAAACATTAAAGCAGGCGCTTGGAGAAACGACCCGTCTCTCGGCAATGATATTTTTAATCTTAATCGGTGCTGATATTTTCAGTCAGTTTTTAGCAATCAGCACAATCCCGGCTCAAGTTACGCAATTTGTGGAAGGACTCGGCTGGCATCCAATACTTATCATGGGGGCAATCCTTCTTGTTTACTTTGTACTCGGTTTGTTTCTCGAAGGCATTGCGATTCTTGTGTTAACGCTCCCTGTGATTCATCCGCTTGTGACAGGGCTAGGGTTTGATGGGGTCTGGTTCGGTGTCATTATGGTGATGGTCATGAACATGGGCTTAATTACGCCGCCGCTTGGAATCAGTGTATATATCATTAGCGGGGTCGTAAAAGATATTCCAATTGAACGCATTTTTAAAGGCGTTGTCCCCATGCTGCTTGCGATGGTTGCGGCGATTGTCATTTTCTTAATCTTTCCGGAGCTTGTTACCATTTTACCTGAGCTCATGAGAAGCGGTTAAAGTTAAGGCTGAATTTCTATTCTAGTTTAGAAAAAGCTCTCACCTAAAGGCGGTCAGACTGTCGACATAGTACAAAATCTAAAATTCATGCACAGCTTACTGCTCCGGTTCGCGGGCTGCACTTTAAAACCGAACCATGAACGTAACCTTCACGCCAGACGAACGCTTTCCCGAGGGCTTGGCTTCAGCTAACTTGTTCGATTTGATTGCCAATCGAACAAGTGGATCTTCAGCCTGCGCTTGATCCTCTGGGAGTCGCCGTCTTTCGTTTCGGTCACTTGTAAACTTAACGATCAGCAAGCATTTCCAATGTATAGGGTTTGTTTGATTACTCATGAAGCATCATGATGAAATTGATACATGTAGATATTGCTTGATCAATAGGAGGACTACCAATTATAACCATAAAATAACGCAAGGCTGACAAGCATCGGCAGCGACGTCTACCGGGAACAGTACGAGCCGAAAATCCCGCAGGCAGCGGTTTTCTGCCGAGGAAGATGAAGCGGTACAAGAGGCTAAGAAGACAAGGTGCGACCAAGCGCCCGCCGAAAAGCGACGTCAGCCTTCACTTTTTTAAAAAGTTTGTCAGCACGCTCTCGCCTACAGGCGGGGGCTTTTTAAAAATGAACTTCGTTTTTTTACGATAAAACTTGTACAATGGGGTAAAAGCACGTAGGAGGTAGCGTATGCCGGAGCGAAATGAACCTTGTCCATGTGGCAGTGGTAAAAAATATAAAAAGTGTTGTGCAAGAAAAGAGTCACTAGCTTTTGATCAACAGGTGATCAATGACATCGGAATGTTGTTTCAAGAATACACTGACATGATGGCTGAACAAGTGGATAAGGATGAAAGTACAGTTTCAAGTTTTCAGCAGGAAATGATGCGGGTCGAGGCGAATGGGCTTGAATTTGAAGGGAATGAAGGGTTTTTCAGCCTCGTATTTATGTTGGATCACGGTTTTGTGAAGAATCAAGACAAATGGCAGAGATTTATTGATGAAGAAAAAAAGAAATTCAACCGGGCCAAGACGAAACACGCCCTCGAGCCGTTGAAAAACCCCTCCGTATTTTTAGCAGAGATTACGGGTGTTAATGGTGACACAGCGTTAATTACAGAGGTTACCGAACAAGAAAAGAAGCCGCTCTACACCCTTGAATCATGGAAAGAGACAGCAAAACACCCGGTAGGAACAAGGTATATCGGGCTCGGTGTACCGTTTATGGACGGCCTGCTTGCGCTGCCGGCAGTTTTTCATGCAGGAGCAAGTGAGGATAATAACATTGAACGACTTTCAGAAAAAATGCGAGTACTAGGATTTAGCGAATGGTCTGTATTTTTAAACGCAAGCATTTTGGATCGGTCAATCGATATTTTAGCACCTGACAATATGCTTCCACGGTCTTCTGCAAACTATGATTTTCGAGCGCAAGATCAACAAGCCTTGACACAGTTAACAGACTTTTTTGATCAAATGCTGCCACCAATGCTGCGCTGGATGGGTGAAGAAGTTGAGGACAGACTTGCGGTATTCCTAGGTGAAGAAAAACCGCAGATGCGTAAGCCGGCCATTTACGCGGCCGGAGCGGCAGCTGGAGCAAAAGAGATATTTCCACTTCGGGCGGAAAAAATGGAACATGGCGGGTTTACCATCAAAGAGCTCGCGGAACATTTTGGCTGCTCGCCTGACTCAGTGAGTAAAGCCGCAGATCGTATCATTGATAATGATCCGGATTCTTGGGATCAGCTTGATGAACAAGCATCCAAATTTTTGGCAGAGCAAGCAAGTAGAAGCATGTCAGGGACGCCGAAAATCTCAACGAATTCAGGTTTTTATCCGGCAGCAACAGAGGCATTGATGTGGAAAATGCAGCGGCTGATCCTGCGCGGTGAGTTGGATCCAAATCATATCGATGCTTTTGCTGGGGAACTCTTTGTACCCAAAACCCCTGAAGAATCCCAGCAGTTGCAGGTTTATGATGCTTACGAAGCATTTGAAAAAGTCGGTGAGGAAGAGGCTGCAGCCTTATGTCGCCCTGCTGAAATCATGAACGTGGAAGAGCCGGTGGCGGACTTATACAATTTGAAAGGCTTGCTCGCGAAAGATCCTGAAGAAAAAGAAGCTTACTTTAGACAGGCTGTCGATATCGTTGAAAAAGAATTAGCAGAAATTCCACCAGAGGAGCGGCCGGATAATGCTTGGAGCGATGTTACTTTTCGGCCGTATTTGCGGGCGCTAATTAATGAAGCGGCATCTTTTTGTGATCGTCAAGCATTTCAAGAGGCGATAAAGCAACTGGCGTTTATGCTAAAAATAAATCCAGATGATAATCAAGGTTTACGCTTTTGGCTTCATGCCCTTTATATTTGCGAAGGGTCCTGGGAGAAAGAGAAGGAGCTTTTAGCAACGTATCCTGATGAGGAAGATAACTCCATTTATTGGGCGAATCAGTTGTTAAAAGCATTCCTTCGTAAAGATCAGGAGCTCGTTGATGAAGCAATGAGTGAGTTAGCAGAACATAATCATGAGCTGATGGATCATATGGTGCTTCGTAAGCCAAAACCTGAACACCCGCCTTTGGCAGTCTCAGCAGGTGAACAAAGTGAAGTTGAGTATTATGCTTATATTGCTACAGGCATTTGGGAAGATATGTTTGAGCGACTTGGCAGCGATTTGTTAACACTACTTGATACCGAGGATTAAGGAAAAAGCGGCGTTGTAAAAGTACAGCGCCGCTTTTTTAGTAGCGTGTGTCTTTCATCCAGCGCTCTAATTCATCGCGGTCAATTAAAGTAACACCGGCAGCTGAAGCAAGCGTGTGCGCGGCTTTTGTGTAGTAACTGTTTGAAACGACCCATGCCATGTCCGCTTCATAATACGGCATGGCGGTATACACCTCTTGGACCGCCCGAACACCGATGGTTGAGTTGTAGCGTTTTGCCTGCAGCACGATACGGGTCTCTGCGGTATCAATCACTAAGTCAGCACCAAAGTCACTGCTTCCCTGAGTGACGGATACGTGTTTATAGCCGCTCGCTTTAAGCAGTTCTGCAATATAACTTTCAAACGCGTAACCATCGAGCCTGTCAACATAGCCGAGCCCGGTACGCCGCTTTTTAATGAAGCGGTAAAGCCAAAACGAAAAGAGCAGGATAGTGGCAAACAGCGCTGCCCAGCCGGCAGTTCTCATATCGTCTGTTTGCACATAAACAGGAACGCCGGCAGAGGCGCCTATAATCACGAGCCAAAGTAATTTTGTTTTCATGTTTTCCAAAACTCCTCAAAGTATAGCTGGTTTGAAGTATGAGCCAATCCGCGGATTATTCCTATTGTAGCACGTATGTTCGTTTTTGGTTGTATTCTTTAACTTCCCCCTTTTCTATAACAGTAAATCGATGTAGTATAATAGATAGAAAGGTGAGAATCATCTGAAAAATACGACCTGCACAGAGGAGGAGCTAGTATGCATGTACCTTTAGTTGTGACAGATTTTTTAGACCGTGCCGTGCAGCTTTACGCACAGAAAACAGCCGTTATTGATGGAAATTGGCGCTTAACCTACACCGACGTTTACCACCGGGTTCAGCAATTATCGCGAGGTTTGAAAGCGCTTCAAATTGAAAAAGGTGATAAGGTCGCTTATCTCGCGCCGAACTCGACGGAAATGTACGAAGGGTTTTATGGTGTTTTTCAAGTAGGCGGGGTGATGACGCCGCTAAACACACGTCTAACCCCGGATGACTATATTTTTATTTTAAATCACAGCGAATCAAAAGTGCTGTTTGTCGATATCACGCTGTACGAACGGGTGAAAGAAATCCGTGATCAACTCGAAACGGTGCATACCATCATTGTGCACGGGATGGATGAAGACCGTGGACAGGATATCGCATATGAGCCGTGGCTTGCCTCGTTTTCAGAAGAAGAGATCGAGCGTGAGCCTTTAGAAGAAACAGATATTGCAAGCCTCTTATATACAAGCGGGACGACCGGAAATCCGAAAGGTGTCATGCTAAGCCACCGGAGCAACTACTTACACGCCCTTACAACGATGCATCATTTACGTGTAAGTGACCAAGATACATTAATTCACATTTTACCAATGTTTCACGTCAACGGCTGGGGATCACCGTTTTACTACACCGCTAACGGTGCAACCCAGGTAATGCAGCGGCAGATGGATCCAGCAGAAATTTTCAAAAAGATTGAAGCTGAAGGTGTGACGGTGGCACATATGGCACCGACTGTGTTGAATATGCTGCTTGAGCATGATGCGCTTAGTGACGCGCCACTCAAGCTCACGCAGGATGTGCGCGTCGTTATCGCAGGTTCTGCCCCGCCGCCGGCTTTTGTGAAACGAGTGGAGGAAGATTTAGGATGGGAGTTTATTCAAGTTTATGGAATGACTGAAATCTCACCTTTGATCACAACCTCACAAATCAACACCGAAGTCGCTGACAAATCAAAGGAAGAAAAACAACGGCTGAAAGCAAAAACCGGTTATGCGATGATCGGGTCGAACGTGCGCGTAGTGGATGAAGACGGCAGTGACGTGCCATGGGACGGAGCGTCCATTGGGGAGATTGTTACCCGATCCAACAATGTGATGGAAGGGTATTGGAAAAATCCTGAAGCGACGAATGAAACAATTAAAAATGGTTACTTGCATACAGGGGATATGGCTAATGTTGACTCAGATGGCTATATTGAAATTGTTGACCGGAAAAAAGATGTGATTATTAGCGGTGGAGAAAACATTTCTTCCATTGAAGTTGAAGGCTGCTTGTATGAACATCCCGATGTCAGAGAAGCTGCCGTGATTTCGGCACCTCATGAAAAATGGGGCGAAGTGCCGCACGCGATTGTCGTGCTGCGCGAAGGTAGTGAAGTGACTGAAGAAGATTTGATGAACTTTGCAAGAGAAAACATGGCAAAGTTTAAAGCGCCAAAAGGTATTAGCTTTATGGAAGAGCTTCCAAAAACAGCGTCCGGCAAAATCCAGAAAGTCCAGCTGCGCAAACCTTTCTGGGAAGAAAGCGGGCGAATGGTGAACTAAAACTAAGCAAGGTCAGAGGGCCCCATAAGATACTAAAAATGCTAGGTATGAAAATATACTTGCTTCCACCAATCGCACAAGTGAGACATCTACTCATTTAGCACTTACACTTGTTTTCGTTGTGTCTGCTTTTCCACAAGGCAACGCTTTAACTTATGCGTGAAAAAACCGCTTATTTTGAGGTCTTCGTCTGCTGATATTCCCAGTAGTGTTCAAGAGAGCTGTGCGTAAAAACAAAAATACAAAGGCGGTTCGCGCGTGAAAGGACTACTCTTTAAGTTGCCGTTACAGTTATCATGACGGTTTAATAACACCATATCTTCGTTAAAAGGCTGAACCTTATGATTTTCGACTTTCACCTATGTGGATATTGCTTAATAACGGTCTATATGATGTTTCATGACGATATAATAGCTTAAGTCTGACAAGCATCGGCGGCGACGCCTTCGGGAACAGTACGAGCCGAAAATCCCGCAGGCAGAGGTTTTCTGCCGAGGAAGTTGAGGCCGTACCCGAGGCAAGCGTCCGCCGAAAAGCGACGTCAGTCATAGTTCATCTTGAAAATTTATCTAAACGCTGACCAGCATCGGGACGACCGGTGCTGTTTTTTTGTATTGTTAAATCTTTGTGCGAATTAGCCCGAAAGTTCGTAGACAGGCTTGTAAAAGGTATATTATGATAATTGAAGGATTTTTCAAACAATCTATGAAAATAACTTACATATATGGAGGTTTCTATGAAAATATTGAAACGGTTAAACGGCTTTCATTGGTCTGCTGCACTCATTGCAGCTGCGCTTGCCGGCGGCGCTGCTCATGCCGGTGCCGCAACAAACGGGGAATTAACTGATCATGAGACGTTAGCCGATGTTGATGTAGCCGAGGCATTCAGTGATGTCAATGAAGGTGCTTATTACGAGCGTCCGGTTCATGTGATGGCAGAGGCCGGTATGATTGCAGGGACAGGTGAAAACACCTTTACCCCGGACCGGGCATTAACCCGTGGTGAAGCAGCAACATTATTCAGCCGTGCGCTTGCTTGGAGCGGCGGAGAAGATGTGCCGTTCCCTGATGTTGAAGAAGGTAAGTTTTATTACGAAGCGGTAGGAGAAGCTGTGGCGCGCGATGTGATTAGCGGCTACCCTGATGGCACATTTCAGCCGGACAATGACATAACCCGTGCAGAAATGGCACTTGTTATGGAGCGTGCGTTTGATTTACCAGTCGCAGAAGAAGCGCACGACTTTGCTGATGTGGATGGACATTTTGCCGAAGAAGCCATTGCTTCGCTTCAAGAAGCCGGATTTACTGAAGGATATGAAGATGGCACTTACCGGCCGGAAGAAGATGTCTCACGGGCAGAATTTGCAGTGTTCTTATCTCGCTCAACTGAGGTTCAGGAACGCTTAGTTGAAGTGCTTGTACCGGATTTTGGCCTTGAAGGACTCGAGCCAGCTGAAAATATAGCGCCCCATGACGAGCTTAAACTTAAGTTTAACGCACCAGTTGCAGAAGAAAGCGCAGCCGATGGCGTGGAGCTGACAGATGCAGCTGGGAATTCGATCGCGGTAAACGTTTCTCAACAAGATGATCGGACACTTACGCTTCAGCCTGTTGTTGAGCTTGATCCGGAAACAACATATGACGTGACAGTAACAGCAGATGTTACGGCTCGTGACGGCCGCGAAGCAGAAGAAGAGACGCTTTCGTTTACAACAATCCAGCCAAGTTTTGAAGTTGCAGAAGTTTTACCGGAAGAACACAGCGATGTCGCTGTGGACACATCGTGGACGATACATTTTGATGAGGTGCTTGACCCGGAAACAGATGTAAGTCAATGGGCGACCATTGAAGATCATGAAGGAAACGCACATGATGTCGATGTACAGCCACATGCGACTGAGGCGGACGCTGTAGAAGTGACTCCGCTAACGTTTTATGATAGTGACAGTGAATATGAACTTGTGATTGCCGAGGACGCAAAATCAGCGGATGGCATCACCTTAGAAGAGGAAGTACGTATCCCGTTTATGACAGAAGCAGACACAAGCTTTGAAGTCGCTTCGCTCCAAAATGGTGAATGGCAGACAGTTGCAGAATACGATTCTTACAATGATGCGCTATATGCAGCATCTGGGGATCAAGTGGTGCGATACGCAGATGAGGTGCTTTGGACAGAAAGTGGTGTAGCTCAGACGAATTCAGGTGGGATTGTGAACGTCTTTTCATCAGCAGAAATGCGTGCAGGAGAAAGCATAACGTATATTGAGCCGCAAACTCACATGGAAATCCTAGCGGTACATGAAGACGCTGTTGAAGTAGCGATTTCGGGTGCCCAAGGCTATGTCGCTCATGCTGATATCACATTGCTTCCGGAAAGCCTCGATCCGGATCGTTCTTACTACGAAAATGTTGATGGGGAGCTTTATCACCGGGTAGCGCGCAATTACGGATATGAAAGTTACCGTTACGGTCCGGCGCCTGACTTTCTAGCTGAAGGTGAAACGGCGGAAAGTTTAGATGGGATCTCATTTGAGGAAGGTACGTATGAGCATCCATACACTTTCAAGGATATGAAGGAACCGACAGAATTTGATGAAGAAGACTTTGAAGAGATGTTTGAAGAGCATCGTCCGGATGCCCGGCTGCGCGAAGCGATTCCATACTTCTTTAAAGCAGAGGAAGAACATGGTGTGAATGCGCAGTATGTGCTTGCAGTTGCAGCCCACGAAAGCAGCTGGGGAGAAAGTGATATCGCCCGGGATAAAGATAACTACTTTGGGATCGGTGCGGTTGATGGCGATGCGTACGAAGCCGCCAATGAGTATGAAGATATGGAAACAGGAATTATTGAAGGTGCCGCCTTCATCAAAGAATACTTCAATGAGAATGATTGGCGTTACAATGGCCCTTTTCCAGGTAATAAAGGTGAGGGGATGAATGTGAATTATGCTTCTGATCCATTTTGGGGACAGAAAAACGCAGGGTATATGTACCGTTTAAGTGAAAGTATAGGCGAAGAATAAAACAAAAGCGTGGGCAGCAAAGACTGTCCACGCACTTTTTTGAACACGTAGAAAGCCCCTGCCGGTTAACCGGCAGGGGCTTTAAAAAGCAGGTTTACTGCTTTTGAACGTTTGCAGCTTGTGGGCCGCGTTGGCCTTCTTGAATTTCAAAAGAAACAGTTTGGCCTTCTTCAAGTGTTTTGAATCCTTCTTCTTGGATGGCAGAGAAGTGAACAAATACGTCGTCTTGACCTTCTACCTCGATGAAACCGAATCCTTTTTCTGCGTTAAACCATTTTACGTTACCTTCAACCATGGTAATGCCTCCTGCGCGGGATTTTCCCGCAAATATATTACTATTTCGCTCTCTGCAACTTCCATCCAGATCCAACCTTGAAAGGCCACGGTCCAGCTCATTACGTCGAACCTCAATAGCTTATGTTTATTATAGCACAGGCACCTAAGAAATGATACATCAAATTTAAAAAAAGTTGCTGAAAAAATTTTGGCGGCTGAAGCCGGTACTTTCAGCCATGTGAATATAGGGTATACACTGTATTTTAAAATGAATTCCTATATAATAAAGAAAAATCATCACCAGGGGGCGAAGGCAGTGAAAAAAGCAGGGTTATTATGCGGACTTGCAACCGTAGTGTTAAGCTTAATGGTATCAGAAACGAGTTATGCTGAACATAGTGAACCGGTTTACGGTTATATGGATCATGAAGCGAACCGGTCGCTTGTGCCGCTTAGATTTGTCAGTGAAACTTTCGGTGCTGACGTGCGGTGGGAAAACGATACGCGCACAGCGGTCGTGCAACATGAAGGTACACGGGTGGATCTGCCGGTGGATGGACGCGAAGCTGTAGTAAATGGTGAAACAAGGGCACTTGAAACCTCACCTGCAATTACGAATAATCGTACATATATTCCGCTCCGGTTTATGAATGATATGCTCGGCTATACCACAACTTGGGATGGTGATCGTTACATAGCTAATGTAGTACATAACGATGATACCGTTGAAGTTACCATTGATTTAGGTCGCTCAACACAAGCTGGACATGGAGCAATCGCCGGGGTTCAAACATCTTACCGGATGATTGACCTTACCAACCGTCACTTAGATGTAGATGTAGGCTTGGCGCACGGTCGGGTGGGGGCCACCGCACCTCTAGCTCATATTGCAGCAGCTGGTGGTGCGGATTATGCAGTTAACGGGACTTTCTTTGATGCCTACACAGCAAACACTGATCCGTATGGTATGATTCAAACAGATGGTGAGCTTGCTCATATTGGTCGCGGTAAAACAGCGATCGGTTTTACTCCGACAAATGAAATCTTAATGGATGTCCTCTCACCGGAGGTTGAAGGTTATGTCGCAGGCGGTGAGCGTTGGGATGAAACGTGGTATGCGACGTGGATGAATCGTGAGGCTGCGGAAAGTGGGAGTGAGTCGATCTTGTATACACGCGCTTTTGGCAGTGAAGTGACGCATAATACCGGCACGCATATTGTTGTGGAAAACGATATTGTGCGTGAGGTAACATCTGAAACGACAGCTATCCCTGCAGACGGGTTTGTACTTTATTTGAACGGCTCGGCGGAAAGTCAGATGGCCGAACGTTTCAACGTCGGTGAGCCGGCCGGTTATGAGATCAATTATGAGGCAGAAACGAGCAGCGATGAACGCTGGCACGAGGCAGAGACGATCCTAGGTGCCGGACCGCGCCTCGTGCGTGATGGTGTCATAGATGTAGGCACGACTGCTGAGGAATTCCACGATCCAGCGGTTACCCAGCGCTCCGCTTCGCGCTCTGCCATCGGGGTTACCGAAGACCGCCGGCTCATTGTTTTGACCGCTTCTGGAGCTACAATGGAGCAGCTTGCTCGCGCGATGCAGTCACTTGGTGCTGAGCAGGCGATGAATTTAGACGGGGGTGCGTCAAGTGGCTTATATGAAGGTGGTTCTTATATTGCACCACCTGGACGCGAGCTCTCCAATGCGTTGTTATTCCGCATGAACTAAAGCGGGTTGGGACGCACAAATTCGGCGTGCAGCCCGCTGAGCGCCGGCTATATTACGGGACACCGGCCCGAGCTCCAGCTCTGCTAACGGCCCCATCACATAGAGGCCTTGGTGCCAAGCGAGGTTTTCACTGTCGACGATTGGATACCCGCACGGCGCTGTGGAAAGGTCGCAGTCGTCAATCAGCGGCTGAAGCCAAGACTTCCCGGGCATTTTTTGTTGAAAACCGGTCGCGAGTAAAAGGTGGTCAGCTTCAAGCGCTTCTCCGTCGGCCAGCTCAAGCTGCCAGCTTTGAGTTTGAGAAGCGTTAGTTACCCGCTGTTCAGACAGTGTGATTCGTCCGTCTTTTATATGTTGCTTTAACATTTGATAAAACTTACGCGGCATTGATCCTCGGTGTCGCGCCTTCGTTAAGATATCACGGCGTACCGTGGTATCTTTTTCTTTGTTGAAAGCCTTCATATATTTTGGGCCGAGCCATCCAGGGTCGGAATCAAAGCGTTGAATTTGTAAATCTTTCCCCGAAGCAAGCGTGACGTGTGCAGCACTGCCTTGTGAAGCCGCAAGCGCAGCTTGAGCTCCTGTAATGCCGCCCCCGATAACAGCAACCTGTCCTGTTAATTTTGGGATGCTCGGCATTTCTTGTGAAAACACATGATAACACCCGCTTGCTCGATCGGGCTTAAGAAAATTCGGGATGTTGGGTGCTTCGCTTGCGCCAATGGCGAGAATAACCTGCCGGGCGTGAATACCGTGCTTACTATTCAAAAGAACAAACCAGCCATTTTCAGATGTACGTTGAAGTTTCACGACATTCCCTTGTACCCAAGACTCCCGCCAGTTTAGGTCTTCAAGGGTAGCGTCTGCATGCATATCGAAAGCTTCAAGTGATGGGTGTTTGTAGTGACCGGAAAACGGCGCCCGCTCAAACAGGTGACGGTTTTCTTTGGCGTAATGAATAAACGAAAACGGTGTAGTATCGATGTGATGAACGCCTGGGGAACGCAAATCTGTCATGTGAACGGCAGATGTACACCGCTTCCAGACGGCGAGCGGTTCTTCAGCCGGGTCAACCCAGGCAATTTGAGATGCTTTGACACCTAACATTTTTCGAAGGTGTGTAAACATTGTACTGCCATGAATCCCTCCGCCAATAATTAACCACTCAACCATGTGAGATTTCGCCCCTTCCATCTATAAAACGTAATAATTACAATTTATATTGACTTGGTCCATCATACTAAATTATAATTCTGTTGTAAATCGTAATAATTACATTTTTAAAGGCAGGTTATAAATTTATGGCACAGGATCAACGTATTCCCGTTACCGTACTTAGCGGCTATCTTGGCGCAGGAAAGACAACGTTATTAAATCATATTTTAAACGAACAGACGGGGCAGAAAGTGGCAGTCATTGTAAATGATTTTAGTGAGATTAATATTGACGCAGCAGCAGTGCAGCAAGGGAGCACATTATCGCAGCAAGATGATCAGCTTGTTGAAATGTCCAACGGCTGTATTTGCTGTACGCTGCGGGAAGACTTGTTAATTGAAGTGAAACGTTTAGCAGAGGAAGGCGAATTTGATTACATTTTAATTGAATCGACGGGCATTTCAGAGCCGGTGCCAGTTGCACAAACCTTTTCATATGTAGATGAGGAAGCAGGGATTGATTTAACGACGTGGTGCCGCCTTGATACGATGGTTACCGTCGTTGATGCGCTTAACTTTTGGCACGACTACCGGGCAGGAGAAACGCTTTTAGACCGGGCGCAAGGGGCAGATGATGAAGACGAACGTGACATTGCTGATTTACTGATTGAGCAGGTCGAATGCTGTGATGTTTTAGTCGTAAATAAATCAGACCAACTTGAAGAAGCACAGCTTGTGGAACTTGAAAACGTCTTGCATAAGCTGCAGCCGCGTGCGGAAATGATTCGGGCCGTATATGGGCAGGTGGATTTGTCGCAAGTTGTCCATACGAACCGTTTTGATTTTGAAGCAGCCAGCCAATCAGCAGGCTGGTTGAAAGAGCTGCAGGTTGAAGCCCATGAGCCAGAGACGGAGGAGTATGGCATTTCTTCATTCGTTTACCGCCGGCAGGATCGTCCTTTTCATCCAGCGCGGCTGCACGACTTTTTGGAGAACTGGCCAGCTGAAGTTGTCCGTGCCAAAGGCTTAATCTGGGTTGCCACACTTCATGATGTAGCGGTTGAATTAAGTCAGGCGGGTCAATCGATTCAAGTCGGTGCTTCCGGCTACTGGGAAGCAGCGCTGCCGGAAGAAGAACGCGAAGTGGAGGAAGATGAGAAAGCCGGATGGGACCCGTTATATGGCGACCGGATCACCGAGCTTGTTCTCATTGGTATAAAAATAAAACACGAGGAACTAGAACGTGCACTTGATGCGTGTCTCTTAACAGATGACGAGATGGCGGGCAATTGGCGGTCGTTTGAAGATCCGATGTTTCGTGAGATGATTTTAGAAGAGGCATAATGTTGGCAGACTGCAATAAAAACAAGGGTAGCCGCTTTTTTGGCTACCCTTGTTTGGCTTCAATATTTTCTTGTAGTGTGTCGACGATTTGATCAAGGGAGCAAGTGAGCTGCTCGAACTCTTCGCTTGTAGAAAGTTGTTGTTCTGCGCCGGCAGCGAGGCGCTCAAGCTGCGCTTGAACATGAACAGCTGCGGTGCTTAGCTGTTCGACGAGGCTTACAGTCGCATCAATTCCGTTGTTTACGTCATCTGAGTAAGCCTCGGTTTGCTGTACTTCTGTCAAAACTTTAGTTGTTTCTTCAGCAATCTCTTGAAAAACCGAGCTAATCGTTTTGACGTTCTTAAGTCCATTTTCTACAGTTGCTTTCGTCTGCTGCATTTCAGAAGTGAGTGCATCAGCATTGTCTTGAAAAGCTGTGAGTGTTGTCTCAACGGTTTCTGCATGACGGCTCGTTTCATCAGCAAGTTTACGAACCTCAGCGGCCACGACGCTGAAGCCTTTTCCTGATTCGCCTGCGCGTGCAGCTTCAACTGATGCGTTTAAAGCAAGCAGGTTGGTTTGGTCGGCAATTGAAGAAATTCGGTTAAGTGTCGCTTGAACATCGGCGGCATGCTCCTGCATTAAGGAGCTGCGTTTCTCCGTTTGTATAACATTTTCTTCAACTGATTGGATCATCTGCTCGGTTTGTTTCATCGACTGTCTGCCGGATGCTGCATTGGATGCTGTTGATTGCGCAGCTGTCAGCGCATTGTTCAGCTGGTTAATCATATGTTGCACGAGGTGCGAGCTTTTCGTTAACGTCGCGCGCATCTCTTCAGTCTGCTGACGTTGCGCTTCATAATTTTCATTCATTTCTTCAAGCTCTGTAGCTGAAGTTTTTGAAACCGCTCGTGTTTCCGCTGCGCCTTTACGCACCTGTCCTGTCTTTTCTTTTACTTCAAGGGCGGTATGTTCAATTTCTTCATTTAACAAATACATATCCTTTTGATATCGAGCTTCACGGGCTTCAACTTTCGTTTCATACCGCTTTTTGGCTTCGATTTGCAGCATAACCGCACTGCTTGTAAATAAGAGAAAAACAGCATGAATCATGAGCAGGCCGAATGGGTAGTCACTGGTGCCACAGATGAGCTCCGGGGCTGTAAAATAACCCGCAGCATGATGGGCAACAAAAATGCCCGTACTAATTAGAATCAGCCGGTGGCTTGCAAAATAGGCAAGGGCTGCAATGACCATAAATATGGAAAAGTGATACTCAACCATACCGTCGCCGCCAGCAATGATTGATATGCTTGCAAATGTTAAGGTGAGTGTCATAAGCATTGGCAGCGCTCGGTGCGTGCTGTTGCGGATGTATAAGATGATCACAATGAGAAAAGTGAGAATTGGAAGCAAGAGTAATGCGTTTAACGCCGGCACTAAATGCGCCTGCTGACTGCTGTGCATCATGGAAACGGCGAGGTACATATCCATCCAGCCGAAACCGCGGTGTAAGATATGGATGACAATGGATAAGAGGACAGTAAAAGCGGTAATTCCGAGCATAACCCGGTTTTTTTCTTTGTACATTAGATCACCAATTCTCATTGTAAGATAGTTAACCATACACTGTACAAACGTGAAACAAAACCTGCGGTTCTTGTACATATCTTCAGATTTACTCAGATTGATAAATATAAAAAAGCACCTAACCCCGATTGTAGAGGGTTAGGTGCTTTCGTTCATTTTGGAAGTTTCCTCAGCCTTTATTTAATAATCATGACCGGGCAGTTGACGCGTTTAGCAACTTTGTGGCTGACACTGCCGAGTACCATGCTCTGCAAGTTATTTAAGCCGCGGCTTCCGACAACGACCACGTCGTAATCATTTTCATTGGCTCGTTTTACAAGCGTCGGGCCCGGCTCCCCGTGCACGATGTGTACCTCGTAGGAAACTTCACTTTTCAACACATCTTCTACGCCGTGCAGTTTCTCGCGCCGCTTGTCATCAAGCATGTGCGATTCGCCGAATTTGAGCACTTCCGTTTTTGCTGTCTCAGAATCGATGATGTTGACGATATCGATATGGCTGTTTGCTGTAATGTTTGCCAGCGCAAGTGCGTGTTCGGCTGCCCGGATGGAGTGGTCTGAACCGTCAGCGGCTAGTAGAATTTTTTTGTACATTGTAGTCCTCCCTTATTCCTTTGTAAACGTTGTCACTATCTCTATCATATTAAAAACACGGTAAGATGAATAGTAGGTCTGCTTCTCTTTTGTATGCAAATCGCGACACAATGTGAAAAAACGGGCTGCCCGAAACTCGGACAGCCCGGCACTGTTCTTACTTAATGCCCGCCTGCTTTCATGGCGGCAGCAGCTCGTTCAACAAGTTCGGAGCTTTCTTTGTTTAAGCCAACGACATGCACGGTAATGTCATTCTGTTCGAATTTTGTTTTCACCCGCTCTAAAGCGTCGACGGCAGAATCATCCCACAGATGGGCTTTGTTTAAATCGATGGTAACTTCTTCAACTGTATCATCGTACTTAAAAGATTTGATAAAGTCGGTGACAGAAGCGAAAAATAGCTGACCGTCCACTTCGTAATGACGTTTGGCTGTGTCTTCAGCAATGTTGGTCACTTTCACTTTAGAGATCTTAGCTGCAAAGAAAATCGCACTCAAGATAACACCGGCAAGAACACCGATCGACAAGTCGTGGGTGATCACAACTGTACTTACGGTCACGACCATAACGGCAGCATCGGTTTTTGGTACTTTATGAATCGTGAATACAGAGTTCCAGTCAAACGTGCTGATCGAAACCATAATCATAACTCCGGCGAGTGCCGCAAGAGGAATTTGTACAACCAAATCCCCGAGAAGCAGAATCATCCCCATTAACACAGTTCCGGCAACGAGTGAAGATAAGCGGCCGGCAGCACCGGATTTCACGTTGATCACCGACTGACCAATCATCGCACAACCAGCCATACCGCCGAAAAAGCCGGTCGCAACATTGGCATACCCTTGTCCGCGGGATTCTTTATCTTTATCACTATCAGACTGGGTCATGTCATCAACAATCGTTGCGGTTAAAAGTGATTCTAAAAGACCTACCATGGCAAGCGACAACGCGTATGGAAAGATAATCGCAAGCGTTTCAAAGGTAAGTGGAATTTCTGGAATTAAAAACATCGGGAGTGTATCCGGCAGTGCGCCCATGTCTCCGACCGTACTTACGCCAGAACCTGTAAAAATCACAACACCTGTAATGACAACAATCGCGACAAGCGTTGAAGGGACAGATTTAGACACTTTCGGAAACAAGTAAATAATGAAAAGTGCAGCGGCAGTAAAAGCATACATCTGCCAGCCGGCGCCTTCAAAATGGTCGAGCTGCGCCATAAAGATTAAAATCGCAAGCGCGTTCACAAAGCCGACAAGGACGGAGCGCGGCACAAACTTCATTACTGAAGAAAGTTTAAATACACCGAATAAGACTTGTAAAATTCCCGTTAAGACGGTGGCAGCAAGTAAGTACTCCAACCCTTCATTGGCAACGAGGGTAACCATTAAAAGCGCCATCGCCCCGGTTGCACCACTAATCATGCCCGGCCGGCCGCCGACAAACGCAATAACAACAGCAATACAAAATGCTGCGTACAAGCCGACCTGTGGATCAACTCCGGCAATAATGGAGAAGGCGATCGCTTCCGGAATCAATGCCAGTGCAACAACAATGCCGGCAAGCACCTCTGCTTTCACGCCATTACCAAGCCACTGTTGTTTAAGTGTTCCTGTTTTCAAAACGACGACACACCTCTTTCTATTTTGTTGTTTAGGCATTGCATCGAGCAGCCGGAAGCCTCGCCCTACGGCGGTGTAAGGAGAGACGCCTCTTTGATGAAGAAACTAACCAGCGAACTTTTTGCAATAAAAAATGGCCTTTGCCTGTGCAAAAGCCGGCGTTTTGAACAAAGATTATTGTAGCATAGGCAACACTTTCGACAAAACCTTATGTAAGCGCATAATATAAAGTTTTTCTTTTATTTACACTTACATGCTCGTTTATATGTGGTTCGTCAATAAATCGTAAAAATGAGCAGGAAACGCGTGCTTAAGGTAGGCGGAAGGCAGCAAGCGTGATAAAGTAAGTAGCGGATATCAAAGCGAAAGAAAACGGGAAGGAGGGAGTCGATGAAGCAGTTAACTGTTCCGGCAGGGCTTGACCCGGCAGAACCTGTTGCACCAGCTGAACCGGCCGTGATGGACACAACGGTAGACCGCGTTGAAGATGGTGCAGCTGACGCATCATTTTTCCGGGCACTTGAGGGTGACGGCGTGTACTTAAATCCTGAACAACTGGCAGCCGTGCGGCATACAGACGGTCCGGCGCTCGTTCTTGCCGGTGCCGGAAGCGGGAAAACGCGGGTGTTAACTGTGAGATGTGCATATTTGATACATGAGCATCATGTGTCACCGGAGCAGATCATGCTGTTGACGTTTACGCGCAAAGCAGCAGATGAAATGAGCGAACGGCTCGGCCGGATTCCGGGCATTTCACGTGAAGCAGCCGGCCGTGTAACTGCCGGTACGTTTCACAGTGTCTTTTTGCGTCTCCTTCGTTTCCGTGGAAACCATGAAACAATTATAACTAGTGAACGGCAGAAGCAGGTCGCGCTCAAAGTATTAATGAAGCAGCAAGGATTAAAAGATGACTATGAGCCGGAAGTTCTTCTGCACGAACTGTCCAATTTAAAAAACTGCTTGCAGACGATTCACGATCTGCCTGAACGCACCACCCAGGACAAGCAGAAGAAGTCCCTTCTTTTAGCCTATGAAGATTGGAAAGCTGAGCGGCAGTTGATCGATTTTGATGATATTCTCGTCAATGCTTATCAGCTGCTGCAAACCGATGATGCGCTGCGTGAGAAGATGCAGCGTCGGTTTCGTTATATCTTGTGCGATGAATTTCAAGATACAAATCCCCTGCAGTACCAGATTGTGCAGCTGATTGCGGCGCCGGATAACCATTTATTTTGTGCCGGTGATGATGATCAAACGATTTATTCGTTTAATAGTGCTGACAGTGCGATTATGTTGAATTTCACAACAGATTATCCTGAAGCTGTCCGGCTGCCGCTCTTAATTAATTACCGCTCGGATGCCCGGATCTTAGGGCTTGCAAATCAAGTCATTGCCAAAAATCAGTATCGCCACGTAAAGTCACTGCAGGCAGCAGGCGCGCCGGCGTCTCTTCCGGTCTTTTTACAGCCGGGAAGTGTGCAGGAAGAAGCAGAGAAGGTGCATCAGCTTATTTACGAATTAACGGCTGCGGGCACTTCGTTTCAAGAGATCGCTATACTGCACCGGACCGCAAATACAGCCCGGGCGTTGTTTGAAGAATTGACGTTTTCAGAAGTGCCGTTTACGTCTTACAGTCAGACAGAAACATTTTACGAACAATCTTATGTGAAGCCGGTCGTTGATCATCTCCGTCTTGCGTTAAACGATGACGACGAAGCGGCACTTTCCGGGATTTTGCCGTCGCTTTATATTGCAAAAGATACATCAGTTCCTAACGTAACAAGCGACGGGCTGCTTCAGTCACTGCCGCTTTTGCCGCAGTTAAAAGCCTTTCAAAAAACGAAGGTGGAAAAACGGGTGGAGCTCATCAAAAAAGCAGCTTCACGTGCACCAGAGGCAGCAGTGAAACTGATCCGTGAACCGTACGAAGCGTATTTAACAGCTGATGGTTCTGGAGAGACAACAGCCGATCAGGCGATGGTGCGCGAAACGCTGGACGAGCTGGAGACGTCAGCAAAACGGTTTAAAACGATTGCTGCGTTTATCGAATATATTGATGAGCTCACCCGGCGCACGGAAATGGTGCGTGAGCGCAGTCAAAGTGTGACAGATGGTGTGAAGCTCATGACAATTCATAAAGCGAAAGGCTTGGAGTTTCCGGTGGTGATTGTCCTCGGTGCAAGCGAAAATTTACTGCCGCATCACACGGCGCTAGAAGCGTGCGCTGACCGGACGTATGCCCAAGGTGCTGCAGGTCAGGCAAGGCCTTCGCAGCAGAAGCTTGCGCTTGAAGAAGAACGGCGGCTGATGTATGTCGCAGTCACAAGAGCAGCGAAGCAGTTGTATGTTAGCTCGCCGGCACAGGTGCACGGCAAACCGGCAGGGGTTTCCCGCTTTCTGCTTGAGGCGTACCAAACAACCGGCGCAACTGAAGCGGATGCGCCGGCAAAAAGTGAACCTGTATATGAAACGAAAGAACGCCTCGTTTGGGACTGTGCAAATCGGAACTGTCATGCGTGGCAGCAGATCAAAAGTGAAGCAGAAGAGGAAAAGCAGTGTCCCCTCTGTGGGTCGCTCATGAAAAAAGCAGTCAAAGAAGTCCCGCTCCGCACGGCGAATGCTTAGCGCATGGGGCGTAGTTGAAAGGCTTCGCCGGCTTCGATGTGCTCAAGCAATGAGACGTCTGCATCAATGATTTGTCCAACAACGTTGACGCAAGGGTCCGGCGGGAGCGGTTGTTTGACAAGCTGCAATTCGCCTTCGTAACGCCCGTAATGACTGTTATCAATGGTGATTGCTCCGCGTGGCCGTGGTGCAGGCGCTGAAAGTGGTGCAATCGATAAGGCGCAGCTCGCAGCATGCGGGCGCGCCGTTTCTGAGCGGACCACATCGCGGGCAGGATCAGGGCGGCGGTAGTGCGTGAGCGAGAGCAGTTCGGCTTCGGCTTCAGTTGCCGGAAAGAGCGTTGCGCGCACCGGAAACAATCCATCTTTGAACCGGGAAAAAGCGGTCTGCGCTTCCTTTGAAAGGTCAGGGTCACCAATGATAACATCATCGACGCCGGCACCCCGCCACAGCGAAACAGCCGATGCAAATGGTGCTGCGCCGCGGTGCTCCTCAAGGGTCGGGAGCCCGCGCTCAAGCGGGCCGCGCATGGCACCATCCCCCGGGACGAAGGCAGCGATGCGTAGGCCTTCGCTTTTAAGCAACGCATTTTGCGCCTGTAATGCGCTTCGGTCCAGCCCGGTTTCCGGTCGGGGATAAAAATTGTGGCATGCAGCGGCTTCACCGAGGTTCAGCCCGGCGTTACGAAGGGACGTTAATTCTGCATGCGCGCAGGTGCTCGCATTTAAAATGATGCGGTGGCGCTTCGCGAGGTCCGCCATTTGTTCAGCTTGTAAGCTGTGGTCGATGCGCACATGGATCGGTCCTTCTAAATGATCGAGCAGCGGCAGCGCAGCCGGAGACGAATCGGTGATTAACGTCAAACCAAAAGAGGCGGCTTCTTCTGCTAACGCTTCAAGGCGGCGTTTATACAGCGTTTGGTCTTCTTCTGGAATATGAATAGATGTAAATATGTAAGAAAAGCCGGCCGCATGCATTTCCTGCATATAGCGCCGGCGTTTTTCATTCATTGGTTCATTCAAATAAAGCGAGAATCCGTACATAGGAAATCCTCCCGATTAATATAAGTGATCAGCCATGGCTTCGCGAAAGCCGAACAAGTAAGTGAAGAGAAATCCGAACACGTACGCTGCGGCTAAGCCGGTGAGAAACTGGACGTACATGCCGTCGTCAATTAACGGAAGCAATGAGATGCCTGAAACGCCAATACTTGTAGCAGCTGTACCGAGTACAGCTTGTACAGCACCGCCGCAGGCAGCGCCGAGACATGCTGTGAAAAACGGGCGGCCAAGCGGCAGTGTCACCCCGTAAGCAAGCGGCTCACCGATCCCGAGCACCCCGACAGGCAACGCTCCTTTAATGGTTGTGCGCAGCTTTTGGTGATTCGTTTTGATAAAAATGGCACCGGCCGCTCCGACCTGCCCCGCACCCGCCATAGCAAGTATCGGCAGAAGCGGCGTAGCGCCAGCTGTTTGGATGAATTCCAAATGTACAGGCGTGAGCCCGTGGTGCATACCGACGACAATAAACGGAAGGAAAGCACCAGCAAGTACTGCGCCTGCAAGAGCACCCCCGATGGTTAAAACCTGCTCAATAAACTGCGTTGTCCAGTGACTAATCAACGCACCTGCTGGATGTAAAATCGTAAAGGTGACGCCGCTTACGAGAAGCACAGTAACAACGGGGGTGAAAATAATATCTACTGCCGGTGGTATCATACGGCGGACGAGGCGCTCAACTTGAGCCATCACCCACGCTGCGAAAATGATGGCTAAAATGCCGCCGGTATCCGGTATGAAGTTTTCCCCGTACAAAGCAAAGCTTTCAAGGTCCGGGTGAATAATAATTGCGCCGGCAATTGCGCCAAAGGCAGGGGTTCCGCCAAACTCACCTGCAGCACACCAGCCGACGAGGACACCCAGGAAAGCAAAAATGGCTCCGCCTGCTAAAAGAAACATGGCAAGCCAGGTGGTATCCGGGTCAACTCCGGCATTCGCTGCAGAATTTGCGATACCGCTAATCAAGCCGGAAGCGATTAGGGCAGGCATTAGTGGGATGAAGATATTACCAATCGACTTTAAAAATCTTTTCACCCCGGTTTGTTCATTAGCTGGAAATGTTTTTTCAGTATCACGGGCTTCGCTTGCAATTGTACGAGTTTTGAGGCCGCTTTGAGCTGCAAGTTCATCAGCAAGTGGCTTCGACATTTTTGAACCGACGACAATTTGGATCATTTGTCCTTCAATGACCCCCATGACTTCGTCGCTGCTTGTTAAACTGTCCCAGTTAACGAAATCAGTATTATAAACAAAGGCATGAATACGTGTCATGCAGTGGGTAATCGACTGCACGTTAGCAGGACCACCGAGTGAGGATAATAAATGATGAGCAAGCTGTGGTGTCGTTTCCATATCCAACGGATCCTCCTCGGAGTTACTTGCGTCTTTCGTCTGCTTTTTCTTTCGCGTCGCCGAATGCATCAAGCAGATCAGAACCGAAGGCTCTAAAAATAGATACGTAGAGTGCATCGATCAAATTGAGTTGAATGGTGCGCGAAGCGATACTGCCGATTCGGTTTTCAAATTCAACATCCGGCATGGGAAGGACATAATCTGCCGCCCGGTAAAGTGGCGTTGTTTCTAAGCGTGTGATCGCAACAACGGTGATGCCGCGCTCTTTCGCGTACTCGGCAACTTTCACGACTTCATGTGTGCGGCCGGAGGTGCTTAAACAAAATACGACTGATGGGGTTTCCATTAAACGTAAAAGCGGCAGCATATAATGGTAATCGGCGGAAGCGGTTGCGTGATAGCCGAGCCGCATAAACTTATACTCGCCGTCCACCGCTGGGGAGTAAGCACCGCCAACACCGAAAAAGGCGACGGAGCGGGTGTTTTTAAGTGCCTCAACGACTTGTTCAAATTCAACATACCCCACAGTCTTAGGGGTCATATCGAGCCCCATCCGGTTAAGGGTGCTTACTTTTTGCAGCAATGTGTAGGAGCTGTCATTTGATTCTAAGAGCGATGTGCTGTTGATGGCTGGTTCGCCGTGGGAGAACTCTTGGGCGAGGGCAACTTTCAGCATGCGGAAGCTTTCCATCCCAATTCGTTTACAAAATCGGATGATACTGGATTCGCTAGCATTTGCTTCAGCGGCGAGCTGCTTTGTTGTCATGGTCGGTACAAATTCCCCGTTGTTTAAAATGTAATCCGCAACTTTTCGTTCTGCTTGGGTAAATTCGTCCCATGAATTTCGGATTTTCGCGACGATGACAGTATCCACCATAATAAGCCTCCGGTTCTTCAAATAAATTCATTTACTTTATATTATCGAGCATCAGCCTGTTGCTTGGCAAGGCGGTATCATCGACAACCTAGTTTGCTTGTCTTATCATGAAATTAGCATTAAATATATAAGGTATCAAATGGTTGTTTAAGAAGGGAAGGATTAGGTGGCTAAGCCGAGGATACTCGATTTTCGTGAAGATGTTACAAATGTTCTTGAAGGTGTATATTTAGCTGGTACCACAATGTTTATGGCAGAAGTGCCACTTGTGTCATGCAGGTGTCACCTGTTGGGAGCTTTCGATCAAGCCAATCCGCTTGTAGAAACGGTACGGGGGATTGAAAATGCAACGTTTGATCGGGCAAGCGCTTCACCGCTTGGTCAGTTTTATGATATGTATCAACCGGAAACACTTGCAGAGGCGCTCGGTTTAACTGAAGATGAAGCGACAGAAGAGCTGAAGCGTTCGCCGGTAGGGGCTTTAGCACCTGCACCATGGGATGCTGGCCCTGTCTTGAAGCGAAGTGGAAAAAAGCGCAGCTCCTCAAAACGACAAAGCAGCCGGCTGCGGTCTACAGACGGTTCGCTCTATTACGGCCCTGCAGGCGAGACGTTTATTCAAAAACAGATTGATAAGCTGACGGCGCTGCAAACGCATGCCGCGGTAAACGGGAGTGAACCGGGAGCGGACTTTGATTTTATTCATGGCAGTTTACTGCTTACAGAACAATCACACAGTATTTGGATTTCTAAAGGGCACTTAGCGCTTGCTGTGTTAGCCGCCGCAGGCTATGAAACAGTGCCTGTCGTTTTTGGGGATAAACACCACCCGCATGTGATCCGTCGTGAAGATGCACCGTTTTGGGCGCTCGTTCAGCGTAAAATATTCACGCAGGTACAAGCACGCCGGATTTTTGATCAAGTGCTTGGCGCACGTATGAGCGATCCTGGTGAAGCCTATATTCATTAAAGGATTACTGCCCCGCAGCGGAACGCCGGAAAGCCGCCTGTTGCTCAAACACATATTGAATGATTTGCTGACGGTCAGCATCACGGATGGTGCTGAACTCTATTGTAAATATTTCGTTTTCAAAGGCACTTTTTTTCAGCTTTCGTACGATCGAAGCCCGGGTGCGGATCCACGGGAGAGCCCCGCTTTCCATTGGGAGCACGAACGAAACATCAATCTCCCCGTGTTCCGGGATAACTGCCCCTTTAGGCAGTGAAAGAGCAGCCCCACCGCCGCTGATGTTCAAAGTGAAAGTGGTAAATGGCGTAAATGCGCCAGGCGAAAGTGGGTGGACGGCAGCATTTACACCAGCATCCACACGAGCGTAATTGCGCCGTTGAATGCGGGTGTGTTTTTTTCGACCTGGATCATTCAGCAGTAGAACAGGCACGTTACGATGCTCGCGGCCAATAATTTTTGTATGAAAGATATAAAGGGCTTGATCAATGCCGACAAATGAAGCTTGCAGCACCTTCCCTACAGGAAATGGTGTTGTTTTCCCTGTTTCTTCATTTATGGGTAAATCAATAATAAATGTATCATCCTGCCGATCCACCAAGCGGCAGCGAAATGTTTCCTGCGCTTCATCACCTTTCACATTTTTCTCTAGTATTCCGGTCTCAAGCGTGATTGAATCCCCAATATGAAGCATGAAACTTCCTCCTCACTCACCGTTTGATTTCTCGTACTTTTTTCCAGCCTCGCATTCGCATTATGCCATAAAAATGAAATTAGACTCAAACATTATTACAAAAAATTTCTAAACAAGTAGTTCATTATGAACAATTGAAATTTAAGTTATACATGATGATTGGTGTGGTATGGAAGAGATAATACGAACAACTTTTTAAGCGGGACTTCAGAAAGGACGTTAATACTTATGATGATGCTGCGAAAATTTCTGCCACGGCCGCTGCGGAGGCTGGCTAATATGTCGCGCCGACAACTGTGGTATGAATTGCGTACTAATTTATGGTTCTCATCTGTAATCTATGCACTTTTTGCGCTTTTGATTGTATATTCAGCTTATTGGCTGGATTTCAATACAAATATTAGTGCAGTTATGCCGGAAACACTATTGATTAACTACGAATTTTTTTACACGGTGATCAGCACTTTGCTTGCTAGTGTCATTACGTTAAATGCGTTTACGTTTAACTCAACGCTTGTGATTTTAACGACATTTTCCGGCCAATTTTCACCGCGCTTACTGTTAAATTTTATTAACGACCACCGAACACAACATGTGCTCGGCATTTTTAACGCGACGTTTGTTGTTATGATTACAGCATTTTTTATCGTAAATGAAGCCGTGCAGGAAACTTACGTCATGCTGCCGCTGTTAACGTTTTCGATGATGTTTCTTGCGATGGCCAACTTTGTATATTTTATTAACCACGCCGTTAAATGGATGCAAGTGCCGACGCTTGCTTTTAATATGAAAATGGAATCGCGCGATAAAATTATGAAAATGCTCGGCGAAGATTTAGAGCCTTACCGGATTCGTGAGCCGGATAAAAATGTGGAGGAACTCTCAAGTAAAGATGCTAACACTATTTATGCTGATAAAACCGGTTTTTTACAAATTATTGATTTTAAAAAGTTAATTAAGCGTGCCAGTAAAGATGATGTCATTCTAAGGCTTGAGGTTCGTGTAGGCGATTTTGTCGTCAAAGGTACGCCGATCTTATTGTATTGGATCAAAGAAGGCGAAAGAATCAATGAATCGAGTTATCGTAACTTTTTATATTTCGGTCATAAGAAAACCGAGATTCAAGACCTTGAATTCGGGTTAAACAAGCTAAAAGAAATTGCAATTAAGTCCATTGGCAACAACGATCCGGATACAGCTAAAAATGTCGTCTATCAGCTCACTGATTTACTGCTTGATATTGCAACAATTACGAAGTTTACGCCGTACTTAGCCAATGAAGATAACGAACTGCGCTTAATCATTCCAGATGAGTCGTTTGATTACTATTTAAATACGGCGTTTGCCCATATTGTGTATTATGCCAAAGACGATCCGATCATTATGAACGATATTGTTGAAGGCTTGGCGCTTTTGGCCAAATCTTTAGAGACAAGCGACATGAAGTGCTGCTGGAAGTTTACAGAGGCAATGATTCGTGCGCACACACCGAAGCATTCGTTTACGTACGAAAACAAGCGGCTGCACAGCAGGCTGCGTGAAATTGCGGTGATGACCGATGAAGTTGAAGCCTACAATGAATTGATTGATGATATCAAAATCGGTTAATTTCGATTCAGACTGTCGACAAAGTACAAAATCTAAAATTCACGCACAGCTTACTGCTCCAAGCTCCGCGGACTGCCCTAAAACCGAATCATGAACGCAACCTTCACTTCAGACGGACGCTTTCCCGAGGGCTTGGCTTCAGCTAACTTGTTCGATTTAATTGCCCATCGAACAAGTGGATCTTCAGCCTGCGCTTCATCCTCTGGGAGTCGTCGTCTTTCGTTTCGGTCACGTTGATATTTGTATATGGTTCGTTGAATCATTCATAAGGCATCGTTATGAAACGGATTCATGTAAATATGGCTCGATCAAAAGGATCTTTACAATTGATGACCTTCAAACGTGACAGGGCTGACGATCATCGGCGGCGACGCCTACGGGAAACAGTACGAGCCGAAAATCCCGCAGGCAGCGGTTTTCTGCCGAGGAAGTTGAGGAGGTACAAGAGGCTAAGAAGACACGGTGAGGTCAAGCGATAGCGTAGACCAAACCGATGTCGCAATTGTGCCTCCGGGTGCAAGCGTCCGCCGAAAAGCGACGTCAGCCTTTGTTTTTCTTAAAAGTTTGTCTACACGCACAATTGAATAATTACGGTTGTGATGCTGTAATCATTGGATTGTGAATTCCCGTCTAATATGTTTCGTGTTAAAATCAATGCGTGTAAACTTCGTACAAAATCGGGAGGACAATTCATGAATCGACGGGTGTTTATGTATACAATCGGTGGCATTGCTTTAATTGCAGCTTTATTAATTTTTATGCAGCTGCAGCCGCCGGCAGGCGAAGAATCACCAGAAAGCGCTGAGGCAGAAGCGCATTACGATATCATCGTAGCAAGCGGTGAGCCAGAAGGTGTTGCAGCTGCTGTAAGCGCTGCGAGGAACGGAGCAGAAGTGCTCCTGTTAGAGCATCGCTACCTCTTAGGCGGTTTAATGACACATGGGATGTTGAATTACTTAGATCTACCGCAAAACGACGATGGCGAGATTGTTTCACAAGGAATCTTTGACGAGTGGCATGAAAGTTTAAATTATGTTCATACAGTTGATTTAGAAGAAGCTGAAGCTGCTTTTAGCACGCTTGTTGATAATGAAGATAACATAACGCTGCAGTTAAATCATGAACTCGAAGACGTTGTGATGGAAGATAATCGGATTACCGGGGTCGAGGTTTCAGATGATGAAGAAACGAAAACTTATACAGCAGACCGGGTGATTGATGCGACACCGGACGGGGATGTTGCAGTTAAAGCCGGTGCGCCTTATTTTATCGGTCAGCAGGATATTAATAATGATGAATTCATGTCTGTCATCTTAATGATTTATCTAGATGATGTAGATTGGGATCTTGTGAGTGAAGCCGCCGAGGAAGGTGTGCTCGGTGGTGCAGGCATTCATGATTATGCTGCTTGGGGTTTCCCGGATGTGTTGTGGGACTACGAGGAAGAGACGAATCCAGAAAAAGTAAATATGCGTGGCTTAAATATCGGCCGTACACCGAACGAAGAAGTGTTTATTAATGCGATGCAGCTGTTCGGGGTAGATGGGCTCGATGAGGAAGAAAGAAATGAAGCGATTGAACTTGGCAAAGAAGAAACCGATTACTTTGTAGAATGGCTCCGCGAAGAGCTGCCAGGCTTTGAAGATGCTGAAATTGTAACTTATCCTGAAGAATTATATGTACGTGAAACCCGTCACATTGAAAGTGAGTATATGCTGCCGGTTAGTGCGCTTTGGGAGAGTGAACATCATTGGGATGATATTGCAATTGGTGGTTATGAAGCAGATATTCAAGCGACTGATCCATCAAACTACGGTGTCATTACGGTGAATCCGGACCAATACGGCATTCCGTTTCGCTCTTTAATTCCACAAGAGGTGGACAATTTACTCGTTGCGAGTAAAGCAAGCGGCTATTCATCGCTTGCGGCCGGTAGTGCCCGGGTCATCCCAACTGGGATGGCGACGGCAGAAGCTGCCGGAGCAGCAGGTGCATTAAGTATAGAAGCAGGCGAAACTTTCCGGGAACTGCAGGAAAATGAAGATTGGATCCAGGAGCTTCAAGAAAACCTTGAAGCACAAGGGGCTTATTTAGAGCAGCGGGAAGATCCGGATTATCCGTATCAAGGAGAAGACTTTTATCCGGCATTAAAAACGTTGTATTCGCACGATATCATTTTTGGCGGCTATAACAACGACTTCCGGCTTGATGAAGAAATGGAAGCGGCGTTGTTTGCTGATAAAGTGAAACGTGGTGTAGAGCGTTTGCAGCCGGAAGAAGCGGAAGGAATGACTGAAGAACTCGAAGCACTTGTAGACGGTATGCCTGAAGATGAACTTTTAATGGATGACCATATGGAAGAAGTGTACGAGACGTTAGGCTGGGGCGAACCACCGGAACAAGACGGTGTCTGGCAGCGCAAAGACGCACTGCTCGAACTTGAATCGCAGCTGACATCTTAAAAAAACCTAAAATTTAGGCACAGCTTATTGCTTCAAGCTCGCGAGCTGTCCTAAAAAACGCAACCTTCACTTCAGACGGACGCTTTCCCGAGGGCTTGGCTTCAGCTAACTTGTTCGATTTAATTGCCAATCGAACAAGTGGATCTTCAGCCTGCGCTTCATCCTCTGGGAGTCGCCGTCTTACGTTTCGGCCACGTTGATATTTGTATATGGTTCGTTGAATCATTCATAAAGCATCGTTATGAAACGGATTCATGTAAATATGGCTCGATCAAAAGGATCTTTACAATTGATGACCTTCAAACGTGGCAGGGCTGACGAGCACCGGCGGCGACGCCTACGGGAAACAGTACGAGCTGAAAACCCCGCAGGCAGCGGTTTTCTGCCAAGGAAGTTGAGGAGGTACAAGAGGCTAAGAAGACACGGTGAGGTCAAGCGATAGCGTAGACCAAACCGATGTCGCACTTGTGCCCTCCGGGTGCAAGCGTCCGCCGAAAAGCGGCGTCAGCCTGCACTCTTCTTAAAAGTTAGTCTACACGTTAAAACCGCCGGGCGGCTGCCCGGCGGTTTTTGGTTTATGCTGATTCGTCTTCCCAAGGTTCGAGCTCATTTAGTCGTTCGAGCAGTTTCTCACCATCATACCCATTAGGCACATTCATCCGGTGAAACAACTTGTCGTCCAAGTCGTCTGGCGTATTTTTGTTTGGATAAATTGTAATCATTAAGTCATAGCCTAAGTCTTCGGCGACATCCATCAACACGTCGTTGAACTGTCCAAATGGGAACGTAAAGGAATGCACATCATGACCAAGTTCATCTTCAAGCCGTTCTTTTGCAAGCCCTAAATCTTCGCGAATCCGTGCTTCGTAAGCCGCTTCGGATTCGTCCTCTTCAAGCATAACAAACAAAGAACGGTTTGAGCGCTTTTCACCGTCGATATTATAACCGTCAACTGTATCATGGTGGTCATAAGAGTGTGCTTGAATATTCATGACACCAGATTCCTGCATTTCTTTCATCTCGTCCCAGGATAAAAACCGTTCCTGCGCTGTGTCATTCCGTTCAACATTTGGGTAAACCGAAGCGCGGAGACCAAGCTCTTCTAAAATAGGAAAAGCGTATTCGTAATTACTTTGATAACCGTCATCCATTGCAATCAACACCGGTTTTTCCGGCAGTAAAAAGTCATCCTCTTCCCGAAAACGGACGATATCTTCATCAGTTACCGTTTCATAACCCCCTTCAATAAGCGCTTCCATTTGTTTTTGGAAATTTCCCGGGCTTACTTGGGCATTTTCGCGTTGAATGTCTTCTTCAGGCGAGAAGTCATGATACATTAAGCCATACAAAGCTTCAGGCTCGTATTTATAAGCGCTTGTTATCGGCTTCCGATGGATGTTGAACATTTCTTCGGAAGTTTTTGACGGAAATTGAAGCATCTGTCCATCTGTTTCATAGTCCACATTGAAGTTTTCAAGCACAGGTTCAATCGGTATGTATGCTTCGGATTGGATGGGGCGGGCTGGAGCATTAATGGTTGTCGTCTCCCCATTAATTTGAGCATCTGTTTCACCGGTCTCAAAAGTGAACGAAAATTCTTCCCAAGTAAAAGTGATGATCTCATCTTCGACTGTCAGTTCACTTGATTGAAACATTTCTTCAATATCAGTGACGGCCACTAAAGTTTCTTCTTCTTCAGTATAGCCATAAACAGGTGTTTCTAGTGGCTGAAAACTTTCGAGACTATTTGCAGCCGGTGCATCATTCATACAGCCAGTTAGTAAGATTGAACAAAGGCTAAAACCTAAAAGTGTTTGATATCCGCGCATCTTGTCAAAAACCTCCATTGAATGTTAGTTAAACTTTAGCACGGATATCACATTTTGAACAGATGGAAGATTAAAGCAGAACTACGGTGAGGTTGTCGTAACGTATGGTGAGGCAAAGTTCTCGTATAGCGTATCCCGGATCCAAGGCTCGCGACCGGCTTGTTCAATGTAATGCGTGATTGCTTCGCCGGAAAGGTATTCGCCGTATTTGGAGCCTGCTTCTTTTGAGATGTTTTCTTCCATTAAAGTGCCCCCAAAGTCATTTGCACCAGCGTGCAGACACTTCGACCCTTCCTCAGGACCCATTTTCACCCAGCTGATTTGTATGTTTTCAATAAAGCCGTGGAAGAACACTCTTGCGAGAGCATGAATTTTTAAATGATCTTCCATACTAGCACCAGGACGTGATTTTCCAATGCGGAAGAGATGAGTATTGTAGTGAATAAAACCAAGCGGCACAAATTCTGTGAAGCCGCCTGTATCCCGCTGAATGTTACGGAGACGCTCCATGTGATATACCCAGTCGTCCGGTTCTTCAACATGACCGTACATCATCGTAGAAGTCGAACGCAGGCCGACCTCATGGGCTGTTCGAATAATTTCTTCCCACCGGTCAGCTGTCAGCTTTACCGGAGAGAGCTGGCCCCGGATGCGGTCATCGAGAATTTCTGCTGCTGTTCCAGGGACGCTTCCAAGACCAGCTGCTTTTAGCTTTTGCAAGTAATCTCGAACTGATAAACCAGTAATTTCTGCTCCGTAATCAATCTCCATAGGGGAATAGGCGTGGATATGCATGTCTGGATATGCTTCTTTAATGCCTTCAACCATACGGATGTAATGCCACGGATCCATCGTTTCTTCAAGCCCTCCTTGAATGCAGACTTCGCGCGCACCAAGTTCCCAGGCTTCTTTTGTTTTTGCCACCATGTCCTCTACAGATAAAAAGTAGGCATCCTTAGCTGTTTTCGTCCGGCTGAAGCCACAAAATTTACAGCCGACAAAACATACATTTGTAAAGTTAATGTTTCGGTTGAGGGTGAAAGTGACACGCTCACCGACGGTTTCTGAACGCATCGCATCAGCAACCGCGACTAAGCCATCAAGGTCAGCCCCAGACGTATGTGCAAGCTTACGTGCATCTTCAACGGAAACCTCTTTGCCATCTAAAGCAGTTTGTAAGATGTTGCGGACCTCTGTGGAGGTTTCGGCTAAGTTTGGCTGATGAATAATCGGTTGGGTCATACAAATTGACTCCTTTCTTTTTTCAGCTCATGTACAGCTTCGTGGGCAGGACCTTCAAGAAATCCAGGTTTATGAATATAGTGATCATAAATCGCTAGACGTTCTTCAGCTTTGAGACCGAGAGATTCAGTCGTTTCAATTAATCGATCGCGGGCAGGCCACGGTGCTTCAGGGTTAATATAATCAATTGTTAATGGAGATACCCCGCCCCAATCCGTAATCCCTGAGGCAAGCAGTTCTTTTAAGTAACGGCGGTTTAAATTCGGCGGCACTTGCACATGAATTTTACCTTGAAACATTACTTGTGCCACAGCTGCAAGGCGAAGCATATCCTCTTCAGATACGACGCCATCTTCAAGAGAGGACATCCCTTCTTTCGGTTGAAAGTTTTGGATGATCACTTCTTGGATGTGCCCGTAAGTGTTGTGTAAATCGCGGATGGCAAGCAGTGTATCGATCCGCTCCTCCCACGTTTCGCCGATCCCAACAAGCAGTCCGGTTGTAAATGGGATCTGCAGGCGTCCCGCTTCTTCAATCATGCGAATTCGACGGTGTGGTTTTTTGTCAGGTGCATGCTCATGAACTTCACCAGGTTCAGTTAAGCGGGGACTTACGTTTTCAAGCATCATCCCCATACTTGCATTGTAAGGTTTTAATCCGGCAAGCTGGTGCTTTGTTAACACGCCGGCGTTTGTATGAGGCAGCAGGCCGGTTTCTTCAATGATCATCTTACATATAGCGGTCGTGTATTCAATCATGTTACGGTAGCCGCGTTCATTTAACCAGGAACGCACTTCCGGAAAATAATCTGATTTGTCTCCTAGGCTGACAAGCACTTCTGTGCACCCTAACGCTTTAGCCTGCTTTACCCGGTCGAGAACTTGCCCCGGGGTCATAATTTCAGCACCAGGGTCTTCTGGCCGGCGCTGAAATGTACAGTACGTGCATCGGTCTTTACAAATGTTTGTCAAAGGAATAAAAACATTTTGACAATACGTGACGGTGTTTTCGTGGCAGTGGGTGCGAATATTACTTGCACGTTTTTTTAACGATTCAATCGGTGTCGTGCGGGTATAAGTTGTCCAGTCCATAACTCCCTCCTTACGTATTGGCAGCAGCTTTTTCGTCAGTGATATCAAACGGGCGAACCCAGGCAACCTCGTCAGTATCAGCAGCTGCTTTCAGCTGATCTTCGATGGCATTCATTTCACTGTTAACCATTTCAATTGTCATATCCAGCTCCATCATTGTTGACTGTTGTTCCATAATCATCGATTGTGTACCGTTTGTTCCTTCAGCCATAGAGCTCATACGTTCTTTTACAGCCTGAAGTGATTGTAAACTTTCTTCACTAACAGACCGGGCGCTTGCAGATTCTGTACGAATCGTTTCAATATAATCTAGAAGTTGTTCAACAGAAGATATCACCTCTTGAAATACGGCAACAACTTGCTGATTTTTTGTGATACTTTCATGAATTGAGCTCACTTCCCGGCGGAAGGTTGCTTCTTGATTTTTCATGTTGTCAGACAGTTCGGTTGTTGTGCTGCGGATATTATCTGCAGTCGTTGTCACTTGCTCAGACAGTTTGCGGATCTCTTGAGCAACCACAGCAAACCCTTTTCCTGCGTCACCGGCGCGTGCCGCTTCAATGGAAGCATTTAAGGCGAGTAAATTTGTTTGTGAAGAGATGTCTTCAATCGTTGCCATCGCTTCGTGTACTTGGTTTACATTGTCTATTAATGCTTTGTTCTGCTCGCCAAAGGCATGAATATTATCAGAAACACCTTGAAGTTCTTCGCTGAATGCGTTCGTCTGTGCTTTACCATCCTGAGCATAATTCGTAACACTGCGGGTGGTATCAGCAGTATCTTTCACCATATTGTCTAATGTCTGCATGAGCTCATATGTGTTTTGAAACGAATTGTTCAATTGATCTGTCATACTAGAAACTTCTTGAATGTGATCGTTCATTGTTGTCATCGTTCCAGATACTTGCTCAGATGTTTGACTCACCTGTGACCCCATCGTTTGTAAATGGCCGGCCTGGGCATTAACGTGACGTAATTTTTCAAGAGGCTGCTTAATTCGATCACCTAATAGGTTTTCACCTGCAGCTGATGTCTCAGTTTCTTTAGGTAGTGAAAATTGCCAAAGTAGAACTAAAACCGCAAGCAATAAAATGGTTGAATAAGGAACGGTTAGTACTGGCTGGGCTGAAGCAATCAGCCAGGCATTGCCGGCAGCCATAAGCAGGACGGCCCCTGCACCAATCAAAAAAGCCTTTTGAGTGAAAAGTTCGCGCATTTTTGTCATTCATACATACCTCCTAGTAATTTTAGTTTAATTTATATAAACTGTTTAATCAATTTATAATAATTGTTTAAATTAAAATAATGTTTTATAATGACTTTAGGATTAATTATTTTTAAAATTGGGAAATTGTTTGATGCATCACTATTAATTTGCAAAGGGGCAGATGTTTTTGGCAAAGTTAAAAGATATTTCAGTATTTGAAACGTGTTTTGGTGAAGTAAATGATGAAGTGAAGTCGCTCGATAAACAAGCTGACAATTCAACGCTGGCTCAATCTTCATTAAAATACGAGACGAAAGTTCCGCAGCTTGAGTATATGTGCTTAATGATGGAAAATATGGTGATGACAAAAAAGTTGAACGGTACAATTTATGCTGGCTTTCAAAAGCAGTCGCGTGCAACTGCAATCATGGATCGTTATCTTGCGATGGCAGAGTATTGTAACATTTATTTGTTTGGAGAAAACGACGTGGACCTGCCGGAACATCCAAATATCACGTATATTGATTTGCCGCCGCAGGCAAATTTAATGCGAGAATGGTTTTTAGTCATTGATGGTGACGCTTTTAAATCGATGATGGTAGCTTATGACCTTGATGGCTTTGGCAATCACGCCGTTGAGGAAGATCGGAACTTTAAAGGAGTTAAATCTTCGAGTCCTGAAGTGATTAACCAGGCAAAAGGGCTGCTGAGCAGTGTCATATAAGCGGTTTTAAGAAAAAAGGCTTATGTATAACAGGTTGTAATTGGTTTAAATAATCCATTTGTCGCAGTCACGTTAAACCATTCCCGTTTTTGATACGATAAAACGTGGTCTTTATGATGTGTTATGAATTTATGCATACAAAAAACCGCCTGGATCTATAAAGAGATCCAGGCGGTTTTGATCGATTTAATCGATGGATATTTTGTTAATCCACTCGTCAACTTCGCGTTCTGCTTGTTCTTGTGAATAGTTATAGCGTTCTTGAACTTTACCAATTAACTTATCGCGGTTGCCCTCAATGTATTGAATGTCATCATCTGTAAGTTTACTCCACTGTTTCTTCGCTTCCCCTGAGATGCGGTTCCATTTACCAAGTAAATCTTCTGCGCGCATAATTAGTTCCTCCTTTAAAGGTAGATTGCTTTGAATTGTTACTAGGAACCTTATTGCCGTTAATCAAGGGCATTTAAACTTCAAATGTTATAATGAGGAAATCAAACTAATTAAAACGATAATCACAATCGCAAGTGCAGCTAGGCGAAGGGCGCAGCCGATGCCTCGCATAATGAGCGGAAAGAAAAAGATAATCGCGATAATAAGGAGAATAAGTGTTAAAGGATCCATAGGGGATCACCTCTTTGTTTAAGCGTTAACTTCAAGTATATCATAAGCACGTGTTGTGATTGTTTGTAAAAGTTGTGGTTGAGGGGTTTTTCGTTATAAAATGAAACAAGGTATTGAGAAGTTCAGTGCTGCACACTAAATAAAGGAGGTTGACGACATGTCTGTACAATTACAGGTAGATCCGACGCCAAACCCGAATGCGATGAAAATTACAGCGAATGAAACATTGTTTTCTGACAGCACATCAGTGAAAAAAGGTGAAAGCTCTGGTCATGCATTAGCTGATGCCCTTGTGCAAATTGAAGGTGTTGATAATGTATTTGGCTTTGGAAACTTTGTTACTGTAAATAAAACAGCTGATGCTTCGTGGGATCCAATTCTTGATGAAGTAGAAAAGGCGTTTGAAGAAGCTGAGCTCGGTTAAATAATGATGCCCCCTGCAATCTAATTTGCAGGGGGCAGTTTTATCTTCTTGATATTAAGCAATTAGTCAATATCGAGCCACTCATCAACTGAATCGCGGTTGTCTTCAATCCAGTCTGCAGCTGCATCTTCAGGATCCATTTCGTTTTCTGAGATATCCAGCATAACTTCGTTCATGTCATCTGGGGTCCAGTAGAAGTTATCAAGAATTTGATAAGCCTCTGAATGATCCTCTTCTAGTCCTTCACGAACCATTGTTCGAATTTCTTCACCTTCACCAAAAGCACCTTCTGGATCATCCAAGAAGTCCATGTCATACGTGTTGAATTTCCAGTGTGGCTGCCAAGCGGTAACAACAACTGGCTCTTCATCACTAATGCGTGAATCAAGTTCTGCTGTCATAACAGCGTCAGAACTGGCGGAAAGTTCCATGTCTAAGTCGTACATTTCAATGGCATCTTCAGCAGAAGACATAATACCGGCACCTGCATCGATACCTGTAATTTCTCCAACAACATCAGAAGAGAGTTCATCAATGCTGTCGATGTCCATGTAATCTGGTACAGCAAGGCCTGTAATCGCATCTTCAAGGTTTGGTCCTAAGTCTACAACATCATCACCGTATTCTTCGTATTCTGCAGCCATATCAGATGGCAGCCAAGCAGCGACAAAACCGTCAGCATCGCCTTCAGCAACAGATATCCACATTGGCGCCTGGTCGGTTTGTGTCATTGTGACGTCATAACCAGCTTCTTCAAGTACTTGGCTGATGACATTCGTAGAAGCAAGCTCAGATTCCCAGGCTACATAAGCAAGTTCAATTTCTTCTCCATCTACATCGATGCCGCTGCCGTTTTCATCAGCTTCACCATCGTTGTCATCGGTTTCTTCAGTTGCAGTATCCTCATCGTCAGCCTCGCCGTTTGCCTCCTCGGCTTCTTCATCACCGCAGGCGGCGAGCACCGCAGCTAAAGATAGTGGAAGCCAAGCGTGTCTGCGTAAGTACTTATGCATCTTTAAAACCCCTCCATAAAATTGACAAAGTTCAATCTGTATTTATTGTTAAAAATAAATTTAACAACTTTAATCATAGTGTAACATAAGCAAGAATAAAGTCAATGTATGTTGTAAAACTTCACTGTACGCTATATTAAGCCACCGAAGTGTACAAAAGTCTCATATTTCACTGGTTTCATTGATTTTAAAAACGGTAATGTTACAATTAAGTTGCAAAATTCAGAATCTTAAAAGGAGGTACACGCAATGTGGAAGAAAGCAAGCTGGACGTTTGGTGCAGCGTTGTTTGCCGGCGGTGCCTGGATATCGATTGCTGCGGGAGCAGATGATTTTTCAGATGTTCCTGATAGTCATTGGGCGGTTGGGGAAATTGGTTACCTTCAAAGTGAAAATGTTGTGCAGGGACATGGTGACGGCACATTTGGCCCTGATGAAAATATGACAAGAGCCCATCTTGCGGTCATGATTACGCGGGCCGAGGATCTGGATACAACAGATCGGCCGGACCCTGGTTTTGATGATGTAAGTGAAGATCATTACGCTTTTGCTGAAATTGCAGCAGTAGCAGATGAAGGAATTATCTCTGGCAGCGGAGATTCGTTTTTAGTTGATGACACATTAAATCGTGGAGAGATGGCTGCCATTCTTGACCGGACGTATGATTTCACAACTTCTGATTCCGTTGAATTTTCAGATGTTCCAGACGATCATATGTTTAATTCTGAGATTAACCATGTTGCAGCTCAAGGTTTAGCCCGCGGTTATGAAGATGGTACATTCCGGCCGGAAGAAGGAACAACACGCGCAGAATTATCAACATTTTTAGCCCGTTCAATGGCACCTCATGAATTTATTGAAAACTGGGCTGACCAAGGTGCTGTAGATACAGCAGAAGAAATCGTGAGCTATTTAAGTGAAGAAGACATGGAATCCGTAGCTGACTATGTGCATCCTGAAGCAGGCGTACGGTTTTCACCATATGCATTTGTTGACCCAGATGAACATGAAAGCTTCAACCGTGTAGAAGCTGCAGAACTCTCTGATGATGATACGGTTTACGATTGGGGAACGTATGACGGAAAAGGTGGTCCGATTGATAAAACGTACAGTGAGTATCACGATCGGTTCGTTTACGCTGAAGATTACGAAAATGAAGGATCTGTTGCAGTCGATCGGAGGCAAAGCAATGGCAGCATGATCGATAATACAGATGAAGTATATCCAAGTGCCACCGTTGTTGAGTATCATGTTCCTGATGAAGGTGAAGGTTTAGAATGGCGGAGCCTACGCTTAGCGATGGCGCAGTACGATGGTGACTGGCATGTGATCGGCATCATTAATGATGAGTGGACGACGTAAATCTAAACAAGTAGCGGGGCTGTCCCGTAAGATATGATTTAAATGATAGGTATGGGAAATATACTCACTTTCACCAATAGCACAAGTGCGATATCGACTCAACCAGCTCCTACGCTTGATGTCGTCGTGTCTGCTTTGCCGAGGGCAACACTTCAGCTAACGATTTACTTCCACAAAGAATCAATATTGTTAGGTGTCAGGCACAAAAAAGTGTGCCTGACACCTAGCACAAGTATGAAATAAAGAAGCGGCTGCCGAACATCGGCGGCGACGCCACCAGGAACAGCGCGAGCCCAAAATCCTGCAGAGAGTGACGTTCTGCCGAGGAAGTTGAGGCCGTGCCTGAGGCAAGCCTCCGCTGTGCTTAAAAGTTTGCCTATATGATCGCGGCGCGGGTGAGAACCCGTGCCGTTTTTGCGCGGCGGCACTTCTGCGTTTACATAAGGCAGGTCAAACAATTACACTGATAGCGGCTATATTATAGGAAAGTAGTTGAGTGTATGTCTGCCTTAGAAGATACAACCATTTGGCGCAATCGAACATTTTTACACGTATGGGCAGCCGGCGTCTTTGCGATGCTCGGCTTTTCAATGTTGTTTTTAACGACCTCATGGTATGTCATCAATGAATTAAATATGCCGGCGTTTGTCGGCGTTGTCTTAACTGTCATTACCGTGCCCCGGGTCGTGATGATGATTTTCGGAGGCGTTGTTGCTGATCGGAAGAAAAAATCGAAAGTCATGTTCGTCACAAACAGCCTGCAGACGCTGATGCTCTGTATTTTAACAATGCTTCTTGCTTTTGATGCACTGACGATCTTGCCCCTCCTTATAGGTGCATTTATTTTCGGCGTGCTTGATGCCTTCTTTTATCCCGCTGTTATGGCGTTAATTCCAAGTGCTGTAGCGCACCACCAAATTCAGCGGGCGAACTCGGTGTTTCACGGTACGGTGGAGCTCATGTTTTTGTTTGGTCCGCTCCTTGCCGGTCTGCTGTTAACTGTAAGCAATTATACGGTGACGCTGGCGGTGGCTGCAGTGTTTGTAGGTGTATCAGCTATCGCAGTTTACCCACGGTTTATTCACGATGTGCCTGCGTCTACGAATAGTGATGAAACTCCGCAGGCGGTCGGGCGCGATTTAATGGTCGGTCTCCGCTATGTTCAAGGCTCACAGATGATTCGTTCAGGGATCCTCGCCATTGTATATGTGAATTTATTTGTGATTGGCCCAATGATTGTCAGCTTTCCGATACTTGTTGATGACAGCGGAGGTACGGCATTTGATTTAAGCCTGCTTGAAGCTGGTTTATCTGTCGGTACTTTTGCGGCAAGTTTTTGTGTATATATCATTTCGCAGCGCCCGGGTCGTGGGCGGATTGTGAGTGTGACTCTGCTGCTTACAATGGGTGCTTTTTTTGTGTTCAGTCAAGTGGAAAGTATACCTGCATTAATGGTTTGGGCTGCAGTTGCAGGTTTTGGTTGTATGATCGTTTACTTGCCGAGTTTAACGATTATTCAGGAACATACCGATGAAGATAAGCTCGGGCGGGTGATGAGTGTCGTGACGGTTGCGTCTGAAGGTTTTGCCCCGGTAGCTTTTGCGATTGTTTCATTGTTCGTTGGCGTTGGCATCCACATTAATGCGGTTTTAACGACAGCGTCGCTTGCAGGTGTCGTGCTTGCCTTGCTCTTTTTGCTGCGGGCTCATTTATTTCGCACTTCGGCATAAAATCTCTACCTTTCATAGACTTTCAAAACGATTTGTTATATACTTTAAAATAATCAGAAAGTATTAAATACAATTTAAAAAGTGACAAAACGCAGGAGGAATGCCGTTTTTGTCATTCACAATGAAAGGAGCGGAAACGTGATGACGAAGCAGGACCCATTGTACCAACCGTATACATCAAAGCGGATGCCGATGTACAGCCGAGAAGGAATGGTGGCGACATCTCAACCGTACGCGGCTGAAGCAGGCAAAGAAATGCTGCAAAAAGGTGGTAATGCAGTAGACGCAGCGATTGCAACAGCTGCCGCACTCACTGTTGTGGAGCCAACTTCCAACGGTATCGGTAGTGACGCTTTCGCCCTCGTCTGGGTCGATGAAAAACTGCACGGTTTAAACGCCAGCGGACACGCACCAGAAAAAATGACCCGTGAAACCTTTCAAGAGCTTGGACATGAGCAGGTGCCGCAGCACGGGATGCTTCCAGTAACAGTACCTGGTGCACCTGGTGCCTGGGCAGAGCTCTCCTACCAATTTGGTAAACTTTCACTTGAAGAAGTACTTGCGCCGGCCATTGATTTAGCTGAACGTGGTTTTCCGGTATCGCCTGTACTTGCAAAGTATTGGAAAGGCGGCGTCAAAGCAATGGAGCGCCGTGCGGAAGGTGAAGCGTTTCAGCCGTTTTTTGACACATTTGCACCAGAAGGCAAAGGGCCGGAAGCAGGAGATGTCGTGCAGCTGCCAGGTCATGCCCGTACGCTTCGTAAAATCGCGGAGACAAATGGCCGCGCTTTTTATGAAGGCGAGTTGGCTGATGAAATTGAGGCGTTTTTCACAAAGCATGATGGTTTACTACGTAAAAGCGACTTAGCTGCGTTTCAACCGGAGTGGGTAGACCCGATTTCGGTCAATTTCCAAGGCTATGATGTATGGGAGATCCCGCCGAATGGTCAAGGGTTGAACACGCTTTTAGCGTTAAAGACGCTTGAAGGTATGGATGTAAATGCAGATATGACGCCTGAAAATCTGCACAAGCAGATCGAAGCGATGAAGCACGGCTTTGCTGACGGGCTGAAGTATATTACCGATCCGGAAAAGATGCAGGTAAGTGTGAATGACTTGTTATCGGAAAGCTATGCGGCTAAACGCCGGGCGTTAATCGGTGATGAAGCCATTCAACCGGAAGCAGGCGAACCGCCAAAAGGTGGCACAGTTTATTTAGCAACTGCTGATAGTGACGGAAACATGGTATCTTTTATTCAAAGTAATTATATGGGCTTTGGTTCCGGCATTGTTGTACCGGAAACCGGGATCAGCTTGCAAAACCGGGGTCACGATTTCAGCTTGGATCCAGCTCACCATAACGTGCTTGAGCCTGGCAAGCGTACGTATCACACCATTATTCCCGGCTTCTTAACGAAAGACGGCGAGGCTGTCGGGCCATTTGGTGTGATGGGCGGTTACATGCAGCCGCAGGGACACTTGCAAGTCGTGTTAAATACGGTATTAGGTGCTTTAAATCCGCAGGCTGTCTTAGATGCTCCGCGCTGGCGCTGGGTTGAAAATAAAACAGTTGAAGTCGAACCGGACTTTCCGGATCACGTGGCGCAGGCGCTTGCTCGTAAAGGCCATAACGTACGTAAAAGTGTTGATGAGGGTGGATTTGGCCGCGGCCAGATCATTTGGCGCGACCCGGTACGCGGCGTTTTAATTGGCGGCACGGAGTCGCGGACCGACGGCTACATTTCATTCTTGTAATCACGAAAGGAGTCCGGTGCTGATGGCAAAGCAGGATAAGTACGATCAACAAATATTGAGCCTTCTTACCGATAACGGCCGGATGTCTTATGTTGATATTGCAAAAGAACTCGGCATTTCCCGCGTAGCTGTGCGCGATCGTGTCCAGTCAATGGTTGATGAAGGTGTGATTGAAAAATTCAGCGTTGTGATTAATTCAGAAAAAGCCGGTAAAGAGATTTCAGCGTTCTTTGAAGTGGACTGTGATCCGCAGTATTTAGTGGAAGTTGCGGAAAGCTTAGTGAATAAGCCAAGTGTGGCGAGCTGTTATCAAATGACCGGCCCAAGTACACTGCACATGCACGTGCTCGTTGAAGATATGGCGGCTTTAGAAACCTTTATTAATGAAGAGCTTTATACCCTTGATGGCATTACGCGGGTAGAATCGCATATTCTGCTGCGCCGATTTAAAAGCCGGACAGGTTTAAAGTTGTAAACCATACAAAGTTTAGGGAAAAGAAGAGGGCGCTGTGCAGCGTTCTCTTCTCTTTCGTTTTTACTGTTTGTGAGAAAGGAGGTTAACGTTGTGGATGTAAAGTTGCAGTCACAAATCTTTTTGGCATTTTTCCGTGTAGGCATGCTCGGCTATGGCGGCGGACCGGCGGCGATTCCGCTCGTTCAAAAAGAAGTTGTCGAATTGTATGAATGGATGGATGATGAAGAGTTTGGTGACCTACTTGCGTTAAGCAATACACTGCCCGGCCCGGTCTTGACGAAGCTTTCCGGCTATATTGGCTACCGGGTAGGTGGTTTCTTCGGTATGCTCGGTGCGCTATTTGCTTCGGTTATACCAACCGTCGTTCTAATGATCATTTTGATTGGATTTTTAACATCTTTTAGTGATTCGCCGATTGTTCAAGGGATGACCCACGCCATTGCTCCGGTTGTTGGTGTAATGATGCTCGTTTTAACATATAACTTTTTAAAAACATCTCGTAATCAGATGGGCTGGACCGGGATGCTCGCTTTGACAGGACTCGCTATATTAATTACAGAAATCGCTGATGTCCATCCAGCCATCTTAATCGGGATCCTGCTTATCATCGGTTTTTCTTCCATACGTCATCGTAAACAAGAAGCAGGTCAAACTTAAAAGGAGGAACTGAACGTGGTTTATTGGGATTTGTTTGTTGCTTTTTTCATTCCCGGGATTGTTGGCTACGGAGGTGGACCAGCTTCAATACCCTTAGTTGAATACGAAGTTGTGCAGCGTTACGAGTGGATGACAACCCAGGAATTTGGTGAAGTGCTGGCACTCGGTAATGCGCTGCCGGGCCCGATCGCAACAAAAATGGCCGGATTTATCGGTTATGAAGTTGCCGGCGCGCCAGGGGCTGTAATTGCTTTATTTGCAACGGTTGGCCCTTCACTGCTTGCGATGCTGCTCCTTGTGGGGCTGTTAATGAAGTTTAAGGAATCACCGCGTGTTAAACGGATGACCTCGTTTATTCGCCCGGTTATTGCTGTTCTTTTAGGGGCACTTGCTGTTGATTTTTTTGCAACGGGTCAAGAGGGTGCCGGCTGGATTCAAACAGGGATTTTAGCGGTAGGAAGTTATATCTTACTTGAAGTTCGTAAAGTTCATCCTGCGTTTGTCATTTTATTTGCGCTCGCTTATGGCGCCATCTTTCTCAGCTGGTGACTTAACACAACAAAGCCCACACCGACAACGGCGTGGGCTTTGTAACGTTATGGTGTCATCATTGGTTGATCCATCAATCCACTTGTAAATGCAAAAACAATTAAAGCGATAAATAGGATAGAGATCACGAGACCGATAATGCTCATAATTAAACCAGCAATCGTCATGCCGCGGCCAGCCATCCCTTCGCGCTTAATCGTCTTAAACGCAAGGATCGATAAAATGATGCCGGCGATTCCTGTAAGCGGTGCAAGAAACAGAAATAAAAGCGACAACACAAGTGTTGAAATGCCAAGAACGAGTGAGGCAATCGCCTGGCCGCTCGTTTTTGGCGGAGACGAGGCAGTTCCAGGTTGCACTGGATCTGGCGTCTCCTTTTCAATCGTTTCATTGCTTTCCTCATGACGCGTTTCTTCATTATTAATGTTTTCATCCTTATGCTCGTCGCGCAAACGGGCTCACTCCTTTATTAAATGCAAAGTTCTTACAGAGCATATACCCTTTGATGATCCTTTTCAAGCTTTCAGCAGTTAATTTAAACTACCGTCGATTGCTGACCATGGAATTTCAAAGCGTTGTACGCCTTCAGAAGCATTGGTTAAAGCGCCTTCCGGAAAGACAATGACCATCCCAGTTTCATAAATGTAAAAGTCACCGTTATCCTCGTAAAAACCTTCGAATTGAAAATCCGTGCGTCCGGTGGCGTCTCGCTCTTCGACCATCGGCTCTAATGTTTCATTCAGCATAGTTTCATAATTAGCGGTTTCAAAAAAGTCGCCGATGTTCATAACCCGTGCTTCATTGCGATCAATCGTGATCCCTTCCTGCCAATGCATGCTGCCAAGCACCTCACTCGTATAATAATCATCGAGTACGATACTTAAATAATCAGGAGTATCCATCTGTACACTATATTCACCGATGTAAGAAATATCCGGATCTTCTACTTGCAAGTTTTCGAATTTACGAACACTATCGATGGCTGCATCGCGAAATACGTCGTTAATAAAGGTTTGACTCGGACCGCCAACAGCATAAGGGGTGTAAATTTCAGCTGTCTCGTGTTGAGGAATAATGGTGTTTTCCTGCTTAAACTCACTATTTTCCGCTCGAGCCGCAAATGTAGCAAATTCGGCACGGGTAATATTTTGATCCGGACGGAATGTTAAGTCCGGGTACCCGGTGGTCAGCTGGTTATGTCCGAGGTAGCCAATATATTCAGCTTCCCAGCTTTCAGAGTTAACATCGCGAAACTCAGCCGCAGGTTCTCCGGTTAAATTGTAAGCCCGGGTGATTACTGCAGCCATTTCTGCACGAGTTAAAGAGTCATCAGGGCGGAATAAATGATCGTCTTGGTAAATCCCTGCATCAACGGCAGCGGCAAGCATTTCATCAAAATTGTTATATGTTGGCACATCTTGAAAAGATAGATTTTCAGGATTTTGAGGTTCTAAATCCAGTGCCCGGTAAATAAGATATACAGATTGCTCCCGGGTGACATCTTCCATAGGAAGAAACCGCCCATCTGAGTGACCTGTAATAATTCCAGTCTCGGTTAAGTAATCAATTTCGTCATGGCCCCAAAAATCATCAGCAACATCAGGAAAGGCAGCAGCAGGTAAGCTAAAAGCAAAGTATAAGGCAGTGCCGGCAAGCAGGCCGGTCATTTGTTTTAACATTTGCATTCATCTCCTTATTTTATGTTTAAGTGTAACTTTGGTGTGGAAACAGACGACTAAGAGGATAAAAGAAAAAAGATGGCTTCTTAAAAAGAAACCACCTTTTTGAGCCTAATCTTTATTACTGGTTGATGATCACTTCGCGGTTGTTGCTATCCCATTGTACCTCAGCACCAAGTGTTTCGCTCACAAAACGTACAGGAACCATAGTGTGACCATTCGTGTTTATTGCTGCTTGATCAAGTGAAACTGTACCGTTATGGGTATGTGCTTCAGTTGAATCAATAGTGATACTTACTTCTTGGTTACCTAGTGTCGCAGAAGCGGTTTTGCTATTGTTGTCCCATTGTACATCAGCACCGAGCTCTTCAAAAATGGCACGCATTGGTACCACAGTGCGTTCACTTTCAGTAACGTAAGCATCTTGGTTTGCTTGAAGTGATGAACCGTTAACGGTGACTCCTACACTTTTTTCAACGGAAGTTGCAGCAACTTGTTCATTGCTGGACTGCTCGACTACGCGCTTTGCGCCAACATAACGTGGTGACCAGTAAGTGTTGCTCATGCTGTCGATTGACACACCGGAAGAGGAAGCAGCGTGCATGAACTGATTGCCGCCGATGTAAATGCCGTTATGACCAATGCCGGAGCCATGGCTGAAGAAAACAAGGTCACCTGGCTGCAAATCGCTGCGCGATACAGAAGAGCCAACGTTGTATTGTTGTGCTGCTGTCCGCGGAAGGTCAATGCCTGCTTGAGCGTAAGCGTGCTGTGTAAATCCAGAGCAGTCAAAACCGGAAGTGGAAGTGCCACCGTATTGGTAAGGTGTGCCAAGTTGCTCTTCTCCAGCGCTAATAATTGAGTCTACAGTAGAAGCGTCCGCCTCTGTACTGAAAAATGGTGCAGCGATCAAAGCAGCAGTGCAAATCATAAGAAATTGTTTTTTCATTGGTAATTCCTCCAAAAAATTTATGTAGTAGTTTTAAATGTTTGTCGTTCGATCTCACAGGGAATAGTGTATCATCTAAGCAAGCTTTGTAGATTACAAACAGTTAACATATTGATGTTAATCATTTAACATTACGTTTCATTTTGTAATAGGCATCGAACGAGCTTAAATACAAAAATTTCGGAATTTTCAGAAAAGAGTGGTCATATGTTTAATAAATGCATGGCAATGGCCGTTATCTTAATCATTAGCCTTCTCGGCACAGCTGCTTCCGTAACGGCAGAAAGCGACGTTACCATCTATGTAGATGAAGAGATGCAGCAGAACCAACAGGCATTGATTGATGAAGGGCGGACGTTCGTTCCGATCCGTGGTGTTTTTGAAGCTATGGGGGCCCGCGTTCACTGGGATCAAGAAATACGCACTGTTTTTTTGGATCATAGTGGACAGGCGCTTGAGCTTTCTTTAAACAGTGATAATGCTGTCATAAATAACGAAATTGTCCGCAGCAACCTTCAGTGGATAAACAAGGACGGGCGGGTATATATCCCGCTGCGCTTTACTTCAGAATCATTAGGGGCAGACGTTTACTGGGATGGTGAAAATCGTGAAGTGCACATTAAACAAGAACGGGAAATGGTAAAAAGTGCAGCTGATGCGCCCCTATCTCTGCAAGGCTATACATTAGGTGAAAGCAGCAGTGAATTACAACCGGCAGACTACAGCACAGGGTTGTATGAGTGGGTGGAGCTTGAAGCGTCGAATGCGGCGCACGAACAAGTGGCAGTCAATGCCGGGGGTGAAGTGAGTGCAATGTTTACAACTCTTCCGGAACAACTGTCTGGCTTAGGAATCTTTAATGGCGCGGATGAAAAAGCGGTCAATAATTTGCTTGGATCCCCTGATCACGAGTTATCCGATGTTTCAAAAGGGTGGAACGTTTATTCCTTGGATGATAAATATGTTACCGTCTTTTTTGCACCTTATCGAAACTATGAGGCGGTCGGCGTATTGATTGAAGCGGAATTAAAAGAAAATCAAACAGGTCTTGAAGAAGAAGCTGATGCTTTTGCAGCTATGCTGCTTCAGCTGGCCAATGCTGAGCGGCAGGCAGAAGGGTTAAATATTTTACAAGAAGATCATCAAGTACAGGAATCTGCCCAAAATCATGCAGATTATATGGTTGAAAATGATGAGTTCGGTCATATTGCTTCTGAAGGTTATACGACCCCATTTGACCGAATGCGGGCCGCCGGTGTGGATTTTGATGAAGGTGGAGAAAATATTGCCCGTGGCCATCGGACGCCGATGCATGCTCACATGGCACTTATGAATTCCTCAACGCACAGACATAACATTCTTCATGCGTCGTATACTCATATCGGTGTAGGAGTGTCATATCAAGAAGAACGTCCGTATGCAGCGCAAAACTTTGCATCAATACAATAATTAAAATGAAAGCGGCGCAGCAAATGTTACTACGCTCAGCGTGTAGACGAAGTACAAAACCTAACATTCACGAACTACTTACTGCTTTAAACGCTGCAGGTTACCCTACTAAGAGGAAAAACCGAATCATGAACGTAACCTTCACTTTCAGACGGACGCTTTCCCGAGGGCTTGGCTTCAGCTAACTTGTTCGAATAAAAACCATTCGAACAAGTGGATCTTCAGCCTGCGCTTGGTCCTCTGGGAGTCGCCGTCTTTCGTTTCGGTTACTTGTAAAGTTAAAGATCAGCAAGCATTTCCAATGTATATCATTCGCTTAATCGTTCATGAAGCATCCTGAGGAAACTGATTTATGTAGATATTGCTTGACCAAAAAGGTTTCTACGATTCATGACCATCAAATAACGCAAGGCTGACAAGCATCGGCGGCGACGCCTACGGGAACAGTACGAGCCGAAAATCCCGCAGGCAGTGATCTTCTGCCGAGGAAGTTGAGGCCGTACCCGAGGCAAGCGTCCGCCGAAAAGCGACATCAGCCTCCGCTTTTCTTAAAAGTTTGATCTACACGTACACGCTGAAGGAGCTTGTTCAAAAGGTTTATAAACACTCGATTTAAGAAAAAGGCACAGGAAATATACGATACTCCTGCAGGAGTCGGGCAGCTGAAGATCACGCAAATAAGCGGTTTTTTCACGCGCAAGCTGATGCTGATACGTTATCCGGCGTTAAAGCACACACGACGAAATCAAGCGTGAGCGCAGGTTAAGTCGATGTCGCGCTTGTGTAGTTGGTGAAAGTGAGCATATTTCCGACTTCTGTCATTTGAATTATATCTTACGGAACAAGTACCTTTTTTATAAAATTTATTTCTTTTTTAATCTGCTTGCCACATTGACAACGCGCTCGCGGCGCAGAAACATTTGCTGCGCTGCCTTTTTGTGTGCGCTAAAACCACCTATAAAATGACAAACATTACGAAATTAGTGTAGGCACTTTCTTTTTGCCGTGGTAGAGTAATAGATAAACTATCTATTACTCTATTACTTTTAAAGGAGCGTACAACCTATGAAACGTGACTTTGTAAAATACGCAGTGCTCGGGGCTGTGACAGCAGCGGCTTCAAGCTTAAGCACTGCATCGGTTTTTAGTGCAGATGCTGATCATTTCCCCTCAAGTGAAGGTGTTGATTTTTATAATGAAAGAGTAGGGGGAGAAACGCAAAGTCAGCGGGTGCAGATCGATTTAAATGAAGCTGACCTTGATGTACATATCCCTCAGCCGCTTGGAACATTGCAAACATTAACCTCACAAGCAGCGGCTTGGGAACACGGCAATAAATTTCCGGCAGCAGGGATTAATGCTTCCTTTACCAACCCGGATTCTTTAATTGTAAAAGATGAAGCTATTCACAACTTGAATTTAAGACTTCCGGAAAGTGATGAGAGCCCGTTGTTTCAATATCAAGCTTTTGGTATGACAACTGAAGGAGATCCGGTAATTGACAGCTACGATGCAGAAGTTGCCGTAGAGCATGAAGGTACAAGTTTTGATGTTGAGGGTGTAAACACTGGCCAGACAACAAATGCAGCGATCTTATTCACGGGCAACTACGGGGCGGCAGCAACGAATGAAAATGAGTATGCATATGAACTTGTGCTTAACAATTTTGAGAAGCCGACTGGCGCATTTGGTTTTAATGAAACAATGACAGGTACGGTTGAGGAAATCCGTCCGTCTGGAGCCGCCTCGCCAGTCAATGATGAGCAGGCAGTACTCTCATTAAATGGCAGTGAGCTGCGCGAACAAGCAGAAAATATTGATGCTGGTGATGAAATTACGCTTACTTCAAGCGTGAATGGTGCTTGGTCGGAGGCGGACTTTATGCTTGCCTCAGGGCCGCGTCTTGTATCAGACGGTAATGTGGATATCAGCATGGACGAGTCTTTATCATTTGCGGAAACGCGCCACCCACGCTCGGTTGTAGGGTATAATGCTGAGCAAAATGAAGTGATGTTTACAATTTTTGATGGACGTCAGTCTGGTTACAGCAACGGGGCGACTTTACGCGAGGCAGCTGATTATATGATTGCAAACGGTGCAGATTATGCGCTAAACCTTGACGGGGGTGGTTCAACAACACTTGCAGGAGCATTTGCAGGGGATCAAACCCCGGCTTTGCTTAACCGTCCATCTGGTGGTATTGAGCGCGGGGTAAGTGCGACTTTATGGGCGTTAACCAACAATGCACCAGCTCCGATTGATGAAGCATATGAGCCGATCACACAGTTCATTGGTGAGGATAAGTGGGACGTCTCGACGATCCGTGCGTCTGCATCTTACAATGAACGTTCTGTAGAAACGGACCGGGGCGGCACTGCCGCGGAGTTAAATTATGATTATACAACTGGAGATGGCGGTACTGCTGCTGTTTATTTGGATCGTAATCAAGAGCGGTTACTGCCGGGCTCAGCTGAAAAAATTGGCGCCTGGGTGCAAGGAGACGGACGTGAACACTGGTTGCGTGGTGTTGTGACTGACCGTTTCGGAAGTAGTTACACCATCAATTTCACAGAAGAAGACGGGCTTCATTGGGACAATGAGTGGTATTATGTGACAGCAGAATTACCTGAAGGATACGAAGGTAAGCTCGGACTTGAACGTATTTACACAGCCCAGCCGGACGAGGACAAGCAAGCAGAAGGTACAATTTTAATTGACCAGCTCGATGTAGTGTATGATGCGTCATATCAACCTGCCCAACCGCCGGAACCTGTAACGCCAGAGCCGCCGGAAGAAGATGAAGATGAAGATTTACCGACAGACCCGGCGCAGCCTGATGTGAGTTTTTCAGACATGGATGGTGAACACTGGGGGCATCAAAATGTCATTGAACTCGCTGAACGTGGAGTGATTCAGGGCTTTGAAGACGGAACATTTCGCCCTGATAATTCATTAACGCGCGGTGAAGCTGTTGTGATGCTTACCCGGGATTTGGATGTCAACGCAGACGCTTTTGAAGATACCGACTTTCCTGATGTTGCTGAAGACCGGTTTTATGCTGCAGCAGTAGCTGCCGGAAGTGAATTAGGCTGGGTAGAAGGAAGCAATGGTAAGTTCCGACCAAACGAATCGTTAAGCCGAGCTGAAATGGCAGCCATCTTGACGCGTGCTTATGAAATTGAAGCTGTTACAGGTGGAAACGCAGGCTTCCCGGACGTACCTTCAGATCACTGGGCAGCAGGCGTTATAGAGACGATCCAGCACCAAGGGATTACAACAGGTGATGACAACGGGGAATATCGCCCAGAAGACGATTTATCTCGTGCCGAATTTGCAACGTTCATTCAGCGTGTGAGCAACTAAATCATGAAAGATAACAACGTGCTGCGGTGTTATTAAGCTATCGGCAAGGTATAAAACCTAAGATTCACAGATGACTTACTGCCCGTAGTTCCGCGGGCCCCTTATTAAGAGGATAAAAACCGAATCATGAATGTAGTCTTCACTTCAGACGGACGCTTTCCCGAGGAATTGGCTTCAGCTAACGATTCATTCCCGCAAAAGATTCATAATTTTAGGTGTCAGGCACAAAAAAGGCGTGCCTGACACCTAGCCCAAGTATGAAATAAAGAGCGGCTGTTGAGCATCTGCGTAGACGCCACCAGGAACAGCGTCCGCCGAAAACCGATGTCAGCCTTTATATATTACAAATTTGTTTCCATGAAAAAAACGTCGTGCTTCGGCGTTTTTTTCATTTATCAAGTGTTTTTTAGCTTTTCATTTAAAATTCGGGTAACATTTTGTAACACACACTTAATGTTTAATCCGGGTCTCTACCGGTGAGTTTAAGTGTAATTTTTGGTAGAATGAAAAAGAATCTTCTAAAACAATGAAACAATTTCTCATATTCTTGAATAAACTTGGTCGATATTAAGAAATAGGAGGGTCGCTGTGTTAAAGTGTTAACCGAGCGGGCCGGAGGGTTGTGCTTTACATAAAGGACAAGCGTAAAAGGGCCGGCATGCATTGAATTGGCGACGTCTTTACTTTACATCTACGAGAAACGTAAATTACGTATCATTCATAAGGAGGAGACTAATGCGTTTTAGAAATTACTCATTGATAGCCTTGGCAATTTTATTTGTTGCCTCCTTGATCGTTCATCCTTTGTACGCTCAAAGTGGTGGCACAAGCGGTACAGCAGATGTTTATGTAAATGGAGAAGAAATCACCATACCAGGTGGCGACCTGCCGTTTGACAATGACTCCATTCTTGTACCATTTCGTGCGATCAGTGAAACATTAGGTGTCCCGGTAAGCTATGACGGTGATACGCGGCAGGCTACAGCACACGATAATGGTACCGAGGCAGTCTTTAATATTGATACAGGGGCAACAACTGTTAACGGCCAAAGCCAGGATTTAGTTGCGCCACCGCAAAACATTAATAATCGTGTGTTTTTACCATTGCGATTTTTTGCAGAAACCTTTGATGCTGATGTGAGCTGGGATGCAGATTCCCGCACTGCAACAGTTGAGCGGGCGACAGAAGCGAGCAGTGAAGAACCGGTAGATGAAGAACCTGTAGGCGATGATTCGGAAAAAGAAGAAGTGAGAGGAACGTATACAGCTGAAGTAGCAGCCGAGAGCGGCCTTCACCACCGTTCTGAACGAAGTGCGGATTCCGAGTCACTTGGAGCTCTGCAAAACGGAGAGACGGTTGAAGTTCTCGGTGTCCAGGGCGGTTGGATAAGCACAAGTGTTAACGGTACAGAAGGTTGGATGAACGGTTATCATGTCGACATTCACGACGGAAATGAATCGGTGAAAATGCTTGGACATCCGGAAGTGAGCAACGGCTCCACAATTTACTGGCCGAAAGTTGGTGGAGCGACGGAGGTTGAAATCGACAACCGCGGGCAGGATGTTTACCTCCGCACAACGGCCAATGATGTTGAAGACCTTGATGCTTCTGAAGTGGAAGGTCTCGCTTCTTCAGAAGTGATTCCGACAGAATCAGGTTACACGATTGCACTTGAGCTGCATGACGGCTATGAAATTACAGCAAGTGACGAAAACAGCTATACAGAGGTTCAAGTGCAGTCCGAGTCCGCCCAGGGTGGCAGCGGTCATCCAATCGAAGGAAAAACGATTGTTATTGATGCTGGTCACGGGGGACATGATGCAGGTGCAGAAGCTTATGGATTAAAAGAAAAGAACCTTGTTTTAAATATGGCTTGGAAAGTTGAAGAGTTGTTAGAAGATGAAGGTGTCGATGTTGTAATGACGCGCGACGGTGATTATTTCGTTGAGTTATCGGAACGTGTAAGTATTGCTGAATCAGTTGATGCAGACTCATTTATCAGCCTTCACGTTAATGCATTCAACGGTTCGGCACATGGGACAGAGACGTATTGGCATGAGCGGTATGCTTCGCAGGATAGCAAAGAGCTTGCAGAACATATTCAGGAGAATTTAATTGAAATGCGTCGCACAATGGACCGTGGTGTGAAACACGGAAACTTCCATGTGATCCGTGAAACGACAATGCCGAGTGTCCTTGCTGAAATTGCTTTTGTTGACAATTATGAAGATGCGCAGCGTCTAAACTCTTCTGAATTTAGACAGCAAGCCGCTGAAGCAATTGCAGAAGGTGCAAAAGATTATTACGAAGCTCAATAATAAAAGGCGGAGGCTTTAAGCTTCCGCCTTTTTTGGGTTATATCGGAAGCATAGTGGCACTTTCTCCTTGGGGATTCGGTCAAAAAGCATGGGAGTGGGCATAGTCAAGAAAGGCTTAATGGCGAATTGCGAAAAGCAAAACCCTTGACGAAGCCTAATGGGCTTGCCAAGGGTTAATGAGCTTATGCACCGATATCATCAACATCGGTGGACGTAAATGAAACCGCCGTATACGGAACCGTACGTACGGTAGTGTGAGAGGTCGGGGGTTAGGCCCCCCCTCCTACTAGATTCGACAGAGTAGAAAACCTAACATTAACTCACAACTTACTGTTCCAACCGCCGCGGGGTGCCCTATTAAGAGGCGAAGCCGGATCATGAACGTAACCTTCACTTTCAGATGGACGCTTTCCCGAGGGCTTGGCTTCAGCTAACTTGTTCGAATATAAACCATTCGAACAAGTGGATCTTCAGCCTGCGCTTAATCCTCTGGGAGTCGCCATCTTTCGTTTCGGTCACTTTTCAATTTATAGATGATCATCATGTCTAATGTATATGGTTCGTTTTGATCGCTCATGAAGCGTCATGATGAAATTGATTCATGTAGATGTTGCTTGATCAAAGTGACCTCTGCCATTCATGATCATCAAATGACGAAAGCCTGAGGAGCATCGGCGGCGACGCCACCAGGAACAGCACGAGCCGAAAATCCCGCAGGCAGTGACTTTCTGCCGAGGAAGTTGAGGCCGTGACGGGGGCTAAGAAGACACGGTGAGATCAAGCGTCAGCGTAGATCAAACCGATGTCGCACTTGTGCCCTCCGGGTGCAAGCGTCCGCCGAAAAGCGACGTCAGCCTCCGCTTTTCTTGGAAGTTCGTCTACACGCTGAGCTGCGATCCTACAAGATCGCAGCTCTTTGCTCGCTATTTTGACTGAATGTTCGTTTTCGCCTGCTTGGGCGGCTGCGCCGTCCATGAGCTTAAGTCAATTTCATCTTTTAAAATTAAGTGAGATGGAAAAATAAATGTCCACGGTTTGCTCGTATTGGCCTTCACTTTAAATTGTTCAAACTTAAAGCCGCCACGGGCAACAATCTCGTTACTTGCATCAATAATCTCAAGTGGAAACTCTTCAAGTGTGATATCTTTTTCACTGCCGTTACGAATCAACATCGTTACGTGCAGATCTCCGTTTTCTGTCCGCTTTGCTTTTAACCCCATAAAGTTAAATTCCCCTGCCTTTGGTGGATCCAGACGCTCCACCATATCTTCAAGCTGCTGGCGCGAAGAAGCGGCAAGTGAACTTTCCCAGCTTTCTTCAAGCTCTAGGCTGTGCCGGCGTGAAGATGGCTTCAATTGAAAAGCGAGTTTCCAGCCAGCTTCAGGAACTTCTTCACTAAACAATTCTTCCGGTTCAAAGGTGAACTGCCAAGGGCGGCTGCTTTCTGCTGGGATCTTACCAGCGTCTGACAGGTCAAAAGCTTTACGACCGAGCACTTCATCCTCTTCATTCAGCAAAACGAGATTCGTTTCTTTCAATTGAATGGCTTTACTTAAGCTGTTCCGAATAAATGCAGTGATTTGGTACGTGCCGTTTTCCGCTTGATTCAATTCAATTCCGGAAAGGGACAGCTGATTAGGTGCGAGCGGCGGGCATTCCATATTTAAAAACTGAAAAGCATACCAATCTTCGCTAGCAAGGTTCCACTCCGGGTGAACTGAAAGGACAGGATGAACTTCCTGCTCTCTGCTATCTTCAGTCTCTTCTTCACCGAGAAGTTCCTTTGAAGATACTTGCGCTTCCTGCCCATCAAGGGTCGGCTGCTGCTTCGATTTTTTCTTGAAAAAAGGTAACATTAAGATTGATCCTCCTGTGTTGCCGCAAATGGCTGGGTGATTTGTTTCGCGTGTAAAGAGATGGTGTATTCAAGTTGTTTATACATCATTAAAAACAACTCATAGCCTTCACGTGTATAAACGCGCATTGGGTCTTCTTGATAGCCCCGCAGGCCGATACCTTCTTTTAAACGGGACATCGCTTCAATGTGCTCAATCCAGTGGGTATCAACAGCCATAAGTACCTGCCGCTTTAGTTTTTCATGCACCGTGCGGTTGGAAGCAGCCTGCTTTAATGTTGATAAGTGTTCTTGAATATCAGGTGCCAAAACATTTTTAATGTCCTTTTGGCTTTCAATTTCAGCCGGTTTCTCTGCTGTAATCACGGTCAGCAAATTCGGCAGTTGTTGAAATAGTTCATCAGTCTGCCATTCTTCTGGCAGCTCATGATCTGGACAATATTCATCAAGCAGGTGCTGAAGGCTGTTTTCAATCATCGGTACGACAAGCTCGGTAATATCTTCACTTTTTAGTGCGTTTTCGCGCATTTCATAAACCGCATTGCGCTGTTCGTTAACGACATCATCCATTTTTAATGTGTATTCACGCACAGAATAGCCGGCGCTTTCGCAAGCCATTTGCGCTTTGTTGATGACATCAAGCACTTCATGATTTGTTACTTCACCGTTTTCATTCGGTTGGAGCTTTGGCTGCAGTTTTTCTAGCTCTTCATCTGCAAAGCGGAGAAACATCTCGTCTTCAAGCGCAATGAAAAACATTGTCTCCCCTGGATCGCCCTGGCGTCCGGAGCGGCCGCGGAGCTGGTCATCAATTCGACGGTTTTCATGTTTCTCTGTGCCGATCACGCATAATCCACCGAGTTCAGCAACACCTTCGCCGAGCATAATATCTGTACCGCGGCCGGCCATGTTTGTTGCCAGCGTAACTTGATCTTTTTGGCCGGCGAGAGAAATGAGTCTAGCTTCATTTTCCACACTTTTTGCATTCAGCAGTTCATAAGGAACTTGGCGCTCATCAAGGTAGCGGGCAAGTGTTTCTGATTGAATAATAGAAGTTGTGCCTAAAAGTACCGGCTGTCCGGTTTGGTGGCGTTTTGCAACTTCATCAGCTGCAGCTTCATACTTTTGATGTGCAGTTTCAAATACAATATCTTCGTGATCGGTACGGATGCGCGGCTTATTTGTTGGAATTTGAAGAACGTCCATGCCGTATAAAATCCGGAATTCTTCTTCTTCAGATTTTGCAGTTCCCGTCATACCGGCGAGTTTATCATACATCCGGAAGTAGTTTTGCACCGTCATTGTCGCCTGCGGTTTGTTCTCCTGCGTGATGTGCAAGCCTTCTTTTGCTTCAATGGCTTGGTGCAATCCTTCGCTGAATGTCCGGCCCTGCATGACTCGACCGGTGTACATATCAACAAGGTGGATTTCATCATTTTTAACGATATATTCAACATCGCGGGTGAACATTGCCCGGGCCCGGAGTGCCTGCAGCATAAAATGATAAAGGGTTTGATGTTCTAGATCATAAAGGTTGTCGATACCGAAGGCACGTTCAACCCGGCTGATCCCTTCATCTGTAAAGTTGACCGTTTTAGTCACAGGGTCGTACGTATAATCCCAATCTTGTGTAAGTGTTTTTGCCATTCGGGCACATACGTGATATAAGTTTGGATGAACATCCGTTTTGCCGGCGATGATAAGCGGTGTTTTTGCCTCATCAAGCAGCACACTGTCAATTTCATCAATTAAAGCAAAGTGAGGTGTTCGCTGCACTTGATCCTGAATACGAGCTGCCATATGATCGCGCAAATAATCAAAGCCGAATTCGCTCGCGGTACCGTAAGTAATATCGGATTGATAAGCAGCCTGTTTTTTGCCGGTGGCCGTCTGGGAAATATTTAACCCGACCGTAAGCCCGAGAAATTCATGGACTTGACCAATAAAGTTACGGTCGCGCGCTGCTAAGTATTCATTCACGGTAATAACGTGTACACCTTTTCCTTCAAGGGCATGCAGGTAGGAAGGCAGCGCAGCGACAAGGGTCTTTCCTTCACCTGTTGCCATTTCTGCAATGTCATTATCGCTCAAAGCAAGACCGCCAATCAGCTGCACATCAAACGGGCGCAGGCCGAGCACCCGGCGGGAGGCTTCACGAACAACCGCAAAGGCTTCCACTTGCAGTGACGTCAGCTTTTCCCCATTAGCAATCCGGCTCCGGAACTCCTCGGTCTTCTGCTGCAGTTCTTCATCAGAAAGCTGCTCCAATGTGGACTCAAGACTGTTTATTTCCTCTACTTTTTTATTGTATTGTTTTAGCTTTTTTTGTTGTGGATCTCCAATTACTTTACGTAAAGCGCCAATCATCGACGTCGCTCCTTCATTCATAGTTAAGTTGTATTATATCATGAACACGTCCGCTGAAAATACATGCCGGCAGAGGAAATATATATAGGAAAAAAGAGATACACCGAAACGTCAATTTCCAACCATGAAAAAGTTTGTTATCCTAAGAAAAGCCATCTTCGACACGGTTTGCCTCGAGCGCTCATTGGAGGACGGCCGAGGAGGCTGTTGCCGCCGCAGGACGTACGAAATGACGCCAAGAGGCAGTCGAAGATGGCTGGACAGAGAAAAAGAAGAAAAGACACGGTTTGCCTCGAGTGCTGATTGGAATTAAAAATATGATAGTTTGCCAAGCAAGTTCACATAAGGAAAGGAATTACGGTGGTCAATCATGACAGAAAAAAACAGCGTTCGAATCTTAGATATTCCGTTTGTACATACGACGCTCGAAGAAATGACCCATACGCTGTACACACACGCAGTAGAGAAAGAAAAGGCATTCGTTGTTACTGCGAACCCGGAAATCGCCTGGGCAGCGCACCACGACCCTGAAAAAAAGAAACTTTTAGAAGAGGCAACGTATGTAACTGCCGATGGGATTGGCGTCGTGAAGGCTGCTAAATGGAGTGGGCAGTCGCTGCCTGAACGCGTTACCGGCTTTGAGCTTTTTATCAACCTGCTTGAAAAAGCAAACGAACGAGGGCAGTCCGTTTACTTGCTCGGTGCCAAAGCAGAGGTGATCGAAAAAGCGGCTGATACGATTCGTGCGACGTACCCGAATGTGCAGCTCGCAGGTTTTCATCACGGCTATTTTGACTGGGATGACCCGTCCATTGCGAATGACATTGCAGAAAAGCAGCCGGACTACGTATTTCTTGCGCTCGGCTTTCCGCGTCAAGAAACCTGGGTCGCCTCCCATTACGACAAATTTAACCATGGTGTGTTTATGGGCATCGGCGGAAGTTTTGATGTGCTCGCAGGAGAGGTGAAGCGGGCGCCTGTGATTTGGCAGAAGTTTCATATTGAATGGTTGTACCGTTTATTCCAGCAGCCGGCACGCTGGCGGCGGATGCTTGCTATTCCGAAGTTTGTGTTTGCAGTACGCCGGCACCGGCGGCAAGGTTAAGTCATGGCACAAACGTTAATTAAAAGTGCGCTGTTTTTAACAGCTGCGACGTTTTTATCTAAAGTTCTCGGAAGTGTTTTCCGCATTCCGCTTCAAAATATTGCCGGCGATGATGTTTTCGGGATTTTTTCGATGGTATATCCCGTCTATATGGCTGTGTTGATTATTACTGTCGCCGGTATCCCGATTGCAATTTCAAAGTTGATTTCTGAAGCGAGATTTAACGGCGGTATCGATGACATTCGTGATATTTTTGCAAGTGCAAGTATTGTCAGTTTCAGCTTTGGTGTGATCAGCTTTCTCTTGATGTTCAGTCTTGCTGATCACATTGCACTGCTTTTAGGTGGAAGTTATGCGGCAGAGGCGGTGCGGATTGTATCCTTCGCTCTAATTATTGCACCGTACATGGCTGTCTACCGTGGTTTCTTTCAAGGTTATGATGATATGCAGCCAACAGCAGTATCTCAGGTACTAGAGCAGTTGATCCGTGTGCTGCTGCTGTTAGCTTTAGCAGTGATCCTGGTGGAAATGCAGGCGGAGAGCTCAGTCGTTGCTGGTGGGGTGATGGCAGGGTCGGCTGTAGGAGCACTAGCGTCTCTCGTTTATTTACGACGCTTATTTGTGAAATCAAGCCACCGGCCGAAACCACAAAGCAAGTTTACGCTCATCATATTTCGACGCTGGTCCAAACGCATTCTCCTGTTAGCCTTACCGATTTGTGCTGGGGCGCTTGTGCTGCCAATTTTAAGTATGATTGATTCGGTGACAGTCCCGCTGCAGTTACACAGTTACGGCTATAGTGCAGATGCAGTGCCGGATGCGTTTGGTGTTTACTCGCGCGGTACGGCACTTGTACAAATTGCAGTCGTGTTTGCAAGTGCCTTAATTTTGCCGCTCATTCCGGCAGTGACCGGTGCTTTAGCGCGGGGTGAAGAACAGGGAGCTGCCGGTTTGATTGAGAAGTCTATGAAGCTCAGCCATTTAACCGCACTGCCGGCAGCCGCTGGTTTATTTGCACTTACGGCGCCGTTAAACTTAGCGTTTTTCGGAAGCTTAGATGGGCATTGGGCCATCGCTGTCCTTCATTTAAGTGCAGCACCAATGGCTTATGCGATTGTGACGACTGGTATGCTGCAAGGTGTTAATCAACCGGTGCGTGCAGCAGCAGTTGTTATTGGTGGTGCGCTTGTTAAAGCTGGCCTTAATGTATGGCTTGTGCCAATTTACGGGCTTGAAGCGGCGGCTGGAACAACGCTTGGAGTATATACCTTTATTGCGTTCATCCATACCGCAATGATTCGTAAACGCCTTGCGTACACAACGCAGCGGCGGGTGCTCTTCGTTTCAGCTATAGGAAGTTTGCTGATAGCTGCGGCTGTCGGTCTGCCGCTTTTTGTTATAGAGATCGAAGCTTGGTCACGGTTGGCAGCTTTAATTTACAGCGGAGCTGCCGTTGCCGGAGGAGTTATCATATTTGCCGCAGCGGTCTGGTTTGGTCGAGCGGTGACAAAAGAGGATTTACGTCAAGTGCCGGGACTACGGCGGTTTGCACGTTAACTTATTGAGGGAGAGAATTTACGCATGATAAAGAAAATACTCTGGGGTTTGCTCGCTGTCATCATCGCTGCCACAACACCGTTGTTATGGGAGCGCCTGCAGGCAGAAGACAGCAATCCTAATTATGAGGTTGGGGTTCCCGGCGATCAACTCGCTGGGATGGTTGATATGCTATCAACATTAAATGAGCAGTCGTACTGGCTTGAAGAACTGCGTGATGCTGGTGTTCGCTCGGTCACTTTAGAGCCGTTTAACTTAGAAGATTTAGAAGACGAAGGTTATGTAAAGAAAGTTGAGCGGCTAGAAGTGCATGAAGAAGCTGGTGTAGAAGAAGAAGACCTGCCAGAACTGCAAGGGCTATATCTTGAAGTTGATGAGTCCGATCAAGATCGCATCGAGCGGTTGCTTGATGTATTAGCCTATCATACCAATCAGTTTGCAGAGACTGAAGAAACAGCAGGGCTTGATCAAGCGCTTGAGCTTGAAACAATTGAAGGTGAAGAGCGGACATTTTACTATGTGCCTCTAGGTGCTCAGTATGCCGATGTCCCGATAGGCTTTGATTTTGAATATGCAGAAAGGTTGGCCGACGCCGGCTTTCAAGTCGTGCCGCGCCCAGGGAACAATTTCCATTACCTTGAAGATGAAGATCATTATTTATACGACGAGTTAGATGAATTGGCATCCCTTGGAGCCGAAAATTTGTTATTTGAAGGAACTGAAGTAACGGCACACGGTGACCCTGAAGTGATGGCGTTGTTTGCAAACCGCGTAGCAGACTTGGGCTACCGGCCGATGCCGATTGACTTTTTTGATCAGCGTGGCATGCATGAATTCATCTATGCCGGTGGACTTGAAAACGATGTTGTGCGCGTCTTAAGCCGGACGATCGGCCTTGAGGACGAGGTGGATCTACGTGAAGAAGCTTCTGTAATGGTACGTGGTGTTCGTGAACGTAACATCCGCTATTTAAATATCAATCCGCTTGAATCGAGTGGAGATGTAGAAGAGCAGTTCGAAGTACCGCAGCAGGCAGCAGAAGTGTTTGATGACTTAACAACACTTGTAGAAATGACACACGACGTCATGCCTGCCTCATTTGAAGGTGGCGCAGATACGGGGGCCGGCACATTTGATGCATTTGACCAGCCGGGCTGGGCGCTATACACACTGATGATCGGTGTGACAGTTTTAAGTGTACTACTGGCGCTTTATACGTTTCCGGCGCTAGCTTTCGTATTTGTCCCGGGGTTGCTGCTGCTTATGACAGGCTACGCTTTCACAGGTCTCGACGTCATTGTCAAAGGCTTTGCACTTGCAGGAAGTGTCGCTGGTGCAATGCTTGCGGTGATGGTAGCACGCCGGGTTGAAAGCTGGCCTCAGTTATTTTTCAATTATTTTAAAGCTTTCGGTGTGGCACTGATTGGAGCGTGGCTTGTTGTTCACTTGTTGCACGGTCATGAATATTTAGTAGCGATTGATCAATTCCGAGGTGTTGTTGTGCTGGCAGCACTACCGTTTATTGCAGGGCTCATTTACTTTTATTATCAATTGATCCCGCCGCTTTTGAACACCCAAGTAAGGTACTGGCATTTAGTTGTGCTTGCTTTAGCGGCCGGGCTGCTGTTCTTTTACGTCATGCGTACTGGAAATGAAGGTGTTGTGCTTCCTTTTGAAAGTGAGTTCCGCCAGTGGTTAGAAGATACGCTGTACGCAAGACCGCGTACGACGGAATTTCTCATCGGTTTGCCGTTTTTCACGCTCGGTTTATATTTAAGCTGGCTGAAACATCGTGCAGCGCCATTTTTCATGAGCTTTGGTTTCTTAGCTTTTGCTTCAATGATCGGCTCATTTACACATTTACACACCCCGGTTGCTATATCATTTTTAAGATCGTTTAACAGTCTCTGGCTTGGCTTGATTCTCGGCCTTGTGTTGGTTGGTCTTGTCCATCTAGGCACGCGTTACATTTATCCTGCAGTCAAACGGAGGTGGTTGTAATGCACGTTGTCTTATCCGGCTACTTCGGCTTTAAAAATGAAGGAGACGAAGCGATTCTTAGAAGTGTCGTTGAAGCGCTCCGACGTGAGGATCCGGAGATTACAATCACAGCGCTGTCAAACGACCCTGAAGAAACAGAAAAGACGCACGGCATCAAAGCTGTCAACCGCTGGCACGGACCCTCCGTATACCGGGCATTAAAACAGGCTGATGGTTTGATCAGCGGGGGCGGGAGCTTGCTGCAGGATCAAACCGGGCCTAAAACACCGGTATATTATACAGGTGTAATGCATATGGCGCGCTTTTTAAGAAAGCCGGTTGTGATTTATGCGCAGGGGCTCGGACCGCTCTCGACAAAGCTCGGACGCAGGGTTAGTAAAGCAGGCTTAAAGCGGGCAGCCTTACTATCCGTAAGAGATGAAGGTTCAAAAAAGCTTTTAGGAGAGCTGGGTGTGAAGCAGGAAGCCGTTGTTGTGCCGGACCCCGTCCTTGGGATGACCCCGGATCCGGACAAGCGCCCCTTTTCTTTAAACAGTAACCAGCCGTATACAGCGGTTTCGGTGCGTCCGTGGCCAGCTGTGACAAGTGACAGCTGGCAGGCGCTTGCCAAAGGTCTTGATCAAATCGCCGAGCGGGGAAGCCGGATCGTATTTGTTCCAATGCACGGCGAAGAAGATGCAAATGCGAGTGAACAAGTGAAACAGCTGATGACCTATGATGCAGAAGTGCTCGCACACGATGAAACGCTTGAAGGGAAAATGGCTGCTTTTGCCGGTGCGGAGCAGGTCGTAGGTATGCGGCTGCACGCGCTGATCTTCGCAGCGTGTGGCCACACCCCGTTTGCTGCCTTGTCATATGATCCAAAAGTTGAGGTTTTTGCTGCCTTGGCGAATCAGCCGGTAGCAGCGGATATGAACGAGCCAATTCGACAGGAAACTGTCAAAGAAGTATTTGCCGATATTCAAGCGAACCAGCAGAGCTACGGCGCACATGTGAAAGCGTATGCTGAAGAGGCAAAACAAGAAGTGCAGCAGCTGGCAGCGCAAGCGCTTCAGACCTTGCGCTGAAACCTCCATCATCTATCTGTCTGTTGCACTAATAAAACGAGGCGTTTAAATGTGTAGTATTGTGGAAATTTCATAGAATATGTGAAAATGCGTAGGTGCCGCTTTATGCTTTATGATAGAATGAGGTTATTGCGTGTACGAGAGGTATGCTGCATAATGACGCTATTGGCGGTTAAAGTAATGGAGGAGGGTCAATGTTGGAGATATTGGCGCTTATAATTTGTTTTCTCGTGGCCTTAATTGCCACACCTTATATAAAGAAACTTGCTTTTCGAATTGGGGCAACGGACGCTCCAAACGGCCGTAAAGTGCATCAAGAAGCAATGGCCCGTATTGGTGGTTTGGCGATTTATTTTGCCTTTCTTGTCGGCCTTGTTATTTTGCAGCCGGAAAGCAGTTACTTACTGCCGATGTTGATAGCCGGAACAATTATTATTCTCACCGGCTTTATGGATGATGTTAAAGAGCTTTCACCAAAAGTTAAACTACTGGGACAGCTTGCAGCAGCGGTTGTTGTGATCGCTGGTGGTGTACGGATTGATTTTATTAACCTGCCGTTTGAAACCCAAATGCAGCTTGGCTGGCTAAGTATTCCGCTGACGCTGCTTTGGATTATTGGAATTACGAATGCGATTAACTTAATCGATGGCTTGGATGGTTTGGCTGCTGGCGTGTCATCGATTGTATTAGTTACAATAGCGAGTCTTGCTGCATTACAAGGGAATATTTTTATTGTCGGGATGGCATTAATTCTTCTCGGTAGTACACTTGGCTTTTTATGGCATAACTTTCACCCGGCCAAGATATTTATGGGTGATACAGGCTCTTTGTTTTTAGGGTTTATGATTGCGGTCATTTCACTGCTCGGTTTTAAAAATGTGACGTTGTTCTCACTCGTTGTACCGGTTATGGTGCTCGCTGTACCGATTTCCGATACATTTTATGCGATTGTACGCCGCTTAGTGAACAACAAGCCGCTTTCTGCACCGGACAAATCGCATATGCATCACTGTCTTTTACGTATCGGTTATTCCCACCGGCAGACGGTGCTGCTCATTTACGCAATGAGTGCGCTGTTTGGACTTGCGGCTGTTGCGTTTACGTTATCAACGTTGTGGGTGGCCCTGCTTGTGCTTACCACCGTTATCATAGCAACTGAACTTTTGGCTGAGCGAATTGGCTTAGTAAATGAAGAGTTTCGTCCGGTTGGGAAATTTCTTGACCGCTTCAACGGAACAAAACGAACGTAAACAAAAAGACGAAAAAGCAGCTATGCGGCATCGCATAGCTGCTTTTTGTGCATAGACCAACCTTAAAAAAGGGCAACCGTGGCTAACTATGCATTTCAACAGAAGCCTTCATCTGTAGGGAACAAGTGCGACATCGGTTTGGTCTACGCTATCGCTTGACCTCACCGTGTCTTCTTAGCCTCTTGTACCTCCTCAACTTCCTCGGCAGACAACCGCTGCCTGCGGAATTTTCGGCTCGTACTGTTCCCGTAGGCGTCGCCGCCGATGCTTGTCAGCCTTGCGTTATTTGATGGTCATGAATTGTAGAAATGGTTTTTATCAATCGCTCTCTAATTGAATGAATTTCATCACTCATCATAAGAGGATAAAATCGAACAATGAACATAACCTTCACTTCAGACGAACGCTTTTCCGATGGCTTGGCTTCAGCTAACTTGTTCGATTTGATTGCCAATCGAACAAGTGGATCTTCAGCCTGCGCTTGATCCTTTGGGAGTCGCCGTCCATCGTTTACTTTTCAATTTACGGATCATCATTTCCAATGTCTATGGTTCCTTTTATCGCTCATGTAACGTGATTGTGGAATTGACTCACTTATGCGAAAACTAGAAAATCTTAAGGTCAGTCTTTTAACGAAGATATGGTGCTGTTAATCGTCAATACAACAGTAACGCAGGCACCTTAAATCGTGATTGTTTTCGAGCATGAAGCGTCATAGGTCATGATGTTTTGTAATTATAACGCACAAGCTCTTCGAGACACTACTTGGAAGCGCAGCAGTCGAAGACCCAGCAATGAGCAGGTTTTTCTTTCTCATGAGGAGGCTGAAACCAAGGTAAGCGAGTAGCAAGCTGGGCGCTTATTTTAGGTTTTGTACTTTAATTACAGTCTGAAAGCGGCAAGGCGATTAAAGCCTTGCCGCTTTTTTTATGAGGTCTGGGCTGCAGGTGCGGTCCAACGCAGGCGCAGCTGTTCAATGCGAGGGTAGAAGATTTGAATTAAAGGGCCGAGCGATAAAGCAATAATGATCGTACCGATACCGATCGGTCCGCCGACGATAAAGGCAAGAACTAAAACAAAAATCTCAAGTAGCGTCTTTGACATGCGCAAACTAAAGCCTGTACGAAAGTGAACAGCCATCATAAGCTGGTCAATTGGATTGCGGGCAAACTGGGATTGCAAATAAGAGCTGATCCCTGCAGCTGCAAAGCCAAGGCCGGTACTTAAAAAAGCAACTTGCATCCAAGTACTTGCCGGCGTGAATCCACTAAAAACGATCAACTGCCAGAAATCCACGAATATGCCGACAAGAAAAATTGTTATAACAGCTGAAGCATCTGGAATTTTCCGTAGTAAATACCCGTTAAGTAAGATTAACAAGCAACCGACCATAAACACCCAGCTGCCCATCGTAAAGCCAAAGCTTGTGCTTAAACCGACATAAAAAGCATCCCAAGGTCCGGCGCCAAGGTCAGCTAAAATCATTAAGCTGATTCCAAAAGATAAAAATAAGACACCAACGATATAGAAAGAAAAGATCTTAAAGTGGTTACGCATAATATGCTCCTTTGCTGCAAAACTTCAGATGTTGACCCGGGGTAGTTTAGCATAATTGATGTAGGTCGTCCAGATATAAAATTTATACAGTTAAAAGCAAAAAAATTTTTATTTAAAGGATATCGAATATGATTTGAATGAAGTGAAACTTCACTGTAGAGGTAATGCGATTGGTTGAAAAAAATACAGTAATAGACCTTTTTGTATCCATAAAAAGGTTGAAAATATAAGAAAAAAGGATTTCATTCGGCAGATCCATTTATTAAAATTAAAATAATTAATTTTAATTTTAGGTGGAAAGAAGGGAAGGGACAGAGAGGTGTAAAGCGAATATGGTTATTTATGGATAGAAAAAATAAAAAAAGAGGCCCGGCATGCCGGGCACTCAAAGATAAGGTTAACGCACGGAAAAGAGGAGATACTTAATGAAATCCTCTAAGTGAAATTTTAAATCAGTATTTAGAAAAACGCAAGTACGGATTTCGTGGGTCAAATTTACATACGTGAAACAAACGAATAAAATCCAGACTATATGGGTAACGTAAAATAAAGTGAAGCTTCTTTGAAACTATATTTCATACTTAAATTCGGCAGATTTCGAATAATTTTTGTTTGACCCGATATTTCAAAACCTGTATCGTAAGAAATTGTTGCGTTTTTAAAGCAACTATTAAATAACAAAAATTGGAACTTGGATAAGGAAGGAGATTCCATTGACTCAAAAATCAACAGCACAAAAGCTTATCGATTGGCCTGTTCTTGTCATTAGTGGCGGCTTACTTGTGTTATTCGTTTTGGCCGCGGTGATCGATGCAGCAGCTGTACAAAACTTTGTGGATATGACATTTGGCTGGGCAGTTGAATATTTCGGCGCTTTTTGGCAGATTTTGTTATTAGCCACGTTCATAACCGCACTTGTCCTCGGCTTTTCAAAGTACGGCCGGGTTCGTCTCGGCGGCATGGACCAACCTGAGTTAAGTACATTTAAATGGATTTCGATTATTATGTGTACATTGCTTGCCGGCGGGGGCGTTTTCTGGGCCGCTGCAGAGCCGATGTTTCACTTTATGGATGTACCGCCGGTGTTTGGGAGTGGCGTAGAAAGTGCCACGTCATCTGCAGTACACCCTGCCCTTGCCCAAAGCTTTCTTCACTGGGGCTTTCTCGCTTGGGCAATCTTAGGGACGTTAAGCACGATTGTTCTCATGCATGCCCATTACAAAAAAGGGCTTCCGTTAAAACCGCGGACACTGCTTTATCCGTTGTTCGGTGAGCGGATTGTATACAATAGTGTGTGGGGAACGATCATTGATGCAAGTGCAATTATTTCCGTTGCAGCCGGTACGATTGGTCCGATCGGGTTTTTAGGACTGCAGGCTGGTTACGGTTTAAATGTGATTTTCGGCATACCAGATACGTATCTTGTTCAACTTTTAATTATTGTGTCACTCGTTGCAATTGCTTCCATATCAGCAATTACAGGCGTACACCGCGGTATTCAAGTATTGAGCCGCTTTAATGTTATTTTAACGCTTATATTGATCGGATTTATCTTATTAATTGGTCCTGGTGGCTTTATCATTGATTCTTTCATTGCAGCTTCCGGGATGTATGTGCAGGAGTTTGCACAACTGACAACATTCCGTGGTGCAGATGAATGGCTAGGCTTATGGACCGTCTTTTTCTGGGGTTGGTTCCTTGGGTACGGGCCGATGATGGCAATCTTTATTGCCCGCATCACTCGTGGCCGCACGATTCGTGAGCTGGTGCTTGCCATTGCAATTATTGCTCCTATTGTCACAAACTTCTGGTTTACTGTTGTCGGCGGAAGTGGGATCTTTTATGAGATGCAAAATGAAGGGTCAGTGTCTAATGCCTTGTTTGATGAGGGGATGCATGCTGCGATGATGTCAATTGCACAGCAGCTCCCGCTGGGTGCGTATGTCGCTTTCGCATTCCTTGTTGTTACCATTCTTTTTGTTGTAACGACGACAGATTCAATGTCTTACACCATTTCAATGGCAATTACGGGTAAAACAACACCTGAACCTTGGTTGCGCGTTTTTTGGGCCGTGGTGATGGGTGCTGTAGCTTCGGTATTGTTATATATGGGTGAAGGCACGGTTGAGGCGCTGCAGTCCTTTATTGTTGTTGCAGCTATCCCGGTATCGCTGCTGCTTCTGCCAATGATTTGGCTTGGACCGAAGGCAGCGCGCCGCATGGCTGAAGAACAAAAAATTGTACAAAAGAAATAAACAAAAAGCGAGTCAGGGAATACCTCCCGGCTCGCTTTTTTCGTTCATAAGCGTACTGCTTTTGCATTCATTCGGCACGTTATATAATGGAAATTAAATTAAATTAAATTGACAGGAGGCCTTAACTTGAGAATTATTGTAGCACCTGATGCTTTTAAGGAAAGCGCGAGCGCACAAGAGGCTGCCGGTGCATTAAAGACCGGCATCGAGCGTGTGGCGCCGGGGTGGGAAGTGGAAGCTGTTCCGATGTCTGATGGAGGTGAAGGAACGACCCAGTCACTCGTTGATGCCACCGGTGGTACATTTGTGGAAGAAACAGTTAGCGGCCCGCTTGGCTCACCAGTCACAGCTTTTTATGGGGTTTCAAGTGACCGCAGTCAAGCTTTTATCGAGATGGCTGCCGCTTCAGGTCTTGAATTGGTCCCGCAGGCAGAACGAAACCCTCTGCACACATCAACCGCTGGAACTGGTGATCTTATCCGGGCTGCGCTAGATGCAGGTGCGCGGCACTTCATCATCGGCATTGGAGGGAGTGCCACAAATGACGGCGGTGCCGGCATGCTTCAAGCGTTAGGTGTCCGCCTGCTTGACACGAATAGTTATGAAGTTAACGCGTCAGGTGGCACCCTTGCTTCGATTGCACATATGGACTTCTCCAGCCTGGATCCACGCCTTGACGAAGCGCGAATTGAAGTCGCTTGTGATGTTGATAATCCACTTTTAGGTCACGATGGAGCGGCTTACGTTTACGGGCCGCAGAAAGGGGCTGACCCTCCCATTCTTGAGCAGCTTGAATCAGGCATGGTTCACTATGCAGATGTGCTCGAAGCAGCAGCCGGAAAAAGTGTACGTAACCTGCCTGGAGCGGGGGCAGCAGGTGGACTCGGAGCTGCTTTTCTTGCCCTTGGCGCCGAACTAAAACCTGGAATTGAAACTGTGATGAACGTCACCGGTTTCCGCGAGCGCCTGCATAGCGCTGATTTAGTTATTACCGGCGAAGGTAAGCTTGATGAACAGACGCTTTACGGTAAAACCATTGCCGGTATAGCAGAAGCCGCCGCAGAAGCAAGGGTCTCAGTTATTGCTGTAGCAGGCAGTGTCGAAGTCTCCCAAGAAGAACTTTTAGAAGCCGGGATTGCTTCAGCTTTCAGCATCACCCCGCGGCCGATGGCACTCGATGAAGCTATGATGCAGGCAGCTTTTCTGCTTGAAGGCACAGGGGCCTCTCTAGCTGGCGTCATTCAGGCGATTCGATAGCAGACTGCTGCTCGCTCAACGCATGCATAACCGGTTGAAGAGCTTCATAAAGTCGGCGATAGGACTGGTAAGCCGACCGGTAAGCCGATCGGTCGGCTCCCCTCGAGTTGAGGCGTTTTTCCATCGGAACACGCGCCTTAATATTTACAAGCTTTTCTTTTGGGTCGGCGGCCATACGGGCAAACCACGCCGCGCCCCAAGCTGCACTTTGGTGGGAAACCGGAACTTCCACCGGCTGTTCAAAGATGTCTGCCACAAGCTGCAGCCAGAAGGGAGACTGGGCGAAGCCGCCGTTCGCATAGATTGCACTCGTTGGTACGCCGTGTTTGTTAAGCGCCTCATGCACGTGGGCCAAATTGTACACAACACCTTCCACTCCGGCACGAAGCATGTCAGCAGTGCTGTGGTTATTCGTTAACCCGACAAAGCTTCCGCGCGCTTTAACATCCCAGTAAGGGGCACGTTCGCCATGTAAAAGCGGGAGACAGAGCAGATGGTTTGCCCCTGGTGTTGAGCTTGCAGCTGCAGAGAGCAGCGCTGCGGCGTCTTGCTCGTGCTGATCACCAATTGTCCGGCTGAGCCAATCCAAAACGTTACCACCGTTGTTTGTCCCACCGCCGATTAACCATAGTTCCTCTGTCACGGCATAACAAAAGGTTGCCTGCGCCTCGTCTGTCTGCGGTGTGTTTGTTAGCTGCCGAACAGCGCCGCTCGTACCGATCGTCACTGCGGTTTCACCCGGCTGCAGGGCGCCGATGCCGATATTGGCAAGTGCGCCATCAGCACCGCCGGCGGCCACTGGTGTTTCAACCGGGAGGCCAGTGCGTTCCGCAGCTTTTGTATGCCACGGTCCGAGAGTATACGTTGGTGGTACAGGGCGGGCAAGTTGTTCAGCCTTGATGCCCGCAGTTTCAAGCGCTAACTCGTCCCACTGCAATGTTTGCATATTGAACAGGCCGGACGCCGAAGCTGTACCATAATCGACAACGAATTCACCGAACCAGCGGTAGAGTAACCAGTCTTTGATCGAACAAAACCGTTCGGCTATCAGGTAAGGTTGATAGTTTGCATTTTTCATCCAGCACAACTTCGTTAGCGGGCTCATCGGGTGGACTGGTACCCCTGTTCGCTCATATAGCGCTGAAGCTTCACCATTGGAAATGAGGCGTTCTGCTTCAGCGTGCGCCCGGCCATCGGAAAAGATAATGACAGGTGATAAAGCTTCACCGCTCTCATCTGTACATATCAAGGTATGCATTGCAGAAGACAGTCCGATACCGATAAGTTTTTCGGCGGCTATAGGTGCTGAAGTAACAGCTTCTTTTATAGCTTCAAGCGCAGCTTCTTCAATCTCATACGGGTCTTGTTCAGCATAGCCAAAGACAGGTGATTTCACTGCGTAAAATCGTTCTGCCTCTGCCTGAACCTCCCCGGCGTCATTAAATACGACGGCTTTAGCACTTGTTGTGCCTAGATCAAGGCCGGCACTCCAAATCTCTGTCCCCATGTGGCATTTCTCCTTTTACAATCGTTTCTTCGAGATTGCTTTTCTTATTTCTGTTAATGACTGCTGCATTAATTCTTTTCTCCCCATACTTACCGTTACATATAAAGCATCGATAATACTTAATTGTGCAAGTCGTGAAGCAAGAGCCTCTGAGCGGTACTCTGTTTCAGTTGAGACCGTATAAAGCGGCACATCAACCCCTTGACTTAATGGTGATTTTGCAAGTGTTGTAATCCCGATCGTTGCGGCTCCATGTTCTTTAGCAATTTCAAGGGCTTGCAGGATGTCCCGGTTTGTGCCGGAGTGGGAAATAAAAACCGCCGTATCTTCTTCAGTTAGCTGAGAAGCAGCCATCACTTGAAAGTGGGAATCACTGTAAGAAGCTGTTTGCAGCCCGGTCCGCATAAATTTATGGTGTGCATCGTGCGCAATTACCCCGGAGCCGCCATTGCCATAAAACTCAATACGCTTTGCATTAGAAATAAGTTGTACAGCCTGCTGTAAATAATCGTTTTCCATGACAGATAACGTTTCTTCAAGAGAACGTATATTGGAACGGAATACCCGTTCAGCAACTGTACGTTCATCATCACTTTCTTGAATCGTTTCATGAATATCTGTCATTTCATTTTCAACATTTTCAGAAGCAAGGGCAATTTTCATTGCTTGATAGCCTTTAAAACCGATGCGTTTACAAAAACGAAAGACGGTCGCTTCAGCAACGTTAATTTCTTCAGCGACTTCACTAATGGTGGAGTGAACGATAACTTCCGGATGGTTCAAAATATAATCAGCGATTTTGCGTTCTTTTTCTCGGAAATCTGCATAAAGGGCTCGTATTCTATGTTTACAGTGGCTCGTTTCGACAGTAGTCAAAGTTATACCCCTTTCAGAAAATGTCATTGTTAACAAAAATATAGCACGAACTTTGGCGCTGCATGAAGAAAACGATTACAAAAATGCGAAAAAATTTTTCATTTACTTAAGGGAAGCTTTAAGGGAACATTGAAACTCAATTCATATCTCCATTGTACACATGCCAATATTTCTGTAGCAAAAAAGCAATTTCGAGAGATTAGCTCTTAAAGATATTATAAAAGAAAGCGCTTAATAAAAAAATATTTTTTCAAAAAAACCTATTGAAAATGAAAAAATTTATCTTATAATGTGAATTACAGACGAAATCGTCAGAAATTATTTACACCTAAAGGAGTGGAACGATGGACATCGGATTGATCGGTTTAGGAAAAATGGGATCTAATCTAGCAAAAAATCTGCTCGACCATCATCACAACGTTGTCGCAAACGATGTCAATCCAGATGCGGTGGATGAAGTCAAAGCTGCCGGGGGGGTCCCTGCTTATTCCGTTACAGAAGTTGTGAATCAACTTGAATCACCGCGGGCCATTTGGCTGATGGTGCCGGCCGGAGACGTTACAAAACAGGTTGTAACAGAGCTTCGTGACCAGCTTGAAGCAGGAGACGTCATTATAGACGGGGGTAATTCCAACTATAAAGAGTCACTTGCACGGGCAGAAGAGTTAAAAGAAAAAGGGATTCACTTTATTGATGCCGGTACAAGCGGTGGGGTAGAAGGTGCACGAAACGGGGCCTGCATTATGATCGGCGGCGACCGGGAAGTTGTTGCTCCCCTTGAAGATATGTTTTTTGATATCACAATTGAAAACGGTTACCTGCACGCAGGAGAAGTCGGGAGCGGCCACTTTTTAAAGATGGTACACAACGGCATTGAATACGGCATGATGCAGGCGATTGCTGAAGGCTTTGAAATCTTAAATAAAAGCGATTTCAACTATGATTACGAAGAGGTTGCCCGGATGTGGAACAGCGGCTCAGTGATCCGCTCCTGGTTAATGGAACTTGTGCAAAGTGCATTTGCAAAAGATGATAATCTGGATCAAATCCGGGGTGTGATGAACTCTTCCGGTGAAGGCAAGTGGACAGTGGAAACGGCTTTAGATTTTGAAACGCCGGCTCCGGTTATTGCATTATCGCTTATGATGCGCTTCCGCTCCCAGGAGGATGATACGTTTACTGGAAAAGTTGTCGCTGCGCTGCGCAATGAGTTCGGCGGGCATGATGTTGTTGAAAAGTCGTAAAATGGAAACGGTCTGACCTTGTGCGTTCATAGAGCGCTGCTGAGGAAAGTGAGCGTGCAGACCGGGGAGGTGCACAAACGTTGTCCAACTACATTTTAGGAGTTGCAATCCTGCTGTTCGCCGGTGCGGCTTATACGCAGACGACCGATTTTGATACGGATGCAGCTTTGTTACCGAATCTCGTGTTAGGCAGTATGGCCGTCATCGGTGTGCTTATGGTAATTGATCCACTGGTACGAAAAGCGCTGAACAAACCGAAGATGGAAGAAAAAGATGGTGAAGAAAAGCAGCCTTTAACGTGGCGGATCTTCTTTTTGCAAATTTTGATTCCGGCCCTTATTCTGCTTGGTACGTACTTGCTGCTTGAGTTATTTGGTTTCTATATTTCTTCACTTATTTTGATTATTGTTGTCTTTTTCTATCACAATTATTTAATCAATAGACGCCGGCCGGATAGAAACACCGTCATTAAAGGGATGATATTTGCAGTTGTTGCTGTAGTCTTTATGTATATTCTCTTCTCGATATTGATCGGCCTGCCGACACCGGATGGATCGATTATCGATTTGGACTAGCTTATGTTTTTTTGAAATGAATGCGCTTACGCAACTCGATCTTGTGCAAGGGGGGATGGCTTTAAACATTAGCAACCGTCAGTGTATATAGGTTTAAAGCGGAAAATTACAGACACTTAAATTTTTTAAAGGGGTGGAGTTGAAATGAAAAAGTTTTTGCGTACAACAACAGCACTAGGACTAGCAGCCGTGGTGGCAGCAGGCTGCGGTGATGAGGCAGCTGACGAGCAAACAGAAGGCGAAACAGACGATGCTGGTGATGCAGAAGAAACAGATGAAGGTGTAGATGATGTAGATGATGAAGATGATGAAGCTGAGGAAGATGGAAGCAGCTATCCAGAACAAGACATTGATATCATCGTGCCTTACAGCGCAGGTGGCGGCGGTGACACAGTTGCCCGTATCTTGACCGATCATCTTGGAGATGAACTTGATGCTTCATTTAATGTGATCAACCAAGAAGGTGCTGGTGGTGAAGTAGGGATTCAAGCAATGGCAGACGCGGATCCTGACGGCTACACTTTAGGCGTGTTCGGTTACCCGGATAACGTTGTACTTGAAAATACGGTAGATACAGATTTTGAATACGACAGCTTTGAATACCTGGGTGCGTTTGACGATGTGCCGCATTCCTTGTTTGTTGGTCCGGATAGTGACTTTGAAGATCCAGACGAGCTTGTCGAATATGCAGAAGAAAATCCTGGCGAGATTACAGTCGGTGAGTCTGGCGCACTCGGTTTGTTGAAAGTGCTAGCTTTTAACGATGAAGCTGATATTGAAATGAGTCCGATCAACTACGATGGTGGTGGTGAGCTGGTGAATGATCTGCTCGGCGGACACATTGATGTCGCTTCCACATCGATCACTTCCTATGATGAAATCACAGCGGAAGGCGGGGAACCGCTTGGTTATGCCGCTGAGGAGCGCATCGACATGTTTGATGATGTACCAACGTTTGAAGAGCAGGGGTATGACTTAGATCTTGGTGTGTCCCGTGTGCTTGTAGCTCCAGATGGTATTCCTGAAGAAGTAGAAGCTGAACTCTCTGAAGCGCTAGATGCGATCGGTGAATCTGAAGAGCTTCAGCAAGCCTTTGAAGATGCGAACCTGCCGTACCGCTACCTTGATAATGATGAAGTCGACGATGTACTCGAAGATCGCAATGAAAACTTGCAGCCAATCATCGAAGAAAACGCAGATGACTTCTAAAGATAATCACACCGAATCGTTGAAAGAAAGCACTAGCTTTCTTTCAACACTGCTTTTAGGGGGCTGAGTCCATGGATGCGCTTGAAATCTTTTTAGGAATTTTATCACTCGATGTCTTTTTCATCGTTTTCGCGGGGGTGCTCGTCGGTATATTTGTCGGTGCCATTCCCGGTTTAAATGGTGCGATCGGAATTTCGCTTTTACTACCGCTTACGTTTGCGCTTGAGCCGCAAAATGGGATCCTGCTTCTTGGCGGAATTTATATGGGCGGTATGTATGGCGGATCAATCACAGCAATTTTATTAAATGTACCCGGAGACGTTGTTGCTGCACCTGCTGCAATGGAAGGCTATCCATTGACGAAACAGGGTCGCTCAAAGGAAGCGCTATATTACTCGATTTTCTCAAGTATGTTCGGCGGCTTTATCGGCGTGGTCATTCTCATCTTATTTACGCCGCCACTGGCTGCTTTAGCGCTTGAATTTGGTCCGGCAGAGATGTTTTTCATCTCCTTAAGCGGTCTCGTCGTCATCGGGGCTTTAACCGGAAGCAACATTTACAAATCGCTCTTTGCCGCTTTGTTCGGCCTATTTATCGGCATGATTGGCGTGAGCAGTGTTACGGCAACAGAACGTTTTACCTTAAATATGCCGCAGCTCCGCGAGGGCATTGAAGTGGTTCCGGTCGTACTTGGTCTTTTCTGTCTTGCAGAGATGTTTCTTAACATCGGTAAAAAAGCCAATGAAACGGTACAGTACGAAGATCAAAGCATTAAACGAATTACTGTGCTTCGCAATATTTTCAAACGGAAGTTTCTCGTGTTGAAATCCGGTGTGATCGGCACATGTATCGGCCTTCTTCCGGGTGTCGGAACAACGCTTGCCGTTTTCATGTCCTACGGTGAAGCGAAGCGGACATCGAAAAAACCGGAAATGTTTGAAAAAGGAAACCCGGAAGGTATTATGGCCAGTGAGGCAGCCAATAACGCTACAGTCGGTAGTTCAATGGTGCCGTTACTTGCTCTTGGTGTTCCGGGGAGTCCAACCACCGCGATTATTGCAGGCGCATTAATCATCCATGGGATTATTCTCGGCCCTGACTTGTTTAATACCCGACCTGATGTCGCCTACACATTCTTGTTCGGGATGCTGCTAACTGTCGCTGCGATGGCGATCATTGGTGCTATTGGCATTAAGTACTTCTCCTACATTTTGAAAGTTAACATTATGTATATTGTGCCAGTCGTACTTGTTTTCGCACTATTTGGTGCTTACAGCCTGCGCAACAGCATGTTCGATGTCCTCGTTGCTATTTTAATTGGTGTTCTCGGTGTTGTCTTCAAAAAGATCGATGTTCCACTTGCACCAATTATTATCGGCTTAGTCCTTGGTCCGTTGATCGAGACGAACCTCGTACGCTCGATGGACATCGCGGAAGCACGCCAGCAGCCGATTCTGCAGTTTATGCTATCAAGCCCATTATCGATCGGACTGTTGATCATGCTTGTTTTAATGATCATCGTCGTCGTCCGTCTACGCCAGCGTACCGGCTGACCCCCGGCCGGTGCCGGCAAATACGGATAATGAAAATTGTTTCCCCCTTAATATTGCATATAGATACTGCTGCCCTGCGATTTGCAGGGCATTTTTTTACAAGTGGCGCGCTGCCCCGCGCATAAAAGGCGCTGCCCCGCGCATGAAAGGAGTTGCCCCGCGCATGAAAGGAGTTGCCCCGCGCATGAAAGGCGCTGCCCCGCGCACAAAAGGCGCTGCCCCGCGCATAAAAGGTGCTGCCCCGCGCATAAAAGAGGTAGCCCCGCGCATAAAAGGCGCTGCCCCGCGCATGAAAGGAGTTGCCCCGCGCATGAAAGGAGTTGCCCCGCGCACAAAAGAGGTTACCTCGCGCATGAAAGGATTCGTAATTCAGTTTCAGCACCTAAACTGTTAAAATAGGTAACGATGAAACGAACGGAAAGCAGGTGGACGTATGGCTTCTTATATTGTTGCAGGCGCTGGAATCCTCGGCGCCTCAGCTGCATATCATTTAGCAAAAGCAGGAGAGACGGTGACGCTCATCGACCGGGAAGAGCCGGCGCAGGCAACCCACGCCGCTGCAGGCATCATTTGTCCGTGGCTCACCAATCGGAGAAGTGTTCCGTGGTACAAGCTCGCTTTAAATGGTGCTGCGCAGTACGGGGGGCTTGTACATGAGCTCGAAGCAAGCGGAGCAGCTGAAACCGGCTTTGCCCGGGTAGGGACGCTCCGGCTGCATACAGATGAAGACGAGTTAAAGCGAATGGAAGAACTCGCTTACGAACGCCGCGAAGCAGCACCGACAATGGGAGAGATCCACCGCATGCCACCAGGACAGGCAGCAGAAGAATTCCCTGTGCTTGATGAAGCTTACGGCGCAGTTCGGATTACCGGCGGCGGCCGGGTCAACGGTCGCGCCATGCGTGATGCTTTAATTACTGGAGCCAAAGCGCACGGCGCCCGCGTGCTCTACGGTGACGCACAGCCGGTCACCCGCGGGACAACGGTAACCGGGGTGGATGTTGACGGAGAAAACGTTGAGGCAGATGCCGTCATTCTCTGCACCGGTGCCTGGATGCACGAAGCCATGGAGTCCCTCGGCTACCACTTTTTAATCCGCCCCCAGCGCGCCCAAATTTTACACATGGACACTGGCTGGGAAGACAGCGGTCATTGGCCGGTGATCATGCCGCCGAGCAACCACTACATGCTCGCTTTCGACGGCGGCCGCATCGTAACCGGCGCCACCCATGAAAACAAAGTCGGCTTCGACGCCCGCACAACCGCCGGCGGTGTCCACAACCTGCTCACAAAAGCGTTAAACACGGCTCCAGGTCTAGAAGACAGCACCCTGGCGGAAACGAGGGTCGGCTTTCGCCCGATGACGCCCGACTCGCTGCCGCTCTTCGGGCCGGCACCGTACCATGAAGGCCTGTTTCTCGCGAATGGTCTCGGCGCCTCCGGCTTAACGACCGGCCCTTACATCGGCAAAGAAATCGCAAATATGGCGATGGATCGTCCGATTGACGTTGACCCGGCCGACTACGAGATTAGCAAAGGCTTGCGCAACCGGTAAACTTCAGAGGCAGCGGCCTAAAGGAAATGGAGCGCGACTTAGTGGAAATGGACCGCGACTTAGCGAAAGTGGACCGCAACTTAGTGGAAATGGAGCGCGACTTAACGAAAGTGGAGCGCGAATCAGCGAAAATGGACCGCAACTTAGCAAAAGGGGAACGCGAGCCAGCGAAATGGAACGGGATTTAGCAAAAGTGAAAGCATACAAGAGACACCGGAACGAGCTTCATCGGGAGCGCTCAAAGAGCATATGATGACTTGAGCGCTGCCTTTATACATCAAAAGGAGCTTCACTTATGGACATATTTATTCAAGTCGTGCTGCCGGTACTTCTCGTATTTGCGGCAGGTTTTCTTGTGGAAAAGTGGAAAAAACTTGATCTTGCACCGCTTTCCGCTGTTGCCTTATACGTACTCACCCCGGCACTCGTTTTCGAAACATTTTATGAAGCAGAATTGAATATACAGTATACCTATATGTTGATATTTTCGGTCCTGCTCCTTGCGGCATTAATTATCGTGAATAAAGTCTTCGTTAAGCTGACCCGCGCTTCTAGCGATGATGAGAGCGGCTACATACTAGCTACAGCGTTTATGAATTCCGGAAATTACGGCGCGCCCATCATTTTATTTGCTTACGGAGATACCGGTTTTGCTTATGCTGTAACATTTATGGTGCTGCAATCGGTTATTATGAATCTATTTGGCATTTATTATGCAGCCAAAGGGCATTACGGTGTACGCTTTGCTGTGCGTACGGTGTTAAAAATGCCGGTCACTCATGCCCTTTTGCTCGGCGTACTGCTGCAGATGACCGGCTGGCAGATGCCGGATAATTTGATGATGTCGGTTGGCATATTAGCTGAAGCTGCGATCCCTGTTGTCATGGTGATTTTAGGAATTCAGCTTGCGAAAATGGAGTGGGGGCACTTTGCGTGGGGACGCGTGAGCTATGGTGTCGTTGTACGGTTATTTGTTTCACCTGCGATTGCTTGGCTCATAACGCTTGCCATGCCGATGGACCCGCTTCTTGCTCAAGTGTTAATTGTATCAGCAGCCATGCCGTCAGCAGCAACGATTGTCATGTTTGCGGTACAATTCGACAGCCAGCCGCGCTACGTTTCAAGTGTAACGTTAGTATCAACGATCGTAAGTATCTTTACTATTACAATACTCCTCGCGATTTTTAATTAAAAAGTCGGCACCGCATTCAAACTCAGGATGCGGGCCGCTATTGATTTACACATTTATGCGATTGAATTTTCAGTCAATACACCACAATATGGGGCTAAAAGGAGGTGTTATCATGATCGAACAAGCTGGACTTAACCCAATGGCACAGGCGAATGTTCATGCTGGTGCCAATCAGAGGAACGGACAGGAGCTTGAGAAAAATCAAGCAGAGGCTGCGGAAAAAGGTGAAGTCGAAGGTGTAGAAGCTTCAGAAGGTATTGAAGCTCAAGCAGCCTCGCAGGCAGGAGGGCTGCCATCGGTAGAGGCACCGATTGGTAACTACGACCCAATGGCCCACACAGCTGTAAGTTATGGTCAGCCGGCGATGCCGCAAGGTGCTGATCCAATGGCTGCATTTACACAAGGTCAAGTTGCGCCAACAGACTTTAGAGTTTAAGTGAATCGAAAAAGCCGGCAGCATAGCTGCCGGCTTTATTCATGACCCGGCTACAGCCGGTATCAGCTTTCGTTAATTCAAACTCCGTGCGGCGCGGGCGATAAAGAGTGCCAACACGAAAGCGGTGATAATAAAGAGAAGTCCCCATAAGTTGGCGCCGGCGTTTAATGCGTAATAAGCGGCAATAATTGAGGCGAGCAGTCCGACAATATACCAGATGACGCTTGTAGATTCCATCGCGAATCCCTCCTTACGCATCCGGCTGCCGGAGCGCATCGCGCCAGGCGGCCTCAGCGTCTGTTGTCGGTGCGTGACAGGCGAAGTGCCGGCAAACATAGTATGCTGTTTGCTCATCGATCAGCCCATGCCCGCTCGTAAACGGTGCCGGCTTTTCAATTTTTGGATCAGCATCATTTCGTCCGACAAGTGCAATGTGCGGGGCAAGTGTTTGCTGAAAGCGCTCTAGAACAGGGTCTTGTCCTTTAGACCCAAGCGTCAGCGATTCAGCATCAGGTGAAGCCACCACAATTTCAGCGCCGCCCATTTCCCAAAGCAGTTTCGCCTGGATTAAGTGGGTATGCCCGTGCGGATAAGCATTCACGGTTTTCGCCGCCGCTTCGACTGCGGACTCAGCGAACCGGGCGTAGCGCATTTCTCCGGTTTTGCGCGCAAGACGTGTCAGCTCAACGGCTGCGACACTGTTTCCTGCCGGCATGGCGCCATCAAAGGTTTCTTTCGGCCGGACAATGAGCGCCTCTTGATCACTTCCGTAAAAGTAAAAACCGCCGCGAACCCCGTCCCAAAAGAGCTGGACAAGCTCATCCGCTGTACGCCGGGCTTTCGTCAGCCACGCGGCGTCCATTGTTGCTTCGTACAGTGACTGATACGCCCAGACTAAATTCGCGTAGTCATCAAGAAATGCCGGGTGCGCAGTGTCTCCTTCGCGGTACCGCGCCATCCAGCGCCCATCCACGTACAAGTTTGTTTCAAGAAAGGTTAAAATGCCGGCTGCCGTTTCAGCATAGGCAGGCTCTTGAAATGCCTGCGCGCCTTTGGCGAACGCTGCTGCTGTTAAGGCGTTCCAAGACGTTAGGATTTTCTCATCACGGTGCGGTCGGGTGCGTTTCTCACGCCACGTAAACAGCTTGTCGCGAAGCTCGGCGATGCGGGTGGTAAAAGCTGCAGGGTTTTCACCAAGGTCTTCAGCATATTCATGAAGCGAGTGATCGAGCAGGTTCGGTACTGAAGCGCCGTGGAAATTCCCTTCTTCGTTAATTCCGAAAACGTCGTTAAACAAGGGGCCGTCTTCTTCGCCAAGCGCTTCAATCACTTGTGAAGGTGTGAAAACGTAAAATGTACCTTCAGCACCTTCAGAGTCTGCATCTTCCGCCGCATAAAACGCACCATCAGGATGCTGCATGTCGCGTTTTAAGTAGGCGAAAATGTCTTCAGCGACCGTGCGGAAATCGGAGCGGCCGGTAACTTGAGCTCCTTCAATATACGCCATGGCAAGCAGTGCATTGTCATACAGCATTTTTTCAAAGTGAGGCACCTGCCAGAAGTTATCCACGGAATAGCGGGCAAAACCGCCGCCGAGCTGGTCATAAATCCCACCGCGTGCCATCATTTCAAGTGTTGTCTCCGCCATTGTTTTTGCTGCATTTTCTTTTGTGTGCACGTAGTAGCGCAGCAGGAAAAATAAGTTGTGCGGCTGCGGGAACTTTGGCGGGTCTTGAAAGCCGCCGTACATAGGATCGAAACCGCGGGCCAGCTGGCGGTACGTATCCTGGGTGAGCGTGTCGTTTAGCTCGGCACGACGGTCTTTTGCTTCATTATCCTGCAGTGCCTGCGCTGCGCGACCAGCCGTTTTTTCGATCCGATCCGGCTCATTTTCGTAAATCTCAGCGAGCTGCTTAACAACATCAGCAAAGCTCGGCAGGCCATGAGCAGCGACCGGCGGAAAGTAAGTGCCAGCATAAAACGGTCTATGGCCCGGCGTCATAAAAATGCTGAGCGGCCAGCCGCCGTGCCCGGTCATCGCCTGGCACGCGTTCATATAAATCGCATCAATATCCGGGCGCTCCTCCCGGTCGACTTTGATGGCAACGAAGTGTTCGTTTAACAGCGCTGCCACCGTTTCATCAGAAAAAGATTCCCGTGCAAGGTTGTGGCACCAGTGGCACGTGGAGTAACCGATCGATAAAAAGATTGGCTTATTTTCCTGTTTTGCTTTTTCAAGTGCTTCCTCTCCCCACGGATACCAGTCCACAGGGTTATACGCATGCTGCTGCAAATACGGTGACGCTTCGTGAATTAAACGATTCGGCTCTTTTGGCATAATGACCTCCTTCAGCGCAACATCATCTTTTCCCTACCATATCATACCCAGCGTCGAAAAAGCACGAGCGCCGGTGGAAGAAGCTGTATAGCGCGGGGCGGAGCGATTTGTGCGCGACTGGAGCGTTTTGTGCGCGGCAGGAGCGTTTTGTGCGCGGCAGGAGCGTTTTGTGCGCGGCAGGAGCGTTTTGTGCGCGGCAGGGAGCGTTTTGTGCGCGGCAGGGAGCGGTTTATGCGCGGCAGGATGCGATTAGTGCGCGGCAGGATGCGATTAGTGCGCGGCAGGATGAGATTTGTGCGCGGCAGGATGCGATTAGTGCGCGGCAGGATGAGATTTGTGCGCGGCAGGAGCGAATTGTGCGCGACTGGAGCGTTTTGTGCGCGGCAGGAGCGAATTGTGCGCGACTGGAGCGTTTTGTGCGCGGCAGGATGAGATTTGTGCGCGGCAGGATGAGATTTGTGCGCGGCAGGTGCGATTCGTGCGCGGCAGGGAGCGATTTGTGCGCGGGCAGGTGCGATTTGTGCGCGACTGGAGCGTTTTGTGCGCGGCAGGAGCGTTTTGTGCGCGGCAGGAGAGATTTGTGCGCGGCAGGAGAGATTTGTGCGCGGCGAGGTGCGATTTGTGCGCGGCAGGAGCGTTTTGTGCGCGGCAGGATGCGATTTATGCGCGGCAGGAGCGTTTTGTGCGCGGCGAGGTGCGTTTTGTGCGCGGCAGGATGCGTTTTGTGCGCGGCGAGGTGCGTTTTGTGCGCGGCAGGGAGCGATTTATGCGCGGCAGGGAGCGTTTTATGCGAGGCGAGGGCAAACAAAATGTAAACAAGCCGGACCCTACGCCGGGCCCGGCTTGTTTTATCTTGCATAAGGGATGTTTAATAAATCAGGGACGGTGACGAATTCATATCCTTGCGCCTGCAGCTCCGGGATGATTTCGCGCAGCGCTTCGATCGTTTCAGTGCGGTCCTCCTGCGCTACGGCACCGTCGTGCATGAGAACGATCGCACCCGGTGCGATGTCATCTACGACATTGGTGCGGATCTCATCCGGTGTTAAGTCCTGCCAGTCGAGTGAGTCCACCGACCAGGCAATAATCGAGTAGTCGCGCTCTACAAGTTCAGAAGCTAGCTCTTCATCTAAAAATCCGTACGGTGGGCGGAATAAAATCGGCTCAAAGCCGAGCACTTCTTCAATGATTTCATCTGTCCGATCCACCTCATTTAATAAAGTCGCAACGTCGCCTTCTTCCACAAGATCCGGGTGCCAGAATGTATGATTGCCGACGATATGTCCTTCATCCTGCATCCGCTGCAGCAAGCCGGGCTCGGCCTCTGCACGCGCGCCCATCACAAAGAAGGTCGCCGGTACATCAAATTCTTCAAGCACATCGAGCACACCTGGCGTGAAGCGCGGGTCCGGCCCGTCATCAAAAGTGAGGGCGATTTGGTTTTGATCCGTCGGGCCGCTTAAAAACACATTATCCGGGAACAGTTCCTGCAGTTCATCAAGTGCGAGCGGGTTGCTTTCACGGTGATCTTTTTCCGGGCCGCCACGCAGTTCCGGCGGATCATCTGCCGCAGCAGCCGGCGCTGTGATCAGCATTGCCGCAAGCAGACCTAACCCCATTTGTTTCAGCATAGCAATGCACTCCTTTTCGCGTAATCATTTCCTGCTTACGCTGTCCAGAGGCTGCTAAAATTATACGCCGGTGCTGCCGAAACCGCCACTGCCCCGCTTTGTTTCACTTAATTCATCAGCTTCCACAAAATCGACATGCGGCACCTCTTGAATCACACCCTGCCCGATCCGGTCACCAGTCTCAATATGGTATGACTCTTTTGAATCCGTATTTTCAAGCAGCAGCTTCACCTCGCCGCGGTAGTCACTATCGATCACGCCGACGCTGTTTGGCTGGCGCAGCTTTGTCTTTTTACTTAAGCCGGAGCGAGGCATTAAATACATCACATAACCTTCCGGGATTTCAAATGCAAGGCCAAGCGGAACCGCAGTCACTTCGCCGGGAGCGAGGGTGACATCTTCAGCTGCGCACACGTCAAAACCTGCCGCACCTGCTGTCGCATAAGCCGGGAGCGCTATCTGGTCACTTAGCCGTTTTACGTTCACATTCATCACGATCATCCTCCTTTTTGTTTCCACCGAAATTGTAGCATAACCTACCAGCAAAATTTAGCATGGCTTAAGTGGGAAAAAGGTATTGCATTTTTGTGCAGGCATGATAGAATTCATACACGGATTGAATAAATATAAACTACATTGTATCTTTCATTCATAGATACGTTATTTATAGGAGGAAGCAGTCATGAAAAAATCAGCTTTGTTTGGCATGGGGATCTTGGCAGCCGGGATGGTGACAGCGTGCGGTAACGGCGGTGATGGTGAGGACGAGCAGGAAACGTTAACGATGGGGACATCAGCGGATTATCCACCGTTTGAATACATTGAGACGGGTGAAAGTGATGAAATTGTCGGTTTCGATGTGGACTTGGCAGAAGCGATTACAGATGAGCTTGGCTATGATTTGGAGATTCAGGATATGGAGTTCGGCGGTTTGATTCCGGCGTTAAACTCCAACCGGGTTGATTTTGTCATGGCCGGCATGCGTCCAACTGAAGAGCGCCGTGAAAACGTAGATTTCTCCGATATTTATTTTGAGTCGAATCATACCATTGTAACGAAAGAAGAGTTTGGTATTGAAGAAGCTGAAGATCTCGAAGGCGGTACGCTCGGCGTGCAGCTTGGTTCGATTCAAGAAGGTCAGGCAGAAGAGCTGGGTGAAGAAGTCCCTGACTTAGAGGTTGAAACGCGCGACCGGATTCCGGAGCTCGTTCAAGAAATTATTAACGACCGGTTTGATGCAGCGATCATTGCTGATACAGTTGCTTACGAATACATTGAGCGCGAAGACGGTCTGAAAGGTTTTGACCTGCCGAACCAGGCTGAAGAAGACGGCAACGCGATTGCTTTTCCTCAGGATAGCGAACTGACTGAAGAGTTTAATGAAGTACTTGATGATATGAAAGAAAGCGGCGAGCTTGATGACTTAATCATTAAGTGGTTCGATGAAATGGAGATTGATGAAGACGATGTTTCTGATGAAGGCGGCGAAGGCTACGACGGTGAAGATGAAGACGACGCTGATGACGAAGAGGCAGACGAATAATTTCACGAATGAAGGTAGGAAGGGGCCTGCATCATGAATCTTGATTTTACCCAGGTCATTCCGTCACTACCGTTTATATTACAAGGGATCGGGGTCACGCTCAGCATTGTAGCGGTGGCCCTCCTTTTCGGTTTTGTGCTCGGAGTGTTCCTTAGCTTATTAAAAATCGGAAAGTATAAAACGCTGCGTTTTCTAGCAGATGCATATACGTCAATTTTCCGCGGTACACCGCTTGTGCTGCAGCTAATGATTTTTTACTACGGACTGCCGCAGCTGATTGAAATGGATGTGCCCGCTTATTTGGCCGCGGTACTCACGTTCGGATTAAATTCAGCAGCTTACGTCTCTGAAATTATCCGCGCTGGTATTGAGGCGGTGGATGAAGGCCAGAAAGAAGCTGCTATGGCGCTTGGTATTCCGTATTCGGAAATGATGAAAGACGTCATTCTTCCGCAGGCGATGAAAAATATTTTACCGGCGCTTATGAACGAGTTTATTACTTTAACGAAAGAATCGGCGATCGTAACCGTCATAGGTGTGATGGATATTATGCGGCGGGCGTACATTGTCGGCGGTGACTTATATCTTTATTTGGAACCGCTCATCGTTGCTGGTATGATTTACTATGCGCTTGTGATGGGCTTAACGCTGCTTGGCAAACGGCTTGAACGGAGGTTGAGGCATAGTGATTAACGTAAAAAATCTGGATAAGAGCTTTGGCGATGCACGTGTCTTAAAAGACATTTCTACAACGATTGAAAAAGGCGAAGTTGTGACCGTGATTGGTCCGTCCGGCTCCGGGAAATCAACGTTTCTCCGCTGTTTGAACAAGCTCGAAGACCCAAGTGGCGGCAGTGTCGTTGTTGATGGCAAAGATATTATGGACCCAAACACCAACATTAACGATGTCCGCGAGCAAATCGGCATGGTGTTTCAGCACTTTCATTTGTTTCCGCATATGTCGGTTTTAGATAATCTGGCGTATGCGCCGACAAAAGTGAAAGGCCTCTCGAAAGCTGATGCCGAAGCGCGCGCGCAAGATTTATTACAGAAAGTAGGCTTGTCTGATAAAGCAGAACAGTATCCAAGCCGCCTCTCCGGCGGGCAGAAGCAGCGCGTTGCTATTGCCCGCGCCCTTGCGATGGAGCCGGACACGATGCTGTTTGATGAGCCGACCTCCGCCCTCGACCCGGAAATGGTGAAAGAGGTGCTTGATGTGATGAAAAGCCTTGCCGACACCGGCATGACAATGGTCATTGTGACCCACGAGATGGGCTTCGCCCGCGAAGTGGCCGACCGCGTCCTCTTTCTCGATGAAGGCCGTCTCGTTGAAGACGCCCCGCCGGCGACATTCTTCAGCCAGCCGGAAAGCGAACGCGCCCAGGACTTCCTCGCAAAAATCTTATAGCTGTAATGAAAAATCAACCCGGCTTCTGCCGGGTTGATTCTTTATTTATGCGCGGCGAGGAGAGATTTATGCGCGGCGAGGAGAGATTTATGCGCGGCGAGGAGAGATTTATGCGCGGCGAGGAGAGATTTATGCGCGGCGAGGAGAGATTTATGCGCGGCGAGGAGAGATTTATGCGCGGCGAGGAGAGATTTATGCGCGGCGAGGAGAGATTTATGCGCGGTGAGGAGAGATTTATGCGCGGCGAGGAGCGATTTATGCGCGGCGAGGAGAGATTTATGCGCGGCGAGGAGCGATTTCTGCGCGGCGAGGAGAGATTTATGCGCGGCAGGGTGCGATTTGTGCGCGGCAGGGTGCGATTTGTGCGCGGCAGGAGCGATTTGTGCGCGGCTGGAGCGATTTGTGCGCGGCTGGAGCGATTTGTGCGCGGCTGGAGCGATTTGTGCGCGGCTGGAGCGATTTGTGCGCGGTTGGAGAGAAAACTGCACGCGTGGAGAGAAAACTGCACGCGTGGGAAGAAAACTGCACGCCTGCCCTCGCCATAGAACGTGTCAACGCACAAAAAACGACGCCGTCCTCAGGCGTCGTTTTAACGTCATACGCATGTTATACTGTATGCATCCAGGCTGATGTGCAAAGGAGGCATACGAATGAAGCAGCTGTCACCTTGGGGATTTGCCCTTGTCATTTTCGGGGCGGTCACCGTAATGATCTCAACCTTAATTGATGGAAAGTATTAAAGTTGCATATAACCCCTGCTTACATACGAGCAGGGGTTTTGTATATCGCAAAAACAGGAATAAAGAAGCAGGACGTGTTAAGAGAAGGAGGGGGATTGTTGCGCACCATTCGTTTGCTGCCGGCTGTGCTCGTCATGCTCTTCGCTATGAGTGCATGTTTCAGCGTAGAAGAGGAGCAGCCGGGTGAGGAAGATACGCCAGGTGAAGAATATTATGAGCCGGAAGTAGATGAACCTGATGGCTCAGATATGCTTGATGATGACGATACAGAGGAATTCGAAGAAGCCCCGGAAGAATAAACCGGCTCCTCGCGCACCATCTCAGGCGGTGGTGCTCCGATGACCTCATGCTCTGCTCCTTCAGTTTCTGCCGCCGGTGTTTCTGTTTCTGCTTTGTTCGTAATTAAAAACCGGACGCGCTCTGCCACAATCTGAGTTTGTGTGGCCCGTTGACCGTCGCGCGTCTCAAATGAGCTCGTAACGACCCGGCCGTTCACAGATACGAGGGCGCCTTTATGGCAGTATTCTGCAGTGGTTTCAGCCTGCCGCCGCCATGCGACACAAGGGATGAAGTCCGCATCGAATGTTCCGTTGTTGTTACGGAAGCTGCGTTGTACTGCGAGGGTGAATTTACATAAACTGATCCCGTCTTTTGTATAAAATAGTTCAGGATCGCGGGTCAGCCGCCCGACCAAATTAACTGTATTCATATTACGACCGCCTTTCAATGAAAAAATGAGGGATGAAGCAGGTGCGGACCTCCTTTCAAGCGAAGATAAATCTTAATATAGCACAGCCTTTCATTTATGTTAATTTTCAAAAAATACAGTTTGCCGCCGCAAAGATGACCGAGGAGTTGTTGTACATATGAAATCCATCATCGATTGGACGATTCAGAAGCGCAAAGTTACATTTTTGTTTTTTATTATGATCATTATTGTGGGTGCCATTTCTTTATTTCAGCTGCCGCAGCGCGAGATCCCTTCGATCGAACCGCCGGTCGCCCAAGTATCGACAGTTTATCCTGGTGCTTCAGCTGAAGAAGTTGAAACGAATATTACCGCACCGCTTGAAGAAGGACTGCTTGGCATAGCTGAAGTAGAAGAAATTAATTCAGTATCAAGTCCAGGCATTTCCTCGATCACGATCTCATTTATTGATGACGGCTCAATTGATCAGGAGGCGGCATTAAATGATGCTGAACAGGTCGTTAATGACGAAGCCCCGGCGCTCCCGGATGATGCTGAAGAACCTGCTTTCAGCGATGACTTAAACCAGCAGGGACTTGCCACGTATCAAATCACTTATGAAGATGAAACAGCTTTCAATGAAGTGAACGAAAAGCTGAACGACTGGCGGAGTGAGTTTACCGCTGTACCTGATATTGCAGATCTCGGGGTGCAGGGGGCGCTTGAGGAAGAACTGCGCATCACGGTGGATCCGGAAGCGTTAGCTGATGAAGGTCTTGCTGCTGGTGCAGTGATCGGCGCGATTGAAGGTGAAATCGGCACAGTGCCGCCCGGTGAATGGGAAGGGGAAGATGAGCGCTACCGACTTACCCTTGAAACGTATGAACAAGCTGATGAATTAAGCACACTTTCCTTAAATGGTGACGGACTTGAAGTCGGCGACGTAGCTGATGTTGAACAAACGTATGCCCCAAGGGAGGAGCATGTTCACTTTGAAGGCGAACAGGCGCTGTCATTAACCTTCTTCCTCGGCGAAGAGGCAAGTGTCCCGCCGGCACAGGATGCGCTTGACCCGGTCGTTGCTGAATTTATGGAGGAGCTGCCTGCCGGGGCGGAGATGGAGCTTTTATATACCCAAGGCGACTTAGTGACTGAATTGTTTCAAGAACTTGCCGTTGCCTTTTTGATCGCATTTGCTTCAGTTTTGATCGTTTGTTCGTTCGGCTTGAACTTACCGACAGCATTATCTGTCGCTGCTGCTGTGCCAGTTTCAATTAGTATCGGCATGACTGTGCTGCCATTTACAGACATTGGCTTAAACCAGATTTCATTAATTGCTTTCATTATCGCACTCGGGATTTTAGTAGATGATGCGATCGTTGTTAATGAAAATATTGAACGAAGGCTCCGGCTTGGCGAGAAACCGCTCACAGCAGCAAGCCGCGGGGTTCGGCAAGTGGCAGCTTCCGTGATCACCTCCACATTAACGGTTGTATTTACGTTTATGCCGCTCTTATTGTTACCTGGTTCAGCCGGCGCCTTTATCGCCCCGCTTCCAGGCGTGTTGATTGCGGTTATTATCGCTTCAACTGTTGTAGCGCTGCTTTTAATCCCGGCATACCGCTACACGATTGACAGCCGAAAGCAAAAGCGTAGCCAGAAAAATAAAGAGCGAAAAGCGCCAGGACTCTTCGGCCGAATCATTGACCGCGGAGCCGGCGCTTACAGTGAGCGTGCACTGACACGTGTCGTAAAGCGTCCGGGTTTAACAGCATTGATCGGTTTTATTCTCGGGACGGCCGCCTATGGTTTGATTCCATTTACGCCGCTTGAATTTTTCCCGGATACTGACCGCGAAGAAATTTTTATTGAAACAAGTTTAGAAGAAGGCTCGCTTCTTTCTTCTACAGAAGAAGCAGCTGAAGAAGTAGAAGCCTGGCTTCAAGCTGAGCCGAACGTACAGACTGTTTCCACTTACATCGGGACAGACATTCCGGAGCTTTTCGGCGGTGGGAGTGACGCAGGTGGTGGCGCAGCCAATGAAACAAACGCCAATTTCCTCGTCTATATTGATAAAGAAGAAACTGCCGCCCGGGCGCAGATGAATGAGTGGAGCGAAGATTTTCAAGATGATTTCCCGGCCTTTGATGAAGCTGTATTTTCCATCATCGAATCCGGCCCGCCGGTAGGTGCACCAATTGCAGTCGAAGTGAGCGGCGAAGACATTCCAAGCATTATTGATAAAGCAGAAGACATTGAAGCGATCTTTGCTGAAACGGAAGGTGTGGCCAATACGACCATTGATGCCGGAAGCAGCTTCTCCTCCTATGAAATGACGCCGGACCGCGATGCGCTTGAGGAGAGCGGACTTACAGCAACAGATGTAACGGAACAACTCCGGCTGCTCGGGGAAGGACTCCCGCTTGGTGAAGTTACCGCAGCAGATGAACTGCGCGAACTGCGGCTCGTTTATGGCAACGATGGCGCTGTGAGCCCAGATGATTTAAACCGGATTGAGTTAAGTGAGCAGGCTGCCGGTGGCCCGCCTGAGGAAGGGCCTGAACCTGGTGCCGAAGCTGAACCTGAAACAACCAGCTTAGATGAGCTCGTTAATGTTGAAGAAAGTACAGCTGTCGCCTCCATCCCACGGACAAATACTGAGCGGACTGTAACCGTACGCGCCTTCCCAGGGGAACGAAGTGAAGACGACATCCTGGCTGAGCGCGGCGAAGAAGTGGAAGCATTCGCTGATGAAGAACACGATGTAGTTATCGGCGGGGAGACAGAAGAGCGAACCGACGTATTTTTAGATATCGGTCAAATCTTTACCATTGTTGTCTTTCTCATTCTCATCGTGATTGCCGTGCAGTTTTACTCGCTCTTTATGCCGCTTATCATTTTAAGCGTAGTGTATTTAGCCATTTCCGGTGCAATTATCGGCTTGTTTATCACCCAGACCGGTCTCGGTTTTATGTCCATGATGGGCGGGGTGGCGCTTGCCGGTATCGTCGTTCGTAATGGTATCGTGTTAATCGAGTTTATCGAGCAGCGCCGCCGCGACGGATCCGGCGCAGCAGATGCTGTGATTAGTGCCGGCCGCGACCGGTTCCGCCCGATTGTCCTGACGAGCGCAACCTCCCTTGCCGGGGTGTTACCGATTGCGCTCGGGGATAATCCATTGTTCCAGCCGCTCGGGATTGCGATCGCTGCCGGTCTGATTTTCTCGACCGTTTTAACATTGTTCGTTGTGCCGGCCCTTTACTTGTTGAAAGTCCGCTTCATTGAGCGCTCCAGCCGAAAGGGGCGTACAGCATGAACGTAAAAAAAGCGATTATCCCGGCAGCAGGGCTTGGCACCCGGTTTCTTCCAGCGACGAAAGCCCAGCCGAAAGAGATGCTGCCGGTGGTTGATCAACCGGTCATTCAATATATTGTTGAAGAAGCCGCCGCTGCCGGTATTGAAGATATTATGATTATTAGCGGCCGCGGCAAGCGGGCGATTGAAGACCATTTTGATCAATCATATGAGCTTGAAGCCGTACTGACGAAAAAACAAAAATGGGAACAGCTTGAACAAGTCCAGGCCATTTCAGCGCTTGCAAACATTCACTACATCCGCCAGCGCGAACCAAAAGGCCTCGGCCACGCCATTTACTGCGCCCGCCGCTTCATTGGTGATGAACCATTCGCCGTGCTTCTCGGTGATGATCTCGTTGATGCGAAAACCCCGTGCATCGGCCAGTTGATGCACGTGTATGACGCTGCAAAAAAACCGGTGATCGGCGTACAGCAAGTCGACAAAGCGGAAACCGGTGCTTACGGGATTGTAGCTCCCGGCGCACCGGGCCCGCTTCCCGGCACGTGGTGCGTCAATGAGCTTGTGGAAAAACCTGCGCCGGCTGAGGCTCCATCTGATCTCGGCATTATCGGCCGCTACATTTTAGAACCGTCCATTTTCAGCCATATTGCAAATACACCAGCTGATGCCGGCGGTGAAGTGCAGCTGACTGATGCTTTAGCAGAAGCGAACGAAGCAACGCCGATTCTCGCATCCTCATTTCAAGGGGAGCGTTACGACATCGGTCACCATGCCGGCTGGCTCCATGCTTCGTTAGCATTTGCTTTAAAAAGAAATGAGGTTAATGAAGCTGACCGGGAGAAACTGCGACGATTGATCGATGAGGATCAAAAGTGAAGTCTCTTTTCAAGCCGAATGCCGTCAAGTAAAATGAAATTTAAATTCACGAGTCATTTGTGGGTGAAAGGGGATCGACATCATGGTGAAAAAAGGGATGCCGGTGATCGGTGGTTTGTTGCTCGCTGGCTTCATCGGGACGCAGGCAGCTGGTGCCGGTAGTTTTACAGACGTTGATCAAAATTTCTGGGCGGCTTCTGAAATTTCCTATATGACAAGTGAAGGTGTCATTTCAGGCTACCCGTCGGATCAAACGTTTCGTCCAAGCGGTGAAATTACGCGGGGTGAAACGGCAGCTATGTTGACGCGGGCTTTGGACCTTACAAGTTCCATAAAAACTGCGAGCTTCTCGGATGTTGAATCGGATCACCCATTTCACCATGACATTGCTGCAGTTGAGAGCAACGACATTATGCAGGGCAATGAACACGGCAACTTTCACCCGGATGATGCGTTAACACGAGCGGAAATGGCTGAAGTACTCCGCAATGCGTTCGAACTTAATGCCTCATCTGAAGCTGAAGTGTTTACAGATGTGGCCCGGGATCACTGGGCGGCAGACGCAGTGCACAGCTTAGTTGAAGAACAGGTTACAACCGGCTATCCAGACGGCACGTACCGGCCGAACAGCGAAACGACACGGGCCGAGTTTGCCGTGTTTACCGCCCGGGCTGTCACTGATCAGTTCACTGCTGAACGTGATGCAGCTGGTGAACGCACAGACGTCTGGACGATTGGCGGGGTTGCCTTGGGCGACACAGAAGCTGAAGTGAAAAAGACGCTCGGGGAGCCTGAAGCGGTCGCAGCTTCACAGTACAACTTTGATTGGGAGATTTATCACGATGACTATGAATCTTACGTTCAGATTGGAACAGAAGACGGCGAAGTTGTAGCGATGTACACACCGCAGCGCAACTGGTCCGCGCCAAAAACGTACGATTTACACCCGATGAGCACGTCTTCTAGTGTTGAACGGGAGCTCGGAACCCCGCGGGAGACGATTGAAAAAGATGGTGTACAGCATATGCAGAGAGGGAGTTACCGTGATGTGCACCGACTTGATGATGCGTTTTACACTTTCTTTTACGACCGGCATCAATATGAGCGGGTCACGTCGCTCTTCATTTGTAATGCTGATGTAGAAAAGGCGTTCACAAACAGCTACGCAGCAGCATCAGATTCGTGGCGCACCTCACTTGAAGCACAGAGCAGACATTTAGTGAATGCCACCCGGGCTGAAGAAGGGATCGCACCGGTTAGTGCGAACAGCGAGGTCGCTGACGTGGCGCGCGCCCACAGTGAAGATATGGTGCAGCAACAGTTCTTTTCGCATTACAGTCCGGATGGTGCAGATTTGAGTGACCGTTTTCATGCAGCAGAGCTTTCGTTTATTTCAATCGGTGAAAACATTGCCCGCGGTCAAACCGATGCGATCCGGGCACACGAAGGCTGGATGAACTCCAACGAAGGCCACCGCGAAGCGATACTCAACAGCCGTTACCACGAACTCGGCGTCGGTGTCGCCTTCACAGAAAACAACGAACCCTACTACACCCAAAACTACTATACACCTTAAAAAACCCCGGCGGCGGCCGGGGTTTTTCATCGCCGTGTGCGCGGCGAGGTGCGGTTTGTGCGCGGCGAGGTGCGGTTTGTGCGCGGCGAGGTGCGGTTTGTGCGCGGCGAGGTGCGGTTTGTGCGCGGCCGGGTGCGGTTTATGCGCGGGGTGGTGCGATTAATGCGCGGCCGGGTGCGGTTTATGCGCGGGGTGGAGCGATTTGTGCGCGGCTGGTGTCGATTAATGCGCGGCGAGGTGCGGTTTATGCGCGGGGTGGAGCGATTTGTGCGCGGCAGTGTGCGATTAATGCGCGGGGTGGAGCGATTTGTGCGCGGCAGTGTGCGATTAATGCGCGGCCGGGGTCCTGCCAATATAAAAAACGATCCCCGGCTGGCGGGGATCGTTTCATTATGAGCTGTTTTCTTCGTCGTCATCATCTTCGTCGAGTTCCATATGCTCTCTGAAAGTGTTAGAGATCTCGTTACGAGATTCATCAAGGACATTGTAATAGTAAATGTTGCTTAAATATAAGTCATTCCCTTCGAGGTGGAGCGACTCGATGTTATCAAGCTCGCCGGCGTAGGTGTGCAGCGACAACATGTTGCGGAAGCTCATGTTCATCGTCATGTGATCATTTACGCTGTTTAACACGGAATTAAAGCTTGTGATGGAAGATAATGAAGCGCCTTCTGCAATGACGGCGCGGATAATTTCCTGGTGCCGGCTGCCGCGCCCAATATCACCCTCAGGATCATCGTAGCGCATCCGGGCGTAAGCGAGCGCTTCTTCGCCATCTAACGTTTGTTCACCTTCTTCAATGGAGATCGCATCAGGATTATCTTCACTGTCCATTTCTGTAAACGCGCGTTCAGATTCAATCTCAATGCCGCCGAGGGCATCCACGATTTCAATAAACGCAACGAAATTCATTTTCATGTAATAATCAACGGGAACATCCAGAAAGTTCTCCACTGTTTCAACAGCAAGGTCTGTCCCGCCGAATGCGTGGGCGTGCGCAATCTTATCCTCACCTCGCTCTGGGATGGTAACGAGTGTATCGCGCGGAATACTAGTCATCTTCACAGTGCCTTCATTCCGATTAAATGTGGCGTAAACGAGGGCATCCGTCCGCCCGGACAAGTCTCCGTCACGGTCATCTACACCGAGAAATAAAATCGATATGCTGTCACTGCCCGGGTCCACTGCTTCCATTCGCATTTCTGATGAGTCCCCGCGGTCGAGCTCTTCCTGGCTGTCTGAAGCAACATCCATAATTTGGTATATACCGTAACCGAGCAGTCCGCCGAAAATTAGAAACGAGAATAAGCCGAAGACGAGAAATAACTTAAAAATGCGGCGGTTGCGTCTACGGCGCCGCTCCCTCCGGCGGTGCTGTAATCGTTCTTCATTCATCATACAGTGCCCCTTTATTATCTAAAAACGAATGCATGAAGTGTGTCGCTTTTATTCTACGTGAAGTTACAGCCACGGTAAATTAGAAATTTCCATGGCAAATCGTGAAGAAATTTCCCGGGAAATGATGATCGATGCAGGACTTCCTTATGAATTCTTTGAAAAAGGGTGCAGCCAAAGCTACACCCGTCCTTCTGTATGTGTCACATCCGTTTCAAGATACACAGGCTCACCCGTTGAAAATGCAGCCTGTCCGTTCGTTAAATTCGTAAGCCACGTTTCAAAACGCTCGCCCTCACCAGCTTCTTTCGGCACATAAACATGCACGTTGACCGCTTCTGCGTAATCGATCGAATGAAGGTCATACGTGGAGTTTCTAAGCTCATTCTCCACTTTTCCAAGCAGTGTGTAATCAACGGCTACAGTATAAACGTCCATTAAGCGCCGCTCAACAACGCCTGTTTCATTTAACCCTTCTGAAACAGCATTCCCGTAAGCACGGATTAAGCCGCCCGCACCAAGTTTAATCCCGCCGAAGTAACGGGTGACCACGACGACGGTGTCTTTTAAGCCACGCTTTTTTAACACTTCAAGCATAGGCAGGCCTGCCGTTCCGCTTGGTTCACCGTCATCATTTGCTTTTTGAATGTCGTCCTGCTCGCCAATTAAGTATGCTGAACAGTTATGGGTGGCGTTCCAGTGCTGTTTTTTAATCTGTTCAATAAAGCTTTGAGCTTCAGCTTCAGTTTCAGCCCGTGTCACATAAGTAATAAAGCGGGATTTTTGAATGACGATCTCCGTTTCCCCGTACGTTTTCACTGTATAATAAGACGTAAGCATATAAACCCCTCCGAAAACAATGTAATTTTCATATAATATTGCTGTAACCTTTGAAACTAGACAGCCGTGATACGATGTAAATGGGACTTGCGCCGTGTGTGCTCACCCGCATTGATCACAATAACATGAAATATTTCCTGCAAAATATCGACAGTGATGAAGTTTCGTAACGTAGATTGTCGACAGGTTAAGGTTTTCTCGCAAAATGTGGAATATCTTAAAGTTTTGCACCGTTTTTTCATATAGGCCTTGAAGATTGTGATAAAATAATCATAACGAATCGTTGACGCATGTCAAATCGACGATTCATGCTCAAAGGCTGGTGAGAACCATGACAGAAAAGCCAAGCTTGGATCAAATTATTGAGCAGATGCTTTCAACTGTAGAAGAGAGCAAAGAGCAGATATTTGAAATCAGCGAACAATCACGCCAGGAGTATGAAACACTCACCCAGGAGCTCGAGCAGGTACAGGCCCAGGTTGGCGAAACGATTGACCGTGTAGATGCTTTGGAAAAAAACGCGCGGCTGGCGCGCAACCGGCTGGCAGCGATGAGTAAAGATTTTACCGACTACTCGAATGATGATGTCCGCCGGGCGTATGAAGCTGCCAATGAACTGCAGGTACAGCTCGCCGTTGAACGGCAGAATGAACAGCAGCTGCGCGAGCGCCGGGATCAACTCGAACGCCGGCTTGTACAACTTGAGGATACGCTGAACAGGGCAGAAGGTCTTGTCGGTCAAGTGGCTGTCGTGCAGAACTTTCTGAACGGTGATCTTCGTGAAATTGGAGATATGGTGGCCGATGCGCAGGAGAAACAGGCGTTTGGTTTAAAAATCATTGAAGCCCAGGAAGAGGAACGAAAACGTGTGGCCCGCGATATTCATGACGGGCCTGCGCAGATGCTTGCCAATATTATGCTGCGTTCAGAGCTTGTAGAACGCGTCTATCAAGAACAAGGCGTTGACCAGGCGCTTGCAGAAATCCAGGATATCCGCAGCTTAGTAAAGACAAGCCTTGGTGAAGTCCGCCGTATCATTTATGATCTGCGCCCGATGGCACTTGATGACCTAGGGCTCGTACCAACGCTCGAAAAATATTTACGCAATATCCAGGAAAATACCGACCTTGATATCCGTTTCACCCAGCATGGCAAAGACCAGCGGCTGCCGGCCAATATGGAAGTAGGTTTGTTCCGGCTCGTGCAGGAAGCGGTGCACAACACGTTGAAGCATGCAGAAGCAACTTATGTTCATATTAAGGCAGAGCTGCTTCGTACGAAGGCGACAATTATTGTTGAAGATGACGGCGTTGGTTTCGATGAAGAAGAAAAAGAAGCGCATTCTTTCGGTTTAATTGGAATGCGTGAGCGGGTGGAAAACCTGCGCGGGGAATTGACCATTCAGTCTACACCGCACCAAGGAACAACCATTCATATTTCTGTTCCTGTCGGTGATGGTGAAGAAGCTGAAATGAAACATGCGTAAAACAACCGGTAAGCGGGAAAACTGTATGTAGATCTTACGTTCGAGGCATAAAGCTTCACAAATGTTTTACCGGCTGCCGGTAGGTTGAAAGTTGAAGTTAGGACACGGAGAAAGGATGAGGGATATGCAGGAGCAAGACCAAGTAGAAAACACTGTACGCTTAGTGCTTATCGATGATCATAAATTATTCCGCGAGGGCGTAAAGCGGATTTTAGACATGGAACCGGGCTTTGAAATTGTTGCAGAAGGCGATGACGGTGATGAGGCAGCAGCGCTTGCGGCGGAATACCAGCCGGATGTTGTGCTGATGGATATTAACATGCCAAACACCAATGGCGTAGAAGCAACCCGGGAGCTGATCGCGCGTTTTCCGGAAATTCGTGTGCTCATTCTTTCGATTCATGATGATGAATCCTACGTCACTCACGTGCTGAAGACCGGGGCAGCCGGCTATCTTTTGAAAGAGATGGATGCGGATGCCTTGATCGAAGCGGTGAAAGTCGTCAGCTCCGGCGGCGCTTACATTCACCCGAAAGTGACGCACAATTTAATTAAAGAGTACCGCCGGCTTGCAAATGGTGATGAAGAAGAAGTGGATGAGTCAGAAATTGGCTACCGCGAAGTGGAGTACCGGAAGCCGCTGCACCTGCTCACCCGTCGTGAGTGCGAAGTGCTGCAGCTGATGACAGACGGCTACAGCAACCGGATGATCGGTGAAACGCTTTATATCAGCGAGAAAACCGTGAAAAACCACGTCTCCAACATTTTACAGAAAATGAACGTAAACGACCGCACCCAAGCCGTCGTTGACTCAATTAAAAAAGGCTACGTGAAAGTACGCTAACTCGTAAAACCGCTCCCTGCGCTGGAGCGGTTTTTTCGTGAGAGAGGGGGGACGAACGCTGAGTTGTCGGAGGGAACGAACGCCCGATCGAAGAGTGCGAACGCCCGATCGAAGAGTGCGAACGCCCGATCGAAGAGTGCGAACGCCCAATCGAAGGAAGTGAACGCCCAATCGAAGGAGGTGAACGCCCAATCGAAGGAGGTGAACGCCCAATCGAAGGAGGTGAACGCCCAATCGAAGGAGGTGAACGCCCAATCGAAGAGTGCGAACGCCCAATCGAAGGAAGCGAACGCCCAATCGAAGGAGGTGAACGCCCGATCGAAGAGTGCGAACGCCCAATCGAAGGAAGTGAACGCCCAATCGAAGAGAGCGAACGCCCAATCGAAGGAGGTGAACGCCCAATCGAGGGAGGTGAACGCCCAATCGAAGGAAGCGAACGCCCAATCGAAGGAGGTGAACGCCCAATCGAAGGAAGCGAACGCCCAATCGAAGGAGGTGAACGTCCAATCGAAGGAAGCGAACGCCCCATTCGTGCAGAAGGAAGCTTTAAAATCGAGGCCGGCCGGAAGCTTGTTCAATATAGCCTCGTATTGTTCGTGCTTGGCTGTTGCTATAACTTAGATGCTTCCGAACATGACGTGTTTCTATTTCAGGATATTGTGAAATTAATTGTTGTACCTTTAAAATCTCGGAGAGGTCATTTTTTTGCTTTTCGATCATAAAACGGCTAATATATGTGCTTAGTGAAATGGATTGTAACAGCTCGTCTGTCCCCTCCCACTTGTACAAAGTTATCTTGCTTAAAAACTTTTCTAAATTTCGGTTTTGAGAAAGGAATCGAAATACCATTTCACTTTGAATTTGCTTTGTCGTCGTCAGTTTTTCAGACGGTTTAGTAGGGAGAAAGCTTTGTTCCATTAAGAATGAAACCAACCCCAATATGATATCAGTTATTTGTAATGGATAAGAGTAATAGGAATCTAAAGGTTCTAGGGTGTGAATGGTGTAAGCTTTTTTTCTGTACAATGCATGAGCTTGCATTTGGTCTTTAATCTTGCCGTAAAGCCATTGATATTCATTATTTTGATCCATGTAAACTTCCACTTCTTCAGCGTGCTCAGCTTCTATACCTCGAGTCATTCCGTAATATAGCCGCTCTGGAATTTTCACGTAGAACAACTTACGCAATTCCTCTTTGCTAAGGTTCATCGTTTCAGATGATACCTTCGCCTCAGAATTATTGATAATCATCGCATTAAACTGTAAATCTTCTTCTTGCAAAAATTCATTTAAAGCATGGATGTAAAGGTGCATATACTTATCATCTTTAAGTTGAGAAAAATGAAGTTCATGTGAGGGGGTTGAAGGGAGCGTAGACGCCAGGCGGTGATCAAGAGATGTCCAAGCATCTAAGGAGCCTCCGGCAGCCCCATAATAAGAATACATTTTTTTGTCGTCAAGCTTGCCGGACTCATCAAAATATATTTTATACACAGTTTTAGCTCCTTTGCTCAAATTGACGGTTAAGCGCAAGTATAGTAAAGTATAGTTAGAAATATAATAGTGATGAAACAGTACTTTCCCCGCCACCTTTAGGCTTAGGGCTGGTACTGTTTCAAGTGAGAGCACCTTTCCTCGCCACCTTAGGCTGAGGCTTGGTGCTTTTTTTGTATATCAACATTTTAGCATGGCCTGCATGAATTGAAATCACAAGGAAGGTGAAATTTTACTTTCGCTTATCCAAACCGCTCCCTGCGCTGGAGCGGTTTTTTCGTGAGAGAGTGGGGAACGAACGCTTAATCGAAGGGAACGAACGCCCGATCGAAGAGTGCGAACGCCCGATCGAAGAGTGCGAACGCCCGATCGAAGAGTGCGAACGCCCAATCGAAGGAAGCGAACGCCCCATTCGTGCAGAAGGAAGCCAGTCGCGCAGAACTGGAGCCAATCGCGCAGAAACCGCGCCAGTCGCGCAGAACCGGAGCCAGTCGCGCAGAACCGGAGCCAGTCGCGCAGAACCGGAGTCAGTCGCGCAGAAATCAGAAACCGCGCCTCAGCCGAAAGTCGGTCTTGAATCACGACGCATGGAAGGATATGATAAAAATAGCAGATCAGCCGGTCTACATAAGAAGTAAAACAAGAAAACGGCCGAAATTTCATGAAAAAGAGAGGTCAATCTATGGCAAACGTAGCAATTGTCACTGACAGCACTGCCTATTTAAGCGAAGAAATGCTCAATGCGTACAACATTCACACCATTCCGCTCAGCGTCGTTTTCGGCGAAAAAACGTACCGAGAAGAAATCGACATGACGACAAGTACGTTTTACGAAAAAATTCAGGAGGTGGATCAGCTTCCGACCACCTCCCAGCCGCCGCTCGGCGAGTTCATCAAGCTGTACGAGTCCTTGGCCGAAACGTACGACGCCGTCATTTCCATCCACTTGTCCAGCGGCATCAGCGGAACGTTTGCCACTGCCCAAACCGCCGCAGAATCGGTGGAAGGCATTGAGGTGCATCCGTTTGATTCAGAGATCAGCTGTGCGCCGCAAGGGTATTTCGTGCTCGAAGCCGCCGAGCGCGCCGCAAAAGGGGAGGATGTCGACGAAATTTTCGCCCGCCTTGAAGAACTGCGAGAGCGGATCCGCGCGTACTTTATGGTTGATAATTTAAATCATCTGCACCGGGGCGGCCGGTTAAGCGGTGCGCAGGCGCTTGTCGGCAGTATGCTGCAGATTAAGCCGGTGCTCCATTTTGAAGATAAAATGATTGTTCCGTTTGAAAAAGTGCGTACATCGAAAAAGGCCCTCAACCGGATTTATGAGCTCTTTGAAGAAGATGCAGGCACAGGCAAGCCGATCCGCGCGACCGTGATCCATGCAAATCGGCCGGCGCAGGCGGAAGAGATGAAAGCAGAGCTCGAGAAAAAATTTAATAATGTCACGATCGATATCAGCTATTTCGGCCCGGTGATCGGCACCCACCTCGGCGAAGGAAGTCTCGGCCTCGGCTGGTACATTTCTGGAGCCTGACCCCCGCCCGAACACCGCGTTAACGTGATAAAGTATACCGATGTGCAAAAAGCCGGCCGCGTGCCGGCTTTTTATTTGTTTAAGAGATCGCGCACAGCGGAGCGAAACGCCTCCCGCTCAGCGTCGGTGAAGGCTTTCGGCCCCTTCGTTTTCTGCCCGCTCCGCCGCGCAGCTGCGCTCGCATGCCGGGCTTCGAGCATCGCATCAATCGTCTCTGGCGTATATACGAAGCCGGTCGGGTGGATCACGCGGCAGCCTTTACCAAGCGCGAGCGAAGCCAGGCCGTAGTCCTGCGTCACCATAATGTCGCCCTTTCCCGCAAGCTGCATCAGCTTGTAATCCGCCGCCTCCCGCCCGGTATCCACGTACACGTGCGCCACCCCAGCCGGTGCATCCGCCCCCGAAAAATGAGCGTAACTCTGCACGAACACGACCTCCGCCCCAGCCGCGAGCGCTTCCTCTGTCACTTCCGTCTTCACCGGGCACGCGTCCCCGTCTACATATACTATCATGCGCCCGCCCCCTTTCATCTTTCTCTATTGTACTATACGCGGCTTCGTGCGAGCCATGCACTGACCCTCGATCGACCGAACCCGGCGTCATGCCGGGTTCGCACATCATTAAAAATGACATACGGAAGAAAGCCGGCACCGGCCGGCTTTCCATCCTGCCAACATGAGCGTGCAGAAGCGAGGTACAGCCGTGCAGTATCGAGCGTGAGCGTGCAGCAGCGTGGTGCAGCTGTGCAGTAGCGAGATGTAGCCGTGCAGCAGCGAGAGTTGAGCGTGCAGAAGCGAAGCGCAGCCGTGCAGTAGCAAGAGTTGAGCGTGCAGTAGAGAGAGTGAGCGTGCAGTAGCAAGAGTTGAGCGTGCAGAAGCGGGATGAAGCCGTGCAGTAGCGGGTTGCAGCCGTGCACTGGCCCTGGATCGACCGAACCCGGCGTCATGCCGGGTTCGCACATCATTAAAATGACATACGGAAGAAAGCCGGCGCCGGCCGGCTTTCCATCCTGCCAACATGAGAGTGCAGTAGCAAGGGTTGAGCGTGCAGCAGCGAGGGTTGAGCGTGCAGCAGCGAGGCGCAGCCGTGCAGTAGCAAGGAGTGAGCGTGCAGTAGCGGGATGTAGCCGTGCAGCAGTGGAATGCAGCCGTGCAGTGGCGAGGGTGAGTGTGCAGAAGCGAGGAGTGAGCGTGCAGTAGCGGGGTGTAGCCGTGCAGTAGAGAGTTGCATCCGTGCGGTAGCTAAGCACCCCTGCTACTGGCGCAGCCGGCGCGGGTGGGCTATAATAACAATAGGCGCCCTGCCGCCTGCCCCAGAAAGGAGCCGCTGCCATGTCCAATATGCCTGCATTTCTCGCCGGCCGGCGCCTCCTCCGCGCCGAGCTCCCGTTCTCTGACGACGAGCTCGCTCCGCATCTTGCCGCCGGCACCATCCGCACCACACCAGGTATCAGCACCACCCGCGCCGAGCGCCTGCTCCGCCCCGCCCGCCATTTCTGCCACCGCTGCTGCACGACCGACGCCCACCAGTTTCAGCCATTCCCGTGTGCCACATGCGCCGCGCCGTGCGTGTACTGCCGCAACTGCGTTGTGATGGGGCGCGTCAGTTCGTGCACGCCGCTGTATACGTGGCACGGCGCCGCGCCACGGCCGCGAGCAGACGCAGGAGCGTGTGCGTTTTCCGGCACGCTCACCCTATCACAGCAAAAAGCGGCAGATGCGATCACCGCGCGCCTCGGGCAAGCTTCCGAGCTGCTCATCTTTGCCGTCTGCGGCGCCGGCAAAACGGAGCTTCTCTTTCCGGCGATCAGCGAAACGCTCGCCGCCGGCCGCCGCGCCCTCATCGCCACCCCGCGCGCCGATGTGGTGCATGAGCTTCTGCCGCGCATGAGATCGGCGTTTCCAAACGCCCGCGTTACCGGCTTGTACGGCGGGAGCGAGGACCGCAACGCCTACGGTGACCTTGTCATCAGCACGACGCACCAGCTCCGCCGCTTTCACCACGCGTTTCATCTCACCATTGTAGATGAAATTGACGCCTTTCCGTACACGTTTGACGCCACCCTCCGCCACGCCGTAAGCGAAGCGGCCCACCCGAGCGCCTGCCGCGTTTACTTAACCGCCACGCCCGGCCGCGCCGAACTTGCCCGGATGAAGCACGGGACGCTCGATTACGCCCTCATTCCCCGCCGCTTTCACGGCCACGACCTGCCTGAATTAAACTTTACGTGGTGCACCGGCTGGAAAAAAGCCCTCGAGAAACAACGCCTGCCGAAGCCGGTCGCCGCCTGGTGCGAAGCCCAGCTTCATCATAAAAAGCCGGCCATGATGTTTGTCCCATCCAAAACCGCTGCGGAAACGCTCGCCGCCATGCTTCATCCTCTTCATCCCGCCATCACAAGTGTTCACGCAGAAGACCCAGCGCGGAAGGCGAAAGTCGAAGCCTTCCGCCGCGGCGAGATCCCCATCCTTGTTACCACCACCATCCTTGAGCGCGGCGTCACCGTGCCCGGCGCCAATGTCGCCCTATTCGGCGCCGATGACAACATCTTCACCGCCGCTGCCATCATTCAAATGGCCGGCCGTGCCGGACGCAGCGCCGACGAGCCAGACGGCGATGTCCGTCTTTTTCACGACGGACGCACAAACGCCATGTTTCAAGCCGGCCGCTACATCGAAGCCATGAACGCCGGCACCGCCCCAAAAACCATCTAAAAGGAGAAAACGACATGCACCTTCGCGACCTCACCGCCACCGGTCCCCCGTGCCTCGCCTGCCACACCCCCATCGCCCAGCCTGTCTCCTGGCGTGCGCTGCTCATCCCGGACAAAGACAAGTTCTGCCACGCCTGCCGCAGCCAGCTCTGCCTTCTCCCGGAAGGTTGTCCCGGCTGCAGCCACCCGCTTCTGCCGCAGGAAACGTCGTGCTACAGCTGCCGCAAATGGGACCAATCCCTGCACTGGCGCGGCCTCATCAACCAAAACGTCGCCATTTATCCGTACAACGATTTCTGTCGAAACTTAGTGGCGCGCTGGAAATACCGCGGGGACGCCGCCATCGCGGAAGGATTCCGCCCGGCGTTTGTGAAGGCGTACAAACGTCACTTTCCCGACTGCCTGCCTGTGCCGATCCCACTCGCCCCTGAGCGGCTGCTCGAGCGCGGGTTTAACCAGGCCGAACAGCTCGCTTCGTTTGTCGGTGAGCCGGTTAATGTGCTCAAACGGCCGGAGATGGCAGAAAAGCAGAGTAAAACAAGTTATGCCGGGCGCCTAAACGGAGACAGCCGTCCGTTTGTTTTCGACAATCATCGGGAATTTGCGATAAAAGATCGACATCTTCTGCTCATAGATGATATATATACTACAGGAGCAACAGTACGAAAAGCGGCCCGCCCCCTGCTTGAAGCAGGAGCAGCAGCAGTTTCAGCCCTCACGCTCGCCCGGGCGGTCAAGCTGGCAGATGAAGGCGGTTTCGTGTAAAATAGTAGATAGATAAACTTTCGGTGGAGGTGCGGCGTATGAAAGATTTGGCCAACTGCCCGCGGTGCGGCAACTTGTTTGTGAAGGCTTTTACAAATGTGTGCAATGACTGCAAACGTGAGCTCGACAAGCATTTTGAAACGGTGTACAAGTTCATTAAAAAGCGCGACAACCGGATGGCGACGATGAAGCAGGTCGTTGAAGCAACCGGCGTGTCTGAAGAAGACATCACCCGTTTCGTCAAAGAAGGACGCTTAAAAACGTCGCAGTTTCCAAATCTTGATTACGGCTGCGAACAATGCGGCACCCGAATTTCCGAAGGACGGCTGTGCGACAGCTGCCGCGGCCAAATTGACTCCGGCTTGAAAGCAGAAGCGGCCGAAAAAGAAGTTGCAGAACGTCAGGAAAAAGAAGAACATGAAAAAGCGAACCGAGCTTACGGAACGCTGAACCGTTATATTGATAAAGGAAACGAATAAGTATTAAACATTCCGGGTAACGTGCCGATATAAGTGATAGATAACACAATCGCTGACCGGCACGCCCGGATTTTTTTAATGAAGCGAGGTGGCACACATGAAAATTAACCCGCTCGGCCCGATGAACAACAACCCGTACCGCCAGCAGGTCGAAAAGCAGAACGAAGCCGGCCAAGCCGCGCAAAAAAAAGATCAAGTGGAAATCTCTGATCAAGCGAAACACATGCAGCAAGAAAGCGGAGACGAGATCCGTACCGATAAAGTGAACGAACTGAAACAACAAATCGATAGCGGCGAGTACAACGTCAACAACAACGACATCGCCCGCAGCCTGTACGACTTCTGGAACGGCAGCTAATCCCCCTGCGCGCAGCTGAACCATAAGCTGCGCCACTTTTGATCCTGGACTGCACAGCTGGCGTAAGTTACTGCACGCGTAGCTGGAGTTACTGCACGATTGAGCGAATAACTGCACGGCTGGCGAGGTAACTGCGCGATTAGCACGGTTACTGCGCGATTAGCACGGTTACTGCGCGATTAGCACGGTTACTGCGCGATTAGCGCGGACTACTGCGCGATTAGCACGGACTACTGCGCGATTAGCACGGTTACTGCGCGGTTAGCGCGGACTACTGCGCGCTTAGCACGGTTACTGCGCGCTTAGCACGGACTACTGCGCGGTTAGCGCGGACTACTGCGCGGTTAGCGCGGACTACTGCGCGATTGAGCAAATTACTGCGCGCCTAGCGAGATAACTGCGCGATCAGCGCGGCTGGAGAAATCTTTACGAAGCAAAGGCGGGGAACGCACAAATGGCAGTCAAAGCCTTATTTGAAACGTTGGCCGAGCTTACGAGGCAGCACCAGACGCTCGCTTCACTCGCCAAAGAAAAAACCGAAACCATTAAACAAAATGATGTGGAAGGCCTGCGCCTCATCACGAAGCAGGAGAACGAAGCGCTCAAAACGATCCGCCGTTTAGAAGGAAGCCGGCTGCAGGCCGTCGCCGACATTATTCAAGCTGAAGAGAGTGATCTCGTGCCGGCGGAAACATCGATCAGCGACTTAAAGCCGCTTCTGCCGGAAGCTTATCACGAGCCACTCGAGCGGCTCCAAGTAAAACTCGGCGACGAGCTGCGCACCCTGCAGCGTCAAAACGAGCTGAACCAGCGCCTCATCCGCGACTCCCTGCAGTTTGTGCACATGTCGCTTGACCTCATCCAGCCCGAGCCGGAAGAAGTCAACTACAGCCGGCCGGACGATAAAACGAAGCCCGACGGCGAAGGCTACTCCATGTTCGACTCCCGCGCATGAGCCAGACTGCGCACTTAGCGGAGCAGACCGAACAGACCGCGCGTTTGGCCCAACGAACTGCGCGTTCAGTGCAACATACTGGAGCTGTCTCAAAAGGTTTATAAACATTCGATTGAAGAAAAAGGCACAGGAAATATACGAGACTCCTGCAGGAAAAGCAACAGCTGAAGATCCCGCAATGAGCGGTTTTTGCTCATGAGGAAGCTGAAGCGTTGCCCGGCGGCAAAGCAGACACGACGAAATCAAGCGGGAGCGCAGATTGAGTCGATGTCGCACTTGTGCCATTGGTGAAAGCGAGTATATTTCCCATGCCTATCATTTAAATCATATCCTATGGAGAGCCCCTTCAGCCAAAATCCTTTGATTCATATACATGGAATTTCACAATAAATGGAGGTAACCTGCATGACTTCAACATTTCACGGCCTGCAGACCGCCACCCGCGGCATGAACACGCACCAGTCCGCGCTGAACACAACCGGCCATAACATAGCGAACGCCAATAACGAAGACTACTCCCGCCAGCGGGTCAACTTCAACCAGACCGAAGCGTTCCCGGCAGCCGGCCGCAACGCCCCGATGATTCCCGGACAGATCGGAACCGGTGTAGAAGCAGGCTCCGTGCAGCGCGTCCGCGAGGCGTATCTTGATGACCAATACCGGGAGCAGAACGCCTTAACCGGCTACTGGGAAACCCGCCACGACAGCTACGAGCGGATCGAGGACCTTCTCAATGAGCCGAGCGACGAAGGCATCAGCCAGACGATGGACGACTTTTGGAGCTCACTGCAGGACCTCTCCGCCAATCCGGAAGACTCCGGTGCCCGCTCTGTCGTCCGTCAGCGCGCTGAAGCCGTCGCAGAAACGTTCAACTACACCGCTGATTCCTTAAAATCCGACCAGCGCGACGTCGCAGCCCAGCTTGATACTGAAAAAGATCAAGTTAATTCACAGCTCCGCCAGCTGAACGAACTGAACAAGCAGATCGCAAGCATTGAACCGAACGGCTACTTACCAAACGACTTGTACGACGAGCGCGACGCTTTACTCGATGACTTATCAAAAACGATGGATATCGAAGTTGAGTACAGCGACGCCGGCGGCAACGCAGACGAAATCGCAGAAGGCATTGCTTCAGTATATATGGTCGATGAAAACGGAGATCGGGTCGGGACTGTGGCTGATGATGACTCAAATAATACAGAAGCGTCTGTTCAAGCGATTGTTGATGGTGAAAACTTAACGCATCAAGAGATGGAAGTGAACTATACGGAAGTAGGTAATCATGAAAATGACCCAGTTGCCAATGTTCGTTTCATCAATTCTGAAGGTAACGAAGGTGATCATTTAGAAGAAGGTGCACTATATTCAGAGCGTGAGCTGCAAGCTGATAGTGAGCAAGCAGGCAGCCTAGATACAACGTGGCAGATCCTCAATGTCAATGGTCGTATGAACAGTTTGATTGAGTCTCATGGCTACGCTTCTGATGGTGAAGTCCACGGCACTTACCCGGACACGCTCAAACAGATCGACGACATGGTTGGCACCTTCGTCGAAGAGTTTAACGAAGTCCATAAGAACGGCTGGAGCCTCAGTGAAATTGAAGACGGTGAGCGCGAGGATATAAAATTCTTTGATTATGAGAGCGATCCCGACGGCGAATATGACAACCAAAACGCTGCAAGCAACATCCAGGTAAGCAACGATATCCGTGACGAACTCGACAACATCGCAGCCTCCGGCGGCAGCAACCAAGTGAACGCACCGATGGAACCGACGAGCGGAAGTCCAAGCGATCACCCACTCGTTACCGGTGTGAACGACTCGGAAAAGGATCTTCATATTGAAGTGAATCGAACCGGCGATGGTGATGATGATTGGGAAGTTACCATCCGTGAAGGCGATGAGGACGGGGAAGTAATTGTTGCTGATGCTGACGCTAGCAGCGGGGAGACTTTTACTCACGATAATGATGATATTGAAAACTTGTCAATTGAGATTCCTGATCCTAACGAGGACGGTGTTGAAATCGAGAATGGTGATTCCTGGTCTCTCGACGTTCCTGGCGGCGGTGCGTTCGACGGTGACGGCTCCAACGCACTTAACCTTGCCAACGTGAAAGACGAAGAGCTCCACTTCGAAGAAGACGGCAGCCGCGATGACGTAATGAGCTACTACGAAGGCGTCATCGGTGATATGGCCGTCAGTAAAAGCGAAGCGGAAGAAATGCTCAGTAACACCGAAAACATTCGCGGTAATATCGACAACCGCCGCAGCTCGATATCCGATGTTTCGCTTGATGAAGAAATGACGAACATGATTCAGTTTCAGCATGCTTACAACGCAGCTGCCCGTAACATCACTGCCATTGATGAAATGCTCGACCGCGTCATTAATCAGATGGGTATCGTCGGCCGTTAACCGGTAGCGCGCCTGTAGAAAGGAGAACAACGTATGCGTACAACAGAGTCAATGCTTGCAAATAACTCTATCAATCACCTGCAGAACAACTTCAGAAATCTCGGCGACCTGCAGGATCAGCTCTCCACCGGTAAAAAGATCACCCGCCCGTCCCAGGATCCGGTCGTTGCCATGAATGGGATGAAGCACCGGAGTACCGTCCGGGAAGTGGAGCAGTTTCAACGCAATGTGAATACGGCGCACAACTGGATGGAAGAAGCCGACAGCGCCCTCTCAAGCACGACCGATGCGCTTCACCGCGTCCGCGAGCTGACGACCCAGGCTGCCAACGACTCGTATGACACCGGCGAGCGGCAGGATATGGCTGAAGAAATCGGCCAGCTTATGGAGCAGCTTGAATCCATGGCCAACACCCGCTCCAACGATAAATACATCTTCAACGGTACGGATACAACGAACGCACCTGCAGACTTAGACGGCGTCGGTGTCGGCACCGGAGCGCTTGAAGCTGATGATGACAACCTTGAGGAACACGAAATCACCTTTAACGGCAGCTTATACACGTTTGATGAACTTGACGGGCAAGACGCCACTTTCACAAGTGAAGAAGGCGACGAAATAACTGTTGATTTTAGTGAAGACAGAGAGATCACTCACACGGCTGACGGCGAAGAAACCACCCTCTCCGAAGGCGATATCTCGGTCAACCGTACCGATGCAGTTTCATCGAACAGCCAGGATGTTGAGCTCGAGCTCTTAAAGGGTGTGGATATTCCGGTGAATGTGAACCCGGAAAACGTCTTTAACAACGGATTGTTTGGCGATTTGCAGCAAATTAAGCAGACGCTGGAAGACCCGGATGCATCCGGCGAGGAGTTAAGCGGTATGATCGATGTCGTACAGGGGCACATTGACAGCACCGTGTCCGAGCAAGCCGAACTCGGTGCCCGCGTCAACCGGATTGAAATGATGGAAAGCCGGCTCGCCGATCAAGAAGTGACCGCGACCCGGATGATGTCGGAAAATGAAGATGCAGATATGGAAGAAGTCATTATTGAGCTGCAGCAGCAGGAAAACGTGCATCAAGCGGCCCTTTCCTCCGGCGCCCGCATCATGCAGCCGACGTTGATGGACTTTCTTAACTAACGGGGGCTGACCCCGCTGTAAAGGGGGATGCCTGCCTTGACGAACGTACCGGAAGTACAAATCACCACAACCGATGCCCGCCTCGGCCTCGACAATCAGCGCCCGCCCATGCAGATGGAGCAGCCGTCAGCGGACATTGATATTATCCACAACCATGTGGACACTGTGAATATCTCAACTGAAGCGATGCAGTTAAACATTGATCAAACCGAAGCCTTCGCTGCCGCCAACTTGATCGCACCGCTGCGCAGCTCCCAGGAATTCAGCGCTGAAGCGGAAATGACGGCGATCGAATACGTGCAGAAAACCGCCCGCCACGGCGAGCAGATGAAAGACAGCGCCCATACCGGTGCAAGTGCCATCCCAAACATGGCTCACGAAAATTGGATGGGCCGGCCGGTGGAAGTGGATCTTGGTTATATGCCCGACAACATGGACCAGACACAAATTGACTTTCAACCCGGCGAGGTGCACTTCCAAATTGACTCTGCCATGCCGGAGTTTAACGTGGAAACCCGCGACCCTATCATTGAGATCCCGCGCTGGGAAGTGAACACGTACATGGAGCAGAAGCCAAGCATCCAGTTCGACGTCCCCGGCCGCCGGGTGGATCAATCACTGTAGCACGCCGGGCCATCGGTGTGCTTTTTTGCTTGCCCGCTTCAGCGTGAGCGCGAACGCCCAATCGAAAGAGGCTGAACGCCCAATCGAAAGAGGTGAACGCCCAATCGAAGTGGCACAAGCACCGAACCGATACATCTCAGCATGAAACGACATCTACAAACGTTGTACAACATAGTACATAATAATAGGAAGAAACTCGGAAAGATAAAAAAGCGGAGGTCTCGTTGCTTCGACCGCTGTCATCATTAAAATTTTAATTCCAAGCTTTTAAAGGAGGCTTACGTTTGCATATCGAAACGAAATATAGCGGCACCGTTAATGTCGCGCCGGAAGAGGTTTATCACTTTGAACACGGCTTACCTGCCTTTGAAGACGAACAGCGCTTTGTCCTTATGCCGTTTAAAGAAGGCACACCGTTTTACATTTTACAGTCCGTCGAAACCCCGGAGCTCGCATTTGTCATGGTGAACCCGTTTCACTTTTTCGCCGATTATCAAGTCGAGATTCCAGAAAGTACAATTACCCAGCTGAACATCACGCAGCAGCAGGACGCAGCCATTTTTAGTATCGTAACGATCCAGGAACCTTTTCAAAAATCAACAGCTAACCTGCAAGGCCCGGTCGTCTTAAACGTCGCTGAACGTCAAGGCAAGCAGATTTTACTCAATGACACAAGCTACGGACGAAAGCACCACATCTTTCCGCAGGAAGAAGCGGCCGGACAGGAGGGACGCTGATGCTTGTACTTTCCCGTAAAACAAACGAAGCGATCCAGATCGGCGAGGATATTGAGCTGAAAGTGATCGCCATTGAAGGAGATCAAGTGAAACTCGGCGTCCATGCGCCCAAACATATCGACATCCACCGCAAAGAAGTGCATCTAGCCATTCAAGAAGAAAACAGCGAAGCAGCCGCCTCCAACGTCTCGCTTTTAGAAAAATTGAGCAAACAGTTTGAATCATAGTATAGGCCTATGAGTGAGCTAGGCTGAAACACACAATTCTTCATATACCGAAAAAATTCAACATAAAGCCGGTTGCTTCGACGCACGAACATTGTATAGAATTGTAATCGTTCGCAAAGAAATGCAAAATCATCCGAATATAAGAAGATTATGGATGGGAGGGGGGTTCACGATCGATCATGGAACGCACGAAACGACAAACACGGCAGGACCCGGTGCTGCTGTTTCATGAATTGAGCGATGAAAAAATCTTTAGTTTAGGCACAGAGTTGAAAAAACGGGGGTACGAAGCGGCAGTCGTGCAGGATGTTGACCGTTTTGAACAACCACTGAAAAGCGGCTGTATTTACCTCGCCTGCCGCAGCCTCAGCCTCTCGCTGCAGAAAAAACACGAAGCTGCGGTGGATTCACTCTTTACAAAAGGCACCCTCGGCTGGATCACACGCGGCGGCGAGGAAGTCACAGAAAAAATTATGCGCGGCTTCTCGATCATCATTGCGGTAGAGCATTCCTTAAAAGAAGCTGCGAATCATATTGAAACAGCGATGCAGTATCCTGTCTATATTGACCCGAAACTGCAAGTGCACGTCTTAAAAAACTATCAATCGCTGAAACCGGAGAGAAAAATCGACAGCGATGGTGAGCTGCACGTCAATATGACGAAGGCGAGGCAGGTGCTTTCCAAGCCGGAAAGCGAGGTCCTTGATTTAATGCTGAAAGGTAAATCCAACCGGCAGATCGCTGAATCTTGTTTTCTCGCCACATCCACCGTGAACAACCATGTAAGTAACTTAACGAAAAAAATGGAAGCGAACGACCGCACCCATGCGGTAAAACGGGCTGTTGAGCTCGGCTGGCTTACTTAACCTGCTTGATCCGAATTAAATAACGTTTGAATCACCACAGTATTTTTCCACTGACCTTCGAGCACCCGCCGTGACACATCGCTTAAATACGTTGTGCCGTTTTTAAAGCAGACCATGCCGCGGCCGGTGCTGGGATCTGTCGTCACCTTCTCCACATGATCCACAAACACCCACACACACGTCGGCTGTGTCTTCCCTTTCGTTGGAAACGCAAATATCCCAAGTGATGCCCGCACAGGCACCGGAATCTTTCTATAAACATCAAAGCGCCGGCGCATCGCAGCAAGACGTCCTGCAAGCGTTGTTCCTTCAAACAAACACGCATCATCAAGCACCGCCAGCTTATCTTTTGCAACTTCAATAATCGTGCCGTCTACCTCAATCACCTGCGTTTGTTTCCCGTCCGGTGACGTGGCAAGCAGCATCGTCCCTTCATGAATGTGGTACTTTTCCTCTTGATCCTGTTTCATCAAACTCCTCCTTGAATGTTGTAATAAAGCGCTAACATCTCAGCGCCTTCATAGTATACAAAGAAACCCAGTAAATTTCTACAAAAATCACAAATAATTTTTAAAATTTTACATGGAAGTATGCTGAAGTATTGGTTTTTAGGTGAAAACAAGGGGATTTTATGCCCGATACTGTGTTGTTCGTTCCGCGCCGTTTTTGGCTCGTTCTTCTGCGTAGGCTTCGCCGCCGATGCTTGTCAGCCGCTCTTTATTTAATACTCGCACTAGGTGTCAGGCACGCCTTTTGTGCCTGACACCTAAAAATAAGCCAAGCCCTCGTCTGAAGTGAAGGTTACGTTCAAAAAGAAATTCAAAAAAATCATCACAAACTATTAAACACTCTGCTCATATTGTCGATATTAAGAGTGAATCAAGCGCTGATGGTGGCAGCGGGCGGCCGACGCCCACCGCACGCTTGAAAAATTCAAGGCGGCCACAAGGACGTGACCGCACGACTTTCAAGGAGGAAGTATACATGATTATTAACACGAACGTAGAAGCAATGAACGCCCACCGTCAAATGGGCATGAACCAGCAGACGCAGCAAAGCTCCATGGAAAAGCTCTCATCCGGTCAACAGATCAACCGTGCCGGCGACGACGCAGCAGGTCTCTCCATTTCCGAGAAGATGCGAGGCCAGATCCGTGGTCTTGAGCAGGCGTCTTCCAACGCCCAGGACAGCATCTCCCTTATTCAGACAGCTGAAGGTGCTTTGGACGAAACGCATGACATCCTGCAGCGTATGCGTGAACTGTCCGTACAGTCCGCGAACGATACGAACGTAGAAGAAGATCGTGACGCTTTGCAGGACGAGATGGATCAGCTTGCGGAAGAAGTTACGCGTATTTCTGAAAACACCGAGTTTAACACGCAGGAACTGCTTGATGACACCTTTGAAGGTACATTCCACATCGGTGCCAACGAAGGCCAGAACCTTGACCTTGCTATCGGTGACATGGGTGCAGAAGCGCTTGGAGTCGCAGGTAATGCGTCAGTAACGGGTGAAGATATCGAAAGCTTTGATTTAGATGGCGATAATATTGAGGTTGAATTATCCGTAGGTGGTACGGAGCAAACCCTTAGTGCAGACGAAGATTATGAAGACATTGACGCGCTTGTTGAAGACTTGAACGAACAAATCGAAGGTGGAGCGCTAGATGGTGAAGTCACAGTAGACAGTGACGGCGATGCGTTAGTATTTAACGCTGCTAATGAAGGCGATGATATTGAGATTAGTAGTGGGAATGGTGATTTGAGCGATTTAGGTTTAGCTCCTACTTCAGTTGATTTAGGAGTGGAGACTGGAGGGGGCGAGCTAGATGGTTTACTTGCTGCTAACTCGAGTGATGATGATGTTGAAATCAACTTCACAGATTTAGATGATGATACTAACAATGACCCTTTAGCGGTTAACGTAGATGATGATGGTACAATTAATGTAACTTTTAACAATGAAGAAGATCATGATTTAGATGATCTTTACAATGCGTTAGAAGAAGCGGATACAGGGGATGTATCGTTCAACTTAGGTGATAATGCTGATACTACTGCTGAATTAACGAACGCTTTAGACAATGAGGAAGTAGATATTGGACCTACACTAGACAGCGGGGTTTCAGGTGGTATTGATATCTCTACCCAAGAAAGTGCCGACGCTGCGATTACAGATGTGAACGAAGCTCTTGAAACAGTTTCTGAACAGCGCTCCAACTTAGGTGCGGTGCAGAACCGTCTTGAGCACACGATCGATAACCTAGATAACGCATCCGAGAACCTCTCGGCTGCAGAATCCCGTATCCGTGACACGGACATGGCTGAAGAGATGATGGAGATGACACAAGCAGACATCTTAAACCAAGCATCCCAGTCCATGCTCGCACAAGCGAACCAGAACCCACAGAACGTATTGCAGTTGTTGCAATAAGAACTCGTAAACATTACAGAGGCTCTAGCTTTGGCTGGGGTCTCTATTTTTCTTAAATATAAGGAGTTAATTATAGAGATGACGACTGGTTCTTTTATTTTGGTATATTTAGATACTAATTTATTGCCTAAATTTGACAGTATTGGGTTTAATGAGCGAGTAAATAAATTAAAAAATTGGCACTTAGAGCAAAAGATAATACTTAGAACTACACAAGGAACTTTAGATGATATTTTTAATAATTTTAATGAAAGAACTAAAATTCCCGCTGAACAACGTCTTAAAACTGTTTATAGTTATACTGAACCTGTCGCAGAAACTATTTTTGAGTGTAATGAAGACTTTGACGAAGAAGACATAGGTTTATTTAGAATTATGTTTCCACATCATGATGTAAATTCTAATAATATTTTTAACTTATATAATGAATTAAAAAGTAATGATAAAAATGATTATAGAATTATCAATTCAGTAATTCATGATTCTCATAGCTATGCGTTTTTTCTTTCTAATGATAAAAATGATTTTATGATTAATGGAAAAAAAGAAGCTATAAGTAAATTTGTAAATGAAGAATACAGAAAAAATTTATTAATTGATACATTAAATGATGAAAGCATGAATCGTATTAAAAAAGCTATTAATGAAGTTTCAGATTTGATTTAAAATTGATTGGATAGGTGCTTTGGATCTTTTCAGAGAAAACTAGAACAAAGTAATCGACAAAAATTAAGATTTCGGTGCCTGTCCCCCGGCCCGATAATGTGGTAAAACATACTTGATTTTGGTGCCTGTCCCCCGGCCCATTAATGTGATAAAGCATACTTGAGCCAGTCCCACTCCGGGCTGCCTTTTTGTGCTGTTGCCAAAGCATCTGGCAGGTGATTATGCCACGCACCTGTCGTGTGAGGTGAAGGATTGTCGCGTTGCAAGCGACTGCCCGGCGAGTGCCAATTTATTTTTGTTAACATGCTCGATAAACTGGGCTTGGCTGATCTCGGTTTCAAACCCGGTAAACGCCTCTAGTTTATCAATCGTGCCGCCGGTATGACTGAGACCACGGCCGCTAATATTTGCTACCGGAACATCGAGTGCTGCAACGAGCGGGCCTAAAATAAATGTCGTTTTATCTCCCACCCCGCCGGTGGAGCACTTATCAACTTTTGTGCCCTTGATTGCAGAAAGGTTAAGCTGGTCACAGGATTTTGCAATTTCCAGTGTTATTGCTCCGAGATACAGATTTCGGTACCTGATCCGCCCCGTTAATTTGATAAAGCGTCATTGAGCCAGTCCACTAGCCGGGCTGGCTTTACTTTGTATGAAAAGGTAGGGCTTCAAACCAATTGAATTCGGTGCCTGTCCCCCGGCCCGTTAATGTAATAAAGCATACTTGAACCAGTCCCCCCGGCCCGTTAATGTGGTAAAGCGTACTTGAACCAGTCCGCAGCTGGTATGGTTTTTGTGTTGCTGTGGAATCACCCCTCCTTCCCCGTTGAATTGTTTAATGATTTCGGTGCCTGTCCCCCGGCCCGTTAATGCGATAAAGCATACTTGAGCCAGTCCGCCAGCCGGGCTTTTTTGTGTTGCTGTGGGCTCAGAAGATAAGGGGCTCAGATCTCTGCCAAAAACGATCACGTCGCTGGTGGCGTTCGCCGACCAGCGTTCGTTCATGCAGGTGTGCTGTTACTTTCGCCGGCGATGGTGTTCGTTTCGAAAGTTACAGTGTGCATTCCGGCCGTCATTATGTTCGTTGCTCGGTGAATCACGGTTATTTCGCTACATTCTTCCATAGAGTGTGGGTAGAAGTCCAGACCCTATCAAAAATCGTGTCAAACGAATATGTTATCTTTTCCGCACGCATAAGCCACATTTTTTGTGCAACACACAAAACTTGAGACTTTAATTATAGGGGTATATAAAAAAATTTTTATGATAAAGATGATAACACCTATTATTTTGGAGGGGTTTAAATGTACGTAACATGCCCATCGTGTGAAAGTAAGGTGAAAATTAAGCCTAATGGACATGGAAGATGCCAATGTGGTGCGCATATAAAAGTGAAATAACAATTAAAATTGTGCAACACAGCAAATTAATTCAACTTAAAGTATAAAAAACGGATAAAATTTAAACTTTGATATAGACAGTCTCTATTTTATATGTAAAAATTCATCTATATAAAATAGAGGTGAAATCTAATGAGATATATCTATAAAATCTTTAATGAAAAAGATCGAATTCAATTCGATAGAGAATACAACGATAGAATTAATTTTCCGGCAACTAAATTGCTAGGTTTGAAAATCAAGCCTGAAGACCAACCGAATGAATACGAATTATATTACGTGCCTACTAGCGATATCATAAGTTTAGTTAGTGAAATTCATTTGATATCTAGAAAGTTAAAGAAAACCTATGATAGTTTACCTTCAATTGCGAAAAAGCAATTTATTTTAGAATATTTAGTGGAAGAGCTTTATAATACGAATGATTTAGAGGGGGTGAAAAGCACGCGAGAAGAAATTGCAAAAAGTGCCAAAGATGTAGAATTGAATAAACACTCTAATCTTAGATTTGAAAGTATGGTTAAGTCATATATGCGCTTAAGGGATGGTGATATTTCACTTCCTAACCTCCCTGAAGATATCAGAAAGGTATATGATGACATCACCCAAGGTGAAATAGATAATCCAGAACTACCAGACGGTGATATTTTTAGAAAAGATGTCACATATGTTTTGAAAAAATCAGGATCTGGAAAGGTTGTTCATACCGGGATTAGTCCTGAAGCTAGAATAAAAACTGAAGTTGGCAACATGATAGAATTTATGAATAACGAGGAAATCCCTATGTTGGTGAAGGTAGCGGTGGGTCATTATTTCTTTGGTTATATTCATCCTTTCTACGATGGGAATGGTAGAACTTCAAGATTTATAAGTAGTATGTATTTGAAAGAAGAATTGGGGGATATCGGAACTTTGTCGGTTTCGAGAGGGTGCAATAAATTTAAAAATAAATATTTGGAGTCATTTGAGATAACAAATAGTATTAAGAATAGAGGGGAAATGAACTGCTTTATTGAAAAGTTTTTAACTATTATATTAGAAGCGCTTAAAGAGATGAATGCCGAAATGAAAGAGAAATCTGAATTAATGAGTATTGCTATGGGTAAAATCAACAAAGATCCAAATCTAACTGGCAAACCTGATAAATATAAACATGTGATGCTTGTGATCGCACAAAACTATTTTTTTGATTCAAGTAAAGGTATTACTGTAAAAGAGATATCGGGCGAATTGGGCTTTTCGACGCCTACGATAAGAAAAATTGTTAATGAGCTTTTAGATTTGTCGCTTGTTGAACAAACGGGAAAAAGACCGGTATATTTTAGTATTAAAAAACAATATTTCGAAAACTGATAAAGGGGTCAGTTCTTCGCCAAAAACAATCACGGTCGCCGGCAGCCAACCAGCGTTCGTTCATGCAGGTACGCTGTTACTTCCGCCGGCGATGGTGTTCGTTTCGAAAGTTACAGTGTGCGTTCCGGTCGTTGTTATGTTCGTTGCTGCAGATAAGAAGGTCATTGGAAGGGGTCTGACCCCTTCCAATGACCCAGGAGACTGTAACCCCCGAAGTTTCTGCCGATATATAAGATAAGCGGAGGCGCGGGGAGGGGCGGTTGGGATGATGATTCGTACGAATATGATGGCGATGCATGCTCACCGGCAGCTTGGGATGAATCAGCGGGCGATGCAGGCGACGATGGAGAAGCTCGCGTCCGGCCAGCGGATTAACCGGGCGGCGGATGATGCGGCGGGTTTGTCGATTTCTGAGAAAATGCGCGGGCAGATTCGCGGCCTTGGACAGGCGGAGCGCAATATTCAGGACGGGGTGTCGCTCATTCAAACGGCTGAAGGTGCGCTGAATGAAACGCACAGTTTGCTGCAGCGGATGCGCGAGCTCTCGGTGCAGGCGGCAAACGGCACAAATACGGCGCAGGATCGAAAAGCGATTCAGGCTGAAATTGATCAGCTGACAGATGAAATGGGGCGAATCGGAGAGAACACGGAATTTAATACACGCTCGCTGCTTGATGGCAGTTTTTCGGGCAAGATGCAGTTGGGCGCAAACGCTGGTGATCATCTTGCATTAGAAATTGCTGATATGAGGCCGGAAGCATTGCTAGGTGAAGACGGGATCTCGGTGATGGACGATCCGTCGCAGGCGATAGGTATGGTAGATGAAGCGATTCAGCGTGTGTCCGGGGAACGGACGACGCTCGGGGCTTATCAAAACCGGCTGGGCCATGCGATGCGTAACGCTTCGAATCAGAGCACCCAGCTGCAGGCGGCTGAATCGCGGATCCGCGATGCGGACATGGCCAAAGAGATCATGGCGATGACGCAGCAGCGCTTACTAAACGACGTCGCCCTCGCAATGCTCGCACATACCTTCGAAAGCCCGCGCCACATATTAAGGCTCCTGCCATAGCAACATACACGCCCTGCGGCAACACGCCGCAGGGATTTTTCTGCGCGATTGGCGGGAAATGTGCGCGGCTGGAGTAGTTTCTGCGCGACTGGCGTGATTTCTGCGCGACTGGCGGGAAATGTGCGCGGCTGGAGTAGTTTCTGCGTGGTTACAGCCGACTCATTCGTAAACTGTTTCATGGCAATTGGCAGTTATACGCGATTCTTGCACGTTACATAGCTTAACGTGTTGCCCTCGTGTTTTATTTGCTCATTGGTGCTTGATGGTCGGCTAAGCTTGGTTTAACGATAATGGTTTAGTTTCTTAATGGTTCAGTTATCCTTTTATAGAAATATATGATTTTCTCAAAATATTGTATATTGTTAATATTTATTTAGTGGTGCGAAGTGTTAAACTTCCACTTCTTAAAATTTTGATTGAGAGGGGTTTGTGTATGAAGTATAAGCGTTCGGTTACGTCTTTGGCGCTTGCTGCTGGTTTGGGCGGTTTGTATGCTTCAGGCGCGATGGCAGATGATGATGCAGCTACGCAGGGGGATGCGCCTGGTGGTGTGCCGGAGACGGATTCTAAGAGTATCGGTTTTTATGTTGGTAGTGATTTAACAGCGGATGGAAATACTATTTTAGGTGGTTTCGGTCATGAGCCGTCGAGTCACTGGATTGATATTGTCCCGCGGCAGACGCATGCCGAAGGGTCAATGACAACTGTAGGTGCAACAGAGGAGGCTCGTTTGACTGGAGAATTGATAGAAATTCCGCAGGTGGAGGAGACGAATAAGTATATCAGTTCTTCGTACTCTGAATTTGCCGGTTTTCCGCAGCCCCTTACCAACGGAGGGTTGAATGATAAAGGTTTGGCTGCGCGCGATATCTGGTCGCCTTCCCGTGATGAGCTGGTGGAGATGACGCCGGATCCGCAGCAGGGGCCGCAGTACAGTGATCTTGCTCGGTTTGCGATGGAGCGGGCAGGCTCTGCTGAAGAAGCAGTGGACGTGATCGGCGGTTTAATTGACGAGCACGGATTCACTACATACGGTGGAAACTCGCACTTGTTTGCTGATGAAGATGAAGGCTGGGTTTTCATTAACTATGCCGGCGGTGAGGGTCTCTGGGCCGCAGAGCGCCTCGGTTCCGATGATATCCGTGTTTCTTATCCCGGCTATATTAACGACTTCCCGGTGGATTTTGAAGACAACGATGACTTCAAAGCATCTGAAAATCTCGTAAGCTTTGCTGAAGAGCAGGGTTGGTATGATCCTGAAGAGGACGACCCGGATTATATGGACCTTCAGAAAGTGTACGGTGAGCCTTTCCCGGCTGAAGGTGTAGAAGAAGATGATGATCACTATATCGCTCAGCGCGATCCGCATGAGCGAGAAGAAGAGCTTGCTGATATGGGTGAGATCACTTTGGAGGATATGCTTGCTCACGTCCGTGATCCGCGTTGGTCTAACGATTACGCTGGCTACGGTCAGACTGTAGAACTCCGTTCAGATGTTCCGGATGAGCTGCAAACGCTCTGGCTCGCAACAACCGGATCTGTAACGACGCCATATGTTCCAATTCCAATTGCAACCGAAGAAGTGCCGCCGGAGTTCTTGCAGCACCGCTATATGACAAAAGATAGCGATAGTGACTTTTTAGACCCGGATTATGCGCATCAGGAAGCGACGCGTTCTGCAGTGCGTGAGTTTAAGCGTCTCATGTATTTCACATGTGAATCGCCTGAAGATTTCCTGAAGCACGTCACTGGTGAAATTGAAGGATTTGAAATGGACCTTCTCGCTGAGCGCAGTGAGCTAGAAGCTGAAGCAGAGGCTTTGTTAAACGAAGGTGATGTTGATGCTGCAGCTGCTTTAATCACGGAAAACGTTAATGAAAATCTAATGGACAGCCTTGCCCTCGGTATGGATTTAACGGATCAAGTTGAAGCTGAAACTCGTGAAAACAGCGGTATTCGACTTCCAGAAGGTGAAGTTGAAGAAGGCGAAACAACCCCGGCCACGAGCCAGCCGATGACTGGCGGTATGGTGACATGTTACGACCCTGAACTCGAATATCCGCGTGAATTTGGTGAGTTCACAGATGCAGCCGATGTCCCAGAAGAAGATGAAGATGCTGAAGCTCCGGCATTCGGCGACGTGCCAGCAGATCATTACGCAGCTTCAGCAATTGCACGCATGACCAATGCTGGTGTCATCACAGGTTATGATGAAGATACGTTCGCACCGGATAATGACATCACCCGGAGTGAAATTGCGACAATGATCGTCCGTGCTTTTGATTTGGATACTAGTGATCGCCCGGCCCTGCCAGAAGAAGCAGGTGTCGACACAGCGCATGACATGTATGAAGCTATCGCAGCGGTTTACAATGAAGGCTGGATGACCGGCGACAACGAGGGGTTCCGCCCGGATGACAGCTTAAACCGTGACGAAATGGCAACGGTATTGACCCGCGTATTCGAACTGGATAGCGGAAGCGCAGCCTATGACGATGTAGAGGCTGACTACTGGGCAAATGACGCGATCGGTGCAGTCACCGAAGCAGGCCTTGCCAGCGGTATCAGCGAAAGCGAATTCGGGCCGCGCCAAGCAACCACCCGCGCCCAACTCGCCCTCTTCCTCGACAGAGGCCTTAACTAAATTTTAAGCTGGAAGCCCGCCGGCCCCGCGCCGGCGGGCGTTTCTGCGCGGCTGGAGGCGTTTCTGCGCGGCTGGAGGCGTTTCTGCGCGGCTGGAGGCGTTTCTGCGCGGCTGGAGGCGTTTCTGCGCGACTGGCGAAAAATGTGCGCGGTTGGAGCAATGTCTGCGCGATTGGCGGAAAATGTGCGCGGCTGGAGGCGTTTCTGCGCGATTGGCGGCAAATGTGCGCGGCTGGAGTAGTTTCTGCGCGGATGGCTGCAAATGTGCGCGAATAAGGTAGAAAACCCGGCATCGCCGGGTTTTTACGTTTTAAACAAGTACATGCCTCGTTTATCACGAGGTGGGGGTGATTGCGCGAGCGGTTGCAGCAGACGCCGACACGTATGACGCGAGCTAATCTGCAAAAAATCGCGGGCTTCGCGGTTGGTAATGTGGTGACCGAATATGGCTTTGTAATCTGCAAGTGCCGCAGCGTGAGCCGATTTTTTCCGCAAGCCACATTGCGCGCACTGCCAGCTTTCTCTCACACGCTGCATCCCCTGCTTTTGGCAATCCGGGCATTGCACGCCGGGTGTGATGTCGTTGCGGGAAATGTTGTGAAATGCGGTATAGTTGGCGGCGGCGGGGTAGTCGTCGGCGTGCAGGTGGTGAAGCAAGCGGGCGATGTCGTAGGCAAAGTTGGTGGATCCGGCGGTGAGTGAGCGAAGCTCGCGGCTGAGGGCGTTGCGGGTGATAATGCGGTTGCGGGCGTCGGTGTGTTCGGGCAGCGGGTGTAAGAAGGATTCGCGGTGGCTGAAGACGATGAGGGTGTGGATCGGAATGTCGGCGAGGCCGTGGCCGGCGCGCCATTCGGCAAACTGCGCGGCCTGGTCTTCGACTTGCAGCAGCGGGCTCGGGAAATGTTCGTCATGACCATCGTAGCGGCGGTGCACCGGGCCGTACAGCGAGGAAAGCTGGAGTTCGCCGCGCCAGTGTTTTACTTCAATGATGATGGCGGCGTCGGGGAGCAGAAGCAGCGCGTCGATTTGCGTATGCTCGTGGCGGACGGGCAGGCGGATGTTCTGGAAGATGTGCGCCTTGCCTGCAAACCGCTCAAGCACGCGGGTTAGAGACTTCTCGCCGTAGTAGCCGGCGGCTGCACTGTGATATTCCTCCTGAATCGCAGCATACGCAGGGTGGTGCGGGGGCAACCGGCGGTGGAGCGCTTCTAATTGAACGAGCGCGGCCGGCTTTTGTAATCGTTTCTGAAACATGAAGACCTCCTTTGGGCCAGGGATTAAACTTAGTTTAGCAGAACAGGAGGAGAAAGTCGCGCGGGAAGTTTGTGCGCAGGTGTGGATGTTTCTGCGCGATTGGTGGAAAATGTGCGCGGTTGGAGCAATGTCTGCGCGACTGGCGAAAAATGTGCGCGACTGGAGAAGTTACTACACGTCTTCAGCTCATCTCAACTATATAAGCGTAAAAAACCTCCTGTCCGGTTACATCCGGCGAGGAGGTTTATAGCAGCTATTTTAGAATTGGAATGGTGAGCGGAATGTTGTAATGTTCACCGGCGTAAGCGCGCATGCAGGCGAGAATGATAACAATTAAGACATAGATGCCGATCGCTGCCATGAAAAGAAATCCGATAAAAATGATACTGAGAATACCAGCAGCAATGTTGTAGATTGCAGCGGAAATGTGCAGGTTGAGCGCTTGTTTCCCGTGATAATCGATAAATGCAGATTCTTCGCGCTTAACGAGCCATAATACGAGGGGGCCGACAAACCACGTAAATATGCCGAGCAAATGAACGAGCATCGCAAGCGTTCGTTCGTTTTCCGGCGGCTGAACTTCCTGTGGCTTTTCTTCTGCCATAACAATCCTCTCCTTTTTTTCGATCAAATTGCTGAGATAAGGACGTCTTCACCGTTACACTGACCACCCGCTATCAGCACCTATGAAATGTTATGCAGAGGACAAGTGCTGCATCCCTCCTTTTCTTTTGAAACGTCATCATTCGAGTTGCTTATACACAGTGTACCACACTTTGTTAATTTTCTGAATATTTTAAGTTAAATTTCACAGTGGTAATTAGCTCGATGAAACAATTGGTTTGCAGATAAAATATGCCTGCTTTTCGCGTTTGAACACCAGTGCGCTCAAGCGTTGCCACTGCCCGCCTATAGAAAAACGCCCCGCCCAACCGGAGCGAGCGCTCGTTCGGCCACACCCTCCTCCCCTTGAGCATTCCGCATGCATTCCGGCGGCGCCTGGCGGTACAATAGAAGTAGTAACAAAGTTGAGGAGGGGTTGAGATGACAAACGAACGAGCGCGGCGCTTTGTGGCGTCGGCCTGGACGGTAGAATATCAAGAATCGCGCTTTCCGTTGAGTCAAAAAGGATGGGTGCTTCCGGCCGGCAACTGGGAGGCATTTGACCCATTTTTGTTAATGGCAGAAGACTGGTTTAAGCGCGGCACATTCGCCGATCACCCGCACCGCGGATTTCAGACGGTGACTTATGTCGTGGACGGGCGGCTTGAGCACGAAGACAACGCCGGCGGCCACGACATTTTAGAGCCGGGGGATGTGCAGTACATGAAAGCCGGCTGGACCGCGCGCCACGCCGAAGAAGGCGTCCAAAACGACATCGCGCACACATTGCAGCTGTGGGTGAACCTGCCGGCGGAAAAAAAGCAGGAAGCCGAGACGACGTATCAAAACATTTACACCGAAGACGCACCGACCATTGACATTGAAGGCGGTACAGTGAAAGTGTTTGCCGGCGACGTTGCCGGCCACACCGGTCCGATGAAAGCAGCAGTCCCGATTACAATGACAGAGATCACTTTAAAAGAGGGCGCGAGTTACCGCCATGTGCTGCCAGCCTCGCACAACGCATTCGCGTATGTGCTGCGCGGTGATGTAACGCTCGGTGAAGGCGATAGCGCAAGGCAGTTACAAAAGCACGATGCAGCGCTCACAGGCGTGGAGGAAGAGGGCGGCGGTGAGAGCGAGCTTCTCATCACTTCCAACCACCGTCGCACGAAGGTGCTCGTATACTCCGGCGAGCCGATCGGTGAATCCGTCGCCGCCCGCGGTCCGTTTGTCATGAATACAGATGATGAAATCAATCAGGCCTTTCATGACTTTCAAGCCGGTAAATTCGGCCCGCCATCGCAATAATAAAAAAGCCGTCGGATGCTCCGGCGGCTTTTTGTCGTTATGTCGAGTGGCGCAGGAAAGGAATGGCCAATGGGAAGTTGAAGCGACTGCCGTTATAAGCGCGTACACATGCAATAATTAGAACAACGATGACATAAATGTAGATAGGTAGTGTCAAGAGCAGGATAAGCAGGCTTAGTGGTGGCAAGATGAGTGATGAAATGAAGAAAGCTGGAAATAAGCCTGCAAAACAAATGGCTGCAGATATTTGCAAATTCAACGAGAGCTTCCCGTGATAATCAATAAACTCAGATTCTCCACGCTTGATAAGCCATAGGACCAGGGGGCCGATAAACCAAGTGAAAATGCCGAGAAGGTGAACGACCATGGCGAGCGTACGATCGGATTCTGATGGATAGGTATAATTATTTGCTTCCATAAAAAGCTCCTTTAATCTAGGCTTTTGTTTTCTATAAGCCGCTCATTTCCACAAAGATAATAAATATCCAGAACATGGCTTTTAAAAGCAGGGCAATGCCGCCTAAGATTAAGCCGGCGATCGCCATGCCGCGGCGGTTGGAGTTGCGCAGGCCGAGCGCGCCAAAAATGATAGCTAAAATTGCTAAACCATACGGGATAAACGGGATTAAATTAAAGACGACGGCAATAATGCCAAGCACTAACGATGCGACAGCAAAACCATTTTCAGCCGTCTGCGGTGCCTCCGTTTGTACAGTGCTCAAGTGTTAGCCTCCTTTCTTTCGTCGGAGAAGATACGTGAATTTACATAAGCCTTAGTGTCGGAAAAATGGAATGACAAGCGGAATGCGGAAATGTTCGCCGGAATAAGCGCGGATACAGGCAATAATTAAAATGATAAATGCATAAAGTCCGATGATCCACATGAAAAAGAACCCGATAAGAATAACGGTAAGAATGCCGGCGATAATATTGTAAATCGCGATGGAGATATGCAGGTTCATCGCTTCTTTGCCGTGAAAATCGACAAAACTTGAGTCGTCTCGTTTTATCAGCCAAATGATGAGCGGGCCAATAAACCAAGTGAAAATCCCAAGCAAATGAATTAACATCGCCATGGTACGATCATTTTCTGCTGGCTGCTGTTGTGTGCTCATAAAAACCCTCCTTCCTTTCAGTTTATGTCAAAATATGAATCTTTCGTTTCATCGTAGCACAAATTGACAAAAGTCGGTATGTTTTTTCATAGGTTGTGAACCACCAACAAGGCATCAGGTAGAAATTGCGGAGCAACCAGATGCATGTATAGTGAAGACTGTCGCGCACGATTCGCCCTTTGCCGTTGACAGAATTTTTACAGTCTTTTCGGAATAAATATTTAAACTTACCGAAAGTAGTGATAAACTAAGAGTAGAAATTAACAACCGGAAAGATGCATCTAAAAGTCGTATCTTGGGCGTGCACTTCAACTTCAGCGGCTGCATCTTTTCTATTAAACAAATAGGGAGTATGACAGTATATGAGCGAAAAAACAATGAAAACCGATGTCATTTTAATTGGTGCAGGGATTATGAGTGCAACGTTAGGAACGCTTTTGAAGGAAGTGGCACCGCATTTGAACATTCGTGTGTTTGAGCGGCTTGAACGCGCCGGTGAGGAGAGTTCGAATGTTTGGAATAATGCGGGGACCGGTCACGCGGCGTTATGTGAATTAAATTACACGCATGAACTAGAAGATGGTTCGATTGATATTACAAAGGCAGAAAAAGTGAATGAGCAGTTTCAAGTGTCGAAGCAGTTCTGGGCGTATCTTGTCAACACGCAGCGTATCCAGCGTCCGGAAGAGTTTATCGCGCCGCTTCCGCATATTAGCTTTGTGCAGGGAGAAAATGATGTAGACTTTTTGCGTAAGCGCTTTCACAAAATGGCGGCAAATCCATTGTTTCAGGAAATGGCATATTCTGAAGATCCGAAGCAGCTTGAGGAATGGATTCCGCTTATGATGAAAGACCGCACATTGACTGAGCCGATCGCTGCGACAAAAATTGATGGCGGTACGGATGTCGATTTTGGCGATTTGACGCATAAGTTGTTCAGCCACTTAGAGGCTGCCGGTGAGGTTGAAGTGAACTATGAGCACAGTGTGGAAGATATCTCTCGGACAGCAGACGGTGCTTGGGAAGTGAAGATTAAAGATTTGGCGAATGACCGGATTGAGCATCATAACGCCGGCTTCGTGTTTATCGGCGGCGGGGGCGGCAGTCTCCACCTATTGCAGAAAACGGGCATTCCGGAGTCGAAAAATATTGGCGGTTTCCCGGTAAGCGGGCAGTTTATGGTATGCAGCAACCAAGAAGTGGTGCACGAACACTTCTCCAAAGTTTACGGCAAAGCAAAAGTCGGCGCGCCGCCAATGTCGGTGCCGCACTTGGATACTCGCATCATTGACGGCGAGCCGGCCTTGTTGTTCGGCCCGTTTGCTGGCTTTTCACCGAAGTTTTTAAAGACAGGCTCACTCATGGATTTAATGAAGTCTGTCCGTAAAGATAACTTGTTCACAATGGCCGCAGCCGGTGCGAAAAATATGCCGCTCACGAAATATTTGATTGAGCAGGTGCTGCAGTCAAAAGAAAAGCGGATGGAAGAACTGCGCGAATTTATCCCGACAGCGCAAAGTGAAGACTGGGATTTAGTCACCGCCGGCCAGCGCGTGCAGGTGATCAAAGATACAGACGGCGGTGGGAAGGGGACGCTGCAGTTTGGCACCGAAGTCGTCACTTCTGCAGACGGCTCGATCTCTGCGCTCCTTGGCGCATCACCCGGTGCCTCCACAGCAGTCTCTGTTATGCTCGAAGTCATGGAGCGCTGCTTCCCGGAAGATATGGAGCAGTGGGCACCGAAGATTCGCGAAATGATCCCGTCGTACGGCGTCAATCTCGTCGACGATCCAGAATTGCTCCAACGCGTACACGAAACGACAGACGAAGCCCTCCAGCTCCGCAGCGAGCCGGAACTCCAGCTTTCATAATCGGATTAAACCGCCGGCTGTGCGCCGGCGGTTTTTTACGTGGCGCGGCCGGTTCTGCGCGATTGGGGCAAAATGTGCGCGGCTGTGGCAGTTACTGCGCGATTGGGGCAAAATGTGCGCGGCTGGGTGTGGTTACTGCGCGATTGGGGCAAAATGTGCGCGATTGGGGCAGCTACTGCGCGATTGAGTAGAAATGTGCGCGGCTGGGGCGAATAGTGCGCAGGGTTACTGCACGTGTGAGAGTGATAACTGCCCGCGTGGGAGAATAACTGCACGGTTGATGAGAAAGCTGCACGTGTGGGAGGATTACTGCCCGCATATGAGAATAACTGCCCGCGTGCCCGGATACCTGCGCAAGTTAGTCAATGCCATACGAAAGCCGCCGGCAACTGCCGGCGGCTCCACATTCATCTTATTCTCTGCCGAATTTCTGCGTATAACGAGGGTTGCCATTTGCATAAGAAATGCCGACGCCGAGGGCATCAAAGTTATCTCTTAAAATATTTGCCCGGTGGCCCGGGGAGTTCATCAAGCCGCGATGGGAGTCGTGGACATATTGATAACCGCCGCTAATATTTTCGCCGCCGTAACTGTAATCAGAAATATTAGCTTCATTAAATCGATCCGCCGGGGTGCGGCCATCTAAACTGTTGTGGTTAAAGTAATTATTTTCAGCCATATCAAGACTGTGTGCATAAGCTACAGCTGCAATTTCATCAGATGAAGTGAGTGTTTCTAAGCCATGGTAGGCACGTTCAGCGTTCACGTAATCGAACATCTGTTCAGCTGATGAAGCGGCGAGCGTTTCATCTTGATCTGGAAATGGCGCGTCAAAGTCTTGGTCGAGCACAAGTGCATGAACAAGCACATCTTCATCTGGGATATGTTCATCATAGCCAAGGTCAATAGAAACATTTTCGGAAAGCTCGTCCACTGCCGTATCAGCTTCACTGCAGCTCATCCCCTTTTCGAGGCCAGCAGGGTTTTCAAATGATGTATGGAGGGTGAAAAAACCAATGACCTCGTTTTCATACACTGCAAAGCTAACGAAGTCTTCGTAGCTGTCGTGATACGTATGCCAATCAAAACCTTGCCGAGCCGGCGTTACGCGCTCAGGGGTGCCTAGTGTGGCTGTTAGTGTCGAAGTCGTTTCACCAATTGCAACGCCTTGAGCAGCAATTTGCTCATCCGTTGGTTCACGCTCGTCGTTATCTTCTTCCGGCGGAGCAGGCGCTCCATGGTCCATATAATGCAGCGTGTCAGAAAGCAATGTTGCAAATTCAGCTCGTGTAACGGCGTCATTTGGTGCGAATGTATCTGAATCATAACCGTTAATGATGCCGCTGCCGGCTAAATTTTCAATGGTGTCTTGTGCCCAGTGACCGACAGCATCTGCAAAAGAAGCAGTTTCTTGCGGATCAAAACCAACTTCGCGCTCGAGAGTCGCTGCCGATTCAGCCCGGGTGATGCTGTTCTCCGGTTTGAACAAATTGTCTTCATAACCTTCAAACAACCCAGCTTCTGTCACTGCGGAAATATAATGAATGAACGGGTGATCCGTCTCAAGATCAGCAAATTGTAACGCGGTCTCACTGTCTCCGTTTAGATCAAAGCCACGTGTAAGCATAGCCGATGCTTCTGCGCGTGAAATCTTGTCATCCGGGCCAAATGTACCGTCGCCGTAACCTTGAATGTGACCCGCTGCAGTCATCTCCTGAATCTCGGCTTCTGCCCAATGATTTTCAACATCAGTAAACGGTGCTGCTGAAGCAGATGGCGCAGCTAGTATCATAGCCAGTGTGCCTAGTACGCCTGCACTTATCCAATGTTTTTGCATTTTGCGACCTCCTTAGGTGGTTGTTATGTTAACTATAGCAAAAAACAACGTCACTGCGTTGATAGTTACAAAGTTTTAATGTGATCTCAAAGCGGGAAGGTGGCAGGGTGCTTTTCGAATAAAAATAAAGCACCGCCGGCGGCTGCCGGCGGTGCTGACCTTATTCGCTTCCGAACGTATGGGTGTAGCGGTGATTATCATCATGTAAGGCAACACCGATGCCAATTGCATCTACGTCTTCATCAAGAAAAGTATCACGGTCGAAGTTTCTATTCATGAGACCACGATGGATGGTTCGTCCAAATCCGAAACCACCCCGAACACTTGCGTCAGCGTAGTTATATTCGGAGATGTCAGCATCATTAAATCTGTCTGCTAAAGAGACGCCGTCTTGATTTTCGCGGTTGATATAATTATTGACGGCCATATCATCGCTGTGTTCCCGGGAAACATCTGCAATTTCATCTGACCATTCAAGTGGTTCTACGCCTTCATGCACGCGCTCTGCGTTAATATAGTCAAACATCTGGTTAGCGATTGCTTTTTCTAAAGTTTCATCTTGCTCAGGTGTCGGTGGACCAAAATCGCGTGCTCTAACATGCATTTCAACGAGTGCTTCATCTTCTTCTGAAAGAGTGTCATAACCAGGGGAAAATAATGCAAGGTCCTGCATCTCATCCATGGCTTCTTCTGTTTCCTCCTGCGTCGTGCCCATCTCTAAACCTTCAGGGTTATCAAAAGATTGGTGGAAGGTAAGAAACCCAACGACTTCATCATCGTAAACTGCAAAGCTCTCAAAGTCTTCGTATTCATCGTGATACGTATGCCAGTCAAACCCTTGGCGGCTTGGCGAGATCCGCTCGGGCTCGCCATGAGTTGCCGTTAACGTTCGGGCCGGGTCACCAAGTTCAATATGATGATGAGAAATGGAATAGACTGGTGGCTCAAGATCACTCAATGAATCGTCTTCATAAAAATACAAAGAGGCTGAATCTGAACCAGGTGTAAAAGTAAACATCTCTTTATCTAAAGTGTTTGGTCCAAGATAGACGCCGAGGTCATTGTAGTAAACAATTTCTTGTATGCGCGTATTATGATCCATTGTAATTGTACTCCCGTGAAAGTGGACTGGTTCTTCCACGATAACGTCGTTGAAATACAAGTTGGTGACATCATCAAATACTTCAACGTTTTGAACAGAGTCGCCGGATATCCTTACATCATTATGTTCGACGACAACTGAATCAATGAAAGGATCAACTTCAATAACTTGATTGTGTTCTTCTGTGACGACAGTTTGCAAATCTTCATATGAAATATTTTCCAGTTGGTGTTCTAAATAGTGAAGCGTACTTGAGAGCATATTAGAAAATTCAGCTCGTGAAACGGCATCATCTGGCCCATAGTAGTTATTCGAATAGCCGTTAATAATGTTATTTCCAGCTAAATTCTCAATGGAACTAACCGCCCAGTGGCTGTTTGTATCTGGAAAGGATCTCGTTTCTTCAGGATCAAAACCAGCGATTCGCTCCAGCATAACAGCCGTTTCAGCCCGTGTGATCTCCGCATTTGGTTGGAAACGATTATCCGCGTAGCCTCGTAAGATTTCATTTTCCACAGCCGCGGATATGTAGTGAATTAATGGATGTTCTGAGTCTATATCCGAAAAGGCGGAACCTGCCTCAATATCTCCCTCTAGTTCAAAAGCTCGCGATAGCATCGCAGAAGCCTCAGCACGGCTGATTTCAGCATTCGGCCGAAACGTTTGATCCGCGTAACCTTGAATGTAGCCGGCTTCACTCATTTCCATAATTTGATCTGCCGCCCAATGATCTTCGATGTCTGTAAATGTAGTAGCAGACGCGGAAGTAGTTGTGAGCGCAGCCGTAAGCGCTACTACAGCACTTCCCCCAATCCAAGCTTTCTTCATAAAAATCCCCCTTATTGAAATGTAAGAATAATTATACCATGAATTATAGATATATCTACGCACGGTCGAGGAGATTACTGCACGTGTAGGAGGGTTTACTGCACGTGTAGGAGAGATTACTGCACGCGTAGGAGAGATTACTGCACGCGTGGGAAGAAAGCTGCACGCGTGGGAGGTAATTGAACGAATGAGCAATTATTCTACGCGTCTGCCCCTAACTTCGCTAACTGAAAATCCCCCACCGGCATTTCGGCGGGGGATTTCATTACGTCGCTGCGCTGAAGTTGACGAGCTGGCGAATGTCTTTTTCGAAATCAAGGGGCTCATCGGTCGGTTCGTAACGGCGGAGCACTTTACCATCGCCGGTGATGAGAAACTTAGTGAAGTTCCACTTGATTGTGTCGCCGCTTAATAAATCCGGATAGCGGTCGGTAATGATCTTTTTCATTAATTTTGCTGTAGGGGTGTTTAAGTTGAAGCCTTGAAATGACTTTGTGTTCTGTAAGTACGTAAAGAGCGGATGGGCGTTTTCACCGTTTACATCGATCTTTTTAAACATGGGAAAGGTGACGCCGAAGTTTGCTTTACAGTGAGAAGTCATTTCGTCATCAGCTTTAGGCTCTTGTTCAGCAAATTGGTTGCACGGGAACCCGAGAATTTCAAAGTTCTCCCCACCGTAGCGGCTGTACAGTTTCTGCAAGTCTTCAAGCTGAGGTGTAAACCCACATTCGGTGGCGGTGTTTACGACTAAAAGAACCTTTCCTTTGTAATCAGCGAGGGATACCTCTTGACCGTTCGCTTTTTCGGCTGTGAAATCATAAATTTGTGTCATACACTTCCTCCTTAAACTGTTAACGTTGCGCCGTCTCTGTCGAATTATGTTGAAACGTGCAAGCAATCTAAGGATATGTTCCCATGAAATAAGTCGAGTAAACGTAAAAGCATCACGAATTTTGTGTCAATTATGTGAAAAGGTTTTATAGGGAAAGACGAAAGGATTGTAAACATGAGGAACTGAAGCTTGTAATTAGGTTGTGAGCGCGTATGCCAGGGAAAGAACCAGTTTTAGAAAGCGACAGCATGTATGGTTATAAGGTGATGCAAAACAACATTTTAATTCCCTGAATGGGCATGAACACTGGATTTTGAAAACGTTAACAGATTTAATTTTTAAAAATGTTTGACAAGGTTCGCGTGTTGCTCTACGATAAAAGTAACATCTGGTATACCAGACACCAAACACCAAATTAGAAAAAGTGAAAGAACAGTAAATAAGTGGGATACGCATGGCAAGGGAGTTCGTGTAGTATGAAAAAAGTTGGGAAATTTGTCTCATATACGGATCAAGTTTACCGGGAAGTTAAGGGTGCGGTGATCAGTCAGGACATTGTTCCCGGCGAGACGCTGCAGGAGCGGCAGATTGCAGATACCCTTGGCGTGAGCCGTACCCCGGTACGCGAGGCGCTGAAGCGGCTGGAGTTTGAAGGATGGGTGGAGACGATTCCTTGGAAAGGTGTCGTTGTCAAAGAAATTGAGCGGCAGGATATTTTAGAAGTGTTTCAATGCCGTTATGCCAACGAAGGTTATGTCGCCAAGTTGATTGCGCCAACGATTGAGGACGCTCACATTCAAGATTTAAACCGGATTGACCAACGTATGCGTGAAGCAGCAGCCGTTGTCAACCGGCAGGAATTTATTAATGAAGATCGTAACTTTCATATGTATTTAGCCCAGCTGACCAACAACGAACGCTTAATTCAGTTTCTAGATCATTTAAGTGATCAGCTGCTTCGCTTAGGGATTCGGGCAGTGGCTGAAGAGGCTCGGATGGATGAGGCGCTTGAAGAACACAAGGCCATTATTCAAGCATTGAAAGCAAAAGCACCTGAAACTGCGGCGCAGGCTGTAGAAGCACATATTCAAAACACAGAAAAAGTTGTCATGAACTTGATTGATGAGGAGGATTGGGAATGGGCGTAACAAAAGATACCTTAGAGACACTTCGTATGCAGGTGCAGGGGAATCCTGTTGATTTTACAGTAAGTGATGTGATCTGCATCGGCTATTCCGGCCGTAACCAGGAGAAAGTGAAAGAACACATTGAAGAACTTGCCGAGATTGGCATTCCTCGCCCGGACCGGGTGCCGGCATTGTTTCCAATGCGTCGCAGCTCGCTTTTACAGGGCGGACCGCTGGAAGTAAACCACTTGGATTCTTCCGGTGAAGCTGAACCTGTCTTGATTTTTGGTGAAGACGAAGAAGACGTTTATTTATCGCTCGGCAGCGATCACACCGATCGGGATCTTGAAACCGTAAGCATCGCAAAGTCGAAGCAGGTGTGTGATAAGCCGTTGTCGCGAGAAGCTTGGAAGCTTTCTGAAGTTCTCCCACACTGGGATGAGTTGAAGTTAAAAACAGAAATCCGCGTTGAAGGTGCTTGGCAGACATATCAAGCGGCGGATGCGACGGCAATTATGCACTTTGACGATGTGCGGGCGTATTTAAAAGAACAACAGCTGCCGCTGAAGCAGGCGGTATATTACATTGGTACCGTGCCCCTGCTCGATGGATTTAAGTACGGCGATGCGTACCGGATGCAGCTGCATGACCCGGTGCTTGATCGGACCCTTGTTTTAACTTACGAAGTCAAGCCGCTTGAGAACTAAACTTAAGGAGGTGGATCAGTTTGAATATCACCATTTTTCAGATGGATGTCATTCCGGGAGATCCAGAGGCGAATCGTCAGCAAGTTCGGCGTTGGTTTGAAGAATCATTGAACGCGGCAGAAACCGATATTGTTGTGCTGCCGGAAATGTGGACAACGGCGTATACGCTGCCGGAACTAGCAGATATTGCAGAGCCGGCAGAAGGTAATGCTTCTACGCAACTGCTTCAGGAGCTTGCGGTGGCGCATGACGTGCACATTATTGGCGGGTCGATTGCGGTGAAAGATGAGGAAAAGATTTTCAACCGTGCGCTTGTTGTCAATCGGCAGGGAGAGCTCATTTACACGTACGACAAAGTTCATCTCGTACCGATGCTCGATGAACCGGCGTATATGAACGGCGGCGAGGCACCGGCGGCGACGTTTGAACTAGATGGTGTGAAAATGGGCGTCATTATTTGCTTTGACCTTCGTTTTCCGGAAATGATCCGCAATCTTGCGCTTCAAGGAACAGAAGTTTTGTTTATCCCGGCGGAATGGCCGGATGCGCGCGCTGATCACTGGGAAGTCTTGCAGCAGGCGCGGGCTTTAGAGAATCAAATGTATGTTGTGTCATCGAACAGAATCGGTGCCTATAACGGCGTCACTTTCGCCGGCCGTTCCATGGCGGTTTCACCATGGGGAGAGATAAAAACAAAAGGTTCGCAGGGAAAAGAGGAGGTACTCACGGCCTCATTGGATTTTGAACACGTGAAACAGGTACGGCAAGACGTACCAATATTCACAAGCCGGGTACCGGCATTTTATTAAAGAGAGATTAAGGGGGAGTTTGTGATGAACAAACACAAACGTTTTGTAACAATTGCAGGAGCTACAGGACTTGCGGTCATGTTGAGTGCATGCGGCGGCTTTGATGATGAAGAGGCAGACAACGGTGGAGACGGTGGTGACCCGGCTGAAGAAGGTGATGAAGACGTTGATGAGCCTGAAGATGCCGGTGATGCTGAAGTAACACTGCGTCTTGCGCACTCTGCATCTGAAGATCACCAGTACAATATTGCAGCTGAACATTTTCAGGAAGAAGTTGCTGAACAAACCGACGGCGATGTTGCGATTGAAATTCATGGCAATGCAACACTCGGCGGTGAAGGTGAAGCGATCGAGCAGGTGCTTGACGGTTCCCTTGCGATGACGACGGTCGCAGCTGATAGTAACCTTGCCAACACAGTTTCAGAGATGAACTTGTTTGGTATCCCATATATCTTTGAAGATGAAGACCACGTGTATGACATGCTAGACGGTGACCTTGGCGATGACATGCTTGGCATGGTTGGTGACAACGGCATGGTCGGCATGGGCTACTGGGAAGTTGGTATGCGTCACATTACAAACAGTCAGCAGGAGATTGAAAGCCCGGAAGATATGGACGGCTTGAGCATCCGCGTGCAGCCTTCTCCAGTTTGGGAAGCGCACATGAACGCTTTAGGCGCAAGCCCGACACCGGTTGACTTTGATGAATTGTACTCTTCCTTGGATCAGGGCGTTGTCGATGGTCAGGAAAACCCGCTTCCAACGATTGATTCAATGAACTTTTATGAAGTTCAGGAATACGTTTCTTTAACGGGTCACACGTACACACCGGCCGTTGTTTTAATGAGCGAAGACGCGCAGGATGAACTTGGTGAGCACTTTGAAGATGTACAAGCTGCCGTTGAAGCAACGACAGAATTCCACCGTGATGAGTTAAGCCAGATGGAAGATGACGTGATTGAGCGGATTGAAGACGCAGGCGTTACAATTACTGAAGAGGTTGATCACGAAGCATTCTTAGAAGCGACTGAAGACGTTCGCGAAGAAGTCTCTGACGACGTTCCGAGTGAGCTTGTCGACCGTGTGCTTGAACATGCGGATGATTAATTAAAAAAAAGCGCCGGCGGCCGGGCCGTCGGCGCTTTCTATCCTGAGCCGGTAAAGGAGGGAGGCCCCTGTGGTTAAAGTTGATCAATGGATTGAGCGTTTTTCGGCGCTGTTAATGTTTGTCTCGCTCATTGTCACGGTCGGGGTCACCTTGCTGCAGGTCATTTACCGCTACGTCTTAAACACTTCGCTCGTTTGGGGGCAGGAAGCGGTGTTAATTACATTCGTTTACACCGTTTTGTTTGGTGCGGTGATCTGTGTAAAGCATTATGACCATCTGCAGGTTGACTTACTCGAAAACGCGCCGGGCTGGGTGCAGCGTTTCAGTCGGTTGCTTGAAAATATTGTAACAACAGCATTTATCGTTGTGCTCTTATTTTACGGAGGCATCCTTTTTCTCGACAATTTAGCAAGCGGTACCACAGTTGCTACGCTGCCGGTTGAGCAGGCGTACGTATATTTAGCGATTCCGCTTAGCGCAGTCTTAATGCTTTACTTTCAGGTGAGGAGGTGGGTGACATGATTTGGTTAATCCCGCTTTTATTCGTGTTAATTTTACTGCGGGTGCCCATCGCCTTTGCCCTTGGTTTCGTATCGCTGCTTGGGATTTTACTCACCGATCCCGGCCTGCTTGTAAATATTCCGCGTCAGTTGTTCAGCGGGATTGAAAGCTTTACGTTAATTGCGGTGCCGCTCTTTATATTAGCCGGTGAAATTATGACCAAAGGCGGTATGTCGAAGCGCCTCATTCAATTTGCGCAGATGACCGTCGGTTTTCTGCCTGGCGGAATGGCTTTAGTCATTATCGTGGCGAGTATGTTTTTCTCCGCTTTAACCGGTACAGCGATTGCTGCAGCGGCGGCGATCGGCGGCATGATGATTCCTGCGATGAAAGAGCAGGGATACGATCCGCGCTTTTCGGCCAGCTTAGTCGCCACGTCATCGACGATCGGACCGATTATTCCGCCGAGTATTGTGTTAATCCTTTACGGAGTCATTGCCGGCGTATCGATCAGCGATTTATTCGTCGCTGGTGTGCTGCCAGGTGTATTGATGGGGCTCGGCCTTCTCATTTATTGTGTGTATCTTGGGATTAAAAATAAAGAAGGCCGGATGCGCAACTCGCTCCCTTCAATCCGCGAACTCATTGTCGGCTTTAAAGATGCGATTTTAGCATTAATGATGCCGGTGATCATTCTCGGCGGGATCATCAGCGGTGCATTTACCGCGACAGAGTCCGGCGTGATCGCTGTTGCTTACGCTTTAATTATTGCGTTGTTTGTGTACCGCGATCTGCACTGGAAACAGCTTTACAGCGTGTTTATGGATGCCGGACGGACGACAGCGACCATCGTGTTTCTAATCGGTAACGCATCGATTTTCATTTGGCTGCTATCTTATCACAATCTGCCGCAGCAGCTTGTTGATATTTTAGGACCGGTCGCAGATAATCCGTATTTGCTGCTGTTAGTCATTAACATCGTGCTGCTCATTGCCGGTACATTTATTGATACAATCAGTGCCGTGTCCATCTTCACGCCGCTCTTTCTCCCGCTTGCCGAACAAGCCAACGTTGATCCGATTCACTTCGGCATCATCTTAGCCGTCAACTTAACGATCGGGATGGTCACACCGCCGCTTGGCGTCGCACTCTTTGTCACCGGCCGGATCGCTGATATTAAAGTGCCGGCCATGTTCAAATATTTACTGCCGCAGCTTGCAATTCTGCTGCTCGTCCTCGTCTTCGTAACGTACCTGCCGGATGTGATGACGTACCTTCCGGAAAACTACGAAGCATGGTTTGATAACGGCTGAACCTAAAGGAGGCTGATGCATATGCATGACCCGAGTACCTTTCGGATGCTCGTACGAAATGGCGGCTGGCAAGGCTCAAGCGCCGGCGTCTGTGATGGTTACATTCAAACGAACCTCGTCGTTGTGCCAAATGAAAACGCAGACGCCTTCCGCCGCTTTACAGAGTTCAACCCAAAGTCATGCCCGGTGCTCGATGAACTGCCGCCGGGGGCTTATCATTCTCTCCTTGCACCAGATGCCGATGTGAGAACGGATGTGCCGCGTTACCGCGTGTATGCGCCGGATGGAAGCTACACGCTCTATCAAGACGTCACTTCGATTTGGGATGACACGATGACCGGCTTTTTAATCGGCTGCAGCTTCACGTTTGAAGCGGCGCTTGAAGCTGCCGGCCTGCCGCTTCGGCATGTGGAGGAAAAACGCAACGTGCCGATGTATGTCACAAATGTTGCGACAGAAGCAGTTGCGCCTTTTTCCGGACCGCTTGTTGTGTCGATGCGGCCGATGATGGCGAATAGGGTCGCAAAGGCAGAGCAGATTACCGCCCGCTACCCATCCGTGCACGGGGCACCTGTCCACGCCGGCGACCCGGCTGCGCTCGGTATAAACGATCTTGCCGCGCCGGACTACGGCGACGCAGTTAGCTTAAATCCAGGTGAAGTCCCGGTATTTTGGGCATGCGGGGTTACGCCGCAGCAGGCACTCTTAAACGCTGGCCTGAGAACAGCCATTACCCACGACCCCGGCTGCATGCTCGTGACCGACACACCGCACGAAGCTTACGAACATCAATAAACTGTATATGTAAACCGCCGGCCTGCTCACTGTATGCCGGCGGTTTTTAGGTTTCAATGTTGGGAGAGTGGTTAGTGCGCGAAGAGTGTGACAGAGTGCGCGATAATTGTGACGAAGTGCGCGGTAACTGTGACAGAGTGCGCGATCAGTGAATCGACAGATCAATCAACCAGTGCGTCTCTCTTTAAATTTTTCAACACGTGTCGATATAATTAAGGAATGAATTATCAATGAGGTATACAGATGTTAGGAGGCCTCGCATGGAGGAAGAACTGCGCGACGTGCTGCAAAAGTCGCTTGATTTGTCGGATACAATTAAAGAAGGTGCCGAGCACGCCAAAAAGCTGCTCGACAGTGAGACGCCAGAGCATAGTGTGCCGCTGCTTGAGGATGTAAGCCGTGCCCTGCAGGCGGTGCAGAGCGCGCTTGGCCAAATCGACCCGCAGGTGTTTGATGCTGCGCAAATCGTAGAAGAAGGTGAGCGCGTTGATGCAGCGTTATCGCATGTTGCTGATGCACTTCAGGCTGAAACGTACGGTTCGGCGAAGGAAGTGATGCAGTTTACGCTGCTTCCGCGTCTGAACGCCTGGCGCGACATGATATATGACGCGTTAACAACAGAAGTATCACCGTAGCGTATACCTTGTAGAAAGGGGGTGGTCTTTTGGATATTGCAGCCCATGCAACACTTGCGAGCCAAATGCAGGTGAAGCAGCAGAGCAGTCTGCAGCTGATGGACAAAGCGATGGATCAAGGGGAGCGTCAAATTGATCTGCTTGATGAAATGCAAAAAGGTGACGCGGCTGCAAAGCAGGTACAGCAGGCAGCTGAACCTGGCAAAGGCGGAAACATTGATGTAACTGTTTAACGCCGCCGCGGACAGGGAGATGCTTCAATGTCTCCCTGTTTTTTATGTTTGAATTCACTTTTTACTGTGGAATAGACCCCCAAAATTCCAAAGTGAGGTGAGCACCATGGGCGGTAATCATGAATGGAGCGATAAGATCAAAAGTAAGGTGAACAAAGCAAAGGGTGAAACGAAAGAACAAATCGGCAACGCCTTTGACAATAAAGAAATGGAGCGGGAAGGGAAAAAGAAGAAGTTGAAAAGTGACTGGCAGGGTACAAAAAGCCAAGTGAAAGATGATTTGTAGTGTGCCGGATGTCAAGGGCTGCCCTTAAAACCGAATCATAAACGTAACCAACACTATCGACGGACGCTTTCCCGAGGGCTTGACTTCAGCTAACTTGTTCGATTTGATTCTCAATCGAACAAGTGGATCTTCAGCCTGCGCTTGATCCTCTGGGAGTCGCCGTCTTTCGTTTCGGTTACTTCCTAATGCATATGGTTCGCTGGATCGTTCATGAAGCATCATCATGAAACGTGTTCATGTAGATATAGCTTGATCAAAAGGATCTCTACAATTTATGATCATCAAATGACGCAAAGCTGACGAGTGAAAGCGGCGTTGCTGCCAAGTAGCCTCCGCTTTGTTTAAAATTTATCTACACGCTGTAACACCCTTTACTCAAGGGTGTTTTTTATGTCTATAGACCTAATGGTGGATATAAACTTTTCTGAATGTACTTCTTTTGAACGGTTAGTGTGATAAAATAAGAAAAAATGATGCGTTAGCAAACTAGGTCGGAGGGCCGTATTATGAATGATATTAATCAAAAACAAACAACTTGCAAATCTTGTGGCATGAAACCGTCAACCGGTGAGTTGAACTACTGTGAAGACTGTATGACAAAAGATCAGCATGACTATCAAAAAATCAGAGCTTATTTGCGTCTTAACCCGAATGCGAATGCAATGCAGATTGCGAATGAGACCGGGATCTCTGTGAGCCGCATCACTTATTTTATTAAAAATGGTTCTTTCAATGCTCGTTCTTCCTGGGATAAATAAAAATATTCAAACTTAAACTAAAAGATTATTGAAAGTTGCCGATATCAATAATAGGAGTGATCCACCGTCCATAGGGAAGGGAGTGTGAATGGAGATGAACGTCAGTGAATCCATCAGTCTTCCGAGCAACCAGACGACGGCATCAAAGACAAAGCAGCAGTCGGCCGAAGAACCGCCGAAACAGCAGGATACAATGGCTGCCCAAATTCGCGAAACTGTTCGCGAAGGTAAGGAGCAGGCTGTTGATCGTGAAGAGCTGCAAGATAAAGTCGATGGGATGAATGGCTTCTTAGAAGCGAATTTCACGGACTTAAAATTCGAGATGCATGATGACCTTGAGCGTACGTACGTTCAAGTCGTAGAACGCAGCTCCGAAGAAGTGGTCCGTGAAGTTCCGCCGGAGAAGTTTCTCGACATGCAGGCAGCCATGCTTGAAAATGTCGGGTTGCTCGTTGATAAGTCAGTTTAAGCTCCTGAAACAAAAAAAGACGAGCCGCAAGCTTGTCTTTTTTTGTTTACTTGAAGGCGGCAGGATCAATAAACGGTACAATTACGCTCGAGGAGGGCATACTTTATGGATACACAAATGCGGATGAGCGGATTTGCAAGTGGTATGGACATCGACGGTCAAGTGCGGGAGATTATGGAAGCCGAACGTATGCCGCTGCAGGATATGGAATCGGATTTAATTGAAAAAGAGATGAAAGTCGATCAATACCGGGAAATGAACACGAAGTTCAGCGAGTTTGACGATCAACTTTTTGAAGGCGTCACCCGGCGCAGCAATATGACCCCAAAAGATGTACAGAGTACAAATGAAGATCTTGTTTCCGCAAGTGCATCAGCAGACGTTGATGACCGTACAATGCGGATTGAAGAAGTTCGAAGCCTCGCATCTTCAGAAACTGTAACAGCAGCGCCTGACTTTATTCAGAATGCTGATGAAGACTTTGATCCGACAGCAGCCTTGGGAGATTATATTGACTTCGGAGCGATGGAAGACGGGGGCACAAACGAAGAAACGTTAAACCCTGATGAAGATGGAGAGAAGTCGCTGGCGTACGGGGATATTGAGAATGTGAGTATTGTTGGTTCAGATGGTTATAATTTAATTACCGACGGCGATGCAGAACCTGGTGCAGATGATATCGTTGTAGATACAGAAACAGGAGCAGTAGCCTTTGGCGACAATGTTAATGAAGATGTTACGTTTGATTATGAATATAATGCAGCAGCCTTTAATGTTACAACGTTTAATGATGATGGCGAAGCCCAAGTGGAAACATTTGAGGCGGACGCTGCCGACAGTTTAAATGATGTGATCGAAGATATTAATAACTCCGAGGCCGGGGTGACAATGTTTTATGATAACTTTACTGGTGAGATGTCAGTAACACGTGATGAGACTGGCGCGCGCAACGAGGACGGGCAGGAAATGATATTTGATGGTGCATTAATGGAAGAATTCAACTTAACAGATATCGCTGATGAAAACCGTCAGGAAGCGACAAATGCAGAATTCACAGTAGATGGCATTGATACGGAACGCCGTGACAATCAATTTGAAGAAAACGGTGTAGAAGTGTCACTAAACAACACGTTCAGCTATGAAGACGAAGGGCCGGTCAGCCTCGGTGTAAATACGGATACCGATGCCATGGTTGAAGAAGTGATGTCGTTTGTGGATGGTTACAATGACTTAGTCAGCACAGTGAATGATAGACTGAATGAAGATTACAACCGGGATTATGCACCGCTCACAGATGACCAGCGCGGGGAAATGACAGAACACGAAATTGAACTATGGGATGAGCAGGCGAACAGTGGTCTGCTTCGCAATGATGATATTTTATCTAGCGGCGTTAACCGGATGCGTGAATCGTTGTATAGTGAAATTGATACCGGTGAAAACACGGACATTTCCTATTTATTTGAGATTGGTATCACAACAAGTTCGGATTATATGGAGCGTAATGGTGAGCTTGAAGTTGACGAAGACCAGCTGCGCAGTGCTGTAGAAGACGATCCTGAAGCTGTATATCAGTTGTTTAACAGTGACGGCGGAGACAACGGTGGTGAAGGTGTTGCAAACCAGCTCCGTGATCACATTTCAGCGACTGAAGATCAGATTGCTGAACGTGCCGGCAATGAATTTACAGTGACGAATGAAAACTTCCGCCTCGGTCAGGATATGGAGCGTCAAAGTGAGCAGATCGCTAATTTTGAAGAGCGGATGCAGCGTACAGAAGAACGCTACTGGGACCAGTTCAGCGCAATGGAGCAGGCTATGGCTGAAGCCCAGCAGATGCAGCAGCAGATGATGTCGCAGATGGGCGGCATGATGGGTGGACAAATGTAGCGCAAATGAAATGATGAAATAAGCAAAAAAGCCGGGCGGCAGACGTCCGGCTTTTTTGTTTGCAAAGCGAAGTAACCTGTGTAGTTGAAGCAAAAAAATCATTCAAAAATATAAAAAAACTATTCATTAAGACGATATATATAATAGATAAGTTATCAAATGAATGAGGAAGTGAATGCGATGGATATGCGCATGACAGGCTTTGCCAGCGGGATGGACATTGATTCGCAAGTTCGTCAAATTATGCAGTACGAGCGTGAACCGGTGACCCGTCTCGAACAGGACATTTTGTGGGAAGAGCAGAAGGTGGATGCGTACCGGGAAGTGAACACAAAGTTTGATGACCTTCGCGACGAGTTGTTTGATACGGTCATGATGCGTTCCGAGATGAATGCCGGCGCTGTTTCTTCAACAAACGATGAGCTGATCTCTGCAGAAGCACAGCGGGGAACGCCGGATTTAAGTGCGTCGATTACTGAAGTAAGTCAGCTTGCGGGAGCGGCTGTAGCTGTAAGTGACGCGTCACTTTTAGAAAGCGGCGCGCGGCTTGAGCGTGACGAAGCGCTCGGTACGCATGGCTGGCGGGAGAGTCGAGCAGAGGCTTGGGATACAGGATATATCGTGCGCGACACCGCCTCAGCTGACAACGGGTCTGTTATTTTCGAAGGAGAAGTGTGGGATGAAGATTCGATAGATGCACTTACGGTGACGCAAGACGGGAAGCAGTTTAACGTGGTGACAGAAGGTGTGCCGGAAGAAGGTGAAGTGCTTACAGAAGTGGATGGAGATGCGCTTACATTAACCTTTGCCGACGACGTAAGCGGTGATGTATCGATTGAAGCAGCAGCTGAATATAAAGAAGAAATTTTTGCGCCGGTAGATGAACCCCGCACCGCACTCGAGCTTGACCGGGGTATGATTGATGCTGGTGCGACGGAAGTATTTGTCGACGGTGGTGAAGCGCTCACCGTCGTAACAGATCCAGATGCAGTCTTGTCTGCAGACGAAGTGTTTATTGATGCCGAAACCGGGGAGCTTGAACTCGGTGCAGAAACGACAGAAGAAGTGATAGTACAGTTCCGCGAAAGCTACGCCGCCGGAAGCATCACAACGTACAACGAAGACGGTGAAGCCCAAACGTTACAAATGGCGGTTACAGCTGATGATACCCTTGATGATGTTTTAGAACGTTTGAATGACAGTAACCTTGGCATTAGTGCTTTTTCCGATGCCTTTGCCGGTCAGCTTTCCGTTTCCCGTGAAGACACCGGCAGCTTTAACGGTGCAGGCGAAGACATTCAGTTCGAAGGGGCGCTCTTTAACGATTTGTTCGGCCTTAGCCATACCACCTTGCAAACGGATGAAAATGGAGGGCTCCTCCTGATGAACGGAGATGATGAGCTTTCCTGGGATTTTGAAGGAGGCACTTCATCAGCAGGTCATCAATTTGAAGCGGCACCGCCCGGGGAAACAAGCTATGCCGGCACGCTGCGTGATGATGAAGGTGAGTTGATTGCAGGCGAAACGATCGTCGTTGATGGTGAGCAAGTAGGGCGTACCGATAGCGACGGCCGCCTCATCTTTGAAGGATTGCAAGGCGGGGCCAATGCTCGCTTTACGATCAACGGCATTGAAACAGAGCGTCAAAGCAATACGTTTGAACTGCAGGAGGCAGAACTTACTTTAAATGACACGTTTACAGGTGAGACGGTGCGGCTCGAAGGCGAAGTGGATACGGATCACGTTGCCGAAACTGTCGAAAACTTCGTTGAGATGTATAATGAGCTTCTTGATGATGTGAACGAGCGCCTGCAGGAAGATAGAAACCGTGACTTTATGCCGCTTACAGATGATCAACGGGCTGAAATGACCGACCACGAAGTTGAGTTGTGGGAAGAAAAATCCAGCGTCGGCATGCTGCGCAACGATCGGATGATTCAAAGCACAATGACGCAGATGCGGGTGGCGATCTACACACCGGTGGAGATGGATCATGATAGTGATTTCCGTATGCTCTCAGATATCGGGATTACTCCGAGCCGGGATTATACGGAACGGGGAAAGTTAGAATTTGACGAAGCTGCTTTCCGCGAAGCTGCAGAAAAAGACCCAGAGGCGGTGTATCAACTATTTGCAGCGAATGGCGATACCGAGGCGGAAAAAGGAGTGGGGCGCCGGCTGCGGGAGTCGCTTGACGGCGCGATCGAAAATATATCCCAGCGTGCCGGCGGGATGCGCGGTCGCAATATGAACCACCAGTTTACGATCGGGCGCGGCATTGAGCAGATGGAAGACCGGCAGGAGCAGATGGAAACGCGGCTGCAGCGCACTGAGGACCGGTACTGGAGCACGTTTACCGCGATGGAAAGCGCAATGATGCAGGCACAGCAGCAGATGAATGCGTTTCACAGTCAGATGGGTATGTGGATGTAGTAGATTCTTCACGATAATTTTGTTTACAACTTAAGAATTCATTCAGCTTGTCGATATAAATAGTAGCAGTAAATGACGCTTATACAAAAAGATTGACTTCTTACAGGATGGTGAATGTTTATGGCGCTAACGAATATGAATCTCGGCGCAAACCAGCAGAACGTATACAAGCAGAATTCAGCTCAAACCGCGAGTCCCGGCGAGCTTACATTAATGTTGTACAACGGTTGTTTAAAGTTTATCAGTCAGGCCAAAACAGCAATGGATGAAAATCGGATACAAGACAGAAATACAGCCTTGAAAAAAGCGCAGGCGATCGTTTCAGAACTGATGGTAACGTTAAAAGTTGAAGATGAAACGAGCGAAAATATGATGCGCCTGTATGATTACATCAATAACCGCCTCGTCCGCGCCAACATCAAAAATGATAAAGACATTCTTGAAGAAGCAGAACAGATGGTGATCCAGTTCCGTAATACGTGGAAACAAGTGATCCAGGCCGAACGTCAACGGAAATATGGTGGAGGCGCGAGCTGATCGTGACGCAGGTAAAAGATGTTTACATGGCCACGAAAAAGTTGTGGAACCATGTACGCACCCCCTTGCCGGAAGATTTGGATGCGCGCGATAAATATATTGTCCGCATGAACACTCTGCTCGAGCGCCGCCGGCGGCTGCTTGACGAAGTTGGCGAAGTGTCTGAAGCGACAGCGCGCGAGCAGCGCTACATTCGCGAAATGTTTCGTATGAATCAAGAGATTGAGCAGCAGATGAACGAAAAACGTTTTGCGCTCCGCTCGGACTATAACTGGACGAAGCACCGCCGCACCACCGGACGTAAGTACAAAAATCCATATGATGCCGGCACGCCTGACGGCATCTTCTTCGACAAAAAGAACTAGCTGAAGCTCCGGCCCCGCGCCGGAGCTTTTTTATGCGCGGCAGGGAGAGGTTTATGCGCGGCGGTGAGCGATTGGTGCGCGGTGAGGAGCGATTGGTGCGCGGAGGTGAGCGAATTATGCGCGGCGGGGATCGATTTATGCGCGGCCGGGATCGATTCGTGCGCGGCAGGGAGCGGTTTATGCGCGGCAGGGATCGATTGATGCGCGGCGGGGATCGATTGGTGGAACGACCCCGGCTACGGCCGGGGTCGACTGTATCATGAAAATAAGCGGTAATAAGGTCGTTTAGACGGTGTTTGCACGTGTGTCGCTGTGTGCAGCAGAATTCGCCGGCAAGCGTGACGCGATGGTACTTGGAGAAAGTGTCGAGCATCTTTATTTGTGATATGAGAGCCGAGCAGCAGTTGATAGTCACGAAGCGCTGTGACATGGGCATCTGCTTGAGAGGTGTGACAGTGCAGACAACGCCACACGCCTTGCGTTCGCGACATACTTAAGTTACAGCATGACGCACATTGAACACCCGGCAACAAGTCCTCGCACTTTACTTGATACTTTTGTAAAACATCAATTTGTAAAGGCTTATGATCAGTTAAAATTTGATTAGTGTAATGGTGAGGATGCAGAAGAGGTTGCGTTTCAGATGATGTGAAGTGGTGGCGGATCATTTGAGGTAAACGTTCTTTCAAGAAGATTTTTGGCAAATTTGTGGTTGGAGGTAAACGAAGTTGAGCCTCGCGGTGCGTAAAAATCACGAAAGTTTCGATCTCGGGAAGTAAAAGCGAATGGCGGTTGAAATAATCAAGCAGGCCTTCGCGCTGCTCTTCGACTTGAAGCAGTGGATTCGGAAGCAGCTCAGTTTTATCAAAATATGTGCGATAGAGCGGTCCGTACCAATCATTGAGTTGGATATCTCCCCGCCAATGTTTCACTTCACCGATCGCCATGCCTTGCTCAGAGATAAGTAATAGATCAATCTGCACATAATGGTGAGCTGCAACAGGCAGACGCAAGCCTTGAAAAATATGCAGCTGGTTAGAAAAACGTTCCAGCGGATAAGTTAACAACCGCTCTCCTGCATACCCTGCAGCTGCCGCTTTCAAGTCAGCATGAATCCGTTCATAACTCGGGTGCGTCTCCGGCGTCCGCCGACAGAGTGCCTGCAGCTTCCGCAAATGCTGCGGTTCTTGTAAATGCTTTTGAAACATGGGACCCTCCTTCAGCCGTTTTATTTGTACTTTGTAAAGGTTCGCTGAAAAATGACAAAGTCCTGCACGGAAAAAATTTTTATTTTAAAGTGCGGGTGGTCGTGAAAAAAATGCTCACATGAATATTTTTCTAAAGTAATAGACAAGCACGGACAAATTTGTTAGAATTTTCTCATTCTAAGTTTCATAAAATATTCACATGACAAGCCAAAGGGGTGAAGTAAGTTGGAGGAAACAATCCAAGGTATTATTGATACGGTGAGCGGGGTTGTATGGGGGCTTCCGCTCATTATTTTGCTCGTAGGTACAGGTCTTTATTTAACATTTAGGTTGATGTTTTTCTCCTTTAAACAGCTGCCGTATGCGTTAAAGCTTGTATTTTCAAAACGTGACCAAACCGAAGAGGGCGACATTAGTCATTTTCAGGCATTAATGACCGCGCTTGCGGCGACAGTGGGTACCGGTAATATCGCCGGCGTTGCTTCAGCAGTAGCTGTAGGTGGGCCGGGTGCCGTATTTTGGATGTGGATTACGGCCTTTGTCGGGATGGCCACGAAGTACAGCGAAGCGATTCTCGGGGTGAAATACCGGACAGAGAATGCCAAAGGCGAAATGTCCGGTGGGCCGATGTACTACATTGAAAAAGGACTCGGCTGGAAATGGCTTGCTGTCTTATTTGCACTCTTTGCCTCCGTTGCAGCCTTTGGTATTGGTAACATGGTACAGTCAAATGAAGCGGCAGGTGTTGCCTATGAAAACTTTGGCATCACCCCGGGATGGACGGGAGCTGTTCTTGCACTCCTCGTTGGTTTAGTGATTCTCGGCGGGATTCGCAGCATCGGTAAAGTTGTCGGTGCAATTGTGCCCGCAATGGTTGTGCTTTATATTGTTGCAGGTCTTGCGATTGTCTTTATTAATTTTCCACTTGTACCTGAAGCTTTTGCTTATATCTTTACAGACGCCTTTACCGGGCAGGCAATGGCTGGTGGTGCGGTTGGTGCTGTAATTCAGCAGGGCGTTGCCCGCGGAATTTTCTCCAACGAAGCTGGTCTTGGTACCGGCGGGATTGCAGCCGCTGCTGCAAAAACCGACGTGCCGGCTCGTCAGGCACTCGTCTCCATGACCCAAGTATTTATTGATACCATTATTGTGTGTACAGTGACAGGTTTGGCACTCGTTATGGGGCACATGTACACCCAGGAACACGATAGTGCCGCCCAGCTTACATCCAGAGCATTTGAAAACTATTTGCCGGGTGTTGGCGGAACGATCGTTGCGGTCGCTCTCTTATTCTTTGTATTCTCAACAATTCTCGGCTGGTCTTACTTCGGCGAGAAATGTTTCACATACCTTGTCGGAGATAACAAAGTAATGTCTTTCGCGTACCGCCTTGCTTTCGTTGTCATGCTTTATGTTGGTGCGGTCGTAAGCTTGGATATTGTTTGGGGCTTTGCCGACGTGATGAACGGTCTCATGGCCTTCCCGAACTTAGTGGCGCTCCTCCTCCTTTCAGGCGTGGTCGCCAACGAAACAAAGAAATTCCAACAACTGCGAAAAGAAGAACGAGGATTGAAATAATAGAAAAGCCCAGCCGAGCAACCCGGCTGGGCTTTTTGATGCGCGGCGAGGAGCGATTCGTGCGCGGCAGGGGGCGAATTATGCGCGGCGAGGAGCGATTTGAGCGCGGCGTGGGGAGATTTATGCGCGGCGTGTAGCGAATTATGCGCGGCGAGTAGCGATTTATGCGCGGCAGGGGGGGATTGCGCGTGATGTAAGCACAACGTCATTGATAAAGCCCGAACCCGGTCCACCGGGTTCGGGCTTTTAGTTAATTTACTCGTTTTTTCCAGAAGCCGAGCATGAGGGCGGTTACAACGGCCCCGGCAAGAATGGCACCCATGTAGGCTAAGAAGCTTCCATCAACAAGCCATGCAACAAAAACGCCGCCGTGCGGTGCCTGCAGCCCAATGTTTAACAGCATAACAAGAGCTCCGGCTATAGATGAGCCAACGATAATGGATGGAATAACGCGTCCTGGGTCAGCAGCAGCAAATGGGATGGCACCTTCAGTGATAAAGGAGGCACCCATCACGTAGTTTGTTACACCAGCACTGCGCTGTTCTTTCGTAAATTTGGATCGGAAAAATGTTGTTGCAATTGCAATGCCAAGTGGTGGTACCATTCCGCCGGCCATGATAGCTGCCTGCGGGCCGAAACTGCCGGCATCAATCATGGCAATACCAAATGCGTAGGCGGTCTTGTTGATTGGACCACCCATGTCAACCGCCATCATCCCGCCGAGTATTAAGCCGAGCAGGGCTGCGTTCATGCCGGTCATGCCGCCGAGCATCGCTTCAAGATTCGCCATAAGTACGGCAATTGGTTCGATAATGACAAAGTGCATCAATAAGCCAACGATTAAAATACTGAAGAATGGATAAAAGAGGACAGTTTTCAAACCGTCAAGCACACTCGGCAAGTTGCGGAATACGTGTTTCAGCCATACAACGACGTAACCTGCGAGAAAGCCGGCAAGAATACCACCGAGAAAACCAGCGTCCCCTGTATGAGCCATATAACCAGCGATCATCCCTGGTGCAAGGCCCGGCCGATCGGCAATACTCATGGCGATGAAACCAGCAAGAATCGCAACCATTAGTTCAAACGCGTGGCCGCCGCCAATAGCATCTAAAGCACTTGAAATTGGACCTTCAGCATCAATGTCGAGGGCAAAAGCAAGAGCGATTAAAATACCGCCGCCGACAACAAACGGAAGCATGTGCGAGACACCATTCATTAAGTGCTTGTAAAATCCTTGGCCGACAGCGCGCATCCCGCCGGTTTCTTCTGCATCTTCTCCTGCCTTTTGAGCTTCTCCTGTACCTTCATAAATCGGGGCATCGCCGTTTAAAGCTGCTTCAATTAAGTCGCCGGGCCGGCGCATACCGTCCGTTACCCCTTTTTGCAGAACAGGTTTACCTTGAAAGCCGGCCATATCCACTTTAGTGTCAGCTGCGATAATAACAGCTTCAGCTTCCTGGATATCTTCAGCGGTGAGCCGGTTTTTTACGCCGTCAGATCCATTCGTTTGGACTTTCATATCGATGCCGAGTTCCCGTGCTTTATCTTTCAGCGCATCAGCAGCCATATGCGTGTGCGCAATTCCGGTCGGACATCCGGTTACAGCCACGAGTTTCCGTCGCGGTCCTTGGTCACCCTTTGTTTGCTGCGGTGTAACGTCCGCTTCATCCAGTTTTTCTTTTTCTTTCTGTTCGACAATGCGTAGGACATCATCAGCGTTTTGCGCTTCAGTCAAGCCTTGGCGGAATTCAGGGTCCATGAGCAGGGTGGACAGTCGAGACAGCGCTTGCAAATGATCTTCATTAGCGCCTTCTGCGGCGGCGATCATAAAAAAGTAGTGAACCGGTTCTCCATCGAGTGATTGGAAATCAATGCCTTCGGTGGACCGGGCAAAAGCAATCGCCGGTGTTTTTACAGCGGAAGTTTTGGCGTGGGGAATCGCAACGCCTTCTCCCATCCCGGTGCTGCTTTGATTTTCGCGGGCAAAGATGGCTTCGACAAATGTTTCTCGATCCGACAGCTTACCGGCTTGATCAAGTTGATTGGCAAGCTCTTGAATCATACCTTCCTTCGTGTCCGCCGCAGCGTTCAGCTGAATCGTCTCGGCAGTGAGAAGTTCTGTAATTCTCATATGACTAACCCCTTTCTTTAGGATAAATCCGTGATTTTAACTTCTTCAGCAAGTTTCTCTACATCAGCCTTTGCACCAAATCCATCTGAAAACGCCGTAGCAGAACCGGAGGCAACGCTGTAAGCAAGTGTCCCGTGGACGGAAGCAGATGCAAGCTGGGCTGCGAGGAATCCTGCAACTGATGAATCTCCGGCACCGACGGAATTCACTAATGCACCTGCCGGCGGCCGGGCATGTAACGCGCCATCCTGGGTGACGAGCACGGCACCTTCGCCTGCAAGTGATACGAGAACATGATTGATGCCATAAGTGGTTTGCAGTTTTTCAGCGTAATGTGCGGCATCTGAAATGTTGCGGATTTCACAGTTAAATAACTCTTCTAATTCGTGCTGATTCGGCTTTGCCATATCAGGAACAGCTTTTAGCCCGTGCTGAAACGCTTCGCCGCTTGCATCGAGGCAGATGTAAGCACCTTTGGATTTCGCTTCAAGAATCATCGTTTCATAGATATTTTGCGGAAGGGTCTGCGGTACGCTTCCGGCAAAAACGACCGTGTCTCCGGTGGTCACCCGGCTTAATTGGTCTTGAAGCTGCGCTTGGGCTGCTTCAGAAATGGCCGGGGACGGGGCGTTAATTTCAGTTTCGTTCTGCTCTTTCACTTTCACGTTAATCCGCGTGTCATCTTCAATAGGGGTGAAGCTTGTCTGTATGCCTTCACGCGTCAATCGATCCGTGAGCCAGTCGCCACTAAAACCTCCGGCAAAACCGAGGGCTGTGCTTTGTTCACCAAGGTTGTGCAGCATGCGCGAGACATTAATCCCTTTGCCGCCGGGTTCTTTCTGCTCGGTGTGCGCTCGGTTAACACTGCCGGTTGTAAGTGCATCAAGGCTGACAATATAATCTAAGGCTGGGTTAAGCGTCACTGTATAAATCATCCTTCTGCCACCTTTACGTTCGTCTGTTTGATGAGTTCGTTGAAAGTTTCATGATCAAGATCGTTTGTGGTAATAAAGTCTGCCGCAGCCAAAGGCGCAATTTTTGCAAACGACACCGTGCCGATTTTTGATGCATCGGCAATGACGTAAGCTTTGGCTGCTTGTGTAAGCGCTGTTTGTTTCACAGCACACTCTTCCGGGTCAGGTGTCGTATATCCGGCCGTCATATCCACACTATTAGCGCCGATAAAGCAGCGGTCAAAGTAGTAGCCGCTAAGTGTATCTACTGCTTTTGTACCGACAAGAGCAGCGGTAGTTGCTTTCGCCTGCCCGCCGGTAACGTACGTCGGAATGCCTGCTTGAATTAATTGCGAGACATGCGTTACACCATTTGTTACCACGGTTACTGAATTCCCAGCTAAAAACGGGATCATCTCAAGGGTTGTCGAACCGGCATCAAGAAAAATTGTTTCGCCTTCTTTCACCTGCGAAGCTGCAGCTTGTGCTACGGCTTTTTTCTCCGGCAAAGAACGGTCGATTTTTTCCGCCAGCGTCGGTTCTTCGCGGCGCGGTCGTGCGAGTGAAGCACCGCCATGCACGCGGGTAATTTCATACTGCTTTTCTAAATCACTTAAATCACGGCGCAGCGTCGATTCTGAAGCGCCGGTCAATTCACTTAAGTCATGTATCGAAGCGACTTCGTGTTCCTCAAGGTACGCGATAATTTTTTGCTTACGATCAATGCCCAGCATTGCTTCACCTCATTTTTTCAATGAAACTATCTTTATTGTAAACGCTTAATTAATCAAAATCAATCAAAAATAATCAAATTCAATCAAATTTGATTATAAACGATCAAACGTTTGAAAATTAAGATGAAAATAGAGTCGATTTATGCGCGGCAGTATGCGATTCGTGCGCGGCAGGGAGCGATTAGAGCGCGGCAGGGAACGATTTATGCGCGGCGCGGGGCGATTAGAGCGCGGCAGGGAGCGAATTATGCGCGGCAGGGGGCGATTAGAGCGCGGCAGGGAACGATTTATGCGCGGCAGTATGCGATTCGTGCGCGGCAGGGAGCGATTAGAGCGCGGCAGGGAGCGATTAGAGCGCGGCAAGGAACGATTTATGCGCGGCGCGGGGCGATTAGAGCGCGGCAGGATGCGATTTATGCGCGGCAGGGAACGATTTAAGCGCGGCGAGGAGCGATTAGAGCGCGGCAGGGAGCGAATTATGCGCGGCAGGGAGCGAATTATGCGCGGCAGGGGGCGATTTGAGCGCGGCAGGGTGCGATTAGAGCGCGGAGAGGAGCGATTAGAGCGCGGCGCAGGGCGATTTATGCGCGGCAGGGAACGATTTATGCGCGGCGTGGTGCGATTCATGCGCGGCAGGGAGCGATTCGTGCGCGGCGCGGGGAGCGTTCGCACATGACGCGCGGATCAGTTGACATCTTGTCGCAATATTCACATAATTAATAGAGATCAACGTAGAGGAGATGAGATTGTGCAGGCTGAAATTCAAGCGATGAAAGATGAAATCATGGACATATTCACGCATTTACATCAACACCCGGAAGTCAGCTTTCACGAGGAAAAGACGAGGGCATACATCTGCCAGCTGGCGGAGGCTGAAGGTTTAACGCCACAAACATTCAGCAGTCATTACGGTATCATCGTCGATGTAGGTGACCAACCTCCGGAAGTCGCGCTCCGCACCGATATGGATGCACTTTGGCAGGAATCGAGCGGCGTCATGCAGGCGAATCATTCCTGCGGTCACGACGCCCACATGACGATGGGGATTGCTGCCATGCTGTACTTTGCACGGCATGAGCGCGAGGCCATGTCGGTGCGCTTTATTTTTCAGCCTGCGGAAGAAAAAGGCGAGGGTGCTAAGCTGATGGTACGTGATGGCGCGGTGGAAAACATCACACATTTATATGGTGTGCATCTGCGCCCGGAGGCGGAAGTGCCGGCGGGTCAGGCCGCACCCGCCATTCAAAACGGGGCGGCTCAATTTCTTTATGGCACGATCGCTGGTGAAGATGCCCACGGTGCCCGGCCGCATCTCGGCGTGAATGCCGTGGAAGTAGGTGTAGCCCTCGTGCAGCGGCTGCAAAGTATACATACAAATCCGATGGTGCCGGCGAGTGCCAAGTTCACCCGCTTTGAAGCAGGCGGCGAGAGCCAGAATGTGATTCCGGGACGGGCGCGCTTTTCTTTGGATGTGCGGGCGCAGACGAATGAAGTGATGGAAGAGCTCATTGCCGGTGTTGAGAAGGGTGTTCGCGGTGTGTCTGAAGCTTATGGCACAAATATTACGCTCGAATACGGCGCTTCAATTCCGGCAGCGGAAATTCATGAAGAAGCGAAAGAGCAGCTGGCAGCAGCCATACGCGAAACGCTTGGAAATGAGGCGCTGCACCCGGTCGCTGTATCAAGCGGTGGCGAAGACTTTCATAATTACACGATCAAGCAGCCTGAGCTCAAAGCCGCTATGCTCGGCCTTGGCTGCGGCTTAACCCCAGGTCTGCATCATCCGGAGATGACATTTGATCGTGACGCGATGATAGATGGGGTGGAAATTTTAACACGGGCGCTACTTAGTCATACCATATAACGTCTGTACATGTGATGACGAAGAATTGGAACAGCATTTAAGGGATACGGGAGGACCCTAGCCAAACCGGGGCCGGAATTATGAAATATGGACCGTCTCCAAGCAAAAGAGAACCTGAATCTATAATAATGGATGGGATTGGACTCCTGTCAATAAAGTGGACACTATATGCCACAGATTGGCACATTTATAATCGTAATCTGCTGCTTAATTTTCTCAAAAAACGGGGCTCTCTCCGGGCTCTTCGCTTTCTCCCTGATCTTACGATACCGAGTGTGCTTCTTTGGTTATGGTGTACGCTGAATGTGCCTTTGTATACGCCATTTCAGCCTCCATTGGGCTGACGTAATTCAGAGAGGAGTGCATACGATGCTGGTTATAAAAGCGGATGTAGAAGTCAACCGCCGCATAGGCTTCCTCTTTTGTGGCAAAGGTCCGTTTGTGTAAAAACTCTTTCTTAAGCGACGCAAAAAAGCTTTCCATACAGGCATTGTCATACGGGTCGCCCTTCCGGCCCATACTGATCACGGCTCCGGCTTCCTCAAGCGTCTTCACGTACGCATTTGAAGTATATTGAGAGCTGCGGTCGGAATGGTGTACAAATCCTTCCTCCGGGCGGCGTCGGGCGATCGCCTCCCGGAGGGCATTTAACGACAGCCCGGCTTCCATGTGATCATCGATCCGGTAGCTGATAATCCGACGGGAGAACAGATCCATC